>JAPLTU010000039.1:0-164990 GCA_026397965.1 Verrucomicrobiota bacterium | reverse complement strand
GCCGGCAGTTTCACGCAGGACCTCGACCCCGGGAGAGAGTAGGCCAAGATCCTCGGCGACCAGCGGGAGATCTCCGAGCGCGCGGGTGAAATCCAAGTCCGGCCCCGGCATCCATTCGCCGACCCGCGCGTTGGGCGAGTCTGCGGGTACGCTCCAGTAGTCATGCAGACCGCGAAAATGATCGATGCGAATGGCGTCGAATAATTTTAGGTCGTGGTGAACGCGCGATTTCCACCATTGGTAACCATCGGCAGCATGTCGTTCCCAACGATAGAGGGGGTTGCCCCAAAGCTGTCCGTCTTCGCAGAAGTAGTCGGGCGGGACGCCGGCGACAGCGGTCGGTCGCCCGCTTGCATCAAGCTGAAAGAGTTCAGGCCTGAACTTCGCATCACAGCCATCGGCTGAGACATAGATGGGCTCATCGCCAAAAAGGGAGACACCCCGTTGGCGCGCATACGTCCGAAGGGCCTGCCATTGCTGACTGAACAAGAACTGCAAGACGGCGGCTTCGGTTATCAGAGCGTCGTCGAAGGTGTGTTTTGTCCATGAAGTCGGGGCCGTAAAACCATGAATCTCGCGCAGAGCCGAGAAACGCGTCCAGGGGTCGAGCCAGTAAGCCTCCTCTCGGCGGAAAGCTTCGAACGTCGGATTGTCTTTTAATAGCACAGCTCCGCGTGCGGCCGCACGGCGTAAAAGCGGTCTTAGGTCATTCCAGAGTCGGCCGTAGTCAGTGCCTTCGTCTCCGTGGCGATTAAGCGGGGCGATTTCGGCGGCCGTCAGCATGCCGCGTGCGACGAGGTCGTCGAGGTCAAGCAGGTATGGGTTGCCGGCGAAGACCGACAGGGCCTGATAAGGAGAATCGCCATAGCCTGTCGGGCCAAGCGGACAGATTTGCCACCAGCTAAATCCGGCGACTTGCAGGGCGTCGATGAATTGGCGGGCGGCTGTCCCGAGTGCGCCAATTGGCCCGTTGCCCGGAAGGGCGCTGATATGGAGCAGCAGGCCGGCGCTACGGCGAGGGAATGCCCGGCAGCTGAAAGTCGCGGCTACTTCGCGGCCCCCAGACTTCATCTTAGCGAATTTCGACGAGATGCTTATCGCGCAGTTCGCCGAGCCAATTCTTTACCGCTTCTTTCATGCTCTCCGTCCGGACTTTGTCTTCGATTTCGTTCAGTACTTCAGGGTCGGCGATGGTGGCGAAGCCTTTTGGCCGATAACCTTCGCGGCAGAAGATAAACCAGACGGACTTGCTTCCAGGAATGTCAAATTGTAGGGGGGCGGAAATGTCTTTATCGCCCATGGCTTTGAGCGTCGTTATCACGCGCTCGTTGAGTTCATCGCAATTATGCCAGCCGGCATCGCCGCCCTTTTTAGCGTAGTCGTCGGTGCTGATGCGTTCGGCGATTTCGGCAAAGGAAGGGGTGGCGGACATTTTTGGTCCCGTGAGTTTGAACATCGCCACAGCTTCGTTGATTTTCTCCGGGTGGCGTAAGGCCTCGGCCAAGGTATCGGCTCGGGCTTTGGCTTCGGCCAAGGTCTCGGCAGCTCCTTGGGCCAAGGTGATCTGGCGGACCTGAATCTGCTCTTTGCGCTCAAACTCAGACCGGTGAGCCTCGTAGTAGGTTTGGATTTTCCCTGGGCTTACTTCCGTGGCCGTCCGGCGGATCTGGCCCACCATGTATTCGAAGATGATACGATCTTCGATGAATTTGCGGTGCGCCAAGGGCGTCGTCCCCGCGCTCCGCAAGGAGGCGACAAAGCGATTTCGGTCGCCGGAGAAATCTCGGCGGATGGTTTCTTCGATATCCGCGTCGATGTACATCGCCGGTAGTTTGCCAGTCCCGGCGCGGAAGTCTGCGATGACAAGCTGTCGCTCGGTCATCGACCGCAAGGTCTCATCCGCCGCGGCCCCGAGGGCTTTTTCGAATTCGGAATCAGTACGCACTGAGGCGCGAATCTGTCCGACTACGGGTTCGATTTGGCGTCGGATATCAGAAAGGGTGATGCCCTGACCGTCGGCGGTAGCGGCGATGCGATCTGCATGCATCTCCGACCAACGTTTGGCAGCCACTTCTTCGAGGGTCGGCGAAGCCTTTTGCCCGAACGCCAGGGCGGCGGTCAGGGCTAAGGCAGCGGTGGTTAAGAGGGCTTTCATTTTCCGTTAGGTTCAGGTATCCGGGATAAAAAGCCACGGATTTCTTTAAGTTTCCGCAGGGGGTCCCTTACGGTCAAGCGGGGAAAGCGATTGCCGATGAGGATTGGCTCGGCAAAGTTCTTTTTCCCTACGGCCAAGCACTTAAGAATGCTATCTTCGGTCGAAATCGAGATGACGCCTTTTTGCTCAGCCAGGCAGCGGATATCAGCCAGTTGTAAGAGGGCGTCCGCTTCGGGGGGCAGTCGTCCGTAGCGATCCAGCAAGGAACTGCGTAACTCAGCGACCTCCGAGCCATCGACCGCGAGGGCGATCTTGCGGAAAGCTTCGATGCGTAGCCGGGTCTCGGGAATCCAATCTGCTGGCAAGGTGGCGGTGAGAATGGGGGCCTCGCCGTCGCCTGACTTGTCGGATGCGACACCCAAGGGCCCTTGAGTGTGCATGACGAAGTCTAGCTGGATCTCGCAGCGGTCGACCGCCGCGCCTTTGTCGCCCCGGAGTTTGGCGACGCTCCGGCGTAATAATTGACAATATAAATCAAACCCGACGGTGGCCACGTGTCCGCTTTGTTCGGAGCCGAGGATGTTGCCAGCGCCGCGAAGTTCCAGGTCTCGCATGGCGATGCGGAAACCGGCCCCAAGTTGGTTGTATTGGCGGATGGCTGAAAGCCGCCGGTGCGCCGTGCCCACGAGGTTGGCGTGACGATGGAGGAAGAGGTAAGCGTAGGCCTGTCGGTTAAAGCGTCCGACGCGACCGCGAAGTTGGTAGAGTTGCGCCAAGCCGAAGCGGTCCGCGCCTTCGATGATGAGGGTATTGCAATTCGGAATATCTAAGCCGGTCTCAATGATGGTCGTGCACACCAGAACATCGTATTCCCCGGCGACAAAGGCCGACATGGTCTCCTCCAGTTCCCCCGCTCCCATCTGCCCATGCCCGACGACGATGCGCGCCTTGGGGAGAAGGGCGGCGAGGCGTTCGGCCACGGCTTGGATGGTTTCGACGCGGTTATGCAGGTAGAAAACTTGGCCGCCCCGGGCGAGTTCGGCTTTGACGGCATCGCGGACCAAACGCTCATCATAACTGCGCACGATGGTGCGGATGGGGAGCCGCTCGCGCGGGGGCGTTTCAATCACGCTAAGGTCGCGTGCACCGACGAGTGCGAGGTAGAGCGTCCGGGGGATGGGCGTCGCACTCATGGCGAGCACGTCCACTTCCGCCCGTAATTGCTTGAGTCGTTCTTTGTGCCGCACGCCAAAGCGGTGCTCTTCGTCGATGATGACAAGGCCGAGTCGGCCGAAGCTGGTCCCATCAGAAAGCAAGGCATGCGTGCCGACGACGATGTCGACCGTACCTGCCGCAGCACGGGCGCGCACTTCCGCTTTCTGTTTAACCGTACGATAGCCGCTGAGAAGTTCGACGGAAACTGGCCAGCGGGCGAGGCGCTCCTTGAAGCTTTCGAAATGCTGCTGCGCAAGTACCGTGGTCGGCGCGAGGATTGCGACCTGTCGGCCGCCGAGAACGGACTTGAAGGCCGCTCGTAAGGCTACCTCGGTCTTCCCGAAGCCGACGTCGCCGCTGACCAGGCGATCCATCGCCGCTGGCCGTTCCATGTCGCGCTTACATTCTTCGATGGCACGGGCCTGGTCGGGTGTCTCACGGTGCGGGAAGGAGCGTTCAAATTCACCCATCCAGGGATTATCCTCGTCCTTGGGATGAGCGATGCCCGGACGAGACGAACGCTCGGCCTGCATGGCGAGTAATTGGGCCGCAAGATCGCCCGTCGCTTTTTCCGCCGCTCGGCGCGATTTTTCCCAACCGCCGCCCCCGAGTTTCGAAAGCTTGGGATGTGCCCGGCCGATACCGATGTAGCGCGTCAGAAGATGCGACTCCCGCAGCGGCAAGTGGAGCATCGATTTCTCGGCGAATTCCAGCGAGATATAATCTTCGGTGCGGCCGTCATTTTCAAAGGGTCGGATTCCCTTGAAGAGACAGACGCCTTGGGTCGCGTGCACTAAGGCATCGCCATCGACGACTTCGCCGAAGTCGAGGGCTCTGCCCACGGCAGCGCGGACGGCGGTACGGCGACGGGGCAGGGAGGCGAGAGGCCTCTTGCGTCGGCCAAATAGTTCGCGTTCGGTCAAAAGCACGAGGCCGCCGTTCAATGATCCGGATAATGCGCCGGGGGGAATGATGATGCCGCCACCGAAGCGCGCATGAATAATCCGCGGATTGAACCCCCGCACTTGAATCGCCGCTAGGTCGGCTGACAGCCGTTCCACCGAACCGTCGGTGTCGCCGGCCAATAAGCAAAGGCGGCCGTCTTTGGCGAGCGCGGCCGCACCGCGGAGCAGTAACACGCGGGCGTGTGCCGGATCTTCAGCCGCGCCGATTAAGAGCGAATCCGCTGGGGCTGAATCCAAGGCCTGGGCGAGATAGTCGGCCGGGGCTTCGTCGGTTTCCTCGAAGGTTAATTCCGCCAGGCCGCTCGCGTGCACCGCCACGCAGGCAGGGTCTTCCAGGCTTTGATCGACGGCGATGATCAGAGTCTCGGGCGGCAGGTGATGAAAAAAGGAGACTTCGTTGGCTTGGCCCGAATCATCGCGCGGCGCACAGATGACGAGGCCTTCAACTTCGCCTTCGCTGCGTTGGGTGGCCGGATCGAAGGGCCGGAGTGATTCGACCGTATCACCGAAAAGGTCGATGCGCACCGGCATCTGCGCGTTGAGCGGATAGACGTCGAGGATGCCGCCCCGGAGCGCGAATTCTCCGGGTTGTTCGCAGAGCGCTTCGTGGGCATAGCCGAAATCTTCGGCCAACCGTTGGGCAAATTTCTGAATGGAAAGTTTGCCGCCCTTACGCACGACAAGTTCGCGTTCGGCGGTCGATGCGAGTGCCGGCGCCCGGCGAACGAGCGAGCCGGGAGTGCAGGCGATGAGCAACGGTCGTTGCGCGGTATGTTGGCCGTGACGGAGGGCGGAAAGTACGCCCAGCAAATCGCAGTCGGCTTCGAAGGCGGGCACCGCGGCATCGGCTTCGGTGAGCGTGCGTGCGGTTGGCTTGCTGCCGTTGATCTCGCTCAGGAGTTGGGCGGTTTCTTCGGCCAGGGTTTCGGCTGCGCCGAGATTTGAAGCGAGTAATACGAGGACGCTGCGGTCGGCGCCTTCCGAGCAGGCGCAGGCCGCCCAAGCGTGCGCGGGCACGCCGGTCAGGGCACGGCGTGACTGAGCGGACATGCTTCTATCGAGTTGGGAAGCCTTCTTGCGTCAAGGCATCCCGTCATTAGGGTGGCCACATGACGTCGGCTGAACTGAAAGCATCAGCGCTTAAGGACGCTGTGCCGCCCAAGAGCCTTCCGCTGGAGGCGAAGGCCCTCTGGTTGATCAAGAAAGGCGAATGGGATGCGGCGCATGATATCGCCCAAGACATGGAGACGCCGATGGGCTCATGGCTGCATGCCTTGCTGCATCTGATCGAAGGCGATCTCGGCAATGCTCGCTATTGGTTTGTGGAAGCCGGACGGCCAGTGAGAAAGCTGTCGCAGGCCGATCAGCTCTGGGATGAAATTGCCCAAGAAATCCTATGAAAAATAATTCTTTGCATATCACCTTCCTGTTTATCTGTGCGGTCCTGTTCTCGCAGGAAAAAGCTGCTCCGATTCTGGGTCACGGCGCCCTTCGTTATTCGGTCGATTTGAATTGGGCCAAGGCCGACCCTAAGCTCGCCCCGGTGATTGTTTCGCAAGCACGCTCCGAGGATAAGGCCGGCCGTCGCTACCTGTCGAAGTGGACGTAAGTGAAATAACTCAGCTGATGAGCAGCAGGCGCGGGGAGCCGGGGTGGTTTTCGGGGGCGCGGTGGATGCAGGGCGGCACAAGGCTGCCGGGCCAGCGCGTCGCGATACGCCAGAGCGCGAAGGTGCCGAAGGGGTAGGGCGTCGCACCGGGCTTGGGCGCGTAGTGCGAGTCGTAGCTATGTTCGTGCAGGAACTCGGCGAAGCCGGCGTTATCCGCGCCGCCGTATTCCTTGAGCAGAGCCGCGCGAATCTCGGGAATCGAAACCTTGAGCAGGGCGTCTTCGTTGCGGAGGCCTTCGCTGCAGGAACCGTGGTAGGTGCAGAGCCACGTGTCTACCTCGACGGGTGCGCTGTCGACGTGGAAAGAGGTGACGTCGGTCGGCACGGTGCCTGCGTCGAATCCGCGTACGCAGTCGTAAACGCAATTGAGCGACGGTACCAAGTCGTGGTCGCGCAGAAACTTCTGATCTGCGAGCATCGCTTCGGCGGCGAGTTGTCCGGCCGGGGTCAGCTCCAGCGAGCGGATGCGTTCGTCGTCGAGCGGCACGATGCCTTCGCCGGGTCCAAGCTTTGCAATGACCTCGGCGTAATCGCCGGGCAGCGTGCGTTCCCAGCAGAGGGCGTTGATGCCATCGGCGAAGCGCGTGGACCTGAGTTCCTCGAAGCTCAGTACTTTACGAACGCGGGGTAGGCCGGCGTCGCTCACTTCAGCGCGAAGCGTACGGCGAATTCCTTGGCGAGTGCGTTGTAAGCGACGGCGCCCGGGGAATGAATGTCGTATTGGAAGATGGTCTTGCCGTGACTGGGGGCCTCCGAAAGCCGAATCGTCCGGGGAATCATCGCCTTCATGACTAGCTCAGGAAAGTGGGTCTTCACTTCCTCGACGACCTGCCGCGAAAGATTCGTACGCACGTCATACATCGTCATCACAATCGCGCCGACGGACAGTTTGTCGCCGGCTCCCGCGGCTTTCAGCTGATCGACGACACCGAGGATTTGGCCAAGGCCTTCCATCGCGAGGTATTCGGTCTGCAGGGTAACGATGAGATGATCCGACGCAGCCAGCGCGTTCATCGAGAGCATGCCCAGGGCGGGCGGGCAGTCGATGAGGATGGCCTTGTATTTGCCTGAGGCGATGAGCGGAGCGAGCGCATCGCGTAATCGTGTCAGGTAATTTTCGGCTTGGGCGAGTTCGGATTCGACGGCGGCGAGATCGACCTCGGAGGGAATCAGGTCGAGTTTTTCGGTGGAGGTCGCGACGACCATGTCAGCGGCGTTTGCTTCGCCGTGTAGCACTTTATAAAGCGATTTGCCTTCGGTCTTTTCGATGCCGAGCGCACTGGTGGCGTTGGCTTGCGCATCGAGGTCGATGACAAGGGTGGGGATGCCGAGTCGGGCGAGTCCAGCGCCGAGGTTGATCGTCGTCGTCGTCTTGCCGACGCCGCCTTTCTGGTTCGCGATGGAAAATATTTTAGCCACTTAAGCGTCCTCGATTGGGCGTTCGACTTCGGTGGGGGCTTCGTAATCGATGCCGGCGAGGCCAAAGCCGAAGTTCTTATGGAAGTCGGTCTGGTAGCCGGCGAAGTCGGCGTGCGCATCGAAGGTTTCCGTCGTGATCGTCGGCCAAATATCGAAGACGGCCTTCTGGACGTCAGGCGCCATCTCCCAGTCGTCGATGCGGACGCGGCCGTTCTCGTCGAAGTCGAGGGCGTTGCCGTTGTACATCTGCTTTTCAAAGAGGCGTTGAATCTGTTCGATGCAACCTTCGTGGGTGCCCTTGGCCTTCATGATCTTAAAGAGCAGCGAGACGTAGAGAGGGACGACTGGGATGGCGGAGCTGGCCTGCGTGACGACGGCTTTGTTCACGGAAACGAAAGCACGGCCGCGGTGGAGCTTCATCAGGCTGTCGATCTTGCGTCCGGCGCGCTCGAGGTCTTCCTTGGCTTTTCCAATAGTGCCGTCCTTGTAGATGGGCCAAGTGACTTGAGGGCCGATATAAGAATAGGCGACGGTCTGGCAGCCTTTCTTGATCACGCCTGCTTGGTCGAGTGCGTTCATCCAGATTTCCCAATCCTCGCCACCCATGACCTTGACCGTCTGCGCGATGTCGTCGGCGGAGGCGGTTTCGAGCGTGACGTCGTTCACGATTTTACGATCGGTGTCGAGGTTCTTGGCGTGGAAAGCAGCGCCCGTCGGCTTGAGGACGGACTTGTAAGTCACGCCGTCGGGCGCGGTACGACGAGGGGAGGCGAGCGAGTAGATGACGAGGTCGATCTTGCCGCCAGGCATCTTGGCCTTGATGGCGTCGATGACTTGGGTTTTTAATTCAGCGGAAAACGCATCGCCATTGATGGAGACCGCCTTGATGCCCGCCTTCTTGGCTTCGGCGTGAAACCCGGTGGTGTTATACCAGCCGGGCGAACCGGGCTTATCGCCTTCGCCGTTGCGTTCGAAAAATACGCCCAAGGTTGCGGCCCCAGATCCGAAGGCGGCGACGATACGCGAAGAGAGTCCGTAGCCCGTGGAGGCGCCGATGACCAAGACCGACTTGGGTCCGTCTTGGAGGGGCTGGCGGGATTTCACGTAGGCGATCTGCTCGCGGACCGCGGCGGCACAGCCGTCGGGGTGGGAGGTGATGCAGATGAACCCACGGACACGGGGCTTCACGACTTGCTGGGACATGACTCCACCTTTGAAGAGGCAGGTACTGAGTTCAATCCGGAAGTAAGAGGGCAGGGATGGTCAGCGGACCGCGCCTGTATGGTTTCCTCTCGCTTGTGCCGCTTCCTTGCCGTCTCTTCTGGGCATGTTCAGCTCCAGGCTTGATTTTGCAGATACCACCAACGCCTTAAGCAAGGCGCGTGATCGGCGTAAAGTGGCAGGCCAGCCGACGATTGATTTATCCGACACCAATCCAGCCAACGCGGGGTTCTCCTGGGCGGTCGCCGATCTGGGCACCTTGCTGCGTCGCGAGGGTATTCAACGTCAGGATCCCGATCCGCATGGCTTGGCCGTGACGCGTACGGCGATTTCCGATTATTATACCGTGCGCGGCGCCCGTGTGCCCACGGATCGCTTATTCATTTCGGCAAGTACCAGCGAAAGTTACAGCTGGTTATTTAAATTATTATGCAATCCTGGCGACGAAGTCCTCGTACCGGAGCCCGCTTATCCGTTGCTCGAAGTGATCGCCGCCCTCGAAGGCGTGACCTTACGGCCTTATCAGGTGGTACCCTTGGCCGGCGAGTGGGTCATCGACACCGCCAGTCTTTCCGTGACGCGGCAGACCAAGGCCATTGTCTGCATCAATCCCTCCAACCCCACGGGTTCTTTCGTGAGCCGCCGCGATCGCGATGTCTTACGTGGTTTTGCTCAGAAACACGGCTTGGCCATTTTGTGCGACGAAGTCTTTCTGGATTATCCGGCGGAAGGAATCGCTTCGCCAGGTACCTGGGCAGGGGAGGCGCAAGTCGCCACGTTTGTTTTGAGCGGGCTTTCCAAGGTCGCCCTGACCCCTCAATTGAAGCTCGGTTGGATCGCCGTCGCTGGCCCGATCGATTTCGCGATGGAAGCCTGTCGTCGCCTGGAGCATATCGCGGACGCTTTTCTTTCGGTAAATACGCCAGCTCAACTAGCCCTGCCGGATTTACTTCGCCGGGCTGAGCCCTTGCGGGCTTCGGTGCGGGCGCGGGTCGCCCAAGGCGATGCGGCCGTACGCTTATGGGCGATTAATTCAGCCAACCGTTGTACTGTTTTACCACGGGCCTCGGGTTGGTCGGCGATCGTCACCCTCCCTCCCGGGGTTTCGGAGGAGAAGCTCCTCCTTAATGCGATCGATGAGGGAGTTTGGGCTCACCCAGGTTATTTTTACGGGATGGCACCTATCACGCCGAGTCTCGTTTTAAGCCTTTTGACCCCGCCAGACACGCTTTCGGCAGGGCTTCAGGCCTTGGATCGGGCTTTGCAACGGAGCTAGGCGACCAATTACCGCTTGCCAAGCGGCTCAGCACTCCTTTGCTCCGACTTTCCAAAAGGAGCTCGAACACTATGTCCCGTATCTGCAGCGTCACCGGCAAGCGCCCTCACAAAGGCCGTCGTATCATTCACCGCGGTCAATCCAAGAAGAGCGGTGGTATCGGCTTCCAGCTGGTCAAACAGACCAAGCGCGTATTCCGCCCCAACGTCCAACGCATCCGCGTGCTCCAGCCTAACGGCTCGGTTAAGCGCCAGTGGGTGTCCGTCAAGGCGATCAAGGCTGGTCTCGTCACCAAGGCCTAAGACCTCTCCCCCATAAAGGAGAAATAGAGACCCGCCGCCTGGCGGGTTTTTTGTGCCTAATGGGTCGCGTGCTCGCAGCTATTCCCGAGATTCGAGACGACTCCACTCCGAAGGCCTGAAGTTATTTAGTGGGCAAAACGCTGCCAGAGGACAGCGCCCCAGATGGCCACGGCGATCACGATCGTCAAGAAGACCGCGGCGCTGCCCATGTCTTTGGCGCGTTTGGCCAAAGGGTGGCGCTCAAGTGAGATATGATCCGTATTCGCTTCGATGGCCGAGTTGATGAGCTCGACGATGAGGATGAGTTGTAGGACCGAAAAGAGGAGGGCGTGCTCGAGCAGGCTGATGCCAGGGATGAGCCACGCGAGGACTGACAAGGGGATGACAATCATGAGCTCCTGCTTGAAGGCCTCCTCGTGCTTGGCCGCTGCTCGAAGTCCGTCCCAGGTGTAACGAAGGGCGTTGATCAGACGAAATAGGCCCCCCTTTGATTTCATAGTTTGGCCGTAAGGCTTCGGGTTTTGCATGCGCTAAGGAGAGTTATTGGCGGTTAAAGGGGAGGGCAAAGGCAATTTTGCCCCCAAAAATCGCTTGCCAGAGGGGGGTGCTGCCCTAGGTTCAGTGGTTCCCTAGTCGGGAAACCACCATGCGCGACGAATACCTCCAGGAAGCCCGTAAAGTCATCCCAGATGCAAACATTCTGATCAATGTCGTCTCCAAGCGCGTGAAGCAGCTCCGGGCGACGGCTGACTATTCCGTCACCCCTCCTAAGTTCAATCACCTCTTGGGTGACGTTTTCGAAAAACTCTCACCGGAAGACGTGGCATTGCGCGAAATCATCGAAGGCCGCATCACTTGGGAGTTCCGTCCCGAAGATCGCCTGCCTACCTAAGCGCCGGTCCGCTCCCGCCGGTTTTTCCGGCGCGTAGTCTTTTCGTTTCCGATGGCCGCCCGCCGAGAGCATACTCTTCCCGAAGTCAGCAATCCTAAGGCTGGGCGGGATTACTTCATTGGCCAGACCTACGAAGCCGGCATGATTTTGCTGGGTACCGAGGTCAAGGCCTTGCGGGCCGGCCGGGCCAATATCGCTGACGCTTTCATCAAGATCAGTCCCAAGGGCGTGATGCTCTACCACGCGCATATCGCAGAATATGATTTCGGGAGCCACAACAACCATGACACCTACCGGACGCGGCCCTTGCTCCTCAAGAAGTCCGAGGTCGATAAGATCGTGGCGGAGATCCAGTCCGGCGGCCATGCAATCGTTCCGCTCAAGATTTATTTCAAGCACGGTTTGGCCAAATGCCTGCTCGCAGTCGGCAAGGGCAAGAAGCAGCACGATAAGCGGCAGGACATCAAGGAACGTGAATCCAAGCGCGAGATCTCGCGCGCGATGAGCCGCCGCCGGTGAAGCCGCCCCTGCATCTCGTCCTGCTCCGTCCGGAGATCCCGCCTAACACGGGTAATGTCGGTCGCATGTGCGCCGTCACCGGTTGCGTGCTGCACCTCGTTCACCCGCTTGGCTTCAAAATCGATGACGCCAAGCTCCGCCGGGCGGGTATGGATTACTGGCACGAGCTTGATGTCCGCCACCACGATAACTGGGAAGCCTTTCTGGCCTCGCCTGGCCGTCCGGAGCGTCTCTGGCTCTTCTCCACCAAGACCACGAATGGCCTGTGGGATACGAAGTTTGAAGAAGGTGACGGGCTCGTCTTCGGCAACGAAGGCTCCGGTACGCCCGACGAGATTCACGCGTGGTTCGGTCCGGCCCGCGAAGTAAAGATCCCGCATTTCAACGACAAGACCCGTTCACTGAACCTTTCCACCGCTTGCGGAATCGCCACTTACGAGGCTCTCCGTCAAATTAAGCGGACTTGATGTCCTAATCATTAAGTCACCTGCTTGCTTTTCGCCCGACCTCAATAACTTCGTTCACATGACTAGGCTTGAAGTAGTTCGCTCCCGCATCGCGCCTGCCCGCCAGCGCCTGCTCGCGCATCCGCTCTATGCGCGCATGGCCTCGCTTGATGACGTGCGCGTCTTCATGGGTTCGCACGTCTTCGCAGTCTGGGATTTTATGTCGCTGCTCAAGCGGCTCCAGCGCGACCTGACGTGCGTAACCGTCCCTTGGGTTCCCGTCGGCGACGCCGAGGTGCGTTTCCTGATCAATGAAATCGTCTGCGGCGAGGAATCCGACGTCGACCCGCGCGGTGGGCGTATCGCGCATTTCGATCTCTATCTGCGAGCAATGTATGAGGCAGGGGCTGACACCGCCGCGGTGGATAAGGCGCTCGCCTCCGTGCGCGAGGGAGGCTCGACCGCCACCGCTCTCGTCTCCGCCGGCGTCTCGGCCGGTGCCGCCGCTTTCTCTGGCGCAACCTTCGCCTTAGCGACGAACGGCAAATCGCACGAAGTCGCCGCTGCGTTCACGTTCGGACGTGAGGACTTAATTCCTGACATGTTCACCGAACTGGTCTCGCGACTCAGTCGCGAATACCCCGGTAAGCTCGATACCTTCCGATATTACCTCGAGCGCCACATCGAGGTCGATGGTGGTCATCATGGCGCCATCTCGCTCCGCATGGTTGAACTGCTCTGCGGCGACGACGATCGTAAGTGGGCCGAAGCCGCCGAGGCCTCCGTCGCCGCCATCGAGTCTCGCATCGCCCTCTGGGACGCGATCTCGAGGGAGCTCGCCTAGGCTCTGGGCTTACTTCGGCACTTCAGGGCGGTGTCGCTGGACGATTGCGTGGAAGTCCCCGAGATTATAGCGCTTGGATTGATGATTTCGGATGAACGAGGGTGAGCAAACTAAACCTCGGCGGGTGGGTCTGGTCTTGCCCCATCATTTTCGCGGCTTAGGTTGGGCGGAAGATGATTGGTAGCCCCGCCATTCTGTGTGCATGAGTTTTCCTCCCCTTGATTCGGCGGTAACGCAGGGGTTCGTGGTGACGGCTCCCGGTCGGATCAACCTGATCGGGGAGCACACGGATTATAATGATGGGCTGGTTTTGCCGATGGCGATCGACCGTCATGTGAGCATTCGGGTCACGCCTCGGGCAGATCGTCTCGCCGTCTGGAGTTCCGCTCGTGAATCTGAGGTCGTTGCTTTTGATCTTTCTTCTGCCATCAGTCGCGATGTTCGCGGCTGGGCGGCTTACCCGGCAGGGGTCATCGCTGGTTTTCAGAAGCTCGGCTGGGAAATTCCCGGCTTTGACGCCGCGGTGTCCGCCGACCTTCCGGCCGGCGGAGGGTTGAGCAGTAGCGCCGCCCTCGAAGTCGCCACGGCCACGGTCTTGGAGGTTCTGGGCGGAATGTCTTTGCCGCTACCCGTGAAGGCCTTGCTTTGT
This sequence comes from Verrucomicrobiota bacterium, assembly GCA_026397965.1. Lineage (GTDB taxonomy): Bacteria > Verrucomicrobiota > Verrucomicrobiia > Opitutales > UBA953 > UBA953. The sequence goes on along the minus strand of JAPLTU010000039.1, from coordinate 151,418 downwards.
CAGCAGGCCGAGCATGAGTATGCCGGCGTGCCGTGTGGCATCATGGATCAGTTTGCGGTGACGCTCGCCCGCGCAGGACATGCTTTGTTGCTGGATTGCCGAGACCAATCGGTGCGTTACGTGCCGATGGATGGCCAGGCGGTTTCCGTCTTGGTGATTAACAGCGGCGTCAAGCATGCCTTGGTCGATGGTGAGTATGCGCGGCGTCGGACACAGTGCGTCCATGCTTCCTGCTTACTCGGAGTCAGTTCCTTAAGGGACATCACTTCTGCCGATCTGCTTTCGCGCGGCGGCGTCTTGCCAGAGCTTGAACGCAAGCGCGTGAGGCATGTGACGAGCGAGCATGACCGTACGCTTACTTTTGTGTCGGCGCTTGAACGGGCCGACTGGAAGTCCGCCGGCGAGGCGATGTTCGCCAGTCACGAATCCCTGCGGGCCGACTATGAGGTTAGTTGCCCCGAGCTGGATGCGTTGGTCGATATCTCGAGGACTATTCCCGGGGTCTATGGCTGCCGGATGACGGGCGGCGGTTTCGGCGGCTGCGTCATCGCCCTCGTCGCCAGCGATAAGCTCGAGTCCGCCGCCGCATCTTTCCGCCAAGCTTATCTGGCTCGCACCAAGATCGATCCCGTGATGTTCGTCACCCGACCGGCGGGCGGACCTGCGGTCACGAAAATTTCCCAATAGACCGTCATCCCCATGCATACCTCCGACTACCTTGTCTTCCTTGCCTATTTCGCCGTCGTGACGACTTACGGACTTTGGATCTATCGCAAGAAGCGAGCCGATGTCGTATCGTCGGCCGATTTCTTTCTAGCCGAAGGGGCACTGACGTGGTGGGCTATCGGGGCCTCCATTATCGCCTCCAATATTTCGGCCGAACAATTTATCGGGATGTCGGGCTCGGGTTTCGCCTTGGGTCTAGCCATTGCTGGCTACGAGTGGGGCGGAGGAGCGGCCTTGCTCATCGTCGCGATCTTCATGATGCCTGGCTACGTGAAGAACCGCATCTTCACGATGCCACAGTTTCTGACGCAACGTTACGGTAAGCTTGTTGCTACCATTATGGCGGTCTTCTGGTTGCTGGTCTACGTCTTCGTGAATCTCACCAGTATTTTATACCTCGGCGCTCTCACCGCCGAAGGCATGACTGGCCTGTCGTTTAATCTCTGCGTTAGCTTTCTGGCCGCTTTCGCCCTGTTCATCGCCCTCGGCGGCATGAAGGTGATCGGGTATACGGATGTGCTCCAGGTCTTTGTCCTTGTGGTCGGTGGTCTCGCTACGACTTGGCTGGCGCTTAGCTTAGTCGCGACGCAATTCGGGCAAGAAGGCGTGCTGGCGGGCCTTTCCTTGCTGACCGAGAAGGCGCCGACGCACTTCCATATGATCTTACACGAAGGTCATAAGTATTATAGCGATTTGCCGGGGTTGAGCGTTGTCATCGGCGGGATGTGGGTGGCGAACCTGAATTACTGGGGCTGCAATCAGTACATCACGCAGCGGGCACTGGGGGCGGAGGTGGGTACGGCCCGGAAGGGAATTCTTTTCGCCGCGGGCTTGAAATTACTGATGCCACTTATCGTCGTCATCCCCGGCATCGCCGTCTATGTGTTGCACCAGCAGGGTCAGTTCGCTACGGAATTACTCGATGCCAGCGGTGCCGTGAAGCCAGACAAGAGTTATGCTGCGCTCATCGGCCTGTTGCCCGTAGGCCTCAAAGGTTTGTCCTTCGCGGCCTTGACGGCCGCCATCGTCGCTTCGTTGGCGGGCAAGGCGAACAGCATTGGGACAATCTTCACGCTCGATCTTTACAAACGCTACGTGAACCCCTTGGCTTCGGAGGTGCGCTTGGTCAGCGTCGGACGCATCGCCATCGCGGTGGCGATGCTGATTGCCGTCGTAATCGCACCGCAGTTAAGTCGCCTCGATCAGGCGATTCAATTCATCCAGGAATACACGGGCTTTATCAGCCCTGGGGTCGTGGTGATTTTCCTGCTCGGTTTCTTCTGGCGCGGGGCGACCTCCGTCGGCGCCCTGACCGTCGCATTACTGACCATTCCGCTCTCTGCGGGCTTCAAGGTCTTCACGCCCACGATGCCCTTCATGGATCGCATGGGCTGGGTTACGGTCATCCTCGCCGTCCTGATGGTGGTGATTAGCCTGGTTTGTAGAAACGAGGAGGACGAAGCCAAGGCGCTCCAGTGGGAGGCCAAAGACTTTAATCCCGGCCAAGGTTTCATCGTTGGCTCGGTGCTCTTTATGGGAGCGGTCGCCGCGCTTTATATCGTCTTCTGGTAGGCCAGCGCCGGTTTACGGAGTCTTGAGGCGGAGATTCCGGTATTCGACCTTCATCGGCGGGCCGACGTGGACTTGCACGCCGATTTTGCCCTCGGGGTGGTGGAGCGCCGGCTCATCGTCGATCACCACGCTCATGACGTGTCCGTTAAGGATATGAATTTGAGTGCCGGCCCGGACGACCAAGTGATATTCGTTCCAGTCTCCGTTGTGGATAAAAGCGACGAGTTCCTTGGCGTCGCCGACGCTGCCGATGATCTCCGCTTTGACCCCGGGCCGGATGCGGGTGATCTGTCCGCGTAATGCGTTAAAGGTACGACCGCGCTCTTCGTAATTTTGCCCGGTATGCTTGTTCTGGCCGTCGATGTCGGCCTGAGGGCCCGTCAAGGCGAACGGTAGACCCACGACATCGGTGCTATGGTAGTTGATGCCGCTATTACCTTTGTCGGTGATGCGATACTCCGCCTTTAATTCGAAGTCTCCGGCGACGGAGCCCTCCCAGATGATGAACGTATTATTTTTCACCAAAGTCTCCGGGGTGATTTCACCGACGATGGCACCGTTCTCGCAGCGCCAATACTTCGGGTCGCCCGACCAGCCTTGCAGCGTCTTTCCGTCGAAGAGGTTTTTCCAACCAAGCGCCGGTTCATCGGAAGGTATCGGCATCGTTTGCTTAGGCTTGGCCGGCCCGGAATCGTCGGCCGCAAATAATAAACTGCAAATCAGCAACGGAAGTAAGGTTTTCATGGGGACTTTAACAAATTAAGTGGAACTGCGGCAGAGTCGCTCTTAAAAGCCCTTACCCCTAATCTATGGCAGAAACCAATCGACCGCTCGCTAATCGTATCCTTTTCGGACTGCTCTTCGGGGTTGTCGCTGGTCTCGCGACCCTCGGCCTCGGACATTACTCGCCAGCTTCGCTGGAGTTTATGCGCAAGGTCGCGGTAAATATTTTCGATCCGATTGGGCAGGTTTTCCTCCGACTTTTGTTCTTCGTGGTGATCCCGCTTGTTTTCGCTTCGCTGGCCGCCGGGGTCGCGCAGCTCGGTCGCCTCGATCGCCTCGGGCCTTTGGCGGGTCGCACTTTCGCTTTATTCCTCCTGAATATGGCCATCGCGGTCGCCCTTGGCTTGTTGATGATGAATGTGCTGCGCCCTGGCGACCATCTCGATCCGGCCGCCAAGGTCATGCTGATGCAGGAATATGGCGGCGCGGCGCAGAAGCATGTCGTGGCCTCGTCTTCGGCGACTTCTTTAAGCCTGGGCGGGCTGGTCGAGATGTTCATGCCTAAGAATCTTTTTGGCGCGGTCATGGGGCATTCGAATGGCACGATTGGCGACGTGCTCCCCCTGATCGTTTTTGCGATCCTGGTCGGAGTGGTCGGCACGCAGCTCGCCGAGGCGAAGCGGCTGCAATTACTCACGGCGCTCGATATGGTGTCGGAGCTCATGACCGGTATCGTGAAATTGGCTTTGAACATGGCGCCTTATGCCGTGCCTGCGATGATCTATAGCGTGATCGTCAAGATCGGGGTAGACATCCTGGTCGCCCTCGGTGTCTTCGCCCTCGGCTGTCTCGCCGTGATGCTGCTCCATCTTTTCGGCACGATGTCGATCTGGTTGCGTCTCTGGACGACCCGGCGGCCGCTGGAATTTTTCCGCGACATCCGCGGCGTACTCATCACAGCTTTCTCGACGAGCTCAAGCAATGCGACCCTGCCTGCCGCCTTGGAGTGCGCCAAGAATACCCTTGGCCTCAAGCCGAGCGTCGCCGGATTTGTTCTGCCTTTAGGGACCACGATGAATATGAGCGGTACGGCGTTATACGAAGGGTGCGTGGTACTCTTCGTGGCACAGGTCTTCGGCGTCGATCTGACTATCGCCCAACAGCTGACCCTGCTTTTCCTTTCCGTACTGAGCGCCGTCGCGGTGGCCGGAATTCCGGGCGGATCCCTGCCGCTTATCGCTGGCCTGCTGGTCACCTTCGGCATCCCGCCCGAGGGCATCGGTATCGTGCTCGGCGTGGATCGTATCTTGGATATGGCTCGCTCAATGACGAATGTCGGCTCCGATTTGGTCACGACCGTCGTGGTCGACGCGCAGGAGCGGAAGGTCGACGCGACCTCAGCTTAATGTCGGAGCTGGATGCCGCCACCCGAGGTAAATACTTTCAGGTGCCGATGGTGGCGGCTCAAAGGGGCCGATTCTATCAGTCAAACTGATCCAAGACCGCGACGCCCACGGCGTCGGCCCGCATCCGACCTTCACCGGTGAGGCGGAAGCTGGCCCCGTCCGCTTCCATTAATCCTTCTTCGATCAGATTGCTGAAGAGACGCGACACGCCGGGCGGGAGTTCGGCCTGAAAGCGTGCGGCGAGTTCGGCTGGTTTGACGCCGGCGTTCAACCGTAAGCCAAAGATAAGTGCATCGGTGAGTAGATCCTTATCATCCACATCCTTCATCTGTTCGCAGACGGGTTTGCCCGCTTCGATGCCTTTCATCCAACCTTCGAGGTTAGAAGGGTTAGTCCATCGCCGCCCCTTCCATTGCGAGGACGCGGAGGGACCGTAGCCGATCCATGATCCCATCTCCCAGGTGATAAGATTATGACGGCAAGCGTGCCCGGGCTTGGTGAAGTTCGAGGTCTCATACTGCGCGTAATCGTGCGCTTCGAGCATCTCCCAGGTGCCGCGGTAAAGTCGGGCCTCGAGATCTTTATCAATCTTAACCTTGCCTTGCGAGAGTTTGACGAACATCGCCGTGTCTTCCTCGAAGGTCAGGCAGTAGGTGGAAATATGATCAGGTTTCAATTCCATGACGCGACTTAAGTCCGCTGCCCAACGCTTTTCGTCCTGTCCGGGGATACCGAAGATGAGATCCAAGTTACGACTCTGAAAGCCGGTCGATTCGATGGCACCCCAGGCTTCCATGATTTGTTTTGGAGAATGTCGGCGGCCCAGTACGTCAAGCGTGGTCTCGTCGAAGCTCTGCACACCCATGGATACCCGCGTCACACCGACTTCTTTTAGGGCCGCCAGTTTGTCGGCACGCACCGAGGAGGGTGCCAGTTCGACAGTCCACTCGTTGGGCTGTCCACCGGCTTTCACCATGGCCTGGCCAAGCCTAAGCAAATCTTCCGCCGGCAGTAAGCCGGGCGTGCCGCCGCCCCAGAAAGCGGTTTCCACTCGGCCTGGAGGATTGATTTCCATCTCACGCTCGATCGCATCAAGGTATCGGTCAATATCGCCGCGCTTCGGTTGTTCTTGGTAGAAGGCGCAAAAATCGCAGGTCGAAGCACAGAAGGGCACGTGCAGGTATAGCCCTGTGCCATGCTGGATGGGCTTAGGTGTCATTCGAGACCCAACTGCTTACGTCCCGCTTCGGAAATCATCCGCGGATTCCAGACTGGGTCCCAGACGATTTCAACTTCGGCTGACTCGACTCCGGGAAGTGCTTCCAATTTGGATTTGGCATCCGCCGCGATGACCGGTCCCATGCCGCAGCCTTGGGCCGTCAGCGTCATCTTGGCGGCGATTTTTTGTCCGCCTCTTTCGCCGGGTGACAATTCCAGATGATAGATGAGTCCGAGATCGACGATGTTGACGGGGATTTCCGGATCAAAACATTCTTTCAGGGCTTCCCAGAGCGCATCTTGATCGAGCGGTCTCGTGCTCGTCGCATTTCCCTTTTTGCTATAGAGCGATTGTGCCTCCGGCCCAAGGGCTGAGATGTCGGCTTCGGCAATCCGAAATAGACCCATGGTCGTGCGGACGGTCACCGAATTGCCCAGGGCTTGGGCGACTTGTATTTCCGTGCCAGCCTCAAGGATGACTACGTCACCCGCAGGGATGAGGGTGGCCTCGCAATCACGAACAAGCTTATGGGATGCCGACATGGCCTTAACCTTAGGGTTCGGGGCGGAGATGCAAGCGTGGCTTGGTTGTTTGCCCCTCCGGATGTGCATTTAGCGGTAATCGAGTTGTGTTTTGCGGGCATGAGCAGGGTTGTCGATTGCCGGATGTTGTCTAGATTCCCCGTTACCCCCTGCTTATGTCGACGCCTCGATTATTCCTCACCGCCCTGATGTTACTCGGTCTGATGGCTCTTGGAAACGCTGCTCCTGCCCCGCTCTTTGATGGCAAGTCGCTTTCCGGTTGGGAGGGTGACACGGCCTGGTGGCGCGTGGAAGGCGGCGAAATCCGCGGCGGATCTCTTAAGGAGAAGGTGCCCAAGAATTTATTCCTCGCGACCGAGAAATCTTATCAGAATTTTGATTTACGCGTGAAGTTACGTCTCACGGGCACAGGCTTCGTCAACAGCGGCGTCCAGATGCGTAGCGTGCGCGTTCCGAATAGCTCGGAGATGAGTGGCTATCAGGTCGACTACGGCAAGGGCTGGTACGGAAAGCTCTATGATGAGAGCCGCCGTAAAAAAGTCGTCGCTGATGCCGTCGATCCGGCGGCGGTGCTCGCGGCGATTAAAGAAGGCGATTGGAACGAATACCGTATCCTCGCCGAAGGCCCACGGATTCGTAGCTGGATCAACGGAGTGCCGGCGCTCGATTTCACCGAGACTGAAGCTAATATCGCCCAAGACGGTAAAATCGGCCTCCAGATTCATGCCGGTGGCCCGGCCGAAGTCCAAGTGAAGGATGTCTCAATCGAAGAACTTCCGCCTACGCCGGGTGCTTTGACGTGGGATAAGGTGAAGCCGACGGAACAGAAGACCGAGCCGGCGAAGGCCGCGGTCGCACCAGCGAAACGCGACAAGAGCTACAACAACGTGCAGGGCGTACGTCGTTCGGCCGAGGAACAGCAGAAGCTCTTCAAGCTACCAGAAGGTTTCGAGATCGAACTTTTCGCCAAGGAATCCGCTGACCTCGGCAAGTTCATCATGCTGATCTTCGACCAGCAGGGCAGGGCTTGGTCCAGCACCGCACTGGAGTATCCGGTTGACGCCAACGAGAACCCGGCAGCCGCCGAAGCGCTTTATAAATCTCACGCCCGCGATAAGGTCATCATCTTTGATAAGCCCTTTGAATCGGGTCTGCATCAGCCGCGCGCCTTCGCCGACGGCCTGGCCATCCCTGAAGGCGTCCTGCCCTACAAGGACGGCGCCGTCGTCCAGCACGGCCATGACATCGTTTTCCTTCGTGACACGGATGCCGACGGCAAGGCCGACAAGCGCGAAGTACTGCTGACGGGCTTCGGCGTGCAGGATTCGCACCTCTTTCCGCACCAGTTCACCCGCGCGCCTTTCGGCTGGATGTGGCTCGCGCAAGGCGCTTTCAATAAGGGTACGGTCGTCACCACGAAAGGCGACCAGATTGATTTCCCTAGTACCCGCATGGCGCGTTTCCGTCCGGACGGCAGCTTCTTTGAGCCTACCAGCGTCGGCCCCTGCAATATCTGGGGTCTCGTCCTGACGGGCGAAGGGGAAGTGTTCATCCAGGAGGCCAACGATTTTGGCTACCCCGTGATGCCATTCCACGAGTATGCATTTTATCCCGGCTGTGCGGATCGTCTGGCGAAATCCTATCAGCCGCCTTTCCCGATCCAAGCCCCTGATTTCAAGATGGGCGGCACGGGCTTGAGCGGCCTCGCGCTCTCTGATGTCGGCGTGTGGCCGAAAGGCTTCGACGGCGTGATGTATGTCGCCAATCCGATCACCTCGAAGGTCAACGCGCTCCGCCAGCAGCGTGAAGGCTCCGGCTATCGTCTCGAGCACCTCGATGACTTCGTCACCTGCGAGGACCCGTTCTTTCGCCCGATCGCGATGACGATGGGTCCGGACGGCTGCCTGTACGTGGTCGACTGGTACAACAAGATCATCAGCCACAACGAAGTCGCCCGTAATCACCCCGACCGCGACAAGCAGTCGGGTCGCATCTGGCGCATCAAACCGAAGGGCTTCGTTCCTCAGGTGGTACCGGATTATACCAAGCTTTCCTCTGCCGAGCTCATCACTCGCCTCGGTTCTAAGATTACCGCCGACGCCCATCTCGCCTGGCAGACGCTAGCCGACCGGGGTCACGAGGAAGCGACATCCGCCGCGCTCTTGGCCATCGCCGAAGACGCCTCGGCTTCGTCCGCTCGCCGCATCCAGGCTCTCTGGGTCCTGTCCGAGCACGGCCACAAGATCGGACCTTTGGCGGTGCGTCTCTTGGCCGATTCGAATCGAAATGTTCGTCGCGAGGCCGTGAACGCGCTACGCCATTTCGGGGCGTGGGCTTCTCATCTCGATGCACTCGTCGCTCTTGCGGCCGACCCTGACGCGGAAGTTCGCGCCGCCGCGATCAAGACACTCGGCGAGGCCTCGGTTAAGTCTCCTGCCGCCCTCGGCGCCTTGATGCGTTTTGCTGGTCCTTCTCTCGACGCTCCCAACGCCCCGGACCGTCGCGGCAAGCCGATCAAGGTCGGCGTCGCCTATGAGCGCGACTTCGAACGTTTCCTTATCCGCATGTATCTCGAGCGTCAGCCCGAGGCCGTCGCGACATTCCTGGCTTCGCCGGAAGCCAAGTCGCTACCCGCCGAAGGACGCATGTTCGCTGCGCTTGCGCTCGACCCGAAGGTCGGCGCACCTCTCATTGCCGAACTGGTCGGTCAGCTGAACCGCGCTCCTGGACCAGACGAGCTCTTCGCCGTCGCCAAGACGTTGGATCAGTCCGCGAGCGTCGCCGTGCTGCGCAAACTCCTGGCCAATGCGGCGGTGCGTAATCGCGTTGTGGAGCTCCTGCTTGTCACCCGCACCGATCTCGATCCCGCCAAGGTCGGCCCGGTCGTCGCCGAGGCCGCGCAGGCCATGCTCAAGCAGGGTGCCGCTGAGCGTGCTTTGGCCGCCCAGCTCATCGGCGGATTCCAGCTCCTTGCGCTCGAGGACAATCTGCTCGCCATGGTCGCCCGCGAGGATTCTCGTCGCGATGCTCTGATCGGACTTCAGCAACTGCGTACGACTAAGCCCGAGGCTATCGCCGCGCTTGTCGGCACATCGCCGGTAGAAATCTCGAATCTAGCCCTGCGCGCCTTAGTCGTCTCTCGTTCTCCGCAGGCTTCCGTCTTGGCGATGAAGCTCTACCCGACCTTGGCCGTGAACGATCGCAAGCTCGTACTTGACGGTATCAGTGGTACTAAGGCCGGAGCCAAGGCTATCGCCACCGGCTTGGCCGACAAGTCCATCGCCGTCGCCGACATCGAGATCCCGGTCGCCGAGAAGCTCGCCATTGCCTTGGGTGACAGCCCCGAACTCGTGATCGTGTCCGCCCAACTCGGTGGCGTCTTCCGTAGCGTCTTGGCACTGGATGGTTCGAACGACGCCGTAGCCAATGCCAATATCTCGCTCAAGGGTCCTTTCACCATCGAGACCTGGGTCCGTCTGGACGGAAAGATCGACAATAACGACAGCATCCTTGGCGCGCCTGGCGTGCTGGACCTCAATTTCGCCGGAGGAATCTTCCGCGCCTATTTCGGTGGTACGATCCGCGATGCGGTCGTATCCGCCAAACCAATCTCACCCGATATTTGGACGCACGTCGCGTTCTCTCGCGATGCCGCCGGTATCCTGCGCATTTATCAGGATGGAGAACTCACGGGTACCTCGAAGATCTCCGTGCCGCATAATCTGCCCGGCCTCACTATCGGTTGGTCGACGCCCAAGGGCGGAACGCTGGGCGCCTTCGCCGAATACCGCGTTTGGAACGTCGAGCGTAAGCCGGCGGAAGTCCGCGCGAATATGACGCGTACCTTCGCCGGCGAACCTCTGCCGAAGTCACTCGTCTTCGCTTCGGCGAAGGGTGATGCCGCGTGGGGTAAGCTCGGCACCGGGGCGAAGGTCGTACGCTCGACAGATTCGCCGCCGTTACTGAACGCTGCGCAGTTTGCGGCGTTGGAGACCAAGACTGCTCATTACTTCACGCTGGCGCAGAAAAGCGGAGATGTCGGCAAGGGCAAGGCCGTCGTCGCGCTTTGCCAGGCCTGCCACATGATCAACGGGCAGGGCGGACTCATCGGCCCGAATCTGTCCGGCGCTGGCGCGATGGGTATGGAAGGCGTGATCCGCAATATCGTCGACCCCAACGCCGCTATCGAAGCCGCATACCGCATCTTTCAGGTCAAACTCAAGGCCGGTGAAGTCGTCGAAGCGTTCTACGTTTCCGAGGATGCGACGGCCTACGTGCTCCGTCAGCCCGGCGGCGCCGATCGTCGCATTCCGAAGGCCGAAGTGTCGGCCACCAAGTATTTGCGCCGCTCGATTATGCCGGAAGGCCTGCTGGACGGCTTCACGGACGAGCAGGTGACGGACCTCTTCACCTACCTCAAGACGCTGAAATAAGCCCGTCCCGAGTCCTTGCGCCTTCTTCGCTTGCCGAGGGGGCTTAGGGGCTTACGGCTTAAGTCATGTCTGTCTGGTTCAACCCTGCCCGCGAAATCGATGCTCTGCTGCGCAAGGCCGCCACTTCCGTCCCTGGTTTCGAAGCCGATTTCGATCCGGAGCTGAAGTCCTCGGATCCCCGCCACGCAGACTTCCAAGCCAATGGCGTCTTGGCGGCGGCAAAAAAAGCCAAAGCGAATCCGCGGGCTCTAGCGAGCGCTTTGCTCGAATCGCTCCGCACTGAAGGGGGAGTCGACGAAAAACTGATTCAGGTCGAAATCGCTGGCCCTGGATTCATTAATTTCAAACTCACGCCCGTCGCCTTAGGTTCCTGGCTGCGGGAGTATCGCGATGAATCGAAATGGCGCGCCGGCGCGGCCCGTCTGATGGGCGGCCGCAAAGTCGTCATCGATTATCCTTCGCCGAACACCGCGAAGCAGATGCACGTTGGCCATCTGCGGCCGATCGTCATCGGCGAAGCGGTCGCACGTCTGGTCGAATTCTGCGGTGCCGATCTCGTGCGCGATAATCATATCGGCGACTGGGGTACGAACTTCGGCATCCTGATCCTCGCGATCCGCCGCGCGGGCTTCCAGCTGGACGCCAAGAGTCCTCACGCCCTCGAAGACCTCGAGCGCCTTTACAAGGAGGGCAGCGCCGCCACCAAGGCCGACCCTGCACTCATGGATGCAGCCCGCGCCGAGCTCGCAAAGCTTCAGGCTGGCGACGCCGCGAACACCGCCCTGTGGAAGGAAATCGTCGAAGTTTCCAATGCGGCCTGTCAGCGCATTTACGACCAATTCGATTTAAAATCAGACGTCATCCTCGGGGAATCTTTTTATCGTGATAAGGTCGATCAGGTCTATGCCGAGTTGCAGCAATACGGTCTCGCCGAGGAAAGCGAAGGCGCCTTGGTCGCCTGGCACGACGAGGAGCCGCGGTTCTCGCGACACGCCGAGACCAAGATGCCGTTCATCATTCGCAAGCGAGACGGTTCTTCGAACTACGCTTCCACGGACTTGGCGACGTTACTTTATCGACTCGAGCATTTCAAGGCCGACGAGATCATCTATGTGACCGACGGCCGTCAGCAGGATCATTTTCATCAGCTGTTCGTGACCGGAGCTAAATGGTTCAAGGCTTCAAAGCGTCGCCTGCCTCGCCTGCGACACGTCTGGTTCGGCACTATCCTCGGCGAAGATGGTAAGGCCATTAAGACCAAGTCGGGCGATCCGGTGCGACTTCAGGCACTGATCGATGAGGCCACCGAACGGGCCTATCAGGAAGTGAAGAAAAAGAACCCAGATCTTCCGGAGGCCGAGCATCGTTCGATCGCGAAGGCCATCGGGGTGGCCGCTCTACGTTATGCGGATCTTTCCTCGAGCCGCACGATGGATTACACCTTCTCGTGGGAAAAACTTCTGGCCTTCGAGGGTAACACGGCGCCTTACCTGATGTACGCCGTGGTCCGGGTGCGTTCGATTTTCCGGAAGAGCGGACTAGCCGTCGGACAAGGCGAAGAGGGCGCGACCGACCCGGAAACGCCAACGGAAATCGCCCTTGCGCGCAAGCTGCTGGGCTTCACCGCGGCTTTGGATTCAGCCTTAGAGGACCTGCGCCCGCATCATCTTTGTACTTACCTCCATGAGTTAGCGGCGGCGTACGGCGCGTTTTATGCGGCCGATAGTGTCATCGTGGATGAACCGGCGGTGAAGGCCCGTCGTCTGATGCTTTGCTCCCGTACCACCGCTATTTTGGAAGTCGGGTTACGGCTGCTGGGCATCGAGCCCGTGGAGCGCATGTAAGCGCCGCAAAGCGGCGAGGGGGCAGGGTGGCACGTGGGCAAGTGGGCACGGGTGTTAATTCCTTGCCCCGTGTCACCTTGCCAACGTGCCCCCTGACTGCGTTTTCCGGGTAGACCTCTGGGGGGCGAGGTATAGAAAAATATAACCCCCATGGATGCCCCTCCTCCTAAGCCCGAACGTCTTTTGTCTCTCGATGCCCTCCGCGGCTTTGACCTTTTCTGGATCATCGGCGGGCATGGAATCATTCTGGCATTAATGCAGTTCAAATCTCTGGGCTGGCTTTCGGTGGTGAACGAGCAGTTGGAGCATGTGGCATGGCATGGCTTTCATTTCGAAGACCTGATTTTTCCGTTATTCCTTTTCTTGGCCGGCGTTTCTACGCCGTTTTCATTGACGCGTCGCCTGACGGAAGGCGCGCGGGGCGAAGTCTGCCGGAAGATCATCCAGCGCGGCGCGATCCTCGTGCTGTTGGGCATCATCTATAACAATGGTCTGCAGTGGAAGGGTTATGAGAATATGCGCTTCGGCAGCGTGCTGGCCCGCATTGGTCTGGCGGGCATGTTCGCACAGTTAATCTTTGCTTTTAATTTCACGACCCCACGGCGGCTCTGGGTTTGGCTGGCCGGGGTGTTGTTGGCCTATTGGGCTTTGCTCAGTTTCGCGCATGCGCCTAACTTCAAGGGTGGCGACTTCACGCTTGAAGGAAACTTCACGAGTTACTTTGACCGATTATTCCTGCCAGGAAAGTTACATCGCACGACCCACGATCCAGAGGGTTTGCTCGGAATTATCCCCGCAATCGGTAATGCGCTCCTCGGCATTCTCGCCGGCCTTTGGCTACGACGTCCAGAAGGCGAAGTCTCTGGCTCCCGTAAGGCCGTGGGGCTTGCCGCCGCCGGTTTGGTCTTATTGCTCCTCGGGGGGCTTTGGGATTTCGCGTTCCCGATTAATAAGAACCTTTGGACGAGTTCCTTTGTGCTTTGGACGGGAGGCTGGTCGGCTTTGTTGCTGGGCCTCTTCTATTGGACTATCGACGTGTTGGGCTGCCGCCGCTTCGGTGATTTCTTTGCGGTCGTCGGGATGAATTCAGTGCTGATCTATATGGCGAGCAAGTTCATCAAATTTGAATATACCGCGCAGGCCGTTTTTGGTGGATTAGCCAAGGCGCTCCCGGAGCGTTGGTCGGTGCTGGTGCTTGCGCTCGGGTTTTTCGCCGTCGAATGGACCTTCCTCTGGTTCCTTCGTCGCCAGAAGATCTTCCTGCGGGTCTAAGCGCCGCGCCCTTGACCCTTTGGTCCTTTGCGTAAGTCTAGAGTGATGGAATCCAATCCGAACCCAAAGGTCACGCGGGCCGATATCATGATGCGCGGGGCCCTCTGCTGTTGTCCGAATTGCGGCCAACGCGGTTTGCTGGCTTCGTGGTTCCGCTTGAACAAGGCCTGCGTGTCCTGCGGGATGGATTTGGCGAAGTCAGCGGGATTCTATTCCGGGACCACCTCGATCGGCTACGTGGCCGCAATCATCTGCGTCATCATCCCGGTCTGTCTTCTCGTGGTTTTCAAAGTCCTGTCCGTCGGCACCGGAATCATCCTGGGCATCTTCGGCTCCTTCGGCTTCATCGTGCTGATCTACCCCGTCATGCTGTGTTGGATGGTGATGGTTTACCATCTGGCTTTACCGGATGATTTGCCCGCCAATGCCCCCCATGACGGGCCGAGGGCAGGCTAGGCGGCCAAGGCTAGGCCTTGACTAATATCATCATATCTGGATAAGAAGATATATAAATGATAAACTCGGGTCTCATTCAAGCGCTCCGTCACCCTGTACGTCCGACCGTCTCGGTGGAATTTTTTCCGCCCAAGGATGAGGCGGGTGGGGCAAAGCTTTTGGAGACCGCCCGGACGTTGCAACCGCTGGGCATCGATTTCGCCTCGATCACTTACGGGGCAGGTGGCACGTCGCGTTCGACGACGTTAGCTTACGGGGCCGAATTGGTGAAGTTGGGGCTTCCGCTAATTGGCCATCTTACTTGCGTCGGGCACACGCGGGCGGAACTGGTCGCGATCATCAAACAGTATGCGGAAGCTGGATTTTCTGGCATCTTGGCTTTACGCGGCGATCCGCCGAAGGGCCAAAAAGATTTCACGCCGCACCCGCAAGGCTTCGCGCACGCCCATGAGCTTGTCCGCCTGATTCGTGAAATTCACCCGGGTCGCTTCGCGGTCGGCGTCGCCGGCTTTCCTGAAAGGCACCCAGATGCGGTGGACGACTTGTCGGACGTGCGTTTTTTGGCCGGCAAGGTCTCGGCCGGAGCGGATTTTGTCACCACGCAGCTCTTCTTGGATAACGAAGATTATTTCCGTTTTGTGAATCGGGCACGGGCCGCCGGCGTGTCGGTGCCGATTCTGCCGGGCATCATGCCGGTACTCTCGTTGAAGCAGGCCCGCACGTTCTGCGGTTTTTGCAAGGCGCGCATTCCGGCGGCTCTGATTGGCGAACTGGAGGCCTGTGGTCCCGATGAGGAGGCTCAGCGAAAAGTTGGCGTTTCGTGGGCGGTCCGTCAGGTGCGAGGCCTGCTTGCCCGTGGTGCGCCGGGTTATCATGTATATATTCTCAATAAGGCCGAATCAGCGGTCGAGCTCTTCGCGGCGCTACGGAATTAAATCCGTGGGCCTTCAATAGGTTTGTAAACGAGACCGGTCGCTCCTGTGATGGAATATGCGCGAAACCCCTGCCTCTACGGCAACTGGCTGGCAACGTGGTTTCTGGAGCCTGATGGCGACCCAGTTCCAGACTGCCTTCAGTGACAACGCACTCAAGAACCTTGTCATCTTGCTGGTCATCGGCAGCGCGATGCCCGTCGAGCAGCGCAATACCTACGTTGCGCTTGCGGGCGGACTATTCGCCGCTCCGTTCATCCTCTTCTCCATGCTCGGCGGTTGGCTGGCAGACCGGTTCAGCAAGGCCGCGGTGATGGGTGCGGTGAAGCAGGCCGAGGTAGGTATCATGTTGTTTGCGGCGGTGGCCTTGGCTTTCGAGACCGAGTGGCTCCAGCTCGCGGCCATCTTCCTGATGGGCTGCCACAGCGCCGTCTTCGCCCCTTCGAAGTATGGAATCTTGCCGGAGCTGCTGCCGCATGATCGACTCTCGTGGGGCAACGGAATCTTCGAACTGCTCACGTTCCTCGGCATCATCTTCGGCATTGCCGCATCTGGCTTCCTGGCGGAAGCCTTCGTCGGCCAGCAGGAGCTCTCTGGTCTCCTCCTCGCTGCGCTCGCCGGGTTCGGCTGGATCTGTAGTCGCGGCATTACGCCTGTGCCGGCGGCCAATCCGGCCTGTGCCCCGCGCATCAACCCCGTGACCGATCTCTGGGCCCGCCTGAGGCTCATGCGGATGGACCGTGACCTCTGGCGGGCCAACTGGGGCAATGCCGGCTTCTTCTTCGTAGCCGCCCTAGTGCAGATGAACCTCATGATTTACGCCCAGGACGTGCTGCATCTCAGCACTTCCAAGAACGCCTACCTCAACCTCGCCCTCGCCCTAGGCATCGGCTTCGGCAGTGTCGCCGCCGGCTACGCCTCCCGCGGCCGCATCGAATACCGGCTCGTGCCGGTCGGTGCCGTCGGTCTGGCGCTTTGCTCCATCCCGATGGGGATGACCGGGGTCGATTTCATCACTTTTGTCCTCTGTCTGGTCGGCTTGGGTTTCGCGGCCGGGCTCTTCATCGTGCCGATCGCCGCCGTGCTCCAGCATCGCCCGGCGCCGGAAGACAAAGGCGCCGTCCAAGGGGCCGCCAATGTCTTGAGCTTCATCGGCATCCTAGCCGCCTCCGGGGTGCAGTGGGTCTCTTTCCAGACCTTAAACCTTACTCCCGGTCAGGTGTTCTGGGTCTGCGGAGCTTGCGCGTTATTGACTGGCGTCTATTCGGGAATCTCCCGCGGGCATTTCATCCGCGGCGAGGCGTGATTCTTAACCTTGGATTAAGGAGATTTCTGGTAGACTATAAGCCAAGTCCCCATGCGTATCCTGATTGTCGAAGATGAAGCCGACCTGCGAAATGGCCTCCTGCGCCTGATGCGTGAAGAGGGCTACGCCGCTGACGGCGCCGCCGATGGCGTTGAGGGTTACCGCAAGGCTCTGGAATGCGACTACGACGCCATCATCTTGGACTTCATGCTGCCGGGTATGGACGGTCGCGAATACCTCCGGCGTTTGCGGCATATAAAGCGCACTCCGGTGATGATGCTGACGGCGCGCAATTCCGTCGAAGATCGGGTGGCCGGCCTGGATTCGGGTGCGGATGATTATCTGGCTAAGCCCTTCGTCCAGCAAGAATTGCTTGCCCGCCTGCGGGCGTTGATTCGCCGTAACTACAAAACTGCTACCGGTGCGATTAATCTCGGAGACGTGGTGATCGATACCTTAGCCCGGCGCGTCACCAAGGCGGGTCATGATGAGGCGGTGACCGGCCGCGAATATTCTTTGCTGGAATTTTTGGCCCATCGCCGCGGTGCGGTGGTGACCCGGAGTGAATTATACGCTCACCTTTTTGACGAAAACGAAGACACCTTATCGAACCTACTCGAAGTGCATGTCTGTAACCTGCGTCGGAAGCTCGGGGCCGACCTGATTAAGACCCGCCGGGGTGCTGGTTATATCATCGAGGCCGCTGATCGCGACGAGCCTAAGGTATGATTTTTCAGTCCATCCGCTGGCGAATCTTGGCGTGGAACTTCGCTCTGCTGGCGGCCACGGCAACCGTGCTCTTGGTCGCATTTTACCGTCACGAACGTCAGAATCGCCTGCAGGAAGCCGATCTGAAGGTCCGTCAATTCATGACGCAGACGATGGGGGCGATGGGTGAGTTGGTGCCTGGTTTGGGCGGGCCCCGTGGCGACGCCGATGCTCGTCCGCCTCCGGCCGTGCGTCTGCGTGCCGGCGATTCACCGGCGCAGCGAAAGCTCAAAGCCGAACAAGCCATCCAGCTATTGGCGAAGGAAGGCGCATGGTGTCTGGGCGCCTCGGTCGAGGGTAAGGAGATTTATCGGTCCTCTACCGCCCCCGCTGATGACACGTTGCTGCCGCTCTGTGTCGAAGAGTTACGCGTAGAGGATGAGACGCTCAGTCCGGGTCGTCCCTTAGTCATTGTTTTGTCTCACCGCGGACAGCGCCTGCTCATCCACCGCCCACCAGGGCAAAATTTTGCGGTCTTCGGCCTGAGCATGTCCGCTACGGAAAAATACCTCGACGGCTTGGCGTGGCGCCTAACCTTTGCAGGCTTAGGTGTCATTGTCATCGGTTGCTCCATCGGATGGGTCTTGGCCGGCCGTTCTTTGCGTCCGATTGACCGAATCGCTTCCACGGCTGAAGCCATTGCGGATGGTGATTATGGCCGGCAGATCGATACCGCTGGTACGGAAAATGAATTAGAACGGCTGGCGGTCGTGTTGAATGATACCTTTGCGAAGATGAATGCCGCACGGGACCGCGTCACGCAATTCACCGCTGATGCGTCCCACGAATTGCGGACGCCTCTCACCGTCATCTTGTCAGACAGCCAAGGTGCCTTGCGTCACGAACGGACACCGGAAGAATACCGAACGGCTTTGGAGACAATCAAACAGTCCGCCTTGCGAATGAAGGCGATTTCCGATGGCTTGATTGAGCTCGCGCAGGCCGACGGGGGTGCACCGCCGCCGCAAGACGATTGCGACCTAGCCGATCTGGCTGACGAGTCGGTGGCGCTGCTGGCTCGGCTGGCCCAGGAGCATGGGGCTCATTTAGTTGCTAAACTCGAGGGGGCGCCGGTGAAAGGCGATGCGGGTCGCTTGGGGCGCGTGATGCTTAACTTAGTTATTAACGCTATTCTTCATAACGAAACGGGCGTTACGGTCACCGTGACTACGGGAATCGAAGGCGCTTTCGCCTGCTTGACGGTCACCGATGACGGCCGGGGGATTTCGCCGGAAAACCTCGACAAAATTTTCGAACGATTCCGACGCGTCGACCCGATGCGTTCGCGTCATACGGGCGGGGCGGGCCTAGGGCTGGCCATCGTCAAGCAGACCGTCGAAGCCCATAGCGGAACCATTGCCGTGGAGAGCCAAGTCGGTCGCGGAACGACGTTCAGGATCAAGCTGCCGACCGCTGTTATTACTTAAATCGTCGCCAGCACGCGCTGCTTGATCTCTGCGACGGGCATCGCGTTGAGCAGCACGGGCGAAAGGCGATTTTCGTTGATCAAGGGCAGCGCGGTGAGGTGTTCGCTCAGGACCAGATTACGATTGGCGGCCACTTCGTCGACGCGATCGACAGGTGTGAAGCGCGGGGTTGATTTCAGGACCTCCGGGTTGGTACGAATCAATTCGCCGATGGCCATCACGACTTCAGCGAAGCGATCGAGCTCGTCCTTCGTGTAAGATTCGGTGGGCTCGATCATGAGGCCGAAGACTTCGGGGAAAGCGACCGTCGGGGCGTGGAAGCCGAAATCTAGGAAAAGCTTGCCGACGCGGCCGATGATGTTCGCCCGCGGGATGCCGGCGGCCTCGATGCGCTTAAAGTCCTCTTCCGTCAGGGTCAGGATGAACTCGTGCATGCGTGGTACGTCGACGGCGGCCGCAGGAAGGGAAGGGAATTTCGCCCCGAGGTTAGCGAAGAGGTAACGACTCGAGAGTACGGACATCGCGGACATCCGGCGGACGCCTTCCTTGCCGAGGCGCTGCAGGTAAGTGTAGACCCTTACCTTGTGGGCGAAATTACCCCAGTGGCGGTGGAACGAGCCGATGCTGTGTTTGGCCCGCAGGGGCATGAAGCGGTCGCCTTCTTTGACAATCTGGAAGCCGGGAAGAAAATCCATCAGCCGTTCGGAGACCGCCACGATGCCGTCGCCCGGTCCGCCGCCGCCGTGCGGGACGGTCCAGGTCTTATGAAGATTATTATGGACCGCATCGACGCCGAGGGCACCGAGATTCACCCAGCCCGCGATGGCATTCATATTGGCGCCGTCCATGTAGACCAAGCCGCCGATGCGATGGATTTCCGCGGCCATCTTTTGGAAATCCGTCTCGAAGACGCCGGAAGTGTTTGGGTTGGTCACCATCATGCCCGCGATGCGCGGACCGAATTCGGCGATTTTGGCAGCGAAGTCGGCTTGGTCGACGCGGCCGTCCGGAGCCGATTTCAGGATTACAATGCCCGAAGGTGTGCCCTCGGGCAGGCGTTTGGTGGCATAGCCGGCGGTGGTGGCGGTCGCGAAGTTGGTCCCGTGGGCGGAGGAGGGTATAAGAATGATATCACGGTGCTGGCCGTGGTGACGGTGGTAGGCTTGGAAGAGTTTCAGCCCGACCAATTCGCCTTGGGCGCCCGCGACGGGTTGGGTGGTGAGGCCGGCAAGACCAGTGATCTTGCGAAACCATTCTTGAATCTGCCAGAGGAGTTCGAGCGAGCCTTGGGCGTCTTCGACGGGTGCCTGGGGGTGTAGTTGGGTGAAGCCCGGAAGCCCCGCAGCCCAGTCGTTGATGTGCGGATTGTATTTCATCGTGCACGACCCCAAGGGGAAGCATCCGGTATCCGGCGACACGTTGAGTTCGCCGAGCTTGGAGTAGTAGGCTTTCAGTTCGGTGAGCGGAAAGGAGGGCAGGCCGACGGCGCCTTGACGGAGTAGGGCAGCGGGAATCTCAGCGAGCGGCTTCGTGCCGGTGGACTGGCCGTAGAGGCCTTCGAAGAAAGCGATGAGCTTATCCGTGTCGGCGGTAGTCTGGAGATCGCTAAACGAGATTTTGAGCAGCGAGCAGCCGCAGGGCGTGCGGCCCGTGATGTCGACGCCCATATGCAGACCGGCGGCGCGGCCCTTGGCGATGACCGCGGCGGCGGGCTCGGGGAGCATCAGGCTGAACTCATTCCAGAAAGCTTGGTTCGCATAGCAAACCTTGAGGCCAGGGATATTGTGCAGTTTCGTGGCGGCGCGGCGGGCTTGGGCGCGACCGGCAACGCAGGAGGCAGCCATGCCCTGTTCGCCGCGAGCGAGGATGGAGGCGCCGGCGATCGTGGCGATGAACGCCTGATTAGAGCAGATGTTGGAAGTAGCCTTGTCCTTGCGGATGTGCTGCTCACGGGTGGCCATCACCATGACGATGCAATCGCGTCCGGCGTTATCCTTGGCCTTGCCGACGAAACGTCCGGGGGTCTCGCGGACCTCGTTCTTCTGCTCGGCGTTATGCCGGACAGCAAAGATGCCAAGTCCAGGTCCGCCAAAATTAGCCCCAATAGCAAGGTGTTGGCCTTCGCCGACGATGATATCGGCGCCTTTGCGACCGTATTGAGCGGGAGGTTTGAGGCCGCCGGTGGCGAGGAGCATCGGGTCGATGACCGCGACGGACTTCACGCCCGCGTTGGCGCAGGCGTCGGTCAGGGCGTTGACGTCTTCGAGGAGGCCGAGGGCGTTGACCTGCGGGAAGATCACAGCGGCGAGTTGCTTCCCGAGGCGCGCGGAAGCGGCGGCAATACTAGCGGCGGTCAGGCGGCCGGTGTCCTCGTCGGGCGCAAGGAACTCCAGTTTGACCGTCGTATCCGCAACGTGCGTGCGGAGGACTTCGAGGTCACAGGGTAGGAGGTTGGCGGCGACGAGCACCGTGTTGGCTTCGGCGTCGCCCATGCGGACGGTGCAGACGGCGGCTTCGAAGAGCGCGCTGGCACGTTCGTAGAGCGAGGAGTTAACGGCTTCAAAGCCGGTTAGTTGGGCGAGCGTGGACTGATAGATCCAATGGGTAATCAGTGTGCCCTGGGAGCGCTCTGGCTGGTAGGGCGTATAAGAAGTCGTCAAGTTGCGGATGGAGCAGACGTGGCCGACAATCTCGGTGGTGCGATAGACCTGCAGGCCGTCGCCGAGAAAGGCGGTCTTGACGGAATTCTTCTTCGAGAGGGACTCCATGCGCTCCGCGAGAGCCTGGTATTCCAATTCGTCTGGCAGATCCTGGGCGCGGTCGAATTTGACGTCTGCAGAAATATGCGAATAGAGCGCAGGGAAATCCTTGGTACCGATGGCGGCGAACATCGCCTGGATATCGACGTCGCTCGCCGGGATGTAATGGCGGGCGAGTTCGCGGGAGATTTTGGAAGGGTCGTAGGGCAGCTGGGCCATGTAAGTATGAAAGATTGTGAAGGAGGAAACGGGTCTCGCAATCGCCCACCAAGCGAGGGTGGGGGTATTAGAGAATCACGTTTTCGACATAAGGTTTGGCAACCCATTCGGCGACTTGTGAATAAGTCATAGGGCGGTGGCGCGTTGCCAAGGTCGGGCCTTCGTCCATGCTCCATACATGACCAAGCAGGAACGAGCCGATTACGTGGGGAAGAGGCTTGCGAAGCTCTACCCGACGACGCCCATCCCGCTGGACCACACGGATGCCTATACGCTCCTGGTTGCGGTGGTACTTTCGGCCCAGTGTACGGACAAGAAGGTTAATGAAATCACCCCGGCGCTCTTTGCCGAGGCGGGTACGCCAGCCAAGATGGCGGCCATGACCGAGGCGCGGGTGTTGACGCTCATCCGGCAGCTCGGGCTCGCTCCGCAGAAATCTAAGGCCCTCGTCGGTTTAGGCAAGATGCTCATGGCCAAGCATGGCGGCGTGGTGCCGCGCACTTTCGACGAGCTCGAGGAGCTTCCCGGCGTCGGCCACAAGACCGCCTCGGTCGTCATGGCCCAAGCCTTCGGGGTCCCCGCCTTCCCGGTGGACACGCATATTCATCGGCTGGCGAAGCGCTGGAAACTGAGTCCTGGGAAATCCGTCGAGCAGGTCGAGAAAGACCTCAAGCGCCTGTTCCCCGAGGACAGTTGGAACAAACTTCACCTTCGCATCATCTTTTACGGACGAGAGCATTGCACGGCTCGCGGCTGCGACGGCAAGACGTGTGGGATATGTGCTGCGCTACGGGCAGGGTAGAGGGCTGAGTCGATTCCGGTCTCAGTCACCTGAACTCGACTCAGCACTCTTACGCTTTGATCAAAGCCTCATGCTTCGCGCGAAACTCGTCGCTCCAGGCGGAGGGCTGATGCGAGATGCCATCCATGCGACAAATCGTGCGCGAGGCCTTGGCGTAAAGGATGGTGTGATCTGGGCTCCGGAACTCGACATCCACCGTCAGGCCGGCCGCGCGGACTTTACGGACGCTGAGAATCAGTTTCACGTCGCACTCTGGGCGGATGGCGACGAGGTAGTGCAGGTCGATGTCGCGGACCACCACGTAGACATCGGGTGCCACGGCGGGGTCGATAGTATCTTTGCCCATCAAAGCGATAAACATCACCTTCTGCGCACGTTCCATCATAAGCACATAGTGCGAGTGGTGGAGGATGCCGAGACCGTCGGTCTGGTCGAACCAGGTCCGGATGGTCACGTGGAAAGTCTTATCAGGCTGGAGTCCGTCGGTGGGCATGGGAAAAGGGATGGGGCGAAAGCGCGTTGGGGCAAGCGTGCGCGTTACTTCGTCCGCAGCGTCGCCGCGAGGCGGTCCAGCTCGGCCCAGGTTTCGACGGCGGGCTTGAGGCCGAGGTCGCGGCGGGCGGCCGAGACGTCGAACCAATGGTCCTTGGCGAGTTCGACGGCGACGAAGCGGGTCATGGGTGGTTCGCCCTTGCGGCGGAAGAGCGTCCAGACGCCTTCGAGCAGGGCACCGAGCCAGTAGGCCGATCGTTGGCTGATGCGACGGGTGATGGGCTGCTCGCCGGCGCCGACGAGTAGGCGGTTGATAAACTCCCAGAGTTTCACGGGTTCGCCCTGCGAGAGAAAGTATGCCTTACCATTGGCGCGCCCCGCGAGGAGCGCATCGAGCGCGCTGAGGTGCGCGTTGGCCGCGGTGTCGACGTGCGTGACGTCAACACGGTTCTCGCCGTCACCGACGATGCGGAGTCGTCCGGCACGGGCGCTTTCGAGGACGCGCGGGAAGAGGTGGTTGTCTCCCGGTCCCCAGATGAGGTGCGGGCGGAGCGCGCAGACTTTGAGTTTTTCCGACGCGGCCTGGAGCGCGACTTCTTCGGCGATGGCTTTGGTCTCGGCGTAGGCGCAGAGCCAGTTGTCGCCATAGGGCAGGGTTTCGTCAGCGCCGCGGAACGCTTCGCCGCTGAAGACGACGCTCGGGGTGCTCGTATGCACGAGGGCGCGGACGCCGTGGGCCTGGCAGGCGGCGACGACGTTCGAAGTACCGTCGATGTTGATGCGCAGGTATTCTTCCCAAGGGCCCCAGACGCCGGCTTTCGCCGCCACGTGGAAAACGTAGTCGCAATCCTTGACGGCGCGATCGACCGTCGCGCAATCGGCGATGTCGCCGCGGATGAAGTCCACCTGAGCGGCGAGTTCACCGACGATGGGCGTGCGGCCCAGCACGCGGACGCCGTAGCCGCGGGCGAGGCAGCGTCGGACGACGGCCTGGCCGAGGAAGCCAGCGCCGCCGGTGATGAGGACGAGGGGCGATTTCATCGGGCGAGGCGGGCGGTCCATTCATTGGCCAACTGGAGACGGTGAATCTTGGCGTTGTGACGGACGTCGACGGGCAGGGCACGCTGGAAGACGATGTGCTTCACGCAATCGGCCTGTGGATTGATGCGGGCGAGGTCGCGTAGTTCAGCGATGAAGCGCGTACGCGCGGCTTCGGTCTCGGGGAAATGCCCGGCCCGAGGTTCGACCACCAGGGCGACCGTCTGATGCGGGGCGGCTCCGAGGCCGATGAGCGCGCAGCGGAAGACTTGCGGATGTTGGCGGAAGGCGGGTTCGAGTAATTCCGTCGGCAGGTCGCCGTCGGCGGTTCGGACTTTTTCGACTTTCCGGCCGAGGAAAAATAACCGCCCCTCGACATCAAGTGAACCGAGGTCGCCCATGCGGTGCCAGAGACGATCGCCCTCGCGAATCTTGGCGAGACGGGTTGCGTCTGGAAGATGGTCATATTCTTGAGTGACGCTTGGGCCGGTCGCGATGATCTCACCCACTTCACCCGGGGCGCACATTTCGGCTTGGCCGATATTTTCTAAAGCCCTCTCGGTTTCACGGATAATGCGGATTTCAACTCCGGCCACGGGCCGCCCGACGCAGGTGCCTTGTCCGCTTAAGGTTTGCTGACGAAGCGGACCAAGCAGCTCGGCGGACTCAATACTTGTGACGGGGAGGCATTCCGTCGCGCCATAAGGGGTATGGATTTTGCATTGCGGGGCGATGATGCGTAGGCGTTCCAGCAGGCCGTCTGGGACGGGGGCTCCGGCGATGAGTAATCGGCGAAGCGAAGGTAATTTTATCTCTGCACGTTGACAGTGTTCGGCGATGCGTGACCAGATGGCTGGAGATCCAAAGGAGTTGGTCACCTTTTCGGCGACAAGTGCGGAGACGATGGGGGCAGCGTCGGCGGAGGCTGGTCGTGCCGGGTCGAGCAAGGGTGTCACGGTCGTCATGCCCAGCGCTGGATTGAATAAAGCGAAGAGCGGAAGCATCGGCATGTCTACTTCGCCCGGTTGGATGCCGTAGGTTTCCCTGATCAGTCGGATTTGCGCCTCGAACATACCGTGGGTGTAGCGCACGCCTTTGGGCGCGCCCGTTGAGCCCGACGTAAAAAGAATGGCGGCCAGGTCGTCGGCTTGGACTTTGCTCATAGGCAAGGCTTCAGCGGACATCTGCCGGCTGATATTTTTTTTCCAATAGGCCGTACCAATCGTGATGCGATTTCTGATGGAAGCGAAAGCGCCGAGGGGTAGGCGGCTAAGAAGGGTTGCCTGCCTGATACCGACCCAGGCGGCGGGTTGAGAATGCTGCACGCATTTCAAGTAAGCCGACCAGCCCATGCCTGGATCGATAGCCACCGGGACGGCGCCGAGTTTGATTAGGCCGAACATCCCGACAATCAGATCGTGCCCGGGTTTCACGGCGAGGAGCGTGCGGGTGCCTTGGGATATTCCGGCGGCTTGAAAGAGCCGGGCGGCAGCATCGCTCTCGCGGTCAAGTTCACGAAAGGTCGAGCGTTGGTGGGCGACTTCACCTGACCGGCTGACGGAGAGCGGTGAGAGGGTCGCAAGGGTATCCGGCTGGTCGATCGCGGCAGACCGAAGATGGCGGGCGATATTTTTTCCGGAGACACTCATCTTTCCTACAAACGAAGAAGCCCCGTTTCCGGGGCTTCTGCAAGGGCTACTTCCAGCCTTAGTAGTCGGTGAGGGTCACGGCACCCCAGAGGAGGGTGATCCGGTCACCTGAATCTGCCCGACGACCGTAAAGTTCCTTGGTGCGCAGCGGGACAACAGCCTTCTCGTTGTTGGCGTAGCTACCTGGCTCTACTTTGATGATCCCGAGGAAATTATGCATCGGCTCATGGGCGACATTCCGGCCATGGTTAGGCGTATCGTAATTAGTGCAGCCGACGAGTCCGGCGGCGAGGAAGGTGGCTAGTGCGAGCGGCTTCATAGTGAGAGGGGTAGATTGAGGATTGAGGTGGGGACGGGCGCTGACAAGCCAGAACGATTCACGATGCCACCCAGTTATGCCAAGCGAGGAGCAGTTCGGGGCCGCGGAAGAACCAAATCGCCCCGGCGGCCGCCATGCTGGGCACGAAAGGAACGATACCTTCATATTCTGAACCCCTGATTTTTGCTGAAATTAGGGCAGGAAGGGCGGTGATAACGCCGATTACCGACCCTCCGAAGAGGCAGAATAAGGCACCCTGCCAGCCGCAATAAGCGCCAATCCCTGCACAGAGAATGATGTCGGCTTCACCCATCGCTTCTCGGCCTGCTAGGACGGTGCCGATGGTGCGGATCCACCAGACCAAGGCTGTGCCCGCTGCCACGCCGATCAAGCTGTCGCCGAGGGCGTGGATGCGGTTGATGACTTCAATCGGGTGTCCGGTCTCATTATGCAACGAGGGCGCGAGCATGGAAAAGATGATTCCCGTTCCGACCAGAGCGAAGTTAGGGGCGTCGGGTACCATCATGTCATCCAGGTCGCAGCCCGCGAGTAAGATGAGAAGGGGCAGGAAGATGCAGGCGAGGGCCGCCTTCGGGCCCGGTAGCATTATCCAGGACGCGATGAAAAGTAAGGCGGTGATCAGTTCGACGAGCGGGTAACGGACGGAAATAGGAATTCCGCAACAGCGTGCCTGGCCGCGAAGTGACAGCCAGCCTACCAGCGGAAGGTTGAGCCAGAAGGGAATCGGCTTGCCGCAGGCGCAACGCGACCCCGGCGTGATGATGGATTCGCCTTTGGGCATGCGATGGATGCAGACATTTAAAAAGCTGCCGATGCACGCGCCGAAAATGCCGACAAATACGACCGTAAGGGCCGGATGTTGTGCGGCGAAGTGTTGGAGGGCGGTAAGTAGCGGCATGGAGAATTAGAGAGCAGACTCGCCGAGGGCTTGGCGCATGGGGGCGGCAGGAGGAAGGGTACCGGTCCATAGTTGAAAAGCGAGGGCGCCTTGCCAGCGCAACATGGCACGGCCGTCGCAGTGCGAAATGCCTTTGGCGCGGGCATCGCGGATCAACTGCGCCGGGCTGGAGCCGTAAGTCGTATCAAAAATAAACTGTCCGGGCTGAAGAAGTTCGGCTGGCAGAGGCGATGAATCCGAAGCCTTCAATCCAAGCGTCGTGCAATTGACGATGATCGCGTCGAGCGAAGGCAGGCCGAGCTTCGAAATTTCATGAGCGGAGACGCGGGGGTCGTGGAGCGCTTCCGCAAGGCCTTGGGCGCGGGCGCCATCGCGATTATAAACCTTCAGCGATCGGCAATTCTCCGTGAGACAAGCGGCGGCGACGGCCCGGGCGGCACCACCAGCACCCAGCAGGATGATGTCGCAGCCTTGGACGCTGTGGCCGGAATTTTCCCGCAACGCTTCGATGAAGCCACGCCCGTCCGTCGTATGTCCGGCCCATCCTGCGCCATCGATGGTCAGGGTATTCACGGAAGCGGCCTGGCGGGCTTCGGGTGATAATTGCGTGACGAGTTCAAGGGCTTGAATCTTGTGCGGTACCGTAAGATTGAGGCCGATGAAGCCCTTGTTACGCAGTAACGGTAGGGCGAGCGAAAGCTCGGCGGCGGTGATGTGCAGGCGGTGGTAATGGAGCCCTGCTAATTTGGGGTGAGTGGGCACCAGGGCGGCGATGGCCGCGTTATGCATGGCCGGGCTGAGCGAGTGGGCAATCGGGTCGCCTAAGACGCCAAGTTGGGGGCCTTTAAATTCAGCCTCGCGAAGAAGCGCCAGGGTAAGGGTTTCAGGCACGCTCATCGATTTTTTCCAAGGCGTGGACGAAGCTTAGGAAAAGACGGCTACTGCAATCGTCTCCTTGGGCTTCGCATTGAGAAACCAGATTGCGACAGCAGCGGGCCAAGGTTTGGTGGCTGGAGACTGCTTGCAGAAAGGCCTCATCGGCCGGTAGTTGGTTGTCGAGCAGAAGGAGTTGAATCTCGGCACGGGTGCGAAAGGCTCCGCCCTCGTAGCAATCGATGTAAAGAGGCTCACGGCCGCGGAAGACACCCACCATGAAGCGGCCAGGCAGGCCCACGGGTTCGACGGGCAGTCCAAGGCGTCGGGCGACGAGTAGGAAGACCAAGCAAAGCGAAATAGGGATTCCGCGTCGAGTCGCCATGACCTGAGAGAGCAGCGATGAGGATGGAACGGCAAAGCTCTCTTGGGCGCCACGATAGCCTTCTTCGCCAAAGATCACCCGGCAAAGCAGCCGGCACTTAGCTCGGACGTCAAGCGGCTCGGCCATCAGTTCACGGGTGCGATTGGCCAGGCGGTCTAACTCACTCTTGTAAGCTTGGTGAGCCAGACTGGGGTCGGCCGCACGTTCCAGCAGCAGGCAGGCTTCCTCGAGGTCTAACGGGCCTTTTTTAATGTAGGCCAAAAAGGCGTGAGCGGCAGCTTCGGGGGTGCGTAAGTCGACGAGAATACCCTGGGCGTGCGGGCTTAATCTCTCGTCCTCCATCAGAGTTTCGAGCCAAAGAATCCCCGCCGTGCCGGCAGATTTGACTTTTTCGAGTACGGCTTTTCGGACGACGGGTGAGGGGTCGTCGAGGAGGCGTCCTAGGTTCGCCAACTGCGCTTCATGCGTCATGAATTAAGATATACCCAGTAAGATAGGGAATGGGCAACAAGGTTGTAACTGAAATGTAGGGCTTTCGGGATTGACGACCTCTATCGAAAGGTTGCGACCGGGAGTCGCGTCAAAGACTCGGCGACGCTCAGATCTCTGGTAAGCAATCGCCGAAGTCATCCAGCAGGCTTAAAGCGATGCTATGCAGCAGCGAAACCCGGCCTCAGATTCGGCGCATAGCGTGAGGGCTTCGTGGACTCAAGAGGGTAGCCTCGTGAAGGTGAGGCGCGCCAAGGAAACGCCGACCTTCGACGTCAAGCCGGGTAGGTTTTCGGATTGAAGATAAGCCCCGGGCGTAGAAGTCTATCGGCCATGACTGCAACGTGCATTCGCTGCGGGGTGGCTGGTACCGGTTCGCTCGGCCAGCATCACGCCCGCATCTACTCGACCCTCCCCGGGGCGGAGCTCGCTGGCATCTATGAGCCGAACGATGCCCGGGCCGCCGAAATGTGCGCCAAGTATCATTGCCATCGCTTTACCTCGCTCGAAGAGATGGCCAGCGCCTGCGATGCCGTGAGCATCGTGGTTCCGACCAACTTCCATGCTGCCGTCGCGTTACCCCTGTTGGCGGCTGGCTGTAATTTGCTCATCGAGAAGCCGATCTGCGTGACGTTGGAAGAGGCTGCGCAGATTCTGGCCGCCGCCGCCAAGGCCGAACGGATTGTCCAGGTCGGCCATATCGAACATTATAACCCCGTGATGTCTTACTTGGAAAAAGCCGTGGTCGACGCGCGCTACATCACGGCTGAACGACTGGCTCCGTTTACGCCTCGCGGGACCGAGGTCGGAGTCGTTCTCGATCTCATGATTCATGATATCGGCATCGTGCTGCAATTGGCTAATTCACCGGTCGAACGCATCGATGCCGTCGGCGTCTCGGTCGTCACGAAGACGGAAGATATCGCCAATGCTCGAATTGCTTTCAAGAACGGCTGCGTCGCTAATTTGAGCGCGAGCCGGGTGTCGCTGAAGAAGAATCGGGAGATTCGGGTTTTCCAGACGGGCGGCTATCTCTCGATTGATTTCATGGGCCAAAAGGGCCACACGGTCCGCGTGGACCCCGCCGCCGAGGGCGGTTTTGCTAAAGAAGAAATTCCGATCGAGAAGGGTGAGCCGCTCGCCATCGAGCTCGGCTCTTTTGTCGCCTGCGTGCGCGATCGTAAAACTCCAAAGGTCAGCGGTGAATTGGGCCGGACGGCGCTGGAGGTCGCCATTCGCATCACCGAGCAAATTCGTACCGGCCTGGCCCGCCGATGAGTTCTTTTCCGGTGATCCCAAGTGTCTTTTCGCCTCCGCGTGCGGGGGCGGTCGACGTCTTGGTCATCGCGGGGGAGCATTCGGGCGATCAGCATGCGGCCAAGGTCGTCGCCGATCTTCTTAAAGCGAACCCCGGCCTCCGGATTGCGGCGTTTGGTGGTCCGCGGATTCGCGAAGCAGGAGCGCAAATGCTTTTTGATATGACGGGTTTTTCGGCGGTCGGCATCGTCGAAGTGCTGGCGGCGTATCCGTTTTACCGCCGGCTTTTTGGTCGGATGTTGGCCTGGACCTTGAGATGGAAGCCGCGGCTGGTCGTCTTAGTAGATTATCCCGGGTTGAATTTACGCTTGGCCAATGAACTCCGCCTCGCGGGGCTTTCCCGTCAGGGCGGCGGCGAGACCGCCGTGATTCAGTACGTCAGCCCGCAACTCTGGGCCTGGAAGCCTAAGCGTCGCTTCACGATGGCCCGCGATCTGGATGGCGTGGGTACGATATTTCCTTTCGAACCGGCTTGTTATGCGGACACCAAGTTGCCGGCGCAATTCGTCGGCCATCCGTTTGCGGAGGCCGGCCATGTGCCTGGTTTAAGTTACGATGCCGCGGGTCCAGTCTTGTTGCTGCCCGGTAGTCGACCCAAGCCCGTGCGGAAGATTTTCCCGACGCTCATCGAAGCGTTTGCTAAGTTCCGTCAAAAGAATCCGAAACAGCGGGCCTTGGTACTGCACACCGGCGGCGAGGTGCATGCGGAGCTGTATCGGCTTTTAGCTGAATATGGTGAAGAGGCTCGGGGGATTGATCTGCGCCCGGTCTCGGAAGGCCCTGTGGCCGGTTGTGCGGCGTTGGTCAGTTCCGGCACGATGTCGCTGACGGTAGCATTGGCCGGTATTCCGGGTGCGGTTGTTTATCGGGCTAATCCGCTGACTTGGTTCGTCGGACGCCGTTTGATCGCCGGGCATGTGGATCGTTTGGGCATCGCCAATATCTTGCTCAAGCGCGACGCCTGGCCCGAATATTTACAATCAGCCTGCGATCCCGACTCCTTGGCCCGACGCTTACAGGACTGTGTCAGTGCGCCTGACGCCCGAGCACTTGCTCGCACCGATGCGGCGGAGCTTTTGCGGGAGCTTTCCGCCAAGTCAGGCGCTACGCCTGCGGAATGGATGACTTCATTCCTGAAATCGTGAACCAGCCGATGAAGATCGCCGTCCTCGGCTGCGGTTATGTGGGGGCTCAGTTTGCCCGCCTCGCCCAAAGCCAGGGGCACGAATTTCTTGGCGTGGTGCGATCGGCTGCGTCACGGGATCGACTTCGAGTGGAGGGATTGGCGGCGGAGGCCTTTGATATTCAGCAAGGAGACTGGTCGCTTCTGCCCGATACTTTTGACGCGGTCGTTTATGCGGCGAGCACGGGCGGCGGCGGGCCAGAGGCTTACGCTCTGGCTTATGATGTCGGCGTGAAGCGTGCCCTGGCTTGGGCGAAGAGCGTCGGAGCGCGAAAATTTATTTTCACGAGTTCGACGGGCGTTTATCGGCAGGACGATGGGCTTGTCGTGAATGAAGATTCGGCGGTCGGCGGCACCCCGACGGCGGATGCGATCTTAGAGGGCGAGAAAGCCGTGATGGCGGCGGAGTTAGAGTGCGTCCGGGTTTTGCGATTCGGCGGGTTGTATGGACCTGGGCGACATCATTTGGTCGATCAACTTAAGCGCGGAGAAAATGTCATCGGCGGCCGCGTGGATCATTTTATTAATTATCTCCACCGGGATGATGCGGCCTCGT
The DNA here is from genome assembly GCA_026397965.1 of Verrucomicrobiota bacterium. Lineage (GTDB taxonomy): Bacteria > Verrucomicrobiota > Verrucomicrobiia > Opitutales > UBA953 > UBA953. Next base: position 119,792 of record JAPLTU010000039.1, on the reverse strand, counting down.
CGGTCCTCGCGTCGCTGGTCTCAGGGCCGGCGGGCGCGCGGGTTTATAATGTCAGCGATGGAAATCCCGTGACGAAAAGTCAGTTGGCCCGATGGATCGCGCAGCGTTTGGGCGGGGTCGAATTAGTGTTTGATGAAGCGGCCCCGGGAGGGCCGAGGTTGCGACGCGGGGGTCGGGATCAGCCCAATCGAATCGTGGATGCCAGTCGATTCAGGGGCGAAGTGACTTGGAAACCGCAATTTGCCAGTATTTATGCAGGTTTAAGTGAGCTTTTATAGACTTCGGGTGACGACTCTGTGGCAGATTGTTCACCCTTTCGTCTTAATCCTGTAACAATGGCGTGAGATAGTCCTCACGCATAACAACACCTACCTATGAACCATGCCCTCAAGTCCATGCTCATCGCAGCTGCCGCCCTCACCGCGGTTTCTGCTTCCGCACAAGACAAAGCCACGCTCGACCTCCTCGTGAAGAAAGGCGTGATCACCGCTGAAGAACGCTCCAAGGCCATCGAAGACGGTGCCAAGGCTCGTTCCTCTTCCGGCATCAATAAAGTCTTCGTCAAAGAAGACGCCACCAAGCGCTTCACCATCGGCGGTTACTTCCAAGCTCAATACCAGAGCTTCGGCTACTCTCAGTCCACCGCGACTGGGGTTAACGCCACTGCGCCGATCCAGAACGGCTTCCTGATGCGCCGCCTTTACCTCGAAATCCTCGCCGACGTCGGCAACGGTATCTCGGGTAATATCGTCCTCGACACCTCGGGTAACACCACCTCCAGCACCACCTCTTGGCTCGACCGCGCTATGGTTTCGCACTCCAGCGAAATCGGAACCTTCGATCTCGGCTACCGCAAGGTGACCTGGGGTTATGAAGAAAGCACACTGACCTCGCTCTTCAAGGCTTCCTCTGGTAAGCTCTCCACCGTCGAGCGTGGCATCACCAATCGTTATTGGAACGAAGGTGAAAACGGTAACGTCAGCCGCTCCGACGGTCGTCGCCTCGGTTTTGGCGCCCACCACACCGGTCTCCACTACAACAGCGTCGTCAATCCTCAGGGCTTTGAGTTCGGTGCCTCCGTCGTGAATGCCGCTCAGGGTCGCGTTACCGAAGGTACGAGCACCAACGATCTCGCCTACTACGCGAACATCGTCTGGAACAATAAGATCTCGGATAACGAAGCCTACTCCGTCGGTGTAAACTACGGAACTTCCCGCTACCTCGCCGCCACCACTACTCCAGTGAACACGCTGGCCACCATTGAAGGTTACAACCCCTTCCTCATGGCCAAGTACTTCAACTGGACCTTCCAGGGTGAATACATGAGCACCAAGGTGACCTCCTCTATGGATGCCGCGGTCAACACCGACGACCAGAACCACACCCCGACCGGCTATACCGCCATGGTCGTCTACAAGATTAACGACAACTGGGAAGGCGTCGCTCGCTACACGAACCTCGAAACCGACATGCGCGGCCAGAAGATCTCCGACGGTGAGCGTGGTTTCGCTGCCGCTGGTCCCTCCGGCACCGGCCTGCTCTACGACAAGTCCACCGCGATCTACCTCGGCGTGAACTACTACTTCAACCTCGAGGCCCTTGGCCAGAAGGTGAACGGTTACAACGCCAAGATTCAGTTCGGCTTCGAGCGCTCTGAGTTCAAGGACGTCATCACTCAGGCCTCGACCTCTACCCTCGCCACCGGCGCGGGCCAGGTCAGCGCCACGGTTGACGTCATCCGTCTCCAAGCTCAGGTCGCCTTCTAAATCCTAGGATTTAGCAAGTGCTTCATGCAGGGGCCGACGCAAGTCGGCCCCTTTCGTTTTGGGTAGTCCCAGGATGGGCGCCGACGTGCGTGGCGAGCCATGGGGGAATGGGTCTTATTAAACAAAGGCCATCACCACGCGGAAGCCGCGGAGTGCGCTGATAGCGAAGGTGCGCGGAAGGGGCAATCAGACGACCGAGGGCATGCAGGCGAAGGTTCTCCGTAGCGAAGGCTACGCCCGGTGGCAACGACAGCAGCGGATCGGCGGCCGGAATGCCAAGGATGGGCCCTTGCGGATGCGGCCGGATTTCATTTTCCGTTCCAGACGGATCGCGATCTAAGTCGATGGTTGTTGCTGGTACGGGCCTCCTCGGCGTGGCACCCAGCCGAAGGGCAACCGTGCCTTTGGGAGTAAGAAGTTCGCGAGGAATAAGCCCCGAGATGCCCGTGACTCGCTTAGCCTCAGGCAGAATGATTGGAGGGTCCTCTGGCTCTGGGAGCGCGAACTTAAGCCCAGCCGGCGGCTGGCTCTGCGCGCTAAGCTTAAGCGGGTATTGGCGTGAGAGGGCGTGGGCTGGGCTAAAGGGCTGCGTTGCCGAAGCCTTGGGCGGGAGGCCATGGCACAAAAAAGCCCGACATCCTGTCGGGCTTTCCAGGTCCGCTAAGCCAGGCTTAGAGCGGACGGTAGTTAGGCGAAGCGTTCTCGGAGCCTTTGCTGCGCAACTTAAGGCGGGCGTTCTCTTCTTCGACTTCGGCCAGCTTGGTCGTGGCGGCCGCTGCCTTGGCGTTGGCTTCGCGCAGGGCGATGGAGGCGGCTTCCAGGTCGGCTTCGGCTTTTGTGGCCTTGGCGGAGGCGTCGCGAACTTCGGAGCCGTCGCGCAGTTTAGCGATCTCGGCATTCAATTCATTGACGCGGGCGCCGGCTTCGGAGCGGGCTTTCTCAAGTTCGGCGACCTTGGTCGTGGCCTTGGCGAGGGCGTCTTTGCAGGCGGCGAGGTCTTCCACGACTTTCTTGGCGTCAGCGGAAGAAGATTCGATCTTGGCGAAAGCGGCGGCCTCGGCGGCTTGCGCGACTTTGGTTTTGGCATTGGCCTCGGAGGCGGCGCGTTCGGCGGCGACGACTTTGGCGCCGTTGGCGCGGATGGATTCATCGGCGTCTCGGCGGGCGACGAGGGCGCGTTCATTGGCTTCACCTTCGCTGGTCCAGGTGACAATCGCTACGCCGGAAAGGGCAGCGACAACGAGGATGAGAATGACGTTCAAGGGTTTCATGATGATTTGCTGGTCAATTTCATTGGCGCAAATAACCCTTGGGTCAAGCGCCTAGGGTCTCAGGACAGGCGGTTCTTGTAGTCAGCATAACCAAATCGCTTGATGACCAGCGTCTGCCCTGTGGCCGGATCGAAGCTGGCGATGGCCGGGAGGGGAACGCCGTTGAAGGTCGTATTTTTAACAAAAGTATAATGCGACATGTCCAAAAACACCAGCCTTTGCCCAATTTGCAAGGGTTGGGCGAAAGAGTAATCGCCGATGACGTCGCCGGCCAAGCAGGTGACGCTGCCCAGGCGGTAGGTATGGGGGAGTTTGCCCGGCAGGTCGGCACCGATGATGTCCGCTCGGTAAGGCATCTCCAAGGTGTCCGGCATGTGGTTGGTCGCTGAGATGTCGATGATCGCGATGTCGATGCCGTTATGGACCAGGTCGAGGACCGTGCCGACCAAGACGCCAGTGCCGATGCCGATGGCTTCGCCGGGCTCCATGTAAATCTGCAGGTGATCGCCCCAGCGCTGGCGGAAGGCGGTGAGCACACGGACGAGACGCTCGATGTCGTAGCCCTCGCTCGTGATATGATGCCCGCCGCCGAAGTTGACCCATTTCATCTGGGGAATGAATTCGCCGAACTTATTTTCAAAAGCGGCGATGGTGCGTTCGAGGACATCGGACCCTTGCTGACACATCGTGTGGAAGTGGAGTCCTTCCAGGCCGTCGAGGTCGGCGGCGGATTTGATTTCGGAGCGTAACGTGCCCAAGCGCGAGCCGCTGGCGCAGGGGTTGTAAAGTTCGACTTCGACTTCGGCGTGCTCGGGGTTGACGCGGAGCCCGAACGAAACCTTGCGTCCGGAAGCTTGGGCTCTGGCGCGGAACCGCTTCCACTGTCCCGGTGAATTGAAGGAAATGTGGTCGGCGACGCGGAGTAGGTGGTCGAATTCTTCGTCCTTGAAGGCTGGCGAGTAGGCGTGGACTTCGCCGCCGAATTCTTCGCGACCGAGGAGCGCTTCGTTGATGCCGCTGGCGGTGGTGCCGGCGAGGTATTTCCGGATCATCGGAGCTTCGCTGAATTGAGCGAAGCCCTTGAGGGCCAAAAGAATCTTCACGCCCGTCCGATCCATCACCGAACGGAGGATCTTCAGGTTGTGCTCGAGCAGGCCGCGGTGCAGGACGTGGCAGGGGCTGGGGACCTTGGTCAGGTCAACTTTTTGAAAAGCGTCAGTGAGAGCGTCGGACACGTTTTTAAATTGGAAGTAGGGGCGAGGGGTGCAAACGAAAAGCCCGCCGAGAGGCGGGCTTTTTCGGAGGGTCGTTTAGGCGACGGGCAGTTCCTTGACGTGCCAGGGAAGACCGCGCTTGTTGAGTTCGTCCATGAATGGATCAGGGTCGCACTCTTCCATATTCCAGACGCCTGGCTTGAGCCACTTGCCCGTGGCCAGCATGGCGCCACCGATCGTCGCAGGTACGCCGGTCGTGTAGCTGATGGCTTGGGATTTGACCTCGGCGAAGCACTCCTGGTGATCGCAGACGTTGTAGATGAAAACCTTACGAGGCTTGCCGTCTTTGACGCCGGTAATTTCGCAGCCGATGCAGGTCTTACCTTTGGTGCGGGGGCCGAGGGAGGCCGGATCGGGGAGCAGGGCCTTGAGGAATTGGATGGGGACGATCTGGTGGCCTTGGAATTCGATCGGGTCGATGCGGGTCATGCCGACGTTTTCCAGGACGCGTAGGTGGGTCAGGTAGTTTTCCGAGAAGGTCATGAAGAAGCGGATGCGCTTTAGGCCTTTGATGTTAACGGCTAAAGACTCGAGTTCTTCGTGGTAAAGCAGGTAGCTGTCCTTGGGGCCGACGACTGGGTAGTCGTAGACCCATTTGACGGAAAGAGGGTCGGTTTCTTTCCATTCGCCTTTTTCCCAGAAGCGGCCGCGCTGGGTGATTTCGCGAATATTGATTTCCGGATTGAAATTGGTGGCGAACTTGTAGCCGTGGTCGCCGGCGTTGGCGTCCATGATGTCAATCGTCTCGATGGTATCGAACAGATGCTTCTGAGCGTAGGCGCAGAAGACATTCGTGACACCCGGGTCGAAGCCCGAGCCCAGCAAGGCCATCAGGCCGGCCTTTTCGAAGCGCTCGCGGTAGGCCCACTGCCAGGAGTATTCGAACTTAGCCAGGTGCGGTGGTTCGTAGTTCGCGGTATCGACGTAGTGAATGCCGGCGTGGAGGCAGGCATCCATCAGGTGAAGGTCTTGGTAGGGCAGGGCGACGTTGATGAGCAAGTCGGCGCCGAAGGACTTGATCAAGGCAACCGTCGCCTTGACATCATCGGCATCCACGGCGGCCGTCTTGATGGTCTTGCCCGTGGCGATCTTGACGTTCGCGGCGATGGCCTTGCATTTATTCTCATTGCGCGAGGCAAGCATGACTTCCGAGAAGGCCTCGGTTGCCATGGCGCATTTGTGGGCGACGACGTTACCGACGCCGCCGGCTCCGATAATCAGGACTTTCTTGCTCATAAGTGTGCTTGATTTCTGTCCACTCGGGGGGGCGGGGGAAGCAAAAAGGATACACAGCCTTGTGAACCTGCGGTGCCGGGGTCGCTACAACCGCGGGCAAGCCTTCCCGGACCGGCGAACCGGTCGGAAAAGTCACCCTTTTGGCTGGCGGGATGGACGAGACTCGAACTCGCGACCTCCGCAGTGACAGTGCGGCGCTCTAACCAACTGAGCTACCACCCCGGTAGCCAAAAGGAAGGGTAAGAAAGGTTTCGCCGGCCGGGTCTGTCAAACGGAAAACCGACCCAATTATGCCCGGACCTGACCTTGGCCGACGATTTCGAACTTCCAGGTGGTTAATTCGCGAAGACCCATAGGGCCACGGGCGTGAAGGCGGTCGGTGCTGATGCCCACTTCGGCCCCGAAGCCGAATTCGGCCCCATCGGTAAAGCGGGTGCTGGCGTTCCAATAGACGCAGGCGCTATCGATCTGGGCCAGGAAGGCTCGGGCCGTGGCCGCGTCCTCCGTGACAATGGCGTCGGAATGGTGGGAGCCGTAGGCTTCGATGTGGCGGACGGCTTCGTCGAGCCCGCCGACGATTTTTACATTTAATATCAGACCGAGGTGTTCCGTCCGGAAATCCTGTTCGGTGGCGGCTTGGGCGGAAGGAAGAAAGGCGCGGGTTTTTTCGCAGGCACGCAGTTCCGTCTGCCGGGCGGCAAGGGCTTGAGCGATGAGCGGTAGGAAATTCGGGGCCACGGCCGCATCGACCAAGAGCGTCTCGAGGGCATTGCAGGCGCTGGGCCGCTGGCATTTCGCATTCAAGATGATCGCCTCGGCCATCTTTAGGTCGGCTTGGGCGTGCACGTAGACATGGCAGATGCCGGCATCGTGTTTGATCACGGGCACCTTGGCGGAATTAACGACAGCCTCGATGAGGCCGGGTCCGCCGCGCGGGATGATGATGTCGACGATCCCGCGGAGAGAGCCGAGGGCGGGCACGGCTTCGCGATCGGTGAAGGGGAGGAGCGTGACGGCTTCGGCGGGTAATCCAGCGTCGCGCAGTCCGGTGGCAAAGGATTGCGCGAGAGCCAGGTTGGTGTGCAGGGCTTCGCTGCCGCCCCGAAGGATGCAACCGTTACCAGACTTAAGGCAGAGGGCCGCGGCGTCGACGGTGACGTTGGGGCGGGATTCGAAGATGATTGCAACAAGACCGATGGGGACGCGCCGACGCGTGATGCGGATGCCGTTGGGGCGGGTCCATTCTTCGGTGACTTCGCCTACGGGGTCGGGGAGCTTCGCGACCGCTTCGCAGGCCACGGCGATGTCTTCGAGGCGTTGATGATCGAGGCGCAGACGGTCGGTCATCGCCGCCGTAAGGCCTTTGGCTTGGGCAGCGCCGAGGTCTTTGCCGTTCGCGGAAAGAATGGTGGCTTCATCGACGCGCAAGGCTTGGGCGGCGGCTTGCAGCGCACGATTGCGGGTCTCGGTCGAAGCCAACGATACCGTGCGAGCCGCCTTTTTGGCGGCTTGGGCGAGTTCCGTGACGCGTTGGAGCAAATCGCTCATTTTCGAAGCGAGAAGCGGGTGCCGATTTTCTTACCAGCGGCGAGCTCGAGTAAAATGTCAGGGCGGCGGCCACTCGCGATGACCGTGTCGACTTTACCTTCGGCGGCGATTTCCGCGGCCTGCAACTTCGTCACCATCCCGCCGACGTTACGTTCGGAACCAGCACCGCCAGCGAGGGCGCGGACGGAGTCGTCGATCTTACGGACAGAAGGAATCAGCGTGCCGGTCCCATCAGCTTTGGTCATCAAGCCATCGATACCGGAAAGAATGACGAGCAAGTCGGCCCCCACGAGGGCGGCGACGTGCGCAGAGAGTCGGTCGTTGTCGCCCACTTTGATTTCCTCATCCGCGATTGCATCATCCTCGTTAATGATAGGCACGAAACGTTTGCGGGTGAGAAGCAGGTCTAAGGTCGCCTGGGCGTTGCGCGTGCAGGCTCGGCTGTCGAGGTCCCAGTAGGTCAGGAGCATCTGGGCACCCAGAAGTTTATGTCGGCGGAAATGCTTACCATACTCGGACATCAATTCGGGTTGGCCGACGGTGGCGCAGGCCTGGAGCTCGCGGGCTTCTTTGGGGCGTTTTTCGAGGCCCATGGCGGTCATGCCGGCGGCGACGGCTCCCGAGGTCACGATGACCACTTGGATATCTTTTTTCATCAACTTCGCGACCTGATCGGCGATGCGGCCGATTTGGACGCGATCAACCTTGCCGTCTTTGCGGGTAAGAAGGCCTGAACCCAGTTTGATGACCCAGCGTTTTGCCATAGCTTTAAGGTCGTGACCTTAGCCGATGGAAATCGCTGATGTCCAGCGTCAGAGTGGGCTGTTGGACTGGGAGGGGGGCGGTAGACCGACGGCTAACCAGCCTTTGGGCGTCAAAACTCGACCTTGTGGGGTACGTAGCACGTAGCCTTCTTGGACGAGAAACGGTTCATGGACTTCTTCCAAGGTATGGGAGTCTTCGCCAATCGCGGCACCGATGCTGCTGAGCCCCACGGGGCCGCCGTTATGCTTTTCGGCCATCGTGCGAAGAAAGCGGTGATCCATCTCGTCGAGACCGTGTTGATCGATTTCGAGAAGTTCGAGGGCGGCGGCCGTCACGGCGGCATTCGCTTTGCCGTTAGCGCGTTCGAGCGCGTAGTCGCGCGTGAAGCGGAGAAGATTATTAACGATGCGCGGGGTGCCGCGGGCGCGGCGGGCGATTTCTTCAGAGCCGCCGAGGTCGATATTCAACTGCAAGAGTTCGGCGTTCCGTTGAACGATACTCAGCAGCTGTTCGCGTGTGTAGTAATCGAGCCGGGTCTGGAGCGTGAAGCGGCTACGTAAAGGAGCGGTGAGCAATCCTGTCCGCGTGGTCGCGCCCACCAAGGTGAATTTAGGCAGGTCGAGCCGGACGCTGCGGGCATTGGGTCCTTGATCGATCATGATATCGATACGGAAGTCTTCCATCGCTGAGTAGAGAAATTCTTCGACGGTTTTCGGGATGCGATGGATTTCGTCGATGAAAAGAAGTTCGCCTTCTTGGAGGCTCGTGAGCAAACCGGCGAGATCGGAGGCTTTTTCGACGACCGGGCCAGAAGTCACGCGAATAGGTCGGCCCATCTCTTCGGCCAGAATCATAGCCAAGGTTGTTTTGCCTAAGCCAGGAGGGCCGTGAAGAAGGATGTGGTCGAGCGCGCGATTTTCACGACGAGCCGCGCCGATCATCACCCGCAAGCGTTCGACCGTACGGGCTTGGCCGACAAAATCATCGAGCTTGGGTGGGCGAAGTGAGGCATCGAGCGAGCGATTCTGACGCGACACCGCTTCTTTGCCAGCGGGAGGCGTGGGCTCTTCGGGTTGGTGCTTCGCTGGGGCCATGGGCATGAACTTGTTAGGAAGGCCTGATTTGGCAACCCTCAGTCCTCGCGGATGTCTTTGGGCATCGCGTCGGCGGGCAGGCGTTCGATTTGGGCACCGAGCTGCGTGAGCCGTTCTTCAAATCGTTCATACCCGCGGTCGAGGTGGTAAAGGCGTTGCACCCAAGTTTCACCTTTGGCGGCGAGCGCGGCGAGGATGAGCGCGGCGGAGGCGCGTAAATCAGAAGCCATCACCGGTGCACCGGAAAGGGGTCGGCCGCCTTGGACGGTGGCCGTGGCGCCTTCGACTAAGATGTCGGCCCCCATGCGTTGCAGCTCGGCGGCATGCATGAAGCGATGGGGGTAAACTTTTTCGGTGAGCACGCTGCGATCCGGGACGAGTAGTTGTAATGCCATGAACTGCGCCTGTAGGTCGGTAGGGAAGCCGGGGTAGGGCTCGGTGATGATTTCGACCCGATGCTGCGGCAGTCCGTAGGCCCGAATAAAATCTGGCCCCGTTTCGACGTGCACGCCGGCCTCCTGAAGTTTGTTAAGAAAAGCGGTCAAGTGTGCGGGGTTGGCGCCAGCGACGGTCACATCGCCATTGGTGATTGCGCCGGCAACGAGGTAAGTGCCGACTTCGATGCGATCGGTGATGACGCTATGTTCGCAACCATGCAGGGCCGCCACGCCTTCGACTTCAATCGTAGCGGTGCCGTGGCCGCGAATTTTCGCACCCATCTTGGAGAGCATCGTGCAAAGGTCGCCGACCTCGGGTTCGCAGGCGGCGGTTTCGATGCGCGTGATACCGGGGGTCGTCGTCGCGGCCATGACCATATTAGCCGTGCCCGTGACGGTGCTACCCATGGGCCCGGCCATATTAATCGTGGTGCCTTGGGCGTTGGTGGCATCAACAAAAATGACGCCTCCTTCTAGTTTTACTTCGCAGCCGAGAGCCTCGAGGCCGCGAAGGTGAAGGTCGATGGGGCGTGGGCCGATGACGCAACCGCCAGGAATGGCCATCTCGGCGTGGCGCAGCCGGCCGACCAATGCGCCGAGCAGACAGATCGAAGCCCGCATCTTGCGGACCAAGTCGTAAGGTGTGCGGTGGGTGATTTCTTGGGCACAAATAATCCACGTACCAGGCTTGGGATTGGAAACCTCGGCGCCTTGATGGCGGAGGATTTCGGCCATGAACCGAACGTCGCTCAAGTCAGGTACGCCGTGAAGGGTCACCTTACCGCTGGTCAGCAGTGAAGCGGCCAAGATGGGCAACGACGAATTCTTGGAGCCCGCGGCTTGGATGGTACCGCGAAGGGTTTGTCCTCCGATGATGCGCGCGACCTGAAGCATGGTGGGGAAAAGAAGCGGGGGCGCCGATTGGCGCCCCCGTTTAGTTTAGCCTTCGCGAGGGCCGTTGCGAGGACCGCGTTCTCCGCGGAAGTCGCCTCGTCCACCGCGTGGGCCGCCACGTGATCCACCGCGGGAATCACCCCGTGGGCCGCCACGAGAATGGCCGCGAGGACCGCGATCGTTGCGTTCTCCACGGAAATCACCCCGAGCTTGGTCGGGACGTTCGGACGGAACGAATACGGCCTTGTTGGGGATGCCGAAGAGCGAAGCGAGCTTGCGTTTCAGCGTCGCCCAAAAACCAATCGGAGCTTGGACGGGGATAACGACGGGTTCGATTTGGATGCGAGGACGTTCTTCGCGGCGAGGACGATCGCCTTGAGGGGCGCCTTCTTGACGAGGCTCCCGGCGAGGGCGGTCTTCGTAGCGAGGGCGATCTCCTTGAGGGATTCCTTCTTGGCGAGGCTCGCGACGTGGACGGTCTTCGAAGCGCGGACGATCGCCTTGAGGGGCGCCCTCTTGACGGGGCTCCCGGCGAGGACGGTCTTCATAGCGAGGACGATCGCCTTGAGGGATTCCTTCCTGGCGGGGTTCGCGACGCGGACGATCTTCGACCTGCGGACGGTCTCCGGTGGGAGTGCCCTCTTGCGGTTGACGAGGTTCGCGTGGTTCGCGTTGTTCACGAGGCTCGCGCGGCTGCGCGGGTTGCTGTGCTAAGGCACCAGAGATAGTCTCGGTGAGATCAGCGGGGTTTTCGACGACGCCCATGACTGGACGTGCGGCTGGACCGTTAGCGGTGGGGGCGGCGCCACGAGGAACACCGCGACGACCGAATTGCTTCGGGGCGACGATGGTACCGGGTTTGGCGGCGGGTTCGGCGGTTGCTCCGATCACTGAAAGCGGAGGGAGTTCCGCGTGGGCGGACTCTAACTTGGCTTCGTTGATACGGGGTGCGGGGGTGCGGACTTCATTGGCGCCTGCGTCCGCAGCGGGCTGTTGGGCGGAGACTGGCTCCTGGCCCTGGGTTTCTGGTTGGCTCATGTTTCTTTTTTTGGGCAGCCTTCGTTGGGGCTGGCCGGTGTGATGCGGGACGTTTCCGTAGTGGAGACGCCACGCGTTTGTCGGTCCCTTGGTGACGGAGGACGAACCTCCTTGGGGATGCCGAAATTGCTCTCGGGATGATTACCGGAAACTATGTGAATAAGTACCCCCTATTGATTAACAACAAGAAAGTCCCTCAGCGAGCCTCTTCAGTGAACCTTTGTTCACGAATAAGCACGATTTTGACCGTTCCTTGGTAAGAAAGGGTCTCTTCCACCTTAAGTCTGATCCGGCGGATGAGCTCGGTCGCCCCGAAATCATCGATTTTGCCTGGGTCGACTATCACCCGAAGTTCCCGTCCGGACTGGAAGGCAAAGGCTTCACTGACCCCTTCGAAAGTCAGGGCAACTTCTTCTAAGCGTTTCACGCGTTGCGCATAGCTCTCGAGGGTGGAAGCGCGGGCGCCGGGACGTGAGCCCGAGGCTGAGTCAGCGATCATGACGAGGGGTGCATAAAGACTTTCGGCTTCGATTTCGCGATGGTGGGCGGCGACGGCATTCACCACGCGCGGATCTTCGCCGACCCGGCGGAGCAGGGCGGCGCCGGCGAGAGCGTGGCTGCTGCCAGCTTCAGCTTCGATGGCCTTGCCGATGTCATGAAGCAGTCCGGCTCTTTTCGCGGGCACGGGGTCGATACCGATTTCCGCGGCCAACATCGCGCAGAGTTGAGCGACTTCGATGGAGTGGGCGAGGGTGTTTTGGTTGGCTGAAAGTCGGAAATACAAGCGACCTAAAAGCTCTTCGACCGCCGGATCCATCGGCGGTAATCCCAAGTCACGCACGGCATCGCGACCGTGTCGCAAGGCCTGTTTTACGACCTCTTCGGAGGAGGTGCGGACGGTGTCTTCAATGAGACCGGGCGAGATGCGGCCGTCTTTAACGATGCGGTCGAGCGCGATACGCGCGATTTCGCGGCGCACCGGATCGAAGCAAGAAATCAAGACAACCCCAGGAGTTTCGTCGATGAGTAAGGTGGCACCGGTGGTTTGTTCAAACGTGCGGATGTTGCGTCCTTCCCGGCCAATCAAGCGTCCTTTCATTTCTTCCCCGGGCAGCGAAACGGCGACGGTGGTCGCGTCTTGCGTGGTTTGCGTCGTGAGCCGTTGCATCGCCGAAAGTAATTTGCGCCGGGCTTCATCCGAAATATCTTGTTCTACCTGATCAAGTAATTCGCGTCGCAGGTGCTGGGCCTCATCCTGATATTCCTTGCGAAGGGTATCGATGGTGAGTTTGCGGGCCTCTTCGGGGTTGAGGCCGGAAAGCCGTTGGAGTTCGCGGCCTAAGAAGTCGCGTTGGCGTTCGCTTTCAGCCTTAAGTTCGGCGGCAAGGTGGGCTTCGATTTCGGCGGCCGCCTTGAGCTGGTTCGCCTCACGTTTTTCGGCCTCCGCCTTGGCGTGAAGCTCGGAAGCCTCGACGGTCGCTTCGCGGCGGGCTAATTCGACTTCGGTGCGCAAACGGGCGTCGCGGAGGGCTCCAAGGGTGTTTTCCCGCCACTTTGCCACCGCATAAGCGACGATCGCTCCGGAGGAGAATGCCACGGAGGCGAGAATGCTTTGGTCAGCGGCCACAGGAGGAAGGCTTGGTGCTTACCGGAGGTTCCGGGGGTCATACCCTTACGCTCGGAGGCTTAGTCGCAAGCCCTTTCGGGAGGTTCGCCTTGCCAGTTCAACCTAATCTGGGTTGCCTCAGGGCATGTCCCACCTCCTAGAAGACGAGCGGTCCCAGGCCGCAATCTGGTGGGATAAATTTGCTAATTTTGCTTGGCGGACGGATTGGACGCAGGTCGTAGTCATCGCCATTTTAAGTTCCTTGGGAGTGGTCGCCATCCATTCCGCAGGGGTCGCAAAAGACACGGGCTTTTATCGCTCGCAAATGGTTTTTATCGCCTTGGGCTGGGTTGCCTATTGGGCGGTTTCTTCAATCAATTACCGTTTGATCCAAATCCACGCTCGCCGAATTTATCTGGCGGGGGTGTTGCTGCTTTTACCAATCGCCGCCTGCGCTTTGTTGAAAGCCGATTTAGGCAGCTTTATTCGAAGTATCAATGGGGCGCGGCGCTGGATGGATTTCGGCCCGTTTTCCCTGCAGCCCTCGGAATTCGCCAAGGTCGGGGCCTTGGTTTTTTTAGCCGCTTTGCTCTCGCGTTTGCCGATCGGAAGTTTTCGCGCGACCTGGCAAACCGTCGTGAAGGCTTTAGGGGTCGCCGCCGTGCCCTTTGTCTTGATTTTTGTGCAGCCTGACCTAGGTTCTGCACTCATCTACCTGCCGCTTTCATTTATCTTACTGTTCGTGGCTGGCTTAGCTTCCAGGTTCTTTGTGGTGGCCGGAGTGTCGGCCTTTGTTTTTGCGGGTATTCTGGCCTTAGATTTGAGAGAATACTCCAAAGGAGTCGTCGAATATTCCGAAAGCCATCCCGAGGATCGCGATCCGGCTCGGGCGGTGCGAGGTAATCACGAAAAAGCTGCCTGGTTCTTCTTGTTAAAAGATTACCAACGGGAGCGCATCATGTCATTTGTCGCCCCGCAAGTGGTTGATCCTCGTGGGTTAGGCGTGACGTGGAACGTCCGACAGGCCGTCATCGCGGTTGGTCGGGGCGGAGTCAGCGGTCAGGGTATCGGAAATGGCACGCAAGCGCGCTTCGGCTATTTGCCGGAAGCCGCTGCGCATAACGATTTTCTATTTTCCGGGATGGCCGAGGAAATCGGCCTCACGGGCGGACTCTTGGTGATTGGTGCTTTTGCTCTCTTGTTCTGGCGGGTCGTGCGTACGGCCTCCCTGGCGGCCGATCGGTTCGGCGCGCTTTTGGCGATCGGGGCGGCGGTGGTGCTCGGCACCCACGTCGTCATTAATATCGGCATGAACATCGATCTGATGCCCGTCACTGGGGTTCCCCTTCCTTTTCTTAGCTACGGAGGGTCTTTCGTACTTAGCTGTTTCCTGCTCCTTGGACTAGTCCAGAGCGTTCATCGGCATTCGGCTGATGGCGGCGAAGGTGGAGGCTCTCCGGCAACCGGCTTAACCGCCTGACCGAGATGACCGACAATAATACCGAACCTGAAGATATCCAAGATGAGCTGCCGGAAGGCGGCGAACAAACCTCTCCGATCGACCAGCAAAAGCTGGCGGAGGATGCCGACCGTCGTCGTAAGGAGCTCCCGCTCCTGCAACGCATCGTCAAGCATTTCTCCAAAGACCGTGCGGTCTATCGAGAATTGGTAATCAATGCCGAGACCTTGGAGAAGCGAGTCGCTTTGCTGACCAATGGCGTACTCGATAAGTTTGAAATCGAACACAAGGGCGAGACCCGCATGGTGGGCTCGATCTTCAAGGGCCGCGTCCAAAACCTCGAAGCCGGTCTCAAGGCCGCCTTCGTCGATATCGGCCAACCCAAGAATGCCTTTCTGCACTATTGGGACATGCTTCCAGCGGCGAATGACTCGCAGGTGGAATTTATCCGGGATAACGAATCCGCCGAACAGAAGCAGCGCAAGGCTCGCTACCAGGCCAAGGACATCCCGCAGCTTTTCCCAGCGGGTTCGGATATCGTCATCCAAGTCGTCAAGGATCAGATCGGGACCAAGGGTCCGCGTTCGACGACCAACATCGCACTGGCGGGTCGTTACCTGGTCTTGATGCCTTTCAGTGGAGCTTGCGGCGTTTCACGTAAAATCGAAGAGGCTTCGGAACGCGAACGGCTGAAAGACATCCTCCGTTCGCTGACGATTCCCGAAGGCATGGGTATCATCATCCGTACCGCGGGCGAAGGTAAACAGGCCCGCTGGTTCGTGCGCGACTTGCATGTTTTGCTTCGTCGGTGGCAAGCGATTGTTGAAAAAATCAACGCTCCCGAACGCAAGCCTGTCCTGCTTTATAGCGAGCCTGGGCTGATTGAGCGGACGGTGCGCGATTTCTTGACCGAAGAAGTGGACCGTATCCTGGTCGATAATGAAGAAGACTTTAAGCTCGTCCAAGAGTTGGTCGGCGAAATCTCGCCTCGTTCGCGCTCTCGCGTGGAGCTTTATAAAGACCCAATTCCTGTCTTTGAACGTTATAATATCGAGCGTCAGATCGAGCAGCTCTTCCAGCGTCGCGTGCCGCTCCCGAGCGGCGGCGAAATCGTCATCGACGAAACCGAAGCGCTCACGGCAATCGACGTTAATACGGGCTCCCATCGTGGCGCGACCAAGGACGGCAAGGACTACATCGTTCAGGCGAATCTTGAGGCCGTCACCGAGGCTGCCCGTCAGATCCAGCTCCGTAACTTAGGCGGTCTCATCATGGTCGACACGATTGACATGAAGAACCCCAAGGACCGCAAGAAGGTCTACGACACCATGCGCGAGGCGATGGAAGGCGACCGGGCCAAGCACCAGATTCTCCCGATTTCGCAATTAGGAGTCCTCCAGATGACTCGGCAACGCCATACCGAGTCGAATACGACCTCGATGTATACGGCGTGTCCGCATTGCCAAGGTCGCGGCATCGTGAAGAACCCGCGGACGGTCTCCGTCGAAATCCAACGCAAATTGCTCAGCACGATTCGCAGATTGCGCGAGACTTACGGCCCCGATAAGGAGCTTGAAATCAACATCCTGCTTCACCCGATCAACTTGGATCGTATCGTGACTGAAGACCGCGAATTCTTCCGTGACTTGATGAAGTCCTGTAAGGTTCGTCTGGGCACTAAGCCTGATCCCGCCTATAGCATCGAAGCTTTCAAGCTCTTCGATGGCGCCGGCAAGGAACTACGCTAAGTCTTAAGGGAGAATCCTGCTTAAAGGGCGTCCCTCTCGGTGTGGCGCCCTTTTTTGTGCCTTAGCGGCGAACGGGGCGATGGGTTAGGAGGCGCAGGCCATTCAGACAGACCAAGACGGTGCTGCCTTCGTGGACCATGACGCCAAGGGTAAGTTTCACTCCCGGTAACAGGAGAACGGTCGCGGCCATCCCTAGGGCCGCCCCGATGGAAAGGATGACATTAAAACGAATCGCGGCACGTGCGCTTCGGCTAAGCTCGATGGCGTCGACGAGACGACCGATCCGATCGTCTGCTAGGACGACATCGCTGGATTCAAGGGCGGCATCGCTTCCGCGACCGCCCATGCCCACCGCCACATCAGCGGCGGCAAGGCTTGGGGCATCGTTTACGCCGTCACCCACCATGGCGACGACATGACCTTCGGCGGAGAGCCGGCGGATGGCGGCCATTTTGGCGTCAGGAGTGAGGGCAGCGGCGTAGCTTTGTACTCCGACCTGTTGTGCAGCCACCGCGGCGGCCTCTTCGCGGTCTCCCGTGAGCATCAGGGTGCGGATGCCTCGGGTATGCAGAGAAGCGAGGGTGGGGGCGCTTTCTGGGCGGATGCGGTCAACGAGGGTGGCCCGAACGGTGACGGTGCCGTCGGAGGCCCATACCTCGCTGACAATGGCTCCAGTAGGAACTCCGGCCTCGGCGAGTTCGTGGCTTCCAGTGAATTCACGGGTGCCGACACTCCAGCGTGTTCCCTCGACTGAGCCCGAAACGCCTTGTCCGGGCGAATTAGAAAGCCCTTTTACTGCCAACATGACGGCGCCCTCGCTTTGACAGGCGCGGACGATTCCAGCTGCAAATGGGTGGGTGGTGCCAGCTTCAAGCGAGAGGAATGCGCTCAGGGCGCGTCGCCGGTCAGCCGTCGCTGGAAAAACTTCCAAGGCGGCGACTTCGGGTTCTCCGGCGGTCAAGGTCCCGGTTTTGTCAAAGCAGATGCAATCGACATCCGCCAAGCGTTCTACAGCCGCACCGCCTCGGAATAAGATGCCGTGACGCGCGCCAGCGGCGATCGCCGCCAGCACGGCGGAGGGTACGGAAAGAACAAGCGCGCAGGGACTCAGCACGACCAGCAGCGTCATGGCACGGTAAAGCGCCGAGCGGTCGTCGCCGAAGGCGGAAACGCCCGTAGCCAGCAGAATCATGAAGAATAGGGCGGCAGCGGAGAGGGTGAAGAGGGCGTAGCTGTCGCCCCAGCGATCGATGGCGCGCTGGGCAGGCGCTTTACTTTCCTGGGCTTCGCGGATGAGCTTAACGATACGATGAAGGGCGCTGTCTTGATCGGCTTTGGTCACGCGCACGACCAGTCTGCCCCAGGAGTTAAGCGTCCCGCCCGCGACGTCGCTACCGGTCTGTTTGTCGACCGGTTTGGCTTCTCCAGTGAGGGTCGATTCATCGATCGCACTCTCGCCGGATTCGACTTTGCCGTCTGCTGGTACCAGTTCTCCTGGGAGCACAACCATACGGTCTCCGGGAAGAAGATTAGTCACCGGAACCTCGATTTCATTGCCTTCGGCGCTGATTAGCCGGGCTTTCTTCGGCGCCCGATCAAGCAAGGCGTCGATGGCGCCACGGGTGCGGGCCATGGCGTAATGTTCGATCGCTCCGGCGGTCGAAAAGAGGAAAAGCAGGAGCACACCTTCCAGCGGCTGACCGACAATCCAGGCTCCGAGCGCCGCCAAAAGCATGAGCGTGTGGACGTCGATGCGGCGATGCCAACGCAGGGCGTGCCAACCTTCTTCCGCGGCTTCCCAACCGCCGGCTAGACTCGCGCCGCCGGCTAAAGCGTAGCGCACCCAAGGCGCTGCGCCGTAGGAGTACGCAATCCACGCTGCGATGCCTCCGAGCCCGCAAACAAAGGCCAAAGTCGCGAGTCCGCGCCATTCGTCCGCGTGATTTTCTTCAGGGTGATGATGCGCGGGCATGGCCGGAAGTTATTTAGGTTATCACGGGTCGTCAATCGTCAGCGCGACGTCCGCGTGGCGTAGTGAAATCATATTTACGCGGACAAATCTGAGACGGATTTTTTACGCGCAGGTTGCGTCGTCTGGAGGCCTGTAAATTTCCGCTTGCGCAAGCGCGTATTATGTTTATCAATCTTACTAAGAGTTAACCGAAACGTGACGAACCGAACCGAAACCCTGAGCGAAAGTCTCATCACCGTGTCCCTTCCCCCGAAGTTGCACTCTGAAGCAATCGCCTTTCAGCATCGGTCTGGTTTCACCACGCTCAGCGAAGTAATCCGGCACGCGCTAGATTGTTTCGATGACTCTCGCCCAGCGATCGAGCCTTCTCGTTCTCGCCAAGTTTCTTTCCGCGTACCGTCGGAGCTCCGCACTCGTATCACCCGCCAAGCAAAGCATGCGCGGGTCAGTGTAGGGCGAATCGTCAGGGTGGCGCTGCAGGCGCTGCCCTCTAACCCAACAACGATCCAAACTAAGGAAAAAACTATGGCAAAAAAGAAGGCTGCTGCTAAAAAGAGCGCCAAAAAAGCCACCAAAGCTAAGAAGAAGTAATTCTTCCTAGTCTTTTCCGTCATTCGTGACGGATGGCGCCGGCACTCCCGGTTAAATCAAGGACCCCCGCAAGGGGGTCCTTTTCTTTTCTCCACTCTCTTTAATTGTATAGGCTTGAAACCATCCCCCCGAACAAGGTTTGTTATCACCCTCTGACCCATGAGTTCCCCTATCCCCGCCAACGCCAGCCGAATCACCATCGTTAATGGTAAGCTGAATGTCCCCCATCAGCCGGTTGTCCCCTTCATTGAGGGCGACGGAACAGGTCCGGATATCTGGCGTGCTTCCGTCCGGGTCTTGGACGCTGCAGTGGCCAAGGCTTATGCGGGTCAGCGCCAGATTCATTGGCACGAAGTTCTCGCCGGCGAAAAGGCGTTCAAGCAGACGGGTAACTGGCTGCCCGAAGAGACCCTGGCCGCTTTCCGCGAATATTTGGTCGGGATCAAAGGGCCGCTCACCACTCCGACCGGCGGCGGTATCCGTTCCCTTAATGTGGCGCTCCGCCAGCAGCTCGACCTCTACGTCTGTCTTCGCCCCGTGCAGTGGTTCACCGGCGTCCCTTCGCCCGTCAAGAACCCTTCAAAGGTCAACATGGTGATTTTCCGCGAAAACACGGAAGATATTTACGCGGGCATCGATTTCGAGGCTGGGTCTGAAATCGCCCTGAAGACGCTCGATTTCATCAAGACTAACTTCCCGAAAGAGTTTAAGAAGATCCGCTTCGGCGAAGAGCAACCTGCCACGGTGGGCTTGGGTATCAAGCCGGTCAGCCGTCCGGGCTCCGAGCGCCTGATTCGCTCGGCCATCCAGTATGCCATCGAGTTCGAGCGCAAGTCGCTGACGCTCGTGCATAAGGGTAATATCATGAAGTACACCGAAGGCGCCTTCATGAAGTGGGGTTATGATTTGGCGAAGAGCGAGTTTGGTGCCGTCGAAATCGATGGCGGACCTTGGTGCAAGATCCCCGACGGTAAGCCTGGCGCTGGTCTCATCATCAAGGACGCGATCGCAGACATCACCCTGCAGCAGATTCTTACGCGTCCGACCGACTTCGACGTCATCGCTACGTTGAATCTCAACGGTGATTACCTGTCGGATGCCTTGGCCGCGCAGGTCGGCGGCATCGGTATCGCCCCGGGTGGTAATATCAATTACCTGACGGGACACGCCATTTTTGAAGCCACCCACGGCACGGCTCCTAAGTATGCGAACAAGGATGTTGTGAACCCGGGCTCCGTCGTTCTTTCGGGTGAGATGATGCTGCGCTATATGGGTTGGGTGGAAGCGGCTGACTTGGTCTTAAAGGGTCTGAACGGTGCCATCGGTGGTGGTCGCGTAACTTACGATTTCGCCCGCCAGATGCAGGGTGCGACGGAGATTAAGTGCTCCGAGTTCGGGGATGCGATTATCGCTGCGATGTAGTTCGTCGGCTCCGCGTGGAGTCCTTCATTTTGCTGATGTCTGGCCTCTCCTTGAGGCTTGCCATCAGCTTTTTTTTAGGCAAAACGATGGGTCTCATAACTCAACCATGAAGCACACCCTCACCGCCCTCGCTTTCGCTTCTTTTAGCGTCAGCTTCGCTCAATCCGCCGCGCCAGCTCCTGTAGCCGTCGCCTCCCACGATCTCTCCCTCCGGGGCAGTTTCGCTTGGGACAGCAAAAACGTTTACCGCGGCATGGAGCGTTCCTCTGATCTAGGCCTCGTCCAGTCGGCGCTGACCCTCGAGTATAACGTCCCAGGTTTCTCTGGGGTTTCTGTTTACGGCAATTTCTACAACGCTGACACCTTCGAGCGCACTTACACCTTCGGCGCCAAGACCGACTCATCGTTCGGTTCCCTTGACGTAGGTATCCAGCGCTCGACCGCCGCCAACGCTCACTCGATCTCAGCCAGTGGCTACTCTCAACTGACCTCGGATCGCGAAATCTACGCCGGTCTCACGCTCTCGAACGCTAACTTCAAGCCTTCCGCTTACCTCTACTACAGCCTCGACCAGAAGCAGTATGTCCTCGAGGCCGCTGGCTCGAAGACTTTTGCGGGTGCTAATGTCGGCCTAGCGGGTTATGATATTGAAACCAAGGCTTACGCTGGCTTCTTGAATGCCTCTAAGGCCGTCAAGGTTTCTGGTTCCACCAGTAAGAACGCTTACCTTTACCTCGGCGCCTCGGCCGATGTGACCCGTGCTGTCGGTCAAGGTGCTAAGCTGGGTGCCGGTATCAGTTACGCCTATAATACCGATGGCCAGCCTTCGACCGGCGGTTCCACGGTCTGGTACCGCGTTTTCGCGACCTTTAAGTTCTAAGCCCACTTCATAAAGGAGGGTCAACCGGGAGGCGCAGTTTAGACTGCGCCTCCCTTGTTTTTGGTCTATTTCACCCCTTGGGGGCCCAAGCTGCATTCGGGTGTTGACGGAGGGGGTCGCTTTCTCATGTTCCCGCTTTCCCTCTTTATGAAGACCACGCTAGCCAAGAACGTGCAGCTCAAGGACAAGACCTGGTACGTCGTCGACGCCAAGGATCAAATCCTCGGCCGCCTCGCTGTCAAAATCAGCAATATCCTCCGCGGCCGCCACAAGCCCACTTACACCCCCCACGTGGACACGGGTGACTACGTCATTGTCATCAATGCCGACAAAGTCCGGCTTTCCGGCTCTAAGGAAGAAGACAAGACCTACATGTTCTACACCGGTTGGGTGGGTACCGCTTACCGTACCAGCGTAGGTGCGATGCGCGCCAAACGTCCTGAATTCATTGTGACCCATGCCGTCAAAGGCATGCTTCCTAAGAATCGTCTCGCTAACGAGATGCTTCTTAAGCTCCGGGTTTACGCCGGCGACAAGCACGATCACGCCGCGTCCAACCCAATCCCTTTCAAGGGTTAATCGATAAGCCTAATTTGCAATGAGCGCCAAGTCCCCAGCCATCACCGCCGTCGGCCGTCGTAAGACCGCCTCGGCCCGTATCCGCCTTTCCCGCGGTACTGGTTCTATTTCCATCAACGGCAAGCCTGCCGAGGAGTACCTCTACACCGAAGCCCTCGTCAAGGCGGCTACGGCTCCGATCCGTATCGCCGGCCTCGAAGGTCAGCTGGATATCTCCGTTAACGTCATCGGTGGCGGCCCTAACGGTCAAGCGGGTGCGATTTCGCATGGCTTGGCTCGGGCGATCCAGAAAATGGATGCCACCCTCCGCGCTCCTTTGAAGAAAGAAGGTCTCCTTACTCGCGATGGTCGTATGCGTGAACGTAAGAAGCCCGGCCGTCCAGGCGCCCGTAAGCGTTTCCAGTTCTCCAAGCGGTAAACCGCCTCGAGACAGGAACCCATCAAGGCCCCGGACATCCGGGGCCTTTTTGTTGCCTAGTTTTCTGTGTCCAATCAGTCATTCGTCATCTAATAATTCCATACTCAAGCTATGACCCACAACCTGACCAAGGTCGGCATCGTCGGCGCTTCGGGCTACACCGGGGAAGAACTCGTCCGCCTACTCGCCCGGCACCCCCAAGTCCAATTGGCCTCGGTTTGCTCGCGCACGCTGGCAGGCAAGCTGGTCGCGGACGAGCTACCGCGGCTGCGGGGGATCGTGAGTCCGACGCTGGTCTTCAGCGCTTCCTCGCCGGAAGAGTGCGCAAAGTCCGATGTGACCGTCTGGTTTTTGGCCCTCCCGCATGGGGTCGCCGCCGAATACGCCGCCCCGCTCGTCGCGGCGGGCAAGCGGGTCTTGGATCTGTCCGCGGATTTTCGGCTGAAGGATTTAGGAACTTATCAGAAATATTACGGACACGAACACCCGGCGCCGGCGCTGGCGGCGCAAGCCCGGTATGTCATCCCGGAGCTGCAGACCGACGTTAGTTGGAAGTCGGCGAAGCTCATCGCCTGTCCGGGTTGCTACCCCACCAGCATCCAAGTGCCGATAGTGCCGTTATTGCGGGCAGGCTTGATCAAGCCCGAGCCCGGCCGGTTGGTGATCAATGCATATAGCGGGGTTTCAGGCGCCGGGAAGAAGGGCGAAGTCGGCCTCCTCTTCTGCGAGCGGGATGGTTCGATGAAGGCGTACGCTATCCCGGGTCATCGGCATATCGCTGAAATCGAAGAAGCCTTCTCGGCGGCCGCCGGTAGTCCGGTGGTCGTCCAGTTCAGCCCTCACCTCGCTCCGATGCATCGGGGTATCGCTACGACCATCGTGGTGCCTGCCGCGGGCGTGACCGCGGCCCAGGTGGAGGCTTGTTGGCAGAAGGCCTATGCTGGCCGGCCTTTCGTGATTTTACTCAAGTCGGGCGATTTCCCTGACACCGCGCACGTTGCAGGTACGAATCGGGTCGCTTGCTCGGTCGTCGCCGACCCCCGGACCGGCAACCTAATCATCACCTCGGTGATTGATAATCTGCTGAAGGGTGCGGGCGGCCAGGCCGTTCAAAATCTCAACCTCATGATGGGTTGGGATGAAGCCGAAGGACTCCGTTGATTTCCCATGTCAATCGTCATCACTCAAGATTCGCCAGGAATTTCTGATGTCCCTGGTTTCCGGGTCGGGGCTACCAGTTGCGACATTCGCAACAAAGGAGTCGAGCGTCTCGACCTGATGCTCATTGTGGCGGATCAGCCTTGTGCGGCGGCGGGAGTTTTCACGACGAACGACGTCAAGGCCGCTCCGGTCCGTTTTTCGCAGAAGGTTTTGGCGGCTTCGGCTGATAAGATTCGCGGCATCTTTGGTAACAGTGGTAATGCGAATGCTTGCACGTCGCAACAAGGCGACCTCGATGCGGCGCTCATCGCGAAACTTTCAGCCGAAGCGATTGGCGCTCCCGACGCGGCGTTTCTGGTCTGCTCCACGGGTCGGATTGGTGAGCTCATGCCGATGCCCAAAGTGGCCAGCGGGATCGCAGCCGCCGCGAAACGGCTGTCCTGCGAAGCGATCGAGGGTACCCGTTCCGCTGAGGCTATCCTGACTTCCGACACGCGGCCTAAAACCGTCACGGCCCGTTTTGTCTGGCAGGGCAAGACCATCACCCTGGCGGGTATCGCCAAGGGCGCCGGAATGATCGAACCCAATATGGCGACGATGCTGGCCTTCGTGGTCACGGATGCTGTTGCGGGGCCCGCTTATCTTCAGTCCGCCTTGAAGTCGGCTGCGGACCAATCTTTTAACTGCGTGAGCGTCGATGGCGATATGTCGACGAACGACACCGTATTATTACTGGCTTCGGGTGCTTCGGGTGTTTCGGTGGACGCAACGGCCGAGCAGGCGCTGCGCGACCTCTTCCAGTCGGCGCTCGATCAGGTCTGTTTTATCCTGGCTGACAAGATTGTCGGGGATGGGGAGAAAATTACCAAGGTCGTCGTCGTGGAGATCGAAGGAGCGAAAAGCCGGGGAGATGCCGAAAAGATCGCCCGGGCAATCGGTAATTCGCTCTTGGTGAAATCCTCTTGGTTCGGCGAAGACCCTAACTGGGGCCGGCTGGCGGACGCCGCCGGTTATGCCCGCGTGGGGCTAGATGAAAAGCACCTCGATATTTTTTATAATGATATTCCGGCGGTCTTGGCCGGCCGGCCT
Source organism: Verrucomicrobiota bacterium (assembly GCA_026397965.1). GTDB lineage: Bacteria > Verrucomicrobiota > Verrucomicrobiia > Opitutales > UBA953 > UBA953. The sequence continues at coordinate 95,544 of JAPLTU010000039.1, read as the reverse complement.
TTGCCTGAAAATAAGCCGCAGTGGCAACAAGTGGTCAAAGCGGCGCGTTTTGCTGTGCGGCTGAACTTGCATCAAGGCGAGGGGAAGTTCCGACTCTTGGCGGCGGACCTGACGGACGGCTACGTGAACTACAATAAGAGCGAATAACGCTGAGGTTTTCCATTTACTCGCCCCCTGACCGACTAAACACTCTCCCCTTATTGACCGATGAGCACGCCCGCCGCGCAAAAAGCCGAGGTTCTTCTCGAAGCACTTCCCTACATCCATAAATTCCGTGGTTCGACTTTCGTCGTGAAATACGGCGGGAGTTTCATGGACGATGCCAATCCCGAAGGCCGGGACCGCGTGGCCACCGATATCGCCTTCCTGGCGGCGGTCGGCATCCAGGTCGTCGTCGTACATGGCGGCGGCAAGGCTATTACAAGGGCGATGGATAAGGCTGGGATTAAATCTGAGTTCCGGGGCGGCATGCGGGTGACCGATGCCCCAACGGTCAAGATCGTCGAAGAGACGTTGAACATCGAAATCAATGGTCAGATCTGCGAGTCGCTGAAAGCGCGGGGCGCCAACCCGCTCGGTATGCCCGGCAACCACGTCAACCTTTGCGAGAAACTCTTGGGGACGGATGATGAAGGTAAGCCCGTCGATATCGGCTTCGTCGGAGATATTAAATTCGTTAAGACCAAGTTGATCAAGAAGGCCCTGGCGGACGGCTTCCTGCCGGTCGTCTCGCCCATTGCGCTCGATGCCGATGATCAGGCTTATAATACCAATGCCGACGTCGCCGCGGCCGCGATTGCCCATTCGCTTCGCGCCCGGAGGCTGATTTTCATGAGCGACGTGCCTGGTCTTTTGGCCGACGCCAAAGATCCGGCTTCCTTGATCACGACCTTGAAGGTCAGTGAGGTCGATGAATTGAAGCGCAAGGGCGTCGTCGCTGGCGGGATGATTACCAAAGTGGATAGCGCCGTCAAAGCCCTCCAGGAAGGCGTTCGGCGCGTCCACTTCATCGATGGTCGGGTGCCGCATGCCCTCCTTCTGGAAGTCTTTACCGATAAAGGAATCGGTACGGAAATCATCCACGGCTAATGGCTGCGGAATCTCCAGACTCGACGGCGGAACTCTACGCTCAACACGTTGCCCGGAACTATGGCGCGCCGCCGCTCACGCTCGTAAGGGGGCAGGGGAGCAAGGTGTGGGATGCCTTCGGTAAGTGTTACCTGGATTTCAGTTCGGGCATCGCGGTCAATGCCTTGGGGCATTGTCATCCGGTTTGGGTGAAGCGCGTCCAAGAACAGGCCGCCAAGCTGGTACACGTCAGTAATCTTTATCGGAACGAGCCGCAGGGCCAGCTCGCGGCGTCCTTGGCCCAACGATGCGGCCCAGGTCGGGTTATTTTTTGTAACAGCGGTGCCGAAGCCAACGAAGGTCTCCTGAAACTTGCTCGGCTACATGGCCTGAAAAAATCTGGCGTCGAAGGCGTCTGTATCGGTGTCGTCGTGGCCGAACGGGCTTTTCACGGCCGGACTTTTGGCGGCATGTCGGCGACGCCACAGGAGAAAATCCAAAAAGGCTTCCGCCCCTTGCTGTCCGGTTTCTCCGCCGCTCCTTTGAATGATATCGCGGCCTGGGATAAGATCATCGATGCTCAGACGACTGCGGCGGTGTTGCTGGAGACGATCCAAGGGGAGGGGGGCGTCTTCCCGGCGGACCCTCAGTTCCTGCGCGATCTGCAAAAAATCTGTCGGGAGCGTAACGTTCTTCTGCTCATCGATGAAATCCAGTGTGGCATTGGCCGTACCGGAAAGTTCTTTGCGTTCGAGTATGCTGGCATAAAACCTGATGCGATTGCGATGGCGAAGGGCCTCGGGGGCGGTTTCCCCATTGGAGCAATCTGGCTGGCGCCCCCTTGTGATGAACTTTTTCAGGCAGGTTCACATGGGACTACTTTCGGTGGCGGAGCCTTGGCTGCTTCCGCGGCCCTTGCCGTCCTTGAGGTCATTGAGGATGAAAAATTAATCGAACGGGTTAATCATCAGGTACCCGTCTGGCATGCCGCCCTGCGAGCGCTTGTTGCGATGCGGCCTGATCTCGTCAAAGAAATTCGCGGAACGGGGTACATGATCGGAGTGGTTCTTTCCGTCGATCCGGTGCCGCTCGTGACGGCTCTGCGTGAGGCCGGCCTTTTGACGGTGCCAGCCGGTGGTGTCGCCATCCGCTTGCTACCTCCGCTAACGGCCTCAGCCGAGGAGTTGGCCGAGTCGGTCGAGATTCTTGGGCGAGTTTTCCGCGGGTGGAAGGCAGCTTAAGTCGGTAAAGCCATTTTTCCGCTGTTAAAACCAGGCCAATTATTTATCGTCCAACCTTTCCCACGATGCGCCATTTCCTCAAGGAGACCGACCTAAGCCCTGCTGAAACTGCGGCGGTCTTTGCGGCGGCCGCTGGTCTCAAGGCAAAACGTGGCCAGGGAACGGCGACGGCTCTTGCTGGTCAGTCTTGGGGTCTGATGTTTTTCAAAAAAAGCACCCGTACTCGGGTGTCTTTCCAAGTCGGCGTCCACGAATTGGGCGGTCAGCCAGTCATGCTTAATGCCGACGATCTCCAAATCTCGCGAGGCGAGACGATCGCAGATACCGCTCGGGTGCTTTCCCGTTACCTGCATGGGATGGTGATTCGTTGCCACGAACACAACCTCCTCGAGGATTTTGCCGCTGCCGGAACCATGCCCGTGGTGAACGCCCTTTCGGACTTTTTACACCCCTGTCAGTTCATGACGGATATGTTCACCTTGGGTGAGCGTTTCGCCCCTGGACAACCTTTCCAGTACGCCGCCTCCCTAAAGGGCAAGAAAATTGCCTTCCTCGGTGATACGGCCTGCAACATGGCCAACTCGTTCATTCTTGGTGGCGCAGCCTTGGGAGTAGAAATTTCTTTAGCTGGCCCTTCGGGTTATGAGCCCACTGCCGAGGTCCGTGCCCAGTTGAAAAAAGACGGACTTAAGGAATCATTCACTTTCTCGACCGATCCCGCCGCCGCGGTCAAAGGGGCTGACATGGTTTATACCGACGTTTGGGTGAGTATGGGCATGGAAGCTGAAAAGGCCGCGCGCCTGAAGCTTATGCAACCCTATCAAGTGAATACGAAGTTGATGTCCCTGGCCAAGTCTGGGGCGTATTTCATGCACTGCCTACCTGCTCACCCCGGCGAAGAGGTTTCCGCAGAGGTCTTAGAAAGTAAACAGAGCATTATTTTTGACCAAGCCGAGAACCGTCTCCACGTCCAGAAGGCTATCTTGGCCCACCTCGCGGCAGCGCGCGCCTAATTTCCATCCTACTATCATGAGCAAGAAGAAGAAAATCGTCCTGGCCTACTCTGGCGGACTCGATACCTCCGTCCTCCTTTCCTGGATCAAGGAAAAACACGATGCCGAGATGATTGCATTTTGTGCCGACATCGGACAAGAAGATGAGCTTAAGGGTCTCAAGCCTAAGGCGATGAAGACGGGGGCCTCCAAGCTCTACGTCGACGACCTGCAGGAAGAATTCGCCCGCGACTTCATCTTTCCGATGATGCAGGCTGGTGCCATTTACGAAGGCCAGTATTACCTCGGTACTTCGATCGCCCGTCCGCTCATCGCCAAGCGTATGGTCGAAATCGCTCGCAAGGAAGGCGCCACTGCCATCGCCCACGGTGCCACTGGCAAGGGCAACGACCAGGTGCGTTTTGAGCTCACCTGTGCGGCCTTGGCTCCCGATTTGGAAATCATCGCCCCTTGGCGAAACGAAGCTTTCCGTAAGGATTTCCCCGGTCGCGCCGAGATGATCGCTTACTGTGCCGAACATAAGATCCCCGTCGAAGCCAGCGCCAAGAAGCCCTATTCCTCCGACCGTAATCTCCTGCACATTTCTTATGAGGCGGGCATCTTGGAGGATCCTTGGATGGATGCTTTCGCTCCGGCCAATAAGGGTATGTTTAAGCTTTCGGTCTCACCCGAAGACGCTCCGAATAAGCCCGAGTATGTTGAGCTCGAATTCCGCCAAGGCGATTGCGTCGCCGTCAATGGCAAGAAGCTCAACCCGCTTGGTGTGATGCGCACGCTTAATAAGATTGGCGGACGCCACGGCATCGGCCGAGTTGACATGGTCGAGAACCGTTTCGTCGGCATGAAGAGCCGCGGCGTCTACGAGACCCCAGGCGGCACCATTCTTCACTTTGCCCATCGTCAGGTCGAATCCATCACCATGGACCGTGAGGTCATGCACCTGCGCGACTCACTCGTCCCGCGCTATGCCACCCTCGTTTACAATGGTTTCTGGTATGCGCCTGAGCGCTTGGCCTTACAGGCTCTGATCACCGAATCGCAACGTAATGTGACGGGTACCGTCCGCGTGAAGTTGTATAAGGGTGGGCTTTATGTGGCCGGCCGGAAGAGCCCGCGCTCCCTCTATAATCCGCATATCGCCACCATGGAGGCCGATCCGACCAAGGCGTATAATCAGGATGACGCTACCGGGTTTATTCGTCTTAACGGCCTTCGCTTGCGCGTGAACTCCAAGGTCAACGGCGTGGCTAATCTGAGCAAGACGGTCCGCTGAAGATTCGATTCATGAAGGAAGAAGGGCGTCCGAGAGGGACGCCCTTCTTGTTTTAAACGGGAGGCGCGGGTCGGAATTGAACCGACGCATGGGGCTTTTGCAGAGCCCGGCCTTACCACTTGGCTACCGCGCCTTAAGACTGACAGGCCTTCAAAATGCCTGCCCAAGTCAGGCTTTCAAGGGTTTTGTGCAAGGGCTTTCCTTTCCCGTAAATATGGCTTAGAAAGGGGTTATGTCCTCAATGCCGCCTTTTCGCGTCGGGCTTGGTTATGATATCCACCCCCTCGTGCTTGGCCGACCCTGCATTCTCGGCGGCGTCTTGATTCCCTCTGAGGTCGGGCCGGAAGGGCATTCGGATGCAGATGTTTTGCTGCACGCCGCCGCCGACGCGATTCTCGGCGCCTCTGGTTTACGCGACATCGGGCATTATTTCCCTAACGATGCGCTGGCTCATAAGGGTTTGGATTCGGCAAAGATATTAAAAAAAGCCGTCGATGAAGCGGGGCGTCTTGGGTGGAAGGTCGGGAATTTGGATTTAGTCCTGATCGGTGAGCGGCCTAAAATCATGCCTTACGTGGAAGCTATCCGTCAGAAGGTTGCCGAAATCATGGGGGTCGACCCCTCCCAGGTCGGAGTAAAGGCGACGACGAACGAGGGGATGGATTCGCTGGGACAGGGCAAGGCCTTGGCCGTCCATGCGGTTTGTCTGCTTTTTAGGCCTTAAAACTGCCCATTTTAAGCCATAAATAGGGTTGGGGCTTGTCAAAAGTGCCTAAAAGGCCAAAAGTTAACGACCTGCCACTTCGTGGGAGGCCCTCATGGAAAAGACCCTCATCATTCTAAAGCCGGACTGCATGGAGCGCCGGCTCGTCGGTACGGTTCTCGCGCGCTTCGAGTCCGCTGGCTTCGAAGTTCAGGCCTGTAAGATGACTCGACTCACGTCGGCTCAACTTCGCGAGCATTATGCTCACGTTGCGGATAAGCCTTTCTACCCCGAGATCGAGGCCTTCATGTCCTCACGTCCGGTGATCGTCGCGGTTTTGACCGGCGAAAATGTTATCGCCCGCGTCCGGGAACTCTTGGGCCCGACGAATTCAAAAGTCGCACCTAAGGGTACCATTCGGGGCGATTTCGGTACCGAGATGATGCGCAATGTTTGTCACGCCTCGGATAGCCCTGCCGCGGCCGAAGATGAAGTCCGTCGCTTTTTCCGCGCCGATGAAGTTTTCGCGCCAGAAGCGAGTCGGGTCTGAGTGGTTAACAGACGGTGAACCCAAAAAGAAACCCCGCCATCGGCGGGGTTTCTTTTTGTTCAGGTCAGTCGGGCCTGGTCACTTGTTGGCCTTGACGGCAACCGGTGAGACGGGTGGCGGGTTGATTTTTTCGTAAAGCGGCCAAGCGAAAAGCAAGAATCCGACGCCGATGGCACCCGCGCAAAGGCCCACGATCCAGAAAGACTTCTTCTTCATCAAGGCCGAGATGGCCGAGAGCATGATGGCAATCTGGAGGAACATGATGGCCAGCCCGAAGTTTCCGCCTCGGGCCTGGCTATAAGCGGCTTCCGCGTCGAGGAATTGGGCCTCTTTCATGATTTCCGCCTTTTCGATCTTATAGCGTTTGATTTCGTCATCGGCCTTCTCGATCGCCTTTCGAGCGATGGCTTTGGCTTCGGGATTGGTCGCTGAGGCCTCGATGACCTTGATGATCGTGCTCTCAGTGTCGCGCGCGGTTTCTTTCAGGCTCTTGGACTGAAAGTAAGACCACTTATTGGACGCGCTGACGTTGGCCAACTGCGTTTTGGTGGAGTAGCTGCCGCCTTTGAGTGTCGCAAAAGCTGCGCAGACCGCGAGAAGGGTGGTGGAGAGAGCGACCCATTTGGTCCACGCGTCGGCTGCGGGTGCCGAAGTTTCTGTTTTCTTTGTTTCGCTCATGGTGATAGATACTCACGCAATCGGCAGAAGAAAGGGGGCTCAATCTAAATAATCTTTAAGCCGTTCATGGCGGGGCTCTGGCGGATGGGTTTAGGGCCGGGATGCCCTTGAAATAAGCAGAATGCATTAATTCCCCGTTGCCCTAGGGCGGGGGATTTGGGCAATGTCCTTACATGTTAGACCCGAAATTACTGCGTGAACAAATCGACTTCGTCCGAAAAGGCGTAGCCCGGAAAAAATTCCAGGTCGATCTGTCCGCCGTCTTGGCCGCTGATGAGGCCCGCCGCCATGCCTTGGTCGAGTTTGAGTCCGTTCGTTCGGCCCAGAATGCCGCGAATAAAGACATGGCCGCGATGCCGAAAGGGTCGCCCGAATTCCAAGCTAAACTGACGGAAATGAAAGCATTTTCAGTAAAAGCCAAAGAGCTGGAGAAGAAGGTCGCGGAGGTAGAAGAAAGCTGGAAGGCCGCCTGTCTGACCGTCCCCAACATTCCGCACGTCTCCGTGCCCGAAGGTCGCACCGAAGCAGACAACCAGGTCGTCCTGACTTGGGGGAATCAGGTGCAACTCGTTTCCTCTGCGGCCAAGCCGCACTGGGATATTTCTTGGTTCAACAAGGCGATCGACTTCGAACGAGGCGTTAAGGTGACTGGCGCCGGGTTTCCCTTTTATGTCGGGGACATGGCCCGTCTGGTGCGCGCCCTCATTCAGTTTTTCTTGGAAGAAGCTGGTACCGCAGGTTATACGGAGGTCCATGCGCCTTTGATGGTCAATGCGGCGAGCGCGACGGCGACGGGGCAATTGCCCGACAAGGAAGGCCAGATGTACCACGCGCAGGTCGATGATTTTTACATGATTCCGACGGCCGAAGTGCCGGTCACAAATTTCTTCCGCGACGAAATCCTCGAGGAAAATACCTTGCCCGTGAAGCGTTGCGGCTACACGCCCTGTTTTCGACGCGAAGCGGGTAGTTGGGGCGCACACGTGCGTGGCCTGAATCGTTTACACCAGTTCGATAAGGTCGAATTGGTCAAATGGGTACACCCCGAGAAATCCTTCGATGAGCTAGAGTTGCTGCGCGGAGATGCCGAACGCTTGCTCCAGAAGCTTAATCTGCCTTATCGCGTATTGTTGATCTGTGCCGGCGATATTGGTTTTTCGCATAGTAAGCAGTATGACCTTGAAGTCTGGGCAGGCGGCCAGAAGCGCTGGCTCGAAGTCTCAAGTTGCTCTAATTTCACCGACTTCCAGGCCCGCCGCGCGGGGATACGGTTCCGCCCTAAAGACGGAAAGCCCGAGTTCGTCCACACGCTCAATGGTTCGGCCTTGGGTCTTCCGCGCGTGCTGGCGGCCATCTTGGAGAATAATCTCCAAGCCGACGGCTCCGTCCGGATTCCAGAGGCACTGCGCCGGTGGTATGGCAAAGAAAGCTTGTCCTTCTGAGCGTCGCTTAGTGTTGGCAGTCTCTCGGCTGTCGTTAGTTTGAATCCGTGCCAGTGATTCTGCCACCCTCCGAGATTTTACGCGCAGCTGCTAAGAAGCTTCCGCGTCTGCCCGCATTGCCCTCAGATGTTCGTGGCCCCATCGCAGTCGCTGTTTCTGGGGGAGCGGACTCCATTTACCTTCTTTGCTCCCTGTGGGCAGATGAGTCGCTCCGCTCTCGCTTGGTGGTTTTGCACTTCGATCATCAGGTGAGAGGGGAAGCTTCCGCCGAAGATGCTCGATTCGTCCAAGACATCTGCGGGCTGCTTGGGGTGCCTTGTAAAATTGCCCAACGTGAATCTTTAGGTCCGGCTTCGGAGCTTACTTTACGCGAGGCGCGGAACGCTTTTTTTACCACGCAACGTAAACTGCTGGGCTTCGATTTGCTGTGTACGGCCCATCACCTTGACGATGTCGTCGAAACTTTACTTCTGCGCTTGGCCCGAGGCGCTGGCTTATCGGGGCTTTCGGCTCCGCGCGGGTGGCAATCGTTTAAGGACGGCCATCACCGCTGGCGCCCGCTCATTGCTGCCGGTGTTACCAAGGAAAAACTCAGATGTTCATTGATGGACGCCGAGTTGCCATGGCGTGAGGATGCCACGAACGTCTTGCCGGTCGCCGCCCGTAATCGGGTTCGGATCTGGCTGAAGGCTGGCGGCGATACGGCTCTTGGCAGCGATTATCAGCAAGGATTTGCCCGCTCTGCCCGTATTCTGGGCGAATCCCAGGCTGCTTTGGCGACTTGGGCCGAAGAGCTGGGTTGTGTTGTCGGGGTCGAAGGAGCGATGCCCGTCGCAGGCTTGAAGGGCCGGCCAGAGGCGCTAATCCGCGAAGTCTTAACCCAATTTCTTTACTACCACGGAATCACCGAACCAAGTTTGGCATCGTTGGCTCCGCTGGTCTCCGCCATCCATTCGGACGTCGCAGCCCAATCCGCCGTGCGCGGAATTGTCGTGCGCGTGCAAGCCCAGCAATTGATAATGATGCCACTTTCCGCGCAGGCCTTGGATGCTTTGGAGCGCCCGTTGATGGAAGGCGTGACGGCCGACGAATGCGGACTTTTGGCTGAACGCGTCGATGTTGACGAAGAACTTTGGGCAAAATTATCCCGTGGCGATATTTCGCCCGACCGGGTGGCATACCTTAACGTCCCTCTGGAGAATTTGTTTTGGCGGGGAAAGTCAGAGGGGGATCGTTATCAGCCGCTGGGTGCGCCGGGTTCGGCCAAGCTGTCAGACTTACTTATCAACCGCAAAATCCCTGTGGAACTGAGGGCGGCCTTGCCCGTCGTGCTCGCTCAGGGTGCGATCGTGTGGGTGCCTGGCCTGCCGCCGGCGGAGTCTGCACGTTTGTCGGGGCCAGTTAAAGGGGCTCTCCGATTGACTTGGCTTAGTCCCTGAGTAAGTTAGAACCTCTGCCAATGAGTCAAAACGATCAGCCAGATGATAATAAAAACGGACCACGTATGAACGGTAAGCCAGTTCTTGTCTGGCTGCTGATTATGGCTGCAGTCGTGGCCTTGCTCCAATTCTCTAGCCCGGCAACTAGTTCCATCCAGCAGTTGGGCGTTACGCAGGTACTTTCTTTAGCCCAAGAGAAGAAAATCAAGACCTTGACGGTTAAGCCCGACCCGACGGGCGGAACGGATAGTTGGTATCAGGTCGCCGGTGAACTCGAGGTGAAGGGGGCGGATGCCAATGATAAGTCCAAATTCATCGCATCCGGCCGCCTGACGGAAAAGAACTTCGAAGATCTGCGCGCCGCCGTAGGCAAGGACGCATTCAAGGAAGTTCCAGCGCAGACTGGCTGGACGATGTTCCTGTACAACGTCCTGCCGACATTGCTGGTCTCTGGTGTCGTGCTGTTCATGATGTATCGCTTTCTTAAGAATGCGAACCGAGGGGCGATGCAGTTCGCCAAGACGCGTGCCCGCCTGAACTCTACCGAAAAAGAAACGACTACTTTCAAGGATGTCGCGGGTTGCGATGAGGCTAAGGAAGAAGTGAAGGAGATCGTAGACTTTCTCCGCGACCCCAAACGCTTCACAAAGATCGGAGCTACCATTCCCAAGGGGATCCTGATGGTCGGTCCCCCTGGGACCGGCAAGACGCTGTTGGCTAGGGCGGTCGCCGGCGAGGCGGGCGTACCTTTTCTCAGCATCAGCGGTTCGGATTTCGTCGAAATGTTCGTCGGCGTGGGCGCCGCCCGCGTGCGAGATACTTTCGAACAGGCCCGCAAGCTCGCGCCTTGTATCATCTTTATCGACGAGATCGATGCCGTCGGTCGTCAGCGCGGCACCGGCGTCGGCGGCGGAAATGATGAACGCGAACAGACCCTCAATTCTTTGCTCGTCGAGATGGATGGATTCGACGGCCAAGCCGGGGTCATCGTGATTGGAGCGACGAATCGTTCAGACGTATTGGATGCAGCCCTACTGCGTCCAGGACGCTTCGACCGGCAGGTCTTCGTCGACCTTCCAGATTTGCGCGGGCGCGAGGCCGTTCTCGCGGTGCACGCTAAGCGTTTTCAGTTAGCACCGTCGGTGGATCTCGCTCGGGTCGCACGCATTACGACCGGAATGTCAGGCGCAGATCTGGCTAATCTTTTAAATGAAGGGGCGCTGCATGCCGGACGTCGAAATCGGGATAAAGTCGAGATGTCCGACATGGAAGAAGCTCGGGATAAAATCGCCTTCGGTCGCGAACGAAAGAAGGTCATGGACGAAGAAGATCGTCGGAGCACCGCTTATCACGAAGCCGGGCATGCCGTCGTCCAGGCGGTCATCGATGATGGCACTTTGCCGCTGCATAAAGTGACGATTATTCCTCGGGGTCGTGCTTTAGGGATGGCGATGTATGTCCCCACCAAAGACATCCTAGGCTACTCGAAGCATCGTCTGCTGAACTATATTTGTTCTGCCATGGCAGGGCGTATCGGCGAGCGCGTGGTTACCGGCGACGTCTCGAATGGCGCCTCTTCAGACATCAAGCAAGCCACTCGCTTGGCCCGGCAAATGGTTTGTGATTGGGGTATGAGCGAGCTCGGCCCGATCGCTTTCGGAGAAAATTCTGAACATACTTTCCTCGGGCGCGAGATGTCACGGACGCAGACTCAGGCTTACAGTGATGACACGGCTCGCCGCATCGACCAAGCCGTTGCCCTCATCGTGAACGAACAATTTGCGCGCGCCGAAAAAGTCCTGAGCGAAAATTCCGAGGCCCATCGCAAGATTGCCGAAGCTCTGCTTGAGCATGAGACTCTTGATGGCATCCATGTGATGGAAATCATCAAGACTGGCTCGATCCAGACTCCGATCGTCGGTAATCCCGTCATCGCACCACCCCGGGAGGCCCCTGTGAGCGGTTCCATCCCAGAGGCCGGGACACAATCTGCGCCCAGTCCTGCTTGAGGTTTGCCCCCGCTCGGCAGGGGGCTTCAATCTACGCATGGTCATCGGTCTTACGGGTGGTATCGGTTGCGGAAAAACCGCCGCGGCTGCTTTGTTCGCCGAACACGGCTATGTCCTTGTGGATGCGGATGTCATCGCGCGTCAGGTTTTGATGTCAGCCGCTTGCCGCAGTCAGTTGGTAGCCAGGTGGGGGTCCGATTGTCTGGGGCCAGATGGGAGTCCGAGCCGTAGTTGGATCGGGAATAAGGTTTTTAGCGACCTGGCTGAATTGGCGTTTTTGGAGTCCGTAACGCATCCTGAAGTCGCCCGGTTGAGGAAACTTGCGACCGCCGATTCGTTGCGTTCATACGTAGTCGAAATCCCGCTTCTTTTTGAAAAGGATTTAGCGGCCGACTTTGATGTCGTAGTTTGTGTCGCGTGCTCTGAGGATATTCGTCTTCAACGTTTGGCTGACAGGGGGATGGATCTTACCGAAGCAAAGAAAAGGATTTATTCGCAACTACCTCTCGTAGAGAAGGTTAAGAAGGCCCATTTCGTACTCTGGAATGATGGGAGTCTCGAATTTTTAAGAGCCGAAGTTGCGAAATTGTTGCAATGGAAAACTCGATAATCTGCCCGTCAAATTTTGGTTAATTTGCGATTGCGGCTAAGGTTCGCTGATTTACCTTATTTTTCCCAGTCGTCCCCCTCTCCGGGGAACGCTGCTCTCAACCCCGCTACTGCTCCGGAATTCCCCACCTGTGACGACCGCCGACGATTTCGTCATTCAATTCATTCAGGACAAGGGACTCGTGTCTCCTGCCGATATTGCCGTGGCCCGAGCCGCGCTGACTGATGTTAAAGAGGGCCAGAACCCTGACAGCCTTTTGTTGGCTAAGGTAGTCGAGGGAGGGAAGGTGGCCTGGCCAGCAATCACCGCCGCCCTTGGGCAAGAGTTTGATATGGAGGTCGTCAATCTCGAGCAGGTGACCCCCGCCGAGGAGTTACTTAAACTGATTGGCCGCGAACAGGCTGAACGTCATAATATCCTACCCCTCCAGATGGATGGGGTGGAGCTGCTGGTCGCGATTTCTGATCCGCTCGATACCGAGACCCTTGACTCCCTTTCGCGCGTCTTGAAATTGGCGCTTAATCCGAAGCTGGCCACGCCCGACGATTTAAAGGCAGCCATTCATCGATGCTATAGCGGCGGACAGGTCAGCGTTTCTTACGAAGATGTCTTTGGAAAGACTGAAGAAGGCGGCATCTCGGTGGAGTTGCCGCAGGGGGGCGATGTCAAGGAAGACGATGCCCCCATCATTCGTTATGTGAATTCGCTCATCGTTGACGCGATTCGCCGGAAGGCTTCAGACATTCACTTGGAGCCCTTGGAGAAGCGTTTCCGTGTGCGTTTCCGCGTTGATGGCGTGCTGCAAGAAATGAAAGGTCCGCCTAAGCGCCTACAGGCTTCAATTATTTCCCGCTTGAAGCTGATGGCTGAAGTTTCGCTCGCTGAAAAACGTATACCGCAAGACGGCCGCATTCAGGCTCGGACCGGCGGTCGTGATATCGACTTACGTGTCTCCGTCCTGCCGACCGTTTACGGCGAGTCCATCGTCATGCGTATTCTGGACAAAGAGGGGCTAAAACTCGGCCTGCCTGAATTAGGTTTCTTCGCCGACGACCAAGCTAAATTCCAGGGCCTGATTTCAGGGTCGGACGGCGTCTTCCTTGTCACCGGTCCGACGGGGTCAGGAAAATCCACGACACTTTACTCCGCGCTTAACTACATCAACAAGCCAGACCGAAAGATCATCACGGTCGAAGATCCGGTCGAATATCAGATGGCCGGCATCAACCAAGTCCAGGTCAAGCGCGACGTGGGCATGACCTTCGCAGCGGCGCTGCGCGCGATGCTTCGTCAGGCTCCCAATATCGTCATGATCGGGGAAATCCGCGACTTAGAGACCGCTGAAATCGCCATCAACGCGGCGCTGACGGGTCACATGGTCTTCTCTACCTTACACACCAACGACTCGGTCAGCGCGGTGACGCGCCTCGTGGATATCGGTGTTAAGCCCTTCTTGGTTTCCGCCGCTTTGCGGGGAGCCTTGGCGCAGCGGCTCGTGCGTCGTGTCTGTCAATCTTGCGCGCAGCCCTACACGCCCTCGGCCAAGGAACTTTATTCGATCGGCATGTCCGTGCAGGATATTGCGGGCGCGACGCCGATGAAGGGTGCGGGCTGTCAGAAATGCGGTAATCGCGGGTACAAGGGTCGCCGCGGCGTCTTCGAACTTTTTGTCATCACCGAAGAAGTCCAAGAAATGATTTATTCGGGGGCCAACTTGGTCGATCTCCGACGCAAGGCGCGCGAAGCTGGCATGCGCACCATGCGCGAAGACGGCCAACGCAAGGTAGCTTCTGGCATGACGACCATCGAGGAAGTCCTCGGTTCCACCGTTTCCGACGATATCGCATGATCTCGATGTCTTATCAACTGAATGAATTGCTCGATGCCATGATTGAAAATGGCGCATCGGACTTGCATATTCATGTGGGCCGTTCGCCTTCCCTGCGGGTTAATGGAGATGTGGTTTCCATCGATGGTCCGGCGCTCACGGCGGCCGACACCAAGGTGTTAGTACTGTCCGTCGTTCCGTCTGCGCAACTTGCTGTTTTGGAGCGCGAAGGTGGGTGCGACTTTTCCCTCTCCCTGAAGGCTCCCTCGCGTATCCGCGTCAACGCCTTCCGCAGCCACGGTGGCTTCGGGATGGTGCTTCGCCTGCTGCCAGCCGAGGTATTCACCCTCGAGCAATTGCGCTTGCCGCCCGTCATCAAAGACGTGCTTAACCGCGCCCGCGGACTCATTCTGGTGACGGGACCGACGGGCTCCGGCAAATCGACTACGCTGGCCGCGCTGATTAACTGGATCAACGAGCACCAACAAGGCCACATTATCACGATCGAAGATCCGATCGAGCACACGCATGAGCATAAGAAATGCATGGTCACGCAGCGTGAGGTTGGCGTCGATCTTCCCTCCTTTGCCGAAGGCGTGCGGGCGGCCTTACGCCAGGATCCGGACGTGATCCTGATTGGAGAAATGCGCGACCTAGAAACCATCGAAGCCGCAATCACCGCCGCTGAGACCGGACACCTAGTTTTGGCGACTTTGCATACCTCGGGCGCGACGCGGACAATCGATCGGATTATCGACGCCTTTCCCGCGAATGCGCGCGAGCAGATCCGCGCCCAGTTGGCCTCTTCGCTCACGGCCGTCATCTCGCAGTGTCTTCTGCACTCTAAGGATGGGAAGCGCGTCGCGGCGTTCGAAATCATGCTCCGCACGGATGCGATTGCGTCGAAAATACGTGATAATAAAACCTTTCAACTCTTGAGCGACATCGAGACCGGCAGCGCCCGTGGCATGCGCGCCCTCGACGGGGACATGCTCGCCCTCTTTTCTCAAGGAATCGTCTCCGAAGAAGAAGTCCTAGTATATTGTAATAACCCCGAGGCCATGCGTGAGCGCATGAAGGCCGTCCACCGCGTCGCCTAATCCTCTTTTCCTTTACCCCCATGTTTGACGATCACAGTGACTTAATTCGCGATCTCGCCCTCGAGGCTGGCCTCGTTGACGCCTCGCAGAGCGATGAAATCTGGGAGTCCCATTCCACCACGGGAAAAGCCTACGCGGACAGTCTGATTGATGCGGGGTTGGTTGATCGCCCGTCGCTGCTGCAATCGGTAGCCGACCACTTGAACGTGCAGTATTATTCGTCGGTGCCTCTGGAGGTTAGTGATGAGTTGATGAAGTTATTGAAGCCAGCCCAGGCTCATAAGTACGTCGTCTTACCGGTCGCGGACGAAGCGGGTAAACTGACCCTGCTGGCGAAAGATCCTTTTAATTCTGCGGCAGTCAATGAGCTCACGTTTATTTTGCAGCGCGACATCGAGTTCGCCGTGGCCGACCCCGAGCAGGTCGAGGCCGGAGTGATCCGCGCTTACGGGGAGCCGGCGGCTTCCTCGATGGAAGATTTGTTGGGTGAATTTGAGCAAGTCGAAGGAGCGGGTCCGCTCGCCGAAGAGGACGCCGCAAGCCAGGCCAGCAAGGCACCGATCATTCGCTTCGTCGACCTCGTCTTGCAGGAAGCCGTAAAGGCCAAAGCTTCGGACATCCACTTCGAGCCGTTCGAAGATCAGTTCCGGATCCGTTATCGGATTGATGGTTCGCTCTATGAAATGGCGCCACCGCCAAAGAA
Source organism: Verrucomicrobiota bacterium (assembly GCA_026397965.1). Lineage (GTDB taxonomy): Bacteria > Verrucomicrobiota > Verrucomicrobiia > Opitutales > UBA953 > UBA953. The sequence goes on along the minus strand of JAPLTU010000039.1, from coordinate 79,887 downwards.
TCTGGCCTCGGCGGTGACCGCTCGCGTCAAGGTTTTGTCTTCGCTTAACATTGCGGAACGTCGTGTCCCCCAAGATGGACGCATCAAGACGATCATTGGCGGAAGAGCGATTGACTTGCGCGTCTCGACGCTTCCGACCCAGTTCGGCGAATCCGTGGTGCTCCGTATTCTCGACAAGACCGTCGTTAATCTGAGCCTCGATGCGCTTTCGATGCAGGATGACATCAAAGAGGGTATCCGCGCCATGGTCAGCCGACCCAACGGGATTTTTATCGTCACCGGCCCGACTGGCTCAGGTAAGACGACCACGCTTTATTCGGCACTCCGCGAGGTGAATACGGAAGACGTTAAGATTCTGACCGCCGAAGACCCGGTCGAATATGAAGTGGAGGGCATTATGCAGGTACCCATCAACCATCAGGTCGGCCTGACTTTTGCCGCCGCCCTGCGCTCCTTTCTCCGTCAGGACCCAGATACAATCATGGTGGGAGAAATTCGCGACTTAGAAACCGCCCAGATTGCCGTTCAGGCTTCGCTGACCGGTCACGTGGTCCTTTCCACGCTCCACACCAACGACGCGCCGGGCGCCGTCACGCGTCTCATCGACATGGGCTTGGAGCCCTTCCTGATTTCTGCCTCGCTGGAGGGTATCTTGGCGCAACGGCTCTTACGCCGCATTTGTAAGACCTGTAAGACTGCTTATGAGCCAGACAAGGAAGTGATCAACATGCTCGACGTCGACGCCATCGAGATCACGAACAAGCAGTTCTACTTCGGCAAGGGTTGCCCAGACTGCAACCGTGCCGGCTACCGCGGTCGCCAAGGCCTTTTCGAGTTAATGACCATCAATGATAATCTGCGCACGCTGATTACCCAGAAGGCGCCGACGTTGGTTCTAAAACAAAAAGCGATTGAAACTGGCATGCGTCCTCTCCGGGAGGACGGCCTTCGCTGCATCTTTGACGGGCTTACCTCCATCGAGGAAGTCTTGAAATACACCTAACCCATTCTCAACCCCCCTCACGCTCATGCCCGAATACAAGTATACCGCCATTGATCGTACTGGCGCCCAGACCACCGGTAAAATCGAAGCCGCCAACGACGGTCAAGCCCGCCAGAAGCTCATGGCAAAGGGGCTGATGGTCACCACTCTGGTCGGCGATAGCGGGGCCGGCAAGCCGGCCGCCAGCGCCCCGTCCGCCCCGGCCAAGAAGGGTTTTGGTTTCGGAGCCAAGGTCACGCAGGATGACGTAACCGTCATGACCCGGCAGTTGGCCACGCTGATAACGGCAGGGCTCCCGCTGCTCCGGGCCTTGGAGTTGATCCATAAGCAAGAGCGCAACCCGATCTTCAAAGCCGTCTTGGCTGATATCGCTGCCAGTGTCTCGCAGGGTAATAACCTCTCCGAGGCCTTGCAGGCTCACCCCAAGGTTTTTGATAAGCTTTTCGTCAACATGGTGCGTGCCGGGGAAGCGGGTGGGGTGCTCGACAAGGTCCTCGATCGTCTGGCTAAGTTCCGCGAAAAGGCCCAGCGCATTCAGAAAAAGGTCAAGTCCGCGATGGTGTATCCCGGGGTGGTCATGTCCGTGGCGGTCATCATCGTTTACATCCTGATGGTGAAGGTCGTGCCCTCTTTCCAGAAGTTGCTCAGCGCCCAGAAGATGAATCTGCCACCGCTGACGCAATTCGTCGTCGGGATTTCCCGCGCCCTCACGGATTTCTGGTACGTCACTCCGGTGGTGCTCTTCGGCCTCTATTTCGGGACCAAATCTTGGCTGGCCACCGAAAAGGGCAAAGAGATCTTCGACAGAGTCATCTTCAGGTTACCTAAAATCGGAACTTTTGTGCAGATTGTTTCCGTTTCCCGTTTCGCCCGTACGTTCGGCACGCTGATGGCCTCCGGGGTTCCGATTTTGCAGTCCATTTCCATTACGCGTGACACTTTGGATAACGTCGTTATCGCCAAGTCGCTCGAACGCGTTCACGACCGTGTGCGTGACGGTGAGCCGCTTTCCGTACCCCTGGAGCAATCAGGCGTCTTCCCTCAGATGGTGACCTCCATGATCCAAGTGGGAGAAGAGACGGGCCAGTTGCCTGAGATGCTTAATCGCGTCGCCGATATTTACGACGAAGAGGTCGATAATGCGGTGACCGCGCTGACTTCCATCATCGAGCCCGTGCTCATCGTATTCCTCGCCGTCGTCGTCGGTACCATCGTCTTGGCGATGTTCCTACCGCTGATCGCGCTGATTACCAAGATGACCGGCGGTTGATCCGCTTTGGTCTTTAACGGCATGAAGAAGCCCGGCTCAGAGGAGTCGGGCTTTTGTTTTGGGTCGGTTGTTTGACCCTTAAAAAAAGGAGGCGGCTTGCATACCCCTATGCAAGCCGCCTGTTTTTTACTGCTTTATCTTACTTACCCCATTGTCCCGTAGGACAAAGTTAATACCCGATATCCTGCAATTAGACTTCCCTGGCACAAGGACAAATTAAATTTTTCTGGGTAATTCCGCCTAAGTAATTGAAGATTAGGCGGATAAAATTGGGTGCAGGGGTAGGATTTGAACCTACGACCTTCAGGTTATGAGCCTGACGAGCTAACCGGGCTGCTCCACCCTGCAATCAGTGGAAGGTTAAGATGAGAGGGCGGAGGGCAGTGCCGCAAGCCATTTTTTTGCTGGCTTTGAATGGCGGGCACAGGGCAGGGATTAGAATGAGATTGAAGCAGTCTCATAGGGGCTAAACATATCCTCACCCCGCTAGCCAATGAACGAAGACGTACCAACGCCTCCTACCCCAAGTCCTGCCGATGACGTCAATCCGTTCGTCGTCAGTCCGGAGATTGTCGTAGATGCCTCGATCTCTAAGCGTAAGCGGCCTAATTTCTGGCGCCGGTTGGGCGGTGAGGGCCTGACTATCTCCATTGGTGTCCACGTGGCCTTAGTGTTGATCGCGGCTTACTTCGTGATTTCTACCGTCACGACGAACGCCAAGAAGGAATCCAATGCTTTTGCGACGGGTGCGGGCGGTGGTAGCGGGGGAGAAAAAGCCAAAACTTTCCAGCACAAGATTCAGCCGAAAAACGTGAAGACGCTCTCTAAGAGCACAACCCGCATTACTTCGAAGAGCGCTTCGGCTTCCATCGTCTTACCAGATATGCCGGCTTCGGCTTCCGCGGCTTCGATGGTTTCCGGCATGATGGCCGGCGGCTCCTCCAAGGGTTTTGGCGGCGGCTCCGGTGGCGGGATCGGCTCCGGTAAGGGGATGGGCGTGGGCGGTGGTAAGAACTTCGTCTCCAAGCCAGTCATGGGTGCCAATATCTTTGCGCAGAAAATCGCCGTCTACTTCGACTCCTCAGACTCGCTCATCGATTACTTGGATAAGGTGCAGGACGAAATCAAGAAATCCTTTCCGGATGCAGACGTTTTTATCTACGAACAGCCGGCTATTACGATTCAAGATGGCGATGTTGTCGGTGGCCATGAATTCATGCGGGATAAGAAAAATGTCATCGCCCGTAAGGTTAATACCAACACCAAACGCCCAGGCGGTGGAGACAAGCCGGTGACGGAACCCAAGCGCCTGTCGGCGGTGGGAAAGAATATTTTTTCTCGTTATGACGCTAACTTCCAAGCCGGGAAGCTGGGCGCATGGCTGGATATTTTGCGCAAGGAGAAGGCCTATGACGCCTTGGTGGTCTTTACCGATTTCGATGATTATGGCCTGACGCAAATCCGCATCAAGGGCGTCAAGGTCGAGAAGGGGATGAAGCCTTCGCCTTTGGTAGTCTTCTCCGATGATGCTAATTATGGCGTGGGTCGCGGTATCGATAATCGTAAGCCGATGGAAAAAGAATGGGAGAAGGAATGGATCACGACTTTTACGGGAGCCAAGACCGGCGCGACCCCCAAACTCTATGTTTTTTCGACCAAAAAGAAGCCGGGGGATTTCTTGACGGAATGCGTCAAGGCCTCGGGCGGCGAAGTCGTCATGCTGACCGGCATCGCTACGGGTACGCCTACGGCCGTTCCCGCCAAAGCGGCGGTCGTTCCGGGCATGACAGTCAAGCCCATCCGCTGATTGGATTCTCAGCGTAAGGGGTTTCACTGAGACGAATGCTCGATTTCGTTCTGAGGGATGATTGACGAGACGGTGCCTTGAGGCGGCAGGTATCTTGATAGTCTGGTTGCATGTCATCTTCCGCACCCATGCTGGTATCGCGTCCGCGAACTCGTTCTTGGCGCAGTTTGTTGATTTCACTGCTCGTGCACGGGTTACTCGTTATCATGGCCTGTTGGATCGTATTTCGGCAGCCTGGAAAAGTGCGGAAGCGGAAGCCGTCGCCGGCGTTTGTCGTGGCGGGCGGGGGCGGTGCGCCAGCCTTTTCTCAGCACGCCGTCCAGCGGCCCCCGCTTAAATTAAAGGCCATCACGCAAAGGATTTCAGTTAAGGATAAGTCTGCGATGGCGATCATGCCCAAGTTGAGCCTGCCCAGTATGCTCGATGGATTAAGCCGGAGCCAAAAACTCGGCCAAGCGGGCGCCGGAACAGGGGCAGGGAAGGGCTTTGGCGGTGGCAAGGGGGTCGGCTCTGGGCTGGGCACTCAAAACGGGTTTATGGCGAAACCGGTGATGGGCGCGATGATCAAGGCTCAGCGGGTAGCGGTTTACTTGGATTGCTCTGGCTCGATGAAGCCCTACCTGGAGCGAGTGGCCGGCGAGATTCGAAAGCAATTTCCGGATGCTGATGTCTTTCGATTCGATGGAGCCCGAATCGTGGCCCTCGGTGAAGTCATTGTTTACGGACGGAGCTTTCATGGGGTAGCGCCGCATCTTCGGGAAGGTCCGACCCAGACGGAATTACCGACCTTGACTCCTGCGGGAAAGGCTTTGCAGGCTAAAATAAAGGTGCCGTGTGAAAAGGGCTCGTTGGGCGCATGGCTCGATCGCTTACAAGTCGAACCTTATGACGCGCTCGTGGTGTTTTCAGACTTCCAAGATGGGGTCAGGATTTACCATGAGTTGCCTAAGCACGGGTCAAAGCTGATCTACTCGGATAGTTCGTATCATAAGGTCAATGGCCCGCGGCGGCCCTCCTACCGCTGGGAAAAGGCATGGGTGGATGCGTTTACCCAGGGGGTCCGCGGGGGCACCCCTCGGTTATACCTGTTTAGTCTGCAACAAGAGCCTCAGGAGATCTTGCGTCGGTGTGTCGAAGCTTCCGGTGGGGCCAGTATCTCGGTGGCATGGTTGCGTAAAGCCAAGGGGGCGCGTTGAGCGCCTTGGCGATTGCACCCTTGGGGGCTTTGGCTTGGATAAGGATATGGCCTCATTTACGGCAGAACATCGTGCCCAATTTTCCGATACCGATGCCGCCGGCATCGTCCACTTCTCGACGATATTTTTTTGGGTCGAAGCCACGGAGGAAGCGTTGTTCCGCCACCTGAAATTAACTTTCCTGAAGACGGAGGGGAATAAGTTGTCAGGCTTTCCGCGGGTCCGGGTGGAGTGTGATTACCTTTCGCCGATTCATCGTGAGGAGGTCGTGACGGTATCCCTGACCCCGGGAGAGATAGGCGATAAGAAGATCGTCTGGACCTTTGCAGCTCAAGTCGGTGCTCGCGCTGTCGCCAAGGGTATCTTGACGACCGTCTATGCCTGGCGGGAAGGGCAGGGGCCGATGGCCGCCGCGCTGGTTCCTCTGGAAATTAAGACGACGCTGCAGAAGCATTTCGGAGTTTGAATCATGGAAGAAGGCACCCCTAAGCGGCCGCTGGTGTTACTCGGGCTGATGGTCGCGAGCTTTCTGTTGTTTTCGGTGCTGGGCGTTCAGCCGCCTTATTTTTCCTCTGGGCTATCGCATCCGTCATCACTGGGCCCGTCGCCGCTCCATGCCGACGAAGCGGTGCAGTGGTCGCTGGCGAAGGAAATGTCCGAAGGGGTCCCTTATAGTTCGAACAACGACCGTTTTCATGGGCCGACTTTGGCGGCATCGTTAATGGCGGCCTCGAAAGTTACCGGAACCGCTTTCACGGAAATGTCCGAGTCCTATTTGCGTAATGTCACGGGCTGCTACTTGGTGCTGCTTTCGTTGGCCGTGCTGGCGCTTCCGGGGGTCTGTCTGATGTCACGCGTCATGGCGGCTGTTTTTTGCTTCGTGGTCGGGGGCGGTGCTCCGTTTGGATTTTACTATGTGCAAGAGGTGCTGCTCGTGGCGGGACTTGCCTGGGGGGTGGTGCTGTGGTTGCGCGCGGAAGCCTCGGAACGGAAGATGATCTGGCGGCTGCTTTCAGGCGCGGCCTTCGGATTTGCGCTGGCCTGCAAGGTCACCGCAGCGGCCTACCTGTTATTGTTTTTCATCGCCCTGATGATCGTCCGTAAAACCTGGGCCGACCGCCACCTGCTTGCCTTCATCGCCGGACTTGTCGCGTCTTGGGCGTTCTTTCAGAGCGTCGCCTTCACGGATACCCCCGGCTTGGCGACATGGTGGAGCCAGTTGGCCCGCTCGCTCGGAGTGGCCAGTGGCCATTCGGAGGATACGCTGACCGTCCTGAACTATTGGCCTTGGCTTTGGGCGGCCTTGTGGCTGGCCGAATTCTCGACGTATCGATTCCTTGGCCAGCGTTTTATCCCGTTCTGTTCCGGTTCGTATGACTTCGCCTTGGTTTTTATCGGCCTGCTCTTCGGCTTTCATCTCCTGCTGCCCTATAAGACGCCCTGGCTATTGTACGGCGTCATGGCGCTCCCGTTAGTCCTGGTTCTTCCTTATCACCTCAGCGGCGGATGGCGACGTGACGGAATGCTCTTACTCGGTTTGCTGATCTCGGCTGGGGTCGCGGCCGGAGATTTTGCATCGCATTCGCCGACGGCCGATCTGCGGGCTTTTGAGGCGAGCACGGCCCGGTTTAAAACAGCTTACAATGGTGGGCCGTTCTATGTCGCCATCGACGACGGACACTATTGGCCGCTCCCGTATTACTTACGGCATTACCAGGTTGGGTACGGCGATTTCCCGGCCGCGGCCAAGGCTCCGTTGCGGTTGATTCTGGCGAACGATACAAGTGAGCCGAAGGTGGCTGGTTATGCCGTCCATCGGCTGACTCTGCGTAAAGATGGCACTGAATATTGGGTGTTAGTTGCCAAGGAGTACGAAAGCGTTTTTAATCGGCCCTAACCTTATGAGTGCCGGCCCCACGATTCACAATTTTTCCCACGAAGCGTTGCAATGTCGCTTTTGGATTCGCATCGCCGATGAGGATGCGGTCTACGCGCGGAATGCCGCCGAGGCGATCTTTCAGCTGCTGGATGACTTGGATTTCCAGACGGACTTAAGGCACGACAGCGGGCCGGTTGCCTCCATCAACTCCATGCCAGAGGGAGCCATGGTAGCCGCCTCGGATCATATCCGAGCGCTTTGGGGTTTTAGTGAAACGATGGGCGAGGAGTCGGCCGGAGCTTTCAATGTCACCGCCGGGAACCTTTTCAAATACTGGAGTAAGCGTGGCGAGCTCCCGTTCAACCAAGACGACGCCGAATGGGGACAGGTCGTCAACGCGACCCGTGACGGCAAATTTAAACTCGAAGGCTGTGAGCTGACGTGCGTCAAGGCCGGCGCGGCGGTCGACTTCGGTGCCATCACCCGGGGTTATGCCTTGGACCGGATGGCCGACATGCTGGAAAGCAATTGGGGCATTCATCGTGCCTTACTCATGGCTTCCGGGAGTGTCACGCTCGCCCTCGACCCGCCGGGCGATAGTTCAGGCTGGAGAATCGGCGTCGGCCCGCGTTCCGAGATTAAACTCTGCCGTTTTGCTTTCGCCAGTAAGTCCACGCAGGATCGCCACGGCAACTTGGTCGATCCCCGCACCGGCTTGGCGGTTCAATTAAGTTCGCCGGTGAGGGCGATTGCGAATTCAGCCATGGAGGCCGAGGGATTGGCGATGGCCGCCGCGGTGTTGAGTGGAGCGGAGCTGGAGGAATTGCTGAATCGCGGATGCAGCCGAGGCGCCTGGCTACCCGATGACTCTCGCTTAGGTTCGATCACTTATTTCGAAGTGACGGACCGGTCGGAAAATCCGGCGACTACTGCTTAAGCATCGCTTCGATGTCTTTAAGCAGTTCGATCCGGTTTGAAGAATACAGATAGCTGTCCGAGCCTAGGCGTCGCAGGGCGACCTCGAGTAGATCCTTGGGTGGCCGCCGGGTACTCATCAGGCGACGTAGATAGACCTCAAGGTCGTTGGAGATACGCGGATTAGCGATTTTGAAGCGGACAATCTGCATCAGCACAGCCTGGTTGCTTTCATTGAGTAAGTGGGCCTGGATTAAGACATTATTAGCTTCGTCGAAGTGTTGCGCCGCAATCAGTTTGCGGCTGGCGGAGACCAAAAGCTGGGGCGGAATATTTTTATTCGTCATCAGCTTCTGCAAGTTGATCGAGCCGATTTCTGGCTGATTGTCGTTGAAGTAGGCGATGGTGCGGAGGGCTTCGAAGGCGATCAACGTTTCGGGTACCCACTGTTCGCGTTCGGCCCGCTTATAAAGATCATCGACAATGAGGATTGTTTCCCGGGCGCGACCGGCGTTGATCAGGCACTCGACGTGGACAAGCGTGAAGCGGATGCGATTAGGAAAGCGCTGTTCATCCGCTATTTTCATGATGCGCTCGGTCAGGAGGGGGTCGACGGTGTCATTGCCGTAGCGGCTGAGGTCGAGCATCGCCTGTTCTTCCTTGGAAAACTTCGCGATAACTCGGGCAATCAATTCTTCGCGTTTCTTTTTTAAACCTTCGCCTGGTAGGAGGTATAACGTCTGAATGACAGGAGCGAATTTGGTCGGATCATTAATTGAGAGGAGATCGAGGCAGTCTCTGGCGCCATCCAGATTGCCCGATTCTTTCAACCAGCGGGCTTTCATTTCCAGCAAGCGGTTGGCGGAGGGATAGGAACGCAGGGCCGAGTTCAGGAGTTCTAAGGCGGCATTATGATCACCGTTTTCCCATATCACCTGACAGTTGAGTAGATAGCCTTCGGCGGTGCGGTCTAACCGATTTAAGCGAATAAGATTAAGGGTCTCGGAGTAATCTCCGCGGAGGAAGTTCGCTTGGGCTTGGGCGATGCGCAGATCGCTGCGGATATTTTCATCCAAGCCGGGGTCGTTAGCGTATTTATTAGCGCAGTCGATGATGCGTTTGTCCTGATCGAACATGAAGCACCGGTAAAGGTAGACCCGAAAATGTTCGCGGCTTTGCTTGGCGAAATCGAGGGAATCTTCAAGTATCTGGTAAGCGTCCAGCGGGCGGCCAAAAGCGAAGAATAAATCCGCGCACATTCTTTGCGCTTCCAGGTTAGTCGGCGTCATGCTGGCGCCTGTCCCGATGTATTTAGCGAACTCCGCGTAATCCTGACGCTCGAGGGCAGCCTTGGCGATGATCACGTAGTATTCTCCTTTGCGTCGGAGGTGAGCGTCCTTGCCGTAGCCATCGATACGGCTGGCCAACTTGGCGCGCTCATCAATTTTAATCTGAGCCTTTGACTTGAAGAAATTACGGCAACGTTCGGTGATCGTATCCGGGTAGTAAAGGTACATGTCGCCCCGACGGGTGGTCGCGATACCGCTCATGTATTTTTGACTGAAGTAGTAGGTTTCGGCGCTGAGAACCCATAGCGCCAAGAGGAAAAAGGGTAGGAGCAGAAAGAACCTTCCCCAGGCGATGCGATATTTACGGTCTTTATAGCCAAATAAATCAACGATGATGAGGCCCAGGAATAGGCGACTGCTGGAGCGCGACTGCTGGTTCTGTCCGTAGACGTAGTTTGGGTCGGCCGCCATGGTTCGGGTGATAATCTAGCGTCCAGTTTGACGGGCAAGAACGGATTGCTTTTGCCTTAAACGATGGCCGAGACTTCTTTGGCGCTCGCAACAATGGGTTGGCAAACCGGTCCAATGCACACCTGGAACCCTTGAGATTCGGCGGTCGGCAGGAGGGTGCATGCCCGGAAGGGTCTTTCGTGAGCGATCGTGAGGGGGTCGCCATTGAGGGCTTGCTGAAGGGTGTTCCAATCGGTCCTCGAGGGTGCCTTAATCGTGACCAGTCCAGTCGCCGCTCGCGTTAAGCCGTCAAGGGCATGGGCGACGCCATTCGGAACATTGCGACAGGTTCCGCCAAAAGCCTTGGTGAGCTGATTGAATTCATGAGCCCAAAGGGGTTCACCTGTGCGCGCGAGAAGGGCGGAGAAACCGTGCAGTAACGAGGAATTCCCAGCCGGCACAGCATTGTCGAACCAATCTTTTTGTCGCACGGAGAGGTCAGTCCGTTGGTTCGTTACGAGGAAGAAGCCCACGGCATGAGGGTCGCCGAAATCATCAATGGCCTTCCGCAGGATGATTTCAGCTCTGTCCGGGTAGGGCGAGGTGCTTGGGGGGGCACCCCACGCCGCATAGGCGGCAAGATTAAGTTCAGCTTCCGCCAGCCAAGCATAATCGGACAGATTAGCGGCCTGGGATGCGACGCTGCCGTGCGCCACGGCGAGTAATGAAAAGCCATCTCCGCTCTTTTTAGCAAAATGATCCCACAGAGACTTTTCGATCTCTGCGGCTAAGTCGAACCATTCGCGTCGTCCGAAAATCCAAGCGGTTTTGGTGAGATGATTAACGAGGAGCGCGTTCCAGCTTAACAAAGCTTTATCGTCCCGGGCCGGTTGCGGACGTTGTTGGCGTACTTGCAGGAGTTTGGCTCGGGCTTCCGCCAGGCGCTCTCTTTCGTTAAAATGCCCGCGGAGTTTCGGGATGTTAGATCCTTCGAAATTCCCTTGGTCGGTGATGCCATAGGCTTGGGCGAACGGAAGCGCTTCCGGGCCCAGGCTTTCGGCGATGTCAGCCGACTTCCATAGGTAGGTCGTGCCTTCGTGGTGGCCCGTATCGGCGTCAAGTGAGGCCGCAAAGAGCCCGTTTGGTAGACGCATGTCGCGTTCCAGCCAGGTCAGAATTTCTTCGCAGATCCTGGCGTAAAGCGGGTTCCGATAGCGTGCCCATGCTTCGGCATAAAGCCCGAGCAACTGAGCGTTATCGTACAACATCTTCTCGAAGTGAGGCACGGTCCAATCACGATCCACGCAATACCGGTGAAAGCCTCCCCCAATCTGATCGTACAAACCGCCGCGAGCCATTGCTCCTAACGTCATCGTGATGACGGCATCGAGTCGGGTCGCCAGCAATCGATTCGCTTCGGCCGCTTCCGTGGCCCTGATTGCGAGCAGGAAACTGAGCGTGGAGGGCGAGGGAAATTTCGGCGCTGATCCGAACCCGCCATAGGTATCATCATGCTGTTCGCAGATTCGTCGGGCTGCGGAAATCAAATCCTCAGGCGAAGGGCTGCTCCCGTCGGCATCAGGTGCGCGCGTGAGGTGCGTCAGGTTTTGAGCGATGGCCTCGGCGTTGGCCGCCAGCTCAGGCTTATTTCGGTGATAAAAATCGGCGACCCGCATGAGAAGCTGCGGCCAGGGGACTTGGCCATGTCCGCGATCTTCGGGTGGGAAATAAGTCCCACCAAAAAAAGGCCGGCCGTCAGGCAGGCAGAAGCAATTCAATGGCCAGCCACCTTGTCCGTGCACCATTTGAACGGCGTCCATCATCAGCTTGTCGACTTCAGGACGCTCTTCGCGGTCCACTTTGATGCAGATGAAATGTTGGTTCATTAGGGAGGCGCAATATTCCTGTTCAAACGATTCGTGGGCCATGACGTGGCACCAGTGGCAGGACGAATAACCTACGGAGACGAGGACGGGCTTATCTTGGGCGCGGGCCTCCGCAAAGGCCTCTGGGCACCATGGCCACCAGTCTACAGGGTTATCCTGATGTTGGCGGAGGTAGAGCGAGCTCTCGTTGACCAGTCGATTAGGCACGTCAGCACCTTTGTGATTCGCTGGCGGGGTGCAACAAAGACTCTTTATAACCCTTCGACTTGCAGGGAAGGGGTGATGGGATAAATCTCAGGGAATGTCTTTTGGCCATTCCGGCACCCTTCACGATTTGACCCAAGCTCCTGAGGCGTGCGTTTGGACTCCTGGCGCTTAAGCAACATAGGCATGTCAATCATCCGAATACTTGATGTTACCGTGGCGAATCAAATCGCCGCGGGAGAGGTCGTCGAACGGCCGGCGGCGGTCATCAAGGAACTTTTAGAGAACGCTTTGGATGCCGCGGCCACGCGTGTCGTCGTAGATTTTTCCCGCGGCGGAAAGGCTTTGATGATTGTCGAGGATGACGGCAAGGGGATGACTTCCGATCAAGCTGTCTTGAGTTTGGAGCGGCACGCCACGAGCAAAATTTGTATGGCGTCGGACCTTGATCGGATTGCGACCTTTGGTTTCCGCGGAGAAGCCCTGCCTTCGATTGCGAGCGTGGCGCGTTTTACGATGCAGACCCGTCCGTCCGATGCGGCGGCAGGTACGGAAATTTTGGTGATCGGTGGCAAGCTGGTGCATTGCAAGGATCATGGGATGGCGCCAGGCACGCGCATAGAGGTCGCAAACTTATTTCATCCGGTGCCGGCCCGGCTTAAGTTTCTTAAGTCCGATGAGACCGAGGCCGCCCATATCGTCAGGCTGGTGCGGCTTTATGCCGTCGCTCACCCCGAAGTCGGTTTCCTGCTGCGGGAAGACGGACGGGAGATTTTCCGTTCCCCGGGTAATGCACCTTTGCTCGAGCGGGTTCGGGAAATCTGGGGACGACAGGTGGCGGAAGAGGTCACAATCATGCCGACGTTTGAGCGCCCTGGCATGAGGCTGACCGGACTGTTAGGAAAACCTGGGGTAAGCCGCGGTACCCGGCAAGATCTGATTACGGTCGTGAATGGACGTCCCGTAGATAGCCGGACGATGTCCTATGCCTTGACGGAGAGTTATCACACGTTGATTCCGAAGGGTAGGTATCCGTTGGCGTTTGCATTTCTCGAGATCGATCCCGCTTGGGTCGACGTTAATGTTCATCCGGCGAAGCGCGAAGTGCGCTTCCGGGATGAGGCGAAGGTGCGAAACTTCCTAATCGAATCAGTCTTGGCCGTCTTGCGATCAAGCGGTGGTGACGGTTTGCCCGTCCAGACGATCCCGGCGGTGACGCCCTCCGCTTATTTGGTCGAAAGGTCGCCACTTGCGATGGCAGGTCCGGCTTATGTTCCTTCGGTGGCGAGTAGTCCGCCGACGGAAGCTGGACGTCCTGCGAACGTATCAAACCACGCACCAGCGGTTCGGCTGGGCTGGCGCTTATTGGCAAGGTTGCGCGCGGAGCGTGCGGTCTTCGAGACGCCAACCGGGCTGGCGATCCTTGACTTGGGCGCCGCGCACCAGCGCATTCTTTACGAGTCGATCCTAACGCAGTTCTCCCGGCAAGAATCTGTCGCCCAAACTTTGCTGGTGCCGCTTAATATCGAATTAGAACCCTTGCCTGCGGCAGTTTTAAAAGAGCAAATGGCGTTGATTACTAAGGCCGGATTTGCATTCGAGGAATTTGGCAGAAACTTTTGGCGCATCGCGGCGCTGCCCGCATGGTTGGCGCCGGAAGATTGCCTAGGATTCATCCGTGATATGTTGGCCGAGATGGCCCGACGGGAAGGGGATTTCGGAAAGCCCGCGCTGGCCTATGATGCTTTGGCCAAATTGGCCATCCAGCGGGCTCGCCGTAAGGGGGACGGGCTCTCTGATTTGGAATTGGCCAAGCTCGTGCAGGCGCTTTTTGCGACGACGCAACCGGGCACTTGTCCGCGTGGGCACCGAACTTATATCGAATGGACCGACGCCGATCTCACCCGGCGCTTGGTCTAATCAGCGTCGGCTTTTGCGACGTTTGGCTGGCGCGGGCTTCCCGGTGCGAAGCGATTCGATCTGATCACGCAAGACGGCCGCTCGCTCGAATTGCAGTTCATCGGCTGCCGTGAGCATTTCGGATTCCAGATCCGAGAGCACTCGCGCGATATCGCGGTCATCGGTACCTTCGGCGACCGCCAAGACGTCTTCCGCTGCTTCATCCACCAAACTTTCCTCGATCGGTCGCATCGTGCCTTTCGGCGTGATGCCGTGTTTAAGATTATAGGCTTCTTGGCGTTTTCGACGGTCAGCGCAAATCGTCATGGCGCGGGTAAGGGACTTCGTCATCACGTCGGCGTAGAGGAGGACTTTGCCGTCGACGTGACGTGCCGCTCGTCCCGAAGTCTGAATGAGGCTCGTTTCGCTGCGCAGGAACCCTTCTTTATCCGCATCAAGGATGCCGACTAGGGCGACTTCGGGAAGGTCGAGGCCTTCTCGAAGTAAGTTGACACCGACAAGGACGTCAAATTGTCCCGCCCGCAGGCGCCGAAGAATTTCGACGCGTTCGATGGCATCGATGTCAGAGTGGAGGTATTCCACTTTTAATCCGCTATCGCGCATGAAGTTGGAAAGTTCTTCCGACATCCGCTTAGTCAACGTGGTGACGAGGGTGCGAAAACCTTTGGCTGCGACGGTTTTGGCTTCGCCGATGATATCTTCGACTTGGCCGGCGATGGGGCGCACTTCCATGATAGGATCCAGTAGCCCCGTCGGCCGGATGACTTGTTCGGCGATGACCGAGGATACCGCATATTCATGGGGCGCCGGGGTCGCCGATACGTAGACGATCTGCTCCGTCACGGCATCAAATTCATCCGGCATCAAGGGCCGATTCTCCAGGGCAGAGGGCAGGCGGAAGCCGAAGTCCACCAGCCGTTCTTTGCGTGCCCGGTCGCCGTGATACATGCCGCGAATCTGGGAGACCGAGACGTGGCTTTCATCGATGAAAACCAGCCGGTCTTTGGGGAAGAAGTCGAGCAAGCAGCAGGGGCGTTCGCCCGCCTTACGCCCTGACATGTGGAGAGAGTAGTTTTCCACTCCGGAGCAGAAGCCGGTCTCCCGCAACATCTCCAAATCGTGTTCGACGCGCATCCGGATACGCTGGGCTTCGACCAACCGGTTGTTCTTTTCGAAAAAATCCACGCGTTCTTCAAGTTCGGCACGAATCGCGGCGGCGGCGGTTTTGACGCGTCCGGGTGCCGTGACATATTGGTTGGCCGGATAAAGATCAAACATCTCCAAGGATTTCCCCGGCTTCACGCTCACCGGATCTAGTTCCCGGATGGCTTCCAGCGTATCGCCCCAGAACTCCAGGCGTACCGCGGATTCCATGTAGGCGGGCCAGACGTCGATGGTTTCGCCGCGAGCCCGGAAGGAACAGCGCTCCAGGATCGCATCATTCCGGGAGTATTGATTATTCACCATCTTCGTCAGTAGTTCGTCGCGCCGTAGGGTCATGCCGACCTTCAGGGGCACCATCATTGCCATGAAGTCTTCCGGCGAACCTAGGCCATAAATGCAGGAAACCGAAGCGATGACGATAACGTCGCGCCGCGAAAGCAAGGCGCTGCTGGCGCTGATGCGGAGCCGCTCGATGTCTTCGTTGATTGCCGAATCTTTTTCGATGAAGGTGTCCGTTTGCGGGACGTAAGCCTCCGGCTGATAATAGTCATAATAACTGACGAAATATTCGACGGCGTTCTCGGGAAAGAAATTCTTGAATTCGGAATAGAGCTGGGCGGCTAAGGTCTTATTATGCGAAATGATCAGGGCTGGCCGTTGCTGGCTCGCAATCAGATTGGCCATCGTGAAGGTCTTGCCGGAGCCCGTTACGCCGAGGAGGGTCTGGCGGGCGTTGCCGGCTTGGAGGGACGCCTCTAGGGCGGCAATCGCGGTGGGCTGATCGCCCGTCGGACGATACGAAGAATGTAATTTGAATTCCATGCTTAATCGAGTCGGCCGCGGACAAGCCATTGCGGGTCGACTTCGGAGAGATCACTTAGGATGCGATGCGCACCAATCGGCTCAAGCTGGGCTCGCGTGTGGGTCGTCGCCAGCGCCACGGTGATGAATCCTCCGGCGAGGCCGGCTTGAATTCCGGAGAACGAGTCTTCAAAAACGAAAGACGAAGCCGGTTCGCCTGCGCCCAGAGCGCAAGCTTTGAGAAAGACTTCAGGGTCGGGCTTGCCGCGGGTGACATCTTCGCTGCTGATCGCGCCGTCGAACAAATGTCCGATGCCGAACAACTCGAAAGAAAGTTCGAGATTAGCCTTATGCGTGGAGGTGCCGATGACGCATCGAATCCCGGCTTGGCCCAGCGCCGCCGTCAGTTCGCGCACGCCCGGCAAGAGGCGGACATTTCCTTGGCGGGCGATTTCCCGATACAGGTCTTCTTTCTTATCGGAGAGCCTTTTGATTTCCGCCGGATCTCTCGACCAACCCAGGATTTCCGGGATGATGAATTCATTCCGTTTACCGAAACCGCGGATGAAGTGATCGGAGGGGAGCGTGAGATGTTCGGCCACGGCGAGGACTTCCCAAGAGCGTTCATGGGCTACGGATGAGTCAATGACGACTCCGTCCCAATCAAAGACAGCGACAGTTTTGGACATTTAAATCAGTGTTTATCCCAAGCCAGCGTGACTTTGACGGGGCGATAATCCCAGACGTTCAGCGGTTCGAAAATCTGTCCCGGAGCCAGGATGCCATTGGGGTCAAGGGCGAGCTTGATGGCGCGCATCGCTTGGATCTCCGCGGGCGTGTGTTGCAGGGAAAGGAAAGGCGATTTGGCGATGCCGATACCGTGTTCGCCGGTAATGGCGCCGCCGAGTTCGACGACTTTCTGCATGACCTCATGGATTGCTTTTTCGGCCAGACGGCAGTGTTCGGGATTGTCCCGATTGTACATGATGTGGACGTGGAAATTGCCATCGGCGGCATGTCCAAAGGTGGGCGTGGCCAACCCGGTCCGGTCGCGCACTTCACGGGTGTAGCGGATGAGGGCGACATAACTCTTGAACGGCACGACGATGTCTTCGTTGAGTTTCGCATTACCCAAGGAGTACATCGCCTGCGAGCAAGTCCGACGAATATCCCATAAGGCTTCGGCTTCGCTTTCGATTTCGGTTTCGCGGAAAGCGACGGCGTGGCGGTTAATCCATGCTCGAACTTTGATGGCGTCGTCAGCGAGGGCGGCGGGGTGCCCGTCGATTTCTACAAGTAGAAGGGCGTGGGTCGCGGGATTACCCTTTAATTCTTCGGTCGCAAAGACCCGCCGGGCTCGCATTTTTTCGGCCGCTTCCACCGTTTGCGTGTCGAGGAACTCGAATACGGAAGGGTTGATGCGGAGGCCCATTAGTTCCGCCGCCGCTTCGAGGGCGCCTTCATCCGTAAGACAGGCGAGCAGGAACGTGCGTCGGGCTAAGGGCTTATTAACCAGCTTAAGCACGGCTTTGGTGATGATGCCCAGGGTGCCTTCCGAGCCGATCCAAAGGTCGCGGATATTGATGCCGCTCACGAATTTTCGGAGCGGAGCGGCCCAGCGGACTTTTTCACCCGTGGGTAAAAAGCCTTCCAGCGCATAGACGTGGTCGCGGACAACGCCGTATTTGGCCGCGCGTAAACCGCCGGCATTGGTGGCGATATTACCTCCGATACTGCAATATTTGAGTGACGAGGGATCGGGCGGAAAGAAGAGACCGAACGGAGCTGCAAGGTCATTGATTTTTGCCGTGATGGCTCCGGGCTGGACGGTTGCCATCGCTGAGATCGGGTCGATCTCGATTTTATCCCAATGGTCGAGGTGGATGACCCAGCCGCCTTTGATGGGAGAGCTGGCGCCGGTATTGCCGGTGCCTCGGCCGCGGACGGTGACCGGGACGCGGTGCGCGTTGGCCAACTTTAAGACGATCCCGATATCATCTTCTTCTCCCGGGCGAATGACCGCTTCGGGCATGAAAGAAAGGCGCATGTTGTCGAACGAAGCGGCGAAGCAGGTTGCTTCGTCGGTCCGGACCTTTTCGGGTCCAAGTTTCGCGATGAGTGCCTGAGTGGCGGCGGGATGATTGTGCACAGGATCGTTCACCCGGCTAATCAAGCAGGCTTAGCCCAGTTCGGCAAGCCACGCTGTCGCTTCGGCGTCCGAGGGCATTCTCCAGTCGCCGCGAGGCGAGAGGGCCACGGAGCCGACTTTGGGGCCGTCTGGCATCACGGACCGCTTATATTGCTGGCTGAAGAAGCGGGTCAGGAAAGAGCGGAGCCAATGGCGAATCTCGGTCTGGTCATATTTACCCGCGAACGCATGTTCCGCGATCCAGAGGACCTTAGAGGGGCGGAAGCCGTTACGGACCACGTGATAAAGGAAGAAGTCGTGGAGTTCGTAGGGGCCAACGAGGGCCTCGGTTTGCTGGGCGATTTCACCATCGGCGCCGGGCGGAAGCAGTTCGGGGCTGATGGGCGTATTAACAATATCTTCGAGGATGGATCGCTCGTTCCCGACATGGCGGGCGTGCGCGGCCCACGAGACCAGGTGGCGGACGAGGGTTTTGGGTACGCCGATGTTCACGTGGTACATCGAAATGTGGTCCGCGTTAAAAGTGCACCAGCCCAGCGCCGCTTCGGAAAGGTCGCCGGTCCCGACAACAAATCCTCCAACCTGGTTCGCCGTGTCCATGAGGATCTGGGTACGTTCGCGAGCTTGGGCGTTTTCAAACGTTACGTCGTGCTTCCCAGCGGGATGACGGATATCTCGCAGGTGCTGTTCGACAGCGTCATTGATCGGGATTTCGCGAGCAGTGATGCCCAGGGTTTCCATCAACCTCATGGCATTGACGCGGGTGCGGGCGGTGGTGCCCGGGCCGGGCATCGTCAGTCCGATGATGCCTTTACGATCGAGGCCCAAGCGGCCAAAGGCTTCTTGCAAGACCAAGAGGGCGAGGGTCGAGTCGAGGCCGCCCGAGACACCGATCACCGCATACTTGGCGCCCGTGTGACGGAGGCGGCGGGCGAGTCCGGTGGATTGGATGGCAAAAATCTCCTGACAGTTTTCGTCGCGGCGATGCGTGTCAGTGGGAACGAAGGGGTGTTGGCTGAACCGACGACGCAGTTTGGGCGTCTGGCCGACGGGAGTGCCGAGTTCAAAGCCTAAGACGCGAGGTTTGAGCGTGGCAGGAGTCCCGAAAAACGTGCTGTTTCGACGGCGATCGGCATTAAGTCGATCCACGTCCACCTGCGAAACAAGTAAGGCTAGGTCGAAGCGGAACCGTTCCGATTCGCCAAGGACGACGCCGTTCTCGGCGATGAGACCATGTCCGCTATAAACAACATCCGTGCTGGATTCTCCGGCTCCAGCCGCAGCGTAAATATAAGCGGCGAGACAGCGGGCGGATTGCGAACGGACGAGGTCGCGGCGATAAGCGGCTTTGGCTAAGAGCTCATCGCTGGCCGAAAGATTGCAGAGAAGGGTGGCGCCGGCGAGGGCTTGGGCGCCGCTGGGGGGTTCGACGGCCCACAGGTCTTCGCAGATTTCAATGCCCACGACGCATTCCGGCATGTCCGTGGCTTTGAATAAAAGGTCGGTGCCAAATGGGACGCTTCGTCCGAGGAGTTCGATCTCTTGGACGGGGGCGACCCGGGCCGAGGCGAACCAACGTTGTTCGTAAAATTCCCCGGTGTTCGGTAGGTGAGTCTTGGGGACGACGCCTAGGATTTTGCCGTGGGAAAGAAAGACAGCCACGTTGAAGAGTCGTCCAGCGACTTCGAGGGGCAGTCCGACCATGGCGCTTAGGCCCAACCTGCCGGTGGTCTCGGCTACCTGCCCAAGGGCCTTCAGGGCACCGTTAAGGAGGGTGCGCTGGCCGAAGAGGTCGCCACAACTATAGCCGGTGAGGCATAACTCGGGCAGCACGACGATCTCGGCCCCCTCGAGTGCGGCCTTTTCCATCGCCTGGGAGACGAGGGTGGCATTAGCCAAAGGGTCAGCCAGTCGCAGGGCCGGGGAGGCGGCCGCCACGGTCACAAAACCGTTCTGGTGGATGCGGTTCGGCATTTAAGGCTCGGTATCAGTTATGTTCACCGTTGACCCTTAGGGAGGCAACCCGAAAGGTCTTTAATCCCCTCTACTGGGGTCTTATGTCCACCAAGCCGATCAAAGAAGTCAGGGTCTTTTCGCCCGCCACCGTGGCCAATGTCGCCTGCGGCTTTGATGTCTTGGGCTTTGCCATCGATCTGCCGGGCGACGAAATCATCGCACGTTTCTCCGCCAAGCCGGGTCTGACCATTGGCAAGATTACCGGAGACGATGGCCGGCTGCCTTTAGACTCAAAACTGAATACCGCTGGCGTCGCTGCGCACGCCCTGCTCCGGCACCTGGGAAAGAGTGAGGTGGGTATCGAGATGGAGATTCATAAAAAGATGCCTTTCGGTAGCGGTTTGGGTTCGAGCGCGGCGAGCGCGGTGGGCGGAGCTTTTGTAGTTAATCGGCTCTTAGGTGACCCGCTTACGCGCCGACAGCTCTTGCCGTTCGTCGTCGCCGGTGAAGCGGCCGCCGATGGCGCCTGGCATGCCGATAATGTCGGACCCTGTCTTTTGGGAGGTATCACGCTCATCCGTTCGAATGCCGAGCTTGACGTGATGAACGTGCCAATCCCAGAGAATCTTTGGGCCGCCGTGGTGCATCCGGATATTGTCGTTCTGACCAAGGTCGCGCGCGAAATCATGCCGCGTCAAATCCAGCTCGAAACTTCTACCCAGCAGTGCGGTAACCTTGGCGGCTTGCTTTGCGGATTCTTCCAAAGCGATTACGCCCTCATCGGCCGTTCGCTCGTCGACCTGATCGCGGAACCGCATCGTCAGCGCCTTATTCCAGAATTTTATCGGGCCAAACAGGCCGCGCTGTCGGCCGGCGCCTTAGGGTTTTCTATTTCTGGAGCCGGGCCGAGCGTGTTTGCTTTATGCGAAGGCGAGGCCGTCGCGCGCAAGGTAGCGGCGGCAGTGGCCGAAGTATTTTCTTCCGTTCCGATCAAGGCTACCCAATACGTTTCGCGTATTAATCCCAAGGGCGTCCATGTCATCTCCGAGTCCTAAATTAGCGTTTGTCTCGACGGCTGATGCGACCTGTCGGGGGGGCCTAAGAGACGTCCTGCTTTCGGCGGTTCCCGCCAAGGGTGGGCTTTGGGTCCCGACCCATATCCCGCAGCTACCAGCTGGTTTCATGGAAGGTCATCGCGGGACGACTTATGCGGAATTAGCCGAAGCGGTCGTGGCGCCTTACTTCGCCGAAGAGCTTGGATCGCAGGTTTTACATGAACTTTGCCAGGAGGCTTTCGACTTTCCGGTACCGCTGATTTTTCCGGAAAAATTACGCGGCTCCCGTTCCGAAAAAATCGGCGTCCTCGAACTTTTTCACGGCCCGTCGGCGGCCTTCAAAGACTTTGCGGTCCGCTTGTTGGTCAGAGTCACCGCTCGCGTTTTGGGCAATGAATTCAACCAGTTGACCGTATTGGCGGCGACCTCGGGCGATACGGGAGCGGCGGTGGCCGAAGCCTGTGCCGGCGTGTCAGGTGTCCGCGCGGTGGTGCTCTATCCTCGAATCGGGGTCAGCGGCGTCCAGGAATCTCAGATCGCTCGAGCGCGTCCCGGGGTGGTCGCCTTGTCGATTGACGGTACTTTTGATGATTGTCAGGCGATGGTGAAGCGCGCTTTGGCGGATGAGGTTTTACGTCGCCGCCGGCCTTTACTAACGGCTAATTCGATCAATCCTGTTCGCCTCATCGCGCAATTGCCTTTCGCCTTCCATGCGAAGCGCTTGCTACCTTCTGGCGCAAAAATGGGCATCGTGGTTCCCTCTGGCAATCTGGGTAATGTCGGGGCGGTGCAGCTGGCGCGTCGGATGGGCTTGCAGGTGGACGCTTTGGTGGCGGCGACGAACGTTAATTCACCGCTGCCCGAGCTTTTTGCCACCGGACAGTATAAGGCTCGGCGTTCAAGTACCACCGCTTCCAACGCCATGGACATCGGCGACCCTAATAACCTTGGTCGTCTCTTGGCTTGGCGTGAAGGCGGTCCGGCTGTTTCTGCGGTCACCGTCGACGATGTCTCAACCCTTGAGGCCATGCGACGGGTCCGCGACACCTGTGGCTATATCCTTTGCCCTCATACCGCGGTCGGCTGGAAAGCCGCGGAGGATTTACTGCGTCAGTCCCCAAGCGCCCTTGATCGCGTAATCGTCTTCGGTACCGCGCACCCGGCGAAATTCCCTGACGTCCTGGAAGCGGCCTTCGGCACTCGCAACGCTTCGACTTTCCCGTTTGAGTTGCCTAAGCCCGCACCACGTCTGCTGGGTAATGATTACGAAAGCGTTCGCGCCGTCTTAGAGTCGGAAGCCGGCTTCGCCTAAGCTTCAGGTGCTTACTTTGCGCTAGCGTCGGCTTTGGCGGTTTCTGCCTTAGATGGGACGGCTGGCTTGGGGTCTTTGGGCTGCTCAAAGACGATGATGCAGCCGGAGAGGCCAAGCGTGGCGGCGATTAGCAGGAGAGAGAACTTCATGGCGGCATCATGAGCCGATGAGGTTAGGGTTTGCAAATCCACAAAACAAAAAAACCGCCGGCGGGCGGTTTAGGGGCCAGAGCTAAGAAAAGCGGTTATTCCGTGTCAGCAACCGCAAACGTCACGTTGGAAACCTCGGCGAGGGCGAGGACGTCGAGGACGTTTATCACCCGATCATAGCGGGCGGTTTCTTCGGCTTGGACGGTGATGAGAAGTTTCGTTTTTGCCTGCTCGGCAGCCTTTTTCATCACGACCATCTGGGTGTAAAGGCTTTTCAATTCTTTGTCTTGGGCGTTACCGACTGGATCATCGTTAAGGGTGACCTCGCCACTTTCCGAGATGCCGATATTAATCTCATCGGGCATTTCGGTTTCCTTGGCGGTCTCGGCGTTGCCGGGGAGGGTGGTTTTCAGCTCATGCTCTACTTTGATCGCGCCTGCCATCACCATGAAAAAGAGCATGATGACGAAGACGACATCGATCATCGGTGCAATCTGGAAGCCGGTGCTAGCGTCGGGTTGGGGGGCGAGTTGACGCATGATTATTCTTCGTGGTTCAGACCGGAGAAGGCGATATTATCGATTCCGGCTTCGGCGCCCCATTCGAGGGCTTTAGAAATATATTTAGCGTGGCATTCGCGGTCGGCGCGAATGAGGAGACGATATTTTTCGTTGGTGCCTTTGCGGGCGGCCAGTTCCTTGGCGATGCCATCTTTATCGTTAGCGTCCAGTTCGCGGTCATCGAGCTTATACCTGGCCTGTCCGGTGGACGCGTCCCACGAAATGTTGATCAGTCCAGCGGTTGCTTTGTCATCCCGTTTGATGCCGTGAGAGGCGACCGGCAGCTTGATGTTCTTGTCGACCTTGAGCACCTGAGAGGAAGTGATGGACATAAAGAAGATGAGCAAGACCAGCAGCACATCGATCATCGGTGCTACTTGGAATTCTGGTTCGCCTTCCCCGCCTCCTCCTCCGCCTGCCATGGTCGTTTAGTCGGGTTGGAGGTGATTAGGCCTTCTCCGCAGGAGCGGGGGAGGCATTCCAATCTGGCTTGGAGGCGTAGATTTCATCATCACCGACGCGCCGACCAGCGATCTCATCGTAGGGGTAGGAGCGGAAGAGGCCGCTGGCAATTTCGCCGATATCGTGGACGCCTTTATTGATGCGGTTCGTTAGTAGGTAGTAAGCGATGAAGGCCGGAATAGCGATGAACAGACCGGAAGCCGTTGCGACGAGCACTTCGCCGATGGCGCCGGAGAGGGAGGAGGGATCGCCCGCGCCCGTAGTGGCAAGCTTTTGGAAGGCCTTCATCATGCCAGTCACCGTACCGGTTAGGCCCATCATCGGCGTACAGACGCCGATAACGGAGAGGTAGGAGGCACGTCCTTTGAGTTCGGCCTGGATGCGGGTGATTTCCGAAATGATGGCCTCTTCGGTCATGGTTTTTCCTTCGGGGGAGAGGGACACTCCGGCGCGGATGACCTGGGCGACCGGTGAATCAGCGGCTTTGGCAAAAGCGTGAGCACCGACATAATCGCCTTTCTTGAAGAGGGTGCGGAGCTCTTTGACGTGGTCAGCAGGGTAAAGCTTGGCGGTGCTGGTTTTAATGAAGCCATCGACGATGAACCAGATCATGAGAACCGAGCAAATCGTGATAGGGTACATGACCCAGCCGCCTTCGATGAAGAGATCCAGCAAGGACTTGTCAAAGTGGTTGGGGGCGGCGGGAGCGGCCGCCGCGGCTTGCGCGAACATGTTGGCGGTCGCAAGTCCGAGGAAGAGCGAAGTGATTAAGGGGAGGCGGAGTTTCAGCTTCATAGGGACCTGAGTGGGTTGTGGATATTTAGTTTGGGTTTTGGAAAGGGGCAAGGACTCACTTGTTGCCGGACTGATCGTCTTCGGCTTTGACCTTGGGCTTGGCCATCACGGCTCCTTCGGGGAGTGCGGCCGCCGTTGCCAGTTTCTTTTGCTCAGCTTCGGCTTTAACGCGGTCTTCTTTAGGCAGGAGTTTCTTAGCTTCTTCTGCTTCTTTGGAGACAGGGTAGGTCGTGATGATGTCGCGAAGGTAGCGGTTGGAAACCTCTTCGAGTTTCTGCTCCCGGGTCGCCGGAGCGTCCATACCGCGGAAGGCACGGGCGGCGCCAAGGAGGGCTTTGGGGACGTGTTCAAGCTGAGCACCGTAAAAGACCGGAACCCGCAGATAGACGTTCATCGCCAATTCATATTTCTTGGTGGCCAGCAAGGAGTTGGCTTTGACGATATGTAAACGCGCGAGCAGGTCGGGGTCATCCATCTTTGGAATCAGGTCGGTAGCTTCCTTGATCACGGCTTCATGGTCGCCTTTCCGGGCACGCTGCATCAGTCGGGCCAGCTGGATTTTGATGGCGAGTTCGGGGAGTTTGGCACTTTCGTCCTTTTCCAGGTTGTCCAAAAAGGAGCCGATGGCGGCTTCGTTCTCGAGCCGGTCAAGGGCGTCCAACTTAAGCATGGTGGCCTTCGCCCACCAGCTGCCTGGAATCGTCTTCAGAGGTTCGAATAATTTGATGACGGCTTCGATGTTATCCAGGGCTTTGCCCGGCTCGCCGCGATTGATGTTATTCTGAGCCTCGATGAGGCGCTCGGGTAGGGGCCAGATGATGCCGAGGACATCAACGAGTTTTTTACTCGCCCTGATTTCAGCGCCGCTGATGAAGTTAGTGCGTTCAACGGTCCCGTTGACGGGGTTGATGAGGCCTTTTTTGGCGTCTACCAATTGTTTGGGCGACAAAGCAGTCCGATCCATCTTGAAGGGATCATTGATTTCCCAGCGTTCGTTTGATTTAAAAATAAAAACTTGCCCAGAGGCCGAAGGTAGTTGGCTAAGGGCGGCAAGCGCCAGAACGATGCGGACGAAAGGGGTCATGGGATTAGAAGTTAAGGGTGAGTTCTTTGGCTTCGTTGGCTTCCGGGGTCGCCTTGATCCGCTCATTGCTGAGCATTTCAACGAGTACCGCTTTGGCTTCGGGTTTCTGCCCCATCTTATTTCCGAGAATCTTCGCCGCCGAAAGGTAGGCCTTGGAGGACCAAACTTCATATTTCTTCCAGGCCATCCAGCAGCGACGATAATAGGCTACCGCTTCGGCGTCATGGCCTTGACGCTCTTCCATCTGGCCGAGCCAGTAGAGGCAGCCTGCCGTGGTTTCGCCTCTCCATTCCTTAGTCTTGGCGATGTCTTCGAGGGTCTTTTTGGCGGCGACATATTGTCCTAGTTCAACCAAAGCGCGGCCGTGCACGAAAAGGATTTCCCGCTCTTTTGACATGAGGATATTGTTGTCGATGGCTTCCTGGCAGAGCTCGGCGGCCTGCTTGAACTTTTTTTGGCGAAGCAAGATTTCACCGGAACCGGCGAAGCCGTAATCAGCATAGTCCGTGGAGCGGCTGTGTTCGCGGATATAGTCGAAGTAGCTGGCGGCCTTGGTCAGTTCCCCTTTTGTGAGCAGGTGATCGCCGACGACGGCGATGATGGTGGGGCTCAGTTCTTCGGCTTTGTAACTTGTGGCGATTTTCTCATAATACTCAGCGGCCTTTCCGGGGTTACGCGTGTTAAGGGCAAGTTGACCGAGGGCGAAGAAGCCGCGGGCTTGGGCAATGAGGGAGTCTCGATTTTCTTCGAGGCGAAGTAATTTTTTCAGTTCCACTTCGGCATTATCCACGGAATACGCCGCGGGGTCGGGCTTTGTGCCAGGCTTAACCCGCTTCACTTTCTTGGCGATTTTCTCGGTCAGGAAGATGATGAGTTTCTCGGCACCTTCTTGGCGGCGGTCGTTGATGCTTTCCGTGACGGAATTGGAAAGTATTTTGAGTGCGTCCGTTTTGGCTTGGGTGATGCTTATTTGACGCTCTTTTTCGATAGTGTCGAGTTCGGCGGCCAGTTGGGCGGAGAGTTTAGCGACTGCTTCCTTGGCGGCCGCGACCGCTTCGGGGGTGCCCGAGTTGCGCTCAAGGTCGTTGACGGTCTTACGGGCGGCGGCCAGCTTGGCGCTGTAATTTTTGGTGGTCTGTTCGGTACGTTGGCTGAATTCGATCTTATCCCCCATGCGCTCGGTCGACTTGATGACGTCAAACAGGTAGGTCATCGCCTTGGGGTCGTTATGATTCCAGTCGTAGATTTCCTTGTACAGGTCGCGCATCCGTTGGTGTTCGCCGCGCCCGGGAAGCATCTTGCCTAGTTCGCGCAGAACGAATTCCAGCGCCGAGGCGTTGGTGCGGCCGGTCCGGGCCGCGGCGACATAGGCATCAACCGCTTTGCCGGTGACATCGTTCTTCTGCTTTTCAAGTTTAGCTTTGTTCGCCGCTGCGGAGGTTTTTCCGGAAGTCGAATCGGAGTTACGGATATCGAGGTCGGCCAAGCGAATCGCCTCGGTGAGTTGGTCGGCCAAACGGATGTAGGTGTCACCGATCAGCGTGTGGACTTCGGGCAGCTGGTTGATAACCTCATCCGTTTTCATGACGGCGAATTCCTTCAGCCACTCGTTGCAAAGACGCAGGGTTTCGCTGGTCTCGGGGGGGGTGCTGCCGAATTTGACAATCGCTTGACGGTACCGGACGTCGGGAAGGAATTGACCGCGCGGGTACTCTTTCTCGTAAGTGTCGAAGGCAGCCTTGGTCTCCTTGAACTTTCCTTGGTAGAACCAGCACAGCGCATTCATGTACAGCACCTGCTGGGTGACGGGTGATTGCGGGTACTGCTTGAGAAACTTTTCAAACGCAACGCGGGCGTCATTCCAGTCCACCATCGCGAAGTGGCAGCAAGCGATCCGGAAATCGATTTCCATCGCCGCGTCCGCGCTGAGGTTTTTTACGTTATCCTTCACCCATCGGTAGTGGGTGATGGCTTCTTTGAAATCTTCGGAGTCCTGGGAGATTTCGCCCAAGATCATGCCGATGGCCGAGTTTTCATCGGCCTTCGGGAATTTACCTAGGAACTCCTTGCACTTGGCTTGGGCTTCGACGTTTCGTCCGGTGCGCCGAAGGGCAACGATGTAGTAATAATAGGTACCGGCGATCCGAGAAAACTCAGGGTTATTATCAAAAATATCGCGGAAGGCTACGAAGGCTTCCCAGGGGCGGTTCAACTCGAGCAGGCAAAGTCCGATGCGGTAAGAAATGAAAGCGTCGTAATCTTTGTTGGCATTAAATTCCGCCTCGATTTTTTTGAATTGGTCCAAGTCTTGGCGTACCATTTCGATTTTTGCCTTCGTTTCGTCGTTAGGCTTTGGGTTGCTTTTGATAATGTTATCAAGGTCGCCTTGCTTGGTTTCGACCGCTTTGAGAAGCGCGCGAGTGAGGGTCGCCCGCCGGAGCGTCCCTTGGTAATTATTGAGTGCCTGTCGGTAGGCTTCGGGTTGGGCGTTTTCGTCGACGGTGGCTTCGGCGGAAGCGAAGCGGACATCGCCGATGCTGAGGCGCTGGAAGTTGGAACGGACGATATCGGCCGGAGAGCCGCTGCTCTTAGCGTCGATTTCGGCTTTGAGCTGATCGGCGTCTTTGACGAGGCCGAGTTTAGTGTAAATTTCGACCAGTTTGAATCCGGCCTCTTTGCGTTCGGGAGTATTGACGCCTTCTGAGGTGGCCTGTTTGAGTAAGGCAACGGCTTGGCCGTAAGCTGCTTTTTTATCAGCTTCCGGGGCCGACTTAACGCGGTCGAGGACGAGCTTGGCGGAGAGCGCGTAGGCGTTGACGCGATCTTCAGGCCGAGCCAAGGTATTCGAACGGATTTTTTCGAGACGTTGGAGGGCCGCATCCCACTTGGCTTGATTGGAAAGGACTTCAATCAACGTAAGTTCCGCCAGCCCGCGCCGATTATCGCTATCAAAAAAGTCGTCGGTTCCTTTGGGGTATTTCGTGAGGAAATTAGTAAGCTCGATTTCGGTCTTAGACCAATCCTTGATGAGAAAGTAACAGGTGGCTTTTCGGAAGATGACCACCGCTTTGAGTTTATCTTCAACGTTGGTCGCTTTTTTTTCGAGTTCGACGTAATCGGCCAAAGCGTCCTTGTATTTCTTTTGATCAAAGTTCAGTTCGGCTTTTTTGAATAAGACAGACAAGGGGTCTTCCTTGGACTCTTTATTGATCGCGGCGGCGGCCGCTTGGGCCCGCAAATCACCAGGCATGGGGGAGGCAGCGAGGAGGACGGCAAGAAGGGAAGCTTTTGCCAACTTATAGATTCGAGACTCGTGGGTTGCCATCAGTTTGGGGAGCGCTAACTCCTCTTGGGGTGGAAAATAAAATTAGCCAATCGATGCCCAATTGCCAAGCCCTTATGGAGGGGACTACCCCCTAATTGGCGTTTGTTACTAACTCGAAACAATGGATAGCTTGCTTGCTCACCGACCAGCTTTTTGGCCCGAGGCGAGTAAGGTCTCAAACCCTGGCTCTTTGGGCTCTTTGGCCACCACGCGTACCTCCGAGTGCTGGAACCCCGCGGTTTCCAGCCAGTCATGAAGGTCGTTTGCTTTGAATCCTAACCAGCGGTCCGCATAGAGTTCACGAGCTTTTTCAAAACGGTGGGCACGGAGATCGAGTACGAGGAGCCTGCCGCCCGGTTTAAGAATCCGGTAGGCTTCGCTTAAGGCTTTTCTGGGATTATCGGCGTGATGCAGGGCTTGACTGAGTAGCGCGAGATCGACGCTTCGATTGGCCAAGGGGACCTTCTCGATATCGCCAAGGATGTAGGTAAGATTGTTAAGATGTTCCTTTTTCGCCAAGGCCCGGCCTAGCTGGACCATGCGGGGGGAATTATCGATACAATGAACGCTTTCGGCCCGACGTGCGAGCAGTCGGGATAGGGTGCCGTCGCCGGCACCGAGGTCGGCGATCTTTACGCGCGGTGCGAGCAAGAGAAGCATCTGACCGATAGCCTCCCAGGATCTCCCTGGGCAGTAGTTGCGGCCGAGCCGATCCGCTACCAGGTTGAAATGTCGTTCCGCTTTTTGCCGCCGCTTTTGGATGATCCGTTGAAGGGAGCGTTGGTCGGCGGCGGTTTCGAGGTCTTCAGCCGTAGCGGCGATAGCGGCCTCAATGAGTTGGGTCACGCCCGCCGGAAGATTGCGCGCGAGTGAGTAATAAGAATTTTTCCCATCTCGGCGGTCGTCGGCGAGGCCGGCTTTACGAAGGAGCGAAAGGTGCGTCGAGATGCGCGACTGACGCATGCCGAGAATTTCCTGAAGCTCGCTTACGGCCAGTTCGCCTCGGTTTAAGAGAAATAAAATCCTAGCCCGGGTGGGGTCGGCGAGTAGCCGGAGAGACTCCCAAGGGGTTGGCATAGGGATTGATTAGAGGCGAATGGGCGGGGTGTCAAAAGAGGAAGCCCCGTTTCCGGGGCTTCTTCGAGGGTGCTTTAGATGGCTTATTTACGCTTATCAATCCAGCGAGTGATCGTGATAACGTTCCACGTTTCAGCCTTACCGTTGATGTTGGTGACGAACGTCTCGCCCGGCTTGTGGTTCAGGAACTGCTTTGCCAGCGGGGAAATGTACGAAAGGATATTCTCTTCCGGTTTACCGTCCCAGGCTCCGAGAATATCGTAGGTGATCTGGACTTGGTCGGACCCGCGCAGGAAGGTGACGGTTGAGCCGATGCTGATTGAGTCAGTCTTGGCTTCTTTGAAATCGGTGATGCGGGCCTTCTTCAGGACGGAGTCAAGTTCGGCGCGACGGGCGGCGAGGGTGTCATGATCTTGGCGGGCCATCTTGTACTCGGAATTCTCCTTAAGGTCGCCGTGCTCCTTGGCGATCTGGATGGCTTCCTTAATGGCGGGCAGGCGGACTTTGACGATATCCTCAAGCTCGCGCTCTTTCTCTTCTTTGCTGGCATTGGAGACGACGAGTTCTTTTTCTTCGGCCTCGGTGTCGGTGTGCTTTGATTGCGCCAGACGTTGGACGTGTGGATCGATTTTCGCTAAGCGTGACAGTAAAGCCTTCTTGGTCATCTGGTCGAACCCTTGGCTGCTCAGCATGGTGCGCGTTAGGTCGAAGATTGTTTCGCTATCGGTCTTCGGGCCGTTGGCCGGTGCCAAGATGTCGGCGATCAGTTCGCGATCCTTGATCAGTTCATTTGCCAGCGGGATGCGGGCGGTAGAATTTGACTCGAGGGATTCAGTGTCGACGGATGAGAGAATGGCGCCGAGCAACGATGGATTGATGAGGCGGCTGACGATATCCGCATACTTCTTCGAGGTGCGATTTTTGATGACCCAGATGATGACCGGAGCACGTAGTTCGCGGGTATCGAGCCACTGGGCGAAACGATTAGCCACTTGGGCGGAAAGTTCTTGGTCGCAGAGATAAGCGATGCATTCGGAGACTAATTTAGCCGAACCGCTCTTGGTGGTCCCGATGTCGCGATTGCGCAGCAGGTCGAAAGCGCAATCAGCCCAGTTGTCGCCGTGGTGCGCGCGGACGAGGTCAAGCAGGCTACGAATTTTCTCGGTCGTGTGCGGGATGTTAAGCGCGATGAGCGCCAAGTCACTTTCAGAGCAAAGGGCGATGACGTCGGAGGCCGTTGGGCTGACGGTTTCAACGGTTTCGACGGCCGGACGGAAGAATTTATCTCGGTTCCAGATACCGCAGAGAATCACCGGTAAATTATCGCGACGACGAGCGCTGCTCAGGGCATTCACGGCCTTGGCGAGGTCAGAAGAAACCTTGGCTAGGTTGGCTTCGTTGGCAGCTGAGCGGGTTTCGGACGTAGTGCTGTCAGCGAGTTCTTCGAGGAGGGCTAATTTACGTTCAAGATTAGGGGCACCTTCGTACTGAGCGAAGAGATCTTCGCCAACGTCCTGAGGAGCGACGAGAAGGGCGTAGAGCCCTCCTTTGCGTTCGGGAACGAGGACCGCGCGATCCTTGCGCAGGACGGCACGTGCCTTGGTCCACCAAGCTTTGAAGGCAGCCGCACGGTCCTTGCCGGCAGGGAGGGATGCGAAGTGGACGCGCTCGAGGTTGGCTTCTAGGGCATAAGAAGAGCTGGTTCCTGCTGGGCTCTCGTCGAGGAGTGCCTTGACGATTCCGGCGGGGTCATTGGCGACCATTCCGGCGATTTTTTCCTTAGTGTCGTCAGCGTAAGCCGATGCTACGGCACCATTTGGGTTAATAATCTCAATTTTACCGAGGAAGAAAGCGGCGTCCATCGCGTGGGCTTTTTTATTCTGCTCCGGGAAGTCGACCGTGAAGCGTTTGGCAGCTTCGTCGTAGGCGCGGATGACGCCGATACCCCAGGCCTGGTGAAGGCAGAAGGCGGGCTGACCCGTTGCTACCCTGTCAATGGCGGCCTGCAGAGAGTTAATTTTACCACCTTGTGGGTTAGGGACCTTGTTGCTCATTGCAAAAATTGGTTTTGGGGATAACAATTCTCACTTGCAAGCAGGAAGGCTGAGGGCTTTGGGGTCTACCGACCTTAAGTCCGAACCTCGACACTCACACATGGCATTTAAGCCCGAAAAGCCCTCAATTCACGGTGAAACCCCAGAGACTCTGGGGGTACGATTGGTCGAGGGCGGGCACCCCCGGTACCGAGCGGCTCAGGTATTTGAGTGGATTTACCCCCGTCGGGCTGAAAAAGCGGATAAAATGACCAATTTACCAGCTAATTTAAGGGCCTGGTTGGCAGAAAACTATGATTTTGAGGCCACAGAGGTTTTGGGGCGCCAAACGGCTTTGGACGTGACCCAAAAGCTGCTGCAACGCCTTCGCGACGGATCGCTCATCGAGACCGTCATCATCCGGGCGCCCATGGAGGGGGTAGGCCAGGATAAGTCCCGGCGAACCATCTGCATTTCCACCCAGGTGGGTTGCGCCTATGGCTGCAAGTTTTGCGCATCAGGCTTAGACGGTTGGAAACGAGATCTCTCCGTAGGCGAAATCGTTTCGCAGCTTGTTCAGGTCTGTCGCATCGAAGATCAAGCGGATCCAGCAAGGGCCGCGGAAGGGTTAGCATCCTTTGATAACATCGTGGTCATGGGCATGGGCGAGCCCTTGGCGAATTACGATAACCTGATGGCCGCTTTGCGCATCGTGAATGCGGCCTGGGGTTTCGGTTTTGGCGCACGCCGCGTGACTATTTCGACTTCGGGGGTCGTGCCTAAGATTCTTAAACTCGCGGAAGAGCCCGAGGGTTTTCGTCTCGCGATCAGTCTGCACGGCGCGACGAACGAGGTCCGGGAAAAGATTATGCCAGTGAACAAAAAATATCCGTTGGAGGAATTGGTGCCAGCCGCCAAGGCTTTCGCACGGAAGCACGGTCGGATGCTCACGCTCGAATTTATTTTGATCGAAGACATTAACGACATGCTGGAACAGGCTCGGAAATTAGCCGTGATTGCCCGTGAGTTACATGCCCACGTAAACTTGATTCCGTATAACAAAGTCGAGGGACTGCCTTGGGTGCGCCCCTCCTTGACGCGCCAAGACCGCTTTGTGAAGGAGCTCCGAGCTTTGGGCGTCACGGCGACTTTACGCCGGGAAAAAGGGCATGATATCGATGCCGCCTGCGGCCAGTTGCGCCTGCAAAAGGAGAAAGAAGCCGTCCGGAACGGACCGCCGCCCCCCGCTGCGGCTTAGGCTGACAGGGACGACGCGAAAGCCTTGCAATCCGCCGCCTTGAAGAAAGCCGTACCTGCGACCAAGGTGTCTGCACCCGCGTCTCGACACTGCTTACCGGTGGTCGCGTTGATTCCGCCATCGACTTCGAGGCGATAATTTAAGCCTCGCTGACGTCGCTCGAGATCAAGGAATTTAATGCTCTCGAGGGCGGCGGGAATGAAGGCCTGTCCGCCGAAGCCCGGGAATACCGTCATGCAAAGCACAAGGTCAACGGAATCGAGGTAGGGCAGTAAGCGCCGAGGGTCGGCGTCGGGATTCATGGCTATGCCTGCGGAGAGGCCGGCGTTTTTGATCGCCGCAATCGTCTTGGCCACATCGTGATCGGCCTCCACGTGAACGGTTAGGCGATTAGCCCCGGCTTTGACAAAAGCGTCCACGAAGCGATCGGGGTTCGTGAGCATCAGGTGCACATCGAAGAATAATTTCGATTGAGGTCGAAGGTCCGCGACGACTTGAGGGCCGAAGCTGATATTGGGCACAAAGTGTCCGTCCATGATATCGAGGTGAACCCAAGCAAGCTCGGCCGCCTCAATCGTGCGCAGTCCTTGCAGAAATTCGCCGTGATTAGCGGCGAGTAAGGAGGGGGCGACGACGGGGGCGTTCATGATTACCAGGCCGTGGTGGCGGCTTCTCTGATTTGGGCCGCAATATCCGCAAAGAGCGAAGGGCCTAAGCTAAGCTCTTCGGCGGTAGAATCGCCCTTCGGTTGAAAAGTTACGGCCGCGGAGAAATCTCGGTCTTTAAAGAGCACGCGCTTTCCGCCCTCCGTGGTCAAAGTGCAGCGCACGATGAAAGTCACCCGGTAGGTTGAGATGAGGAAGGCGTCCGTGGAGTTGGCGGTCTGGCCTTCGCGTTTATAGTTCAAGACTTCGGTGGTGAGGACGGCTTGGCCTGGGCCGATTTTGATGCGAGGGTCGCCCGAGAGCGCCTCCAAGAGTTTCTCTTGCAAGACCGCGTGGGTTCCAGGGCGGGAGGTCGAATTACGAACGGGTGCGACTTCGATGCGCGTGAACGGTGGCTTTGGTCCGCCCAGCTGGTATGAAGAACACGCCGTGAGCAATCCCCAGCTAAGAATGAAGAGCCAGCGCGGCATCATCGACGTTCGGTTTCGGTGGCAGTTCGGGGGGTTTCTTTTTTAAAGCCTAAGGAATCAAGGTCGCTACTGATGGTGGTCGGGGTTGCTTCGTTGGCCATACGTGGTCTTGGGTAGGTGCCCAAGAGTCGGTCGGCGATGGTCTTTGGCGGGGTCGGGTTCTTTTGGATCTCGGCCAAGAGCGCTTCGGCCTCTTTGGCGGCTTGGGATTCGGGGGCTAGACTTAGGCAAGAATTAGCCATGAGCTTGGCCGCTTCCGGGTTATTATGTTTGAGCCAATAAAATTTGGCTAAATTAAGTCGAGCGCGGGCGGCACGATCACGAAGCAGGCGGATTTGTTCGGGTGCTTGTTTCGTCCGCTTATCGTTGGGAAACTGATCTGCCAGCGTGCGCCAATGGTCGGCCGCTTCGATCGTGGAGGCCTGATCCCAATCAGCCCCCATGGATTCATGCGCACGTATTTTGGCCAATGCTTCGAGGGCTTCGGGTAAGAATTTCGAGGACGGATAATCGCTGACCAGGCGTTCGAGGGCTTCTTCGGCTTTGGAGTCTATCTCGAGTTCGATGGCAAGACGGGCGCTCTTGATCAATGACTGGTCGGCCAGCGGTCCGTTCGGCGCCAGCCGTAAAGTTTTCTGCCAATAAGTGAGGGCGCTTGCGGGGTCCTTAAACCATGGGAACCAGCCCCCTAAGTAACGTCGCTCGCCGCTTCCAATCCGATTGGCGATTTCGAATTGCAGTTGGACGGCTTCCTGGAATTTCGAAAAACTTGAATGACGGGCGTAGATGGCGTCGATGAGTTCGGTTGCCATTTCAAAGCGGCCTTGCTGCGTGTAGATACGAGCCTGTTCGAGCATGGCCAAGGCTTCGGCGGGATTGCCGTGATTGGCTTCTGCGACTAAGACCCACGACTTGAGGGCGGCGCTTTGTTCGCCGGCATCATTCGCGCTGGAAGCTATGTCCATCGCGATTAAGACGACGGTTAGCCGCTCCGCCGGGGTGATTTCGGGGGTCGTGCCTGCCTTGACTTGCCAGTGTCCGTCTTGACGGGTGAATTCCGCCGAGGCGGAGGCAGCCAGCAAGAGAGCGGCAGAATAAAAGGTTTTAGAGAGTAGGTTCATGCCAGCGAAGGAGAGTTGCGCCCCAGGTGAGGCCCGCACCGAAAGCAACCAAGAGAACAAGGTCGCCGTGTTTAATCTTACCATCACGCCAAGCTTCTTCCAGGGCGAGGGGAATCGAAGCCGCTGATGTATTGCCGTAGCGGTCGAGGTTGAAGGGGAATCGCTCCATGCCCACGTTAAGCTGATTTGCAACGGCTTCAACGATGCGAATATTGGCTTGGTGGGGAATGAACCATGCCACTTGGTCGGAGTCGACGCCGCATTTGGCCAGGACGCGCTCGCAAGACTCGGCCATCACCCGGACGGCGAGGCGAAAGACTTCTTTGCCATTCATCCGCAGGAAATGTTTTCCGTCGCGTAACGTTTCCGCGCTAGCCGGGCTCGCTGAGCCGCCCGCCACGCAATGAAGCAGTTCGGCGTTTGTGCCGTCGGCACCCAGAACATTACCGAGAATACCAACTCTTTTGACGTTGGTGGCTTCCAGAATGGCAGCCCCGGCGCCATCCCCAAAAAGCACGCAGGTCGTCCGGTCTTGCCAGTCTACGACGCTCGATAATTTTTCAGCCCCGATGACAAGGACGTGGCGATAGGCTCCGGATCGCATCATATCAGTGCCGACTTGGAGCGCATAAACAAAGCCCGAACAAGCTGCTGAAATATCAAAGCAGGGAATGTCGCGGCGAAGCCCCAGCTTGGCCTGAAGGAGGCACGCGGTGGACGGGAAGGGGACGTCGGGTGTCATCGTGGCGACGATGAGGAGATCGATATCTTCGGCTTTGAGTCCGGCGCGCTCCAAAGCTTTGGCCGCAGCTTTGGCTCCCATGTCAGAAGGGTTTTCGCCCGGCCCGGCAATCCGTCGTTCCGAGATACCTGACCGGCTTTTGATCCAATCATCGGAGGTTTCCACCATGAGCGAAAGTTCCGCGTTGGTGAGTTTTCGCTCGGGTGCGTGCACGCCGATAGCCCTGATAAAGACGGAAAGCTCGGCGCTGTTCATCGAGGACTTGAGGTAAGACCCGAAGGCGGGAAAGGAAACACTAAAACCTCAGACTTCCTCAGGGGTGGCCGAAATCACCCTATTTGCCTCTGCGAGAGCCGTTTGCATCTGTTTCCCGGCCCCATGACCCAGGGCTTCAAGGCCGAGGCGGATGGCGCTGACAATGCCCTGACGGTTACTGGAGCCGTGGGCCTTCATGACCAAGCCGTTAAGTCCGAGCAGGGGGGCTCCGCCATAGCGCTCTGGTTTAAGTTTACCTTTTAATTCTCGGACCAAGGGGAACATGGCAATACCTCCGGCCATGTAGACCGGATTACGCATGACTTTATTGCCGACCAGTTCGCGGAGCATGTAGACCAAACCCTCTAAGGTCTTTAGAATGACATTGCCTGTAAAGCCGTCGGTGACGACGACGTCGCACGCATCGCCAAACATGTCGAAACCTTCGACCGGCCCGATATAATTGATGCTCGTGCCCATGGCCTTCAAAAGGTTGTGGGTACGGTTGATGCGGGCGCCGCCTTTGCCTTCTTCCGTTCCAACGGTCAGAAGACCGATGCGCGGATGGGCAATGCCCAGGGAGCTTTGGGCGTAAATCGAACCAAGGACGGCATTATGCACCAAGTGTTCCGGCGTCGCTTCGGGATTGGCCCCGACGTCGAGCAGGACGAAGTGACCCTCCCGGCGGGGCATAATTGCCGCCAAGGCGGGGCGCTCGGCGCCTTCCATGGTCCGGACTTTGATTGTTCCGGCGGCAACGAGGGCCTTGGTGTTACCCGTCGAAACTACGGCATCAACTTCTCCCACTTTAAGTAATTCAAGGGCAATCACCATCGATGAATCGCGCTTAGATTTCAGGACCGTCATGGGCGCGTCTTCGGGGCCCACGATGGTGGGCGCATGCTTAAAGATGACGCGGGGCGATTTTAGATTACGGTGCTCCATCGCCAAGAGGCGCAAATTATCTTCGTTGCCGACCAGCACTAGGGTGTCGTCAGGACCGATGACACCTTCTCTAAGGGCGAGGGCGGCGGCGGCCACGGCTTCCGAAGGGCCAAGATCGCCGCCCATGCAGTCGAGAGCAATCCGGTGGCCTTTCTTCAGAGTGGCTTCGCTCATGGCTGCGGGCAAGGCCCGTAAACCAACTTAGGCGCTGGCGTCGAGGACCTGGCGACCACGGTACTTGCCCGTGGTGGGGTCAACACGATGCGAGCGACGTAGCGCACCAGATTCGGTGTCGCGAACGAGCTTGGGAGCACGGAATTGGTTAGCGCCCCGACGAAGACGGCTGCGGCGTTTGGACTGTTTGCGTTTCGGGTTGGCCATGGTTCTACGCTGGGTTGAGGGTTGGTTCTACCCCTCAACCCCCCTCGGTCAAGCCCCCTTTCCATTCCCTTGCTCTTAGTTGTCAGTTTCTTTGGATTAGGCCCATGTCCGGCCACCCTGCCTTATTTCTTGATCGTGACGGGAACTTGATTCGTGACCATCACCATACCTGCCGGGTGGATCAAATTGAGCTTATAATGGGGGTAAAAGAAGCCCTAGAGGCCTGCCTACGGGCCGATTACCGTTTATTCATCCTCACCAATCAGAGCGGCATTAATCGGGGCTTTTTTACTTGGGAAGCTTATGAAGCCTGTAATCGCAAGATGCTGGAATTACTTAATTTGCCGGCCCCAGGTATTTTGGAAATCAAAGCCGCACCCGAAGGCCCCGATGAGCCTTCCCTTTATCGTAAGCCTAGCCCGAGATTTATTCAGGAAATGGCCGCAAAGCATTCCTTGGATCTCAGTAGGTCGTGGATGATCGGCGACCGGCGCTCGGATTGGGAGGCCGGAATCAACGCTTCGATCAACGCTTGTGCGGTGCGCAGCGGGAAGCCGCTGGAGCTGGTGGACGAAGTTTTTGCGCATGCGAGCGGAGTGGTGATACACGAGGATTTCCCTGCTTTTGTAAGGCAGGAATTACTTCTCCGATTTTGAAACGGCACAAAAAAGGACTCACCGTGAAGTGAGCCCTTGGTGGAGAGTCCGATGAAAGACTTAACTTAGGCCTTAGGCTTTTCGTCCGGGCAGTTTGGGCACTTCTTTTCGCCGTCCTTCTTTTCTTCTTGGGTGGCAGGAGCTACTGGTGCGGTGGCTGGTGCTGCAGGCGCATCTTTTTTGTCGCACTTACCGCAATGGGCGATGACGCCGAATTGCTCAATGGAAGCCTTCGGCTTTTCATCTGGGCAGTTTGGGCACTTCTCGCCGTCTTTTTTGACTTCGTCGGCGCTGACGACAGCGACTGAGAGGGCGAGGGCGCCGCAGCTGAGGGTGAGGAATTTCAGGAACTTGGATTTCATAGGTGTGGAATTTAAAGATGATTCATTCGGTCGCGCTGTCAACTAGCCCCATGCTTTTACTCGTTACGTTTACCTTTAATTAAGGTTAAGTTTCCGCAACCCTGGGAGGGTGTTGACTAAACCGCTACCCGGCAGCCAGTGGCTGCCCGCCGAAGTCTCAAAAACCTTTCCAGCTTTAACGCATTTAAGTTTATTAACGACAGGGATTTGCATCATCTCATTTAACTGGCTTTGGGATGCGATGATCGGTCGGTCGGCTGCGGCATTATCAATCCAAAGCACGACATGCGGTTGGGCTTGGGCGATCATTTCCCAGTCGAACTTTAACCAGGTCCCCGTCGGTAAGGCTGACTTGAATCCTCCGGCGGCCAAGATGCCGGCGAGGTAGGCGTCCGGTCCAGCCATCACGCCGTCCCAAATAACAATAATCGTCTTATGCGGGACGGAAGCCGGTACCGCCATGCGTCCGCAGATTTTTTCTGCCTTGCCAGCTTGATGGAGTGCCAAACTGATGGCCCGAATATCTTGGACGACAGCGGTCGGACTTTCGGGATTTAGTATCAAGGTGGCAAGTCCGGCGGAGCGGCATTTCTCTGCCCAGAGCGGATTGGCCATGCGTGGTAATATGACCAAAGTCGGTCGCAGTTTCTGCAACGATTCAAGGTCGGGCAGAAAAATATCGCAACTTCTTTGGGCCGGGTGGGCGGATGGCAGCGGACACCAGCGGGTCGCGGCCACGATTTGGTCGCCGCCACCGAGGTCGATGATCGTCTGGGTCGCTCCGGGGCTGAAACTAGCGATGCGCATTTCGGCGGCGGGTGCCCAAATAGCCAGACCCCATCCGATAATAAAAATCAAAACCCGCATCAGGCCGAAAGAACTTGGGCGAGACGGATGGCCGAGGCGAGACTTCCGACGTCAGCCGAATCGCGCCCAGCGATTTCATAGGCCGTGCCGTGATCTGGGCTGGTGCGGATAAAGGGCAGGCCGAGCGTCAGGTTTGCGGCGCTTGCGAAATCGACGGTCTTTAGCGGTGCTAACCCTTGATCATGGTACATCGCGACGACCGCATCGAATTCGCCTTCGAGGTGGCGGTGAAAGACTGTGTCGCCAGGAAGGGGGCCGCTGACATTATTCCCTTCGGCGCCAAGCTGTTTAATGACGGGACGAATGATGTCATCGTCTTCGGTTCCGAGTATGCCCCCTTCGCCAGCATGCGGATTAAGTCCGCAGACGGCGATGCGCGGATGGTTGTCCCCCATTTTTTTGCGCAAACCAATCAGCGCAAGGATGGTCCGTCGAATGGCTGCGGGCGTTATCGCGCTAGCGACGGAGCGGAGTGGCAGATGCCAAGTGACTAAGCCGACGGTCATTCTTCCGCCGGCAAAGGCCATAATCGGTTCGCCTGTCCAGCGAGCTGCAAAAAATTCGGTTTGGCCGGGAAAGGGATAGCCTACCTCGGAAAATCCTTTCTTGTTAATTGGGCCAGAAATAACGCCGCCAAAACGGCCTTCTGACGCCCCCTGGGCGGCGGCTTCCATCGCTGCGAGTGCCAGGCGATGGCCTTCGGGCGTAGGTTTCCCTGGGACGATACTAAAATGATCAGCCCCGACGACGATGCCACTGATACCAAGTTGTTCGATCCATTCCGCCGGGCCGATGGGAATGATGTCTTTTGCGTCCTCAGGGTGGCTCCTTAGCCATTTTGTGATGAGTTCAGGGCCGACGCCCGCGGGGTCACCGCAAGTGATCGCTAGCGGTTTCTTATTCATACGGGAGAGGCAAAACGTCCACGTTTGCCACCGAGGAAGAAGTGCAAGAAAGCCAAAGCTTCGGGCGATTGATACTCTCCGCTGTCGATGGCCAGTTGCGCTTGGGTGGTGCAGGTGGTCCCTGGCGAATAAACCTGATGATAGGCCCGTTTAAGCTCCGAGATGCAGGCGGCGCTGATGGCTCGGCGGCGCAGGCCAATTAAATTTAACCCCGCAAGTTCGTTACGTCCATGGGCGAGGGCCTGCGGGGGGACGTCTTCGGTGATCACGGCGTTTCCAGAAGTGAGCGAGCCGGCTCCTATTCGGCAGAATTGATGCACGGCCACTCCGCCGCTGATGAAAGCGCCGTCGCCGACTTGGACGTGTCCACCGAGCATGCAGCCATTGGCGAGAATCACCGCTTTGCCTAAGCTGCAGTCATGGGCGACATGGCTTCCGGCCATGAGGAATCCGTCTGGGCCGATGATAGTGGCTTGGTCGGCTTGGGTTGCGCGGTGGATGGTGACATGCTCACGGATTACGGTGCGTGCCCCGACTTCAACGCGGGAAATGATTTGCGCATCAAAAGCGAGATCCTGCGGATCCCCGCCGACGACCGCAAAATGATCTACCTTTACTCCGTCGCCCAACACCGTACCGCGTTTAACGATGGCATGCGCGGAGATGGAGCAGCCTTGGCCGAGCCGGACTCCGGCCTCGATGATGGCAAAAGGACCGATGGTGACGCCGGGTGCGAGTTCGACCGTGCGGTCGATTTGGGCGGAGGGGTGAATCACTTGGCGGGCGGGTTGGTGCCGAATAATTCCAGTTGGGCGGCTTTCACCATATCGTAGAGCCGCAGAAGCCGAAGCAACTGTAACGTGTCGGACTTCGCGTAACTTTGATTCGATTCCACGGCTTGAACCAGATTTTCAAGGATAGTTCGAAACGTCAGAACATGATCTACGCCGCTTTCCCGAAGTAGGGTGATGCTTTCGGTGCGTTGAGGCTCTTGCGCGGGGATGCCGGGCAGGATGAGAATTTTGGATAGGGATTGGCCTTCGCGGGGCGTCAGGTCGGCAAAGGCATCGCGGGCGGCTTCCACGGCCTCTTTGCGGACGACCCCTGATTGCGCTCGACTGCGACGGCGTGCTGCTTGATTTTCAACTCGCCTATGCGGGCGTCTGGGAGCGGGCGTTCGGGATGCGGCCGGTCGACCGCGACCCGCTCGCCTACTGGCCGATGGACCGGCGGTGGTGAGCCCGGCTAGGTCGGAACTAAAAAGTTGGAAAGGTAGTTCAGCTCCGCGACGCGGGGTGGGGTTGATGACCAAGAGGTCTCCTTCTTCGTCGGCCCGCTTCCGCCTTGATTGCACGGCGTATTTGCGAGACTGGCGCACAAAAAAGCCGTTCATCTCGAAATATTCGCGGACCAGACTGTCGTCGAAACCCGCCATTATTCAGAGGATGCAGGCGAAGGGGATGATTGGTCAACCCGCGATACGCTCAAAGCCCAAACTCTGCCGGCGCGATAGCCACGGTAAACTCACCTTTAAGCGAGCCGGCTTTGAGGGCGGGCACTAGCTCGCGGAGCGGGGCGGTGCGAATCGTTTCATGGAGCTTGGTGAGCTCGCGGCCGACACAGACGACGCGGTCGGCACCGAGGACTTCCAGCATCTCGTCAAGGAAGTCGCTGATCCGGTGGCAGGATTCGTGGAGCACCACGGTTTCATCTGCAGTCTTGATTGACTCAAGGAATCTCATGCGGGCGGCAGATTTAGGGGGCAGGAAGCCGATGAAACGGAAGGCGTTGGTCGGTAAGCCTGATGCGGACAGGAGCGCAATGATGGCGCAAGGGCCAGGAAGTGGGGTGACGGTCAGGCCTCGCTTTCGGCACTCGCGTGTCACGCGAAAGCCCGGATCACTAATGCCAGGAGTTCCGGCGTCGGTGATTAATGCGATGTTGGCTCCCCCTGCGATTTTATCGGCGATTTGGACTGCCACTTCTTTTTCATTATGCTCGTGGTAAGCCAGCATGGGCTTCGAAATGGAGAGGTGTCGGAGAAGACCGCCCGTCACGCGGGTGTCTTCACAGGCCACCAAATCGCAGGTGGCGATGGCTTCCTTAGCTCGAAGCGTGATGTCTCCGAGGTTACCAAGCGGGGTGGCTACGACCCAGAGTCTGCCAGACGAGCCAGGGGGATTGCCTCTGACGCCTGCAGTCTTTTCAGGCATTAGCGGTAACCTGAGCCTGGCGTGTTCATTCCCGGAAGTCCGCCTTGCCAACTCGCTGGCTGAGACTGCGGGAGCATTGAATCAGATGGCTTCTCAGTGGTCTCACACCCGCTGAGGCCAATCACGACCGTCAGTATCGCAAGAAGAGCTAAGAGCCGAACGCTCATTAGTTGCTGGCGAGTTTACCTGCACCAGAGACCAATTTAACGGTGACACCGGTGGAGATGCCTCTAAGCAAATCACCCCCGGGCAGGATTTGCGCATAGGTGACGCCCGTCTTGACGGACAGCACGCTCACGGCGCCGATTTTCTTTCCATCTTGATAGACTTCAAAACGGCTTTCGGGTTTCACGCCGTTGATATCTCCGACGGAGAAGGCGATATGTCCCGTGGAGGGGTCCAGCGCTATAATTTTGGTCAGGATGCCTTCGTCGCTCGTGGCGCTACCGCCAGCGACCGCGGTTTCGGGCGCAGCCTCATTGAGGGGATCGCGAGGGAAGGGTGGGCGAGTTTCGCTCCGTCCCGCCGCCCAACCGTAGAGTTGGACGTATTTTTGAACGATGCGGTCGCGGGTTTCTTCAGCTTTGGCGGCCTTAGTGGCGTTTTCTTCCATCTGCTCTTTGGTGAACAGGCCAGCGGCTTTTTCTTTCTCCTTAACGAGTTCTTCCTTGGCGGAACTGAGTTCGGCGACCGCGGAATCCTTCTTGCTGTTAGCCTCGGTCAGTTGGCCAGTAATTTCGTCGCGCTTCCGGGTGAGCTCGGCCCGTTCGCCTTCCAGAGTGGTGACATTAGCGGTCAGGCCTTCGATCTTGGTCTTTTTATCGGCCACATCGGCTTGCAGGTCTTTGACGTTTCCTTCGAGGCCTTCGGACTTCTTCCGTTGGCCATTAACGATGGCTTGCAAGGGGGCTCCTAGGTGCGCCATGCGTAAAGAGTAATCCGCGGGGGCTTTGATTTCGGGGTCGAGCGTCGTCCAGGCCGTGCTCGCGGTCGCCGCGGTGATTTTACCTTTCAGGGAAAAGGCGAAGAAGAGGGCGGCACCGGCAGCAGCGAAGCCGATGATGCGAATGAAAGTGTTGAGCTTTTTATTCATGGGGGAGGGGAAGTTGGGGTAAGAG
Organism: Verrucomicrobiota bacterium; assembly: GCA_026397965.1. Classification (GTDB taxonomy): domain Bacteria; phylum Verrucomicrobiota; class Verrucomicrobiia; order Opitutales; family UBA953; genus UBA953. Next base: position 36,188 of record JAPLTU010000039.1, on the reverse strand, counting down.
AATTAATTAAGAATGACGAAAAAGGGTCAGGCTTGGATCAGGGTTTTCTTGTTTTGATACAGACCCGGGGTTGGCCGAAATATGCAGGAGTACTTTGAACACCAGTTCCTCCGACCCGACAAGTCCAATTTCCTTGCAGAGGGCCTCGGTGGAAACCCATTTCCCCTTAGTTTTTTCGAGTCCGGCGAGCGCTAGGGCTCTAACCTTAAGCGTATCGGCGGCGGCTTTCTTGCCGGCTTCAACGCCAGGCTGGTGGTAGGCGTTGATACCCAACAGGCTAGCGTAGAGTCCGACGGCACGCTCAAAGAGTGCGATGAGCATTCCCACGGTTTTGGCATCCACCTGCTCAATTGTGAGCGTAATGCTCGGTCGACCGTTACCGGAAAGGGCTTCACGCGTTCCAAGGAAGAAGGCCTGAAGGTAATCGCCTGAAGATACACCGGCATCAACCTCGACGCTTGGGCCGTCTCGATCCTTGAGCACCTCGATAAAGACAGCAAAAAAGTTATTCACACCGTCACGCAATTGTTGCACATAGGCGTGCTGGTCAGTGGACCCTTTGTTGCCGTAGACCGTAAGACCTTGGCTCACTTTGCGACCTTGTAAGTCCAAATCCTTGCCGATCGATTCCATCACGAGTTGCTGCAAGTAGCGGGAAAAAAGCACGAGACGGTCTTTGTACGGCAAGACTACCATGGCTTTGCTGCCGCGTCCCTCGGTGAGGTGGTGCCAGGCGAGGGCTAATTGTGCCGCGGGATTTTTGCTCGCATCGGGGATGCGGGTGAGGCCGTCCATGGTGCGGGCGCCTGCAATGAGTGATTTAATGTCTATGCCTTGAAGGGCTGCGGGCAAAAGCCCGACCGGACCTATCTCACTAGTGCGCCCGCCCACCCAATCCCACATGGGGAAGCGTGCTAGCCAGCCGTCTTTGAGCGCGACTTGGTCGAGCTGACTGCCTTCGCCGGTTACCGCCACCGCATGACGTGCAAAGGGTAGGCTGGCCTGCTTCCAGCGCAACGCGGCTTCGATTTGACCGTTACGGGGCTCAGGAGTGCTGCCCGACTTTGAAGTGACGATGACTAGGGTCGTGCCCAGGCGATTTCCCAGCCCGTCCATCACCCGGTCGATGCCGTCCGGATCGGTGTTGTCGATGAAATGAACGCGAAGTTTATCAATCTTTTTTCCTAAAGCATCAGCCACGAATTGAGGGCCGAGTGCAGAGCCACCGATACCGACGCAAAGGAGATCCGTGAAGCTGCCATGCGTGCCTTGAATTTGACCGGCGTGGATTTTCTGCGCGAATACCAAGATGGCTTCGATGGCCTCAGTGATGGCGGTGCTGATCGCAGGCGTGGGCGAAAGTTCGGGCGTGCGAATCCAGTAATGACCCACCCGGCGTTTCTCGTCAGGGTTCGCGATTGCCCCCTTTTCGAGGGCGTCCATGTCGGTGAAGGCTTGGGCTATCGCGGTGGCCATTTTATTTTCGAAGCCAACGGGCGCCGGCGCACGACTGAAGTCGATGGCGAAGCCATGCTGAGGGAAGTTTAATAAATGCTTTCGAAACTGGTTGAAGGAATTATCCACGGGAGAATATCTTCTCACTTTGGGACCCGATTGGCAACCTTGGAAGGGTGCTTAAAGGGTACAAATAAACAAGGGGAGGGCCCATTCGGCCTTCCCCTTGCGGAAATCGTTATCGGTAAACGCTTCGCTTAATCAGCGTCCGTAATCGCGCCGTCCGAGGCTGAGGAAACGAGTTTGGCATACTTGGCTAAAGCCCCCCGCGTTTCTTTGGGTGGGGATACTTTCCAGGCCTGCAGGCGTCGGGCGATTTCATCCGCCGGTACGATGAGGTTGATCTCATTCTTCTCCGCGTCGATGACGATGCTATCGCCGTTCTGGACGATTGCGAGCACGCCGCCGACGGCCGCTTCCGGTGTGATGTGTCCGACGACGAAGCCATGGCTTCCGCCCGAGAATCGTCCATCCGTGATCAGCGCCACCGTTTTGCCCAGTCCCTTGCCCATGACGGCACTAGTGGGTCCAAGCATCTCGCGCATGCCAGGTCCGCCCTTAGGGCCTTCGTTGCGGATGACGATGACGTGGCCGTCTTTAACTTCTCCATCAAGAATACCCCGCAAGGAAGCTTCTTCGGATTCGTAGACGATGGCCTTGCCGGCGAAATTATTTCCTTCTTTGCCGGAGATTTTGGCGACCGAGCCTTCCGGCGCGAGGTTACCGCGCAAGATGCGGAGATGGCTGTTGGCTTTAATCGGGTTCGATAAGGGGCGGACGACGTCTTGGTCTGGCGCATAACTCCCGACGTTCGCCAGATTTTCGGCGACAGTTTTACCGGTGACAGTCATGCAGTGTCCGTGCAGCAGTCCGGCATCGAGCAGCATTTTTAATAGGGGCTGCAGGCCGCCAATCCGCACGAAGTGTGCCATGTTATATTTGCCGCTGGGCTTGAGGTCGGCCAAGACCGGTACTTTGCGCCCAACGCGTTCAAAGTCTTCAAGGGTTAGTTTGATGCCGGCCGAGTGAGCCATCGCGATCAGATGCAAGACGGCGTTGGTCGATCCGCCTAAGGCGATGACGACGGTGATGGCATTTTCAAACGCCGCCGTGGAGAGGATGTCGGAAGGGCGGATGTTGCGTTTGAGCAATTCCAAGACGGCTTTGCCGGCGCGTTCGCAATCGGCTAGTTTATCTTTGGAGTTAGCGAGCTGCGCGGAACTGTCCGGCAGGCTAAGGCCGAGGGCTTCGATCGCGGAGGCCATCGTGTTCGCGGTATACATCCCCCCGCACGAACCTTCTCCAGGGATGGAGCAGGTTTCGATTTCCTTGAGCTCAGCCTCGCCGATTTGCTTGCCGGCATATTTTCCGACGGCTTCGAAAACGGTAACGATATCGGCGGATTGTCCGCGATGCAGTCCTGGTACGATGGTTCCGCCGTACACAAAGACGGAGGGGCGATTAAGCCGAGCCATGGCCATGACGCAGCCCGGCATATTTTTATCGCAGCCGCCGATGGTGACCAGCCCATCGAAGCCTTCGGCGCTGGTCACGGCTTCGACGGAGTCCGCGATGATCTCGCGGGAGACGAGCGAATAACGCATGCCCGGGGTGCCCATGGAAATGCCGTCCGAGACCGTGATGGTGCAAAAGATGATGGCCTTGCCGCCCGCTTCGTCGGCCCCCTTGGCCGCTTGGGTGGCCAGGCGATCGATGTGCATATTGCACGGGGTGACCATCGACCACGTCGAGGCAATCCCCACGATGGGCTTATGAAAGTCCGCATCGGTGAAGCCTACGGCCCGCAGCATCGCTCGGCTGGGTGCGCGGTCGGGGCCGTCGACAACGATGGCTGAGTGGTGGCGGGTGGAATGGGCGTCGGTCATGGGTGGGAAAGTCTGCGGTTGTCAGTCGGTTATTGCCCCCTAATAAAAGGGGAGGGAGCGGACATTGAGCCGCACTTACCCTGCCGACAACCCGATTTAAAAACCTCCTTCCCGTGGAATTCAATCTTAAGAAAATTATCAAGGCGCTCCTGTTCTCGACCTCGGAGGCGGTGTCCATCAAGGACATCCAGAAGGTCGTGCACCGGTACCACGCCCAAGCGGCCCCGATTAATCCCGAAGAGCGTCCCGAGGGCCAGGCGGAACCGGCCTCAGTTGCTCCCGTCCAGGAGATCATCCAGGACATCATCGACCAAGTGCCTACTTTGCTGACGGCAACTCAGATTCGCGAGGCTGTCGACGCTTTGGAGGTCGAGATGCGCGAGGCTAACGATTCCTGCCGCATCTTGCAGGGTCCCGAAGGCTTTCGCTTGGTGATCTCTCCCGCCTACGCCGATTGGGTGCGTCTGCTTCGTGGGGAACCTCGTCCGCAACGTCTAAGTCCGGCGGCGCTCGAAACGCTTTCCATCGTGGCTTATCGCCAGCCGGTGACGCGTTCCGAGATGGAGGCGATTCGCGGCGTTTCGATCGACAGTGCTTTGACGCGACTTTTAGAACTCGAGCTGGTCGCCGTGACGGGCCGGGCCGAACTTCCTGGACGTCCGATTCAATATGGCACCACCGATCATTTCCTTGATTTCACCGGCTTGCGTTCTTTAGGCGAATTGCCTGCGTCGGACGTGCTGTCTCCCGCCCAGATTTCGGAATGGATTACGCGAGCCACCACGCCGGTCAATGTCGGCGATGCCGAGATGGGCTTGCCTTTGGACGATCAATCCTCGGCGGCGGTCGCCACCGAAGAACCTCCGCCCCCCGTCGCATGAGTTTGGAAAATCATCGTCGGGAGGTCGATCGTATCGACCGGGAGATTTTGCAGCTCATCGGGCAGCGGTTGCATGTCGCTAAGGCTATCGGTGAAGCTAAGCAAAAAACCGGTGCGGCCGTCTATTCTCCGCAACGCGAAGAGCAGCTGCTCCGCTCTTTGACCGAAGCCGCTCCGGGAATCCCGGCCTCAGGTTTGCGGGCGATTTACCGCGAAATCATCTCGCTCTCCATTGGGGCCCAGATGGCCAAGCCAGTGGCCTACCTCGGCCCCGAAGGCTCTTTCACGCAACAAGCCGAAGTCAGGGCGTTTGGCTCCAGCGTTCCGTCGCTGCCCTTGCGTACCATCGCGGATATTTTTGCCGCCGTTGAATCCGGCGAGGCGACTTACGGCGTCGTTCCAGTTGAGAACTCTACCGAGGGAGTGGTCAGTCATTCACTCGATCTTTTGGCTGAATCCGAACTAAAGGTGGTCGCGCAGGTGACCCTTTCGGTCGAGCAATGCCTGGTCGGTCATGGCACCTTAGCCGATATCACCCACGTCCTGTCTAAGGATATCGCCTTGGCGCAATGCCGCGGCTGGCTCGCACGTCATCTGCCGAATGCGGTCCTGGTGGAGACGGATAGCACGGCGGCGGCGGTAGAGAAAGTCGCCCACGAACCCAAAGGTCAGGCGGCCGTGGCTTCTGCTTCCGCCGCGGAGTCTCGCGGAGTGCCTATCCTCGCTCGTGGAATCCAAGATCGCCGCGATAACGCGACCCGCTTCTTCATCATCGGCCAAGGTGCCAATCCGCCAGGTGAGACGCCGGAAGTGACAAGCGTGGTGCTGACTTTGAAACATGAGCCTGGCTCATTGCAGGGAGCGCTTAGTGCTTTTTCAGACCGCGGCATCAATCTGATCCGGATCGAATCTCGGCCAAGTCGTCGGCAGGCCTGGGAGTACCAATTCTTCATTGATTTCCCAGGGCATTGGGACTCTCCGGCGGTGCAAGCCGCCGTCACGGAATTGAAAGGCCGCTGCGAAGTCGTCAAGTGGCTGGGCAGCTACCCGCAATCAGCCGGATGAGTCGCCGCGCCCTAGGTGGCGTCATCATCACGGTGCTCGCCGTCACCGTGGGGGCTTCGATTTGGGCCTGGTGGTCCGCGTGGTCCGCCCCTTTGGTCAGCGTGGTCTTTCGCCCAACTTTTTCGGTCGAAGGCATTTCCACTGGCACGCCCGTCCGCGTCAAGGGCGTCGTGGTCGGCCAAGTGGTTTCGTTAGGATTGCGTTTGGATGCGGAGGGAAGGTTGCTACCCGAGGTCAATCTCACGCTCGATCCCGCCACGCTCGAAGACCGAGGCTTTGCCGATCGGTTGCGGGGCGATCAATTGCATACCGAGGTCGAGCGGGGCTTGCGCGTCCGCTTGGTGTCGGTGAATCCGGCCTCTGGATTATTGCAAGTCGAGTTGGTGTGGGATGCGACCGCGCCGCCGCCCGCACTCCTGGACCGCAATGAAATCGCCCCTCTGGGTGGCACGATGCACGGTGCGATGGAACGTATAGTTAAAGAGTTGGATTGGGTTTCGCGCCGCGACTTTGCGCAGATCGCCGAAGGTATGGAACGCGAGCTGGATAATTATTTCCCGAAATCAAACCCCGAGCATGCGGCCCAGTTTTCGGCGGTCTTGGTGAAAAAAACTTTAGCCATCGCCGAAGCAACCGCCCCCGAAACGCTGGGGGCCAAGGCGGCCGAACTGCAAATCGCTTGCGCCCGCTTACGTCAGTCGGTCGAAGCGGCTGACCGCGCCATGGATGGGGAATCCCTTGCACTCCTGCAGGTCCGTTTGGCCGATGCCGGGGCGGCGATGGCCTCCTTTTCGGCTTCCTTGGAGGGGTCGAAGGCCAAGATGACGGAATCTGCTGCCGAGGTCACGGGAGTCTTTAAGTCGATTTCAGAATTGGCTCAGGCTTGGTCGAAGAAAGCTCGCCGTTTGACCACGGAGCCGCTCCCTCGCTGAGGGAACAGGCTTGCGGCGGACCGTCTGAAAGGGGATAGGTGAAGCCCTCCTATGGCTGACCCGACCGACAAGATGGAATCCATCATCAACCTGTGCAAGCGCCGCGGGTTCGTCTTTCCTTCCTCGGATATCTACGGAGGGTTTAACGGTTTTTTTGATTACGGCCCCTTGGGCGTCGAATTGAAGAATAATATCAAACAGGCCTGGTGGCAGGATTTCGTCCATCGCCGCGATGATATCGTAGGCTTAGATTCCAGTATCATCCATCACCCGACGACTTGGAAGGCCTCCGGCCATATCGAGAATTTCACCGACCCGTTAGTCGATTGTAAGGAGTCCAAGATGCGTTACCGGGCGGACCAACTTTTCTTCGCCCCCGTGCGCGTGGGCGGCGAGACGATCGGTTACGTTTCCGTCCTCGAAGATGACGGTATGCAGGCCAAGGCCGAAGAGATGGCCCATGATATGAAACGTAAGTTAGCCAAACAAGGGGCGCTTGAGCCTCTGGTGCTGAAAGATTATACCGAGGCTAAGCCGGAAGAGCACGCCCTCGTGCCTTCGCCGGCGACTGGTAAGCCGGGCTCGCTCACGCCTCCCCGCTCGTTCAACATGATGTTCCAGACCTATGTGGGCGCGATGCAGGATGCTTCGGCCATCGCTTTCTTACGTCCCGAAACCGCGCAAGGGATTTTTATCAATTTCAAGAATGTTGTCGATACGGGCCGGGTGAAGGTACCATTCGGTATCGCCCAAATTGGGAAGGCTTTCCGCAATGAGATTAACCCGCGTAATTTCATCTTCCGTTCACGCGAGTTCGAACAGATGGAAATCGAATATTTCATCTCCCCATCGGCGGACTGGGAAGTCGCTCACAAAGATTGGATCGAAGGCTGTCTGGCATGGTTCGAGTCGATCGGCATTCCGCGGGCGAAGCTGTCCCTTTACCCGCACCCTAAGGAAAAGTTGGCCCACTATTCGAAGGGGACGACTGATATCATGTTCGAGTTTCCTTTCGGCGTCCAAGAGCTGCAAGGCGTCGCGGCTCGCGGCGATTTCGACTTAACCCAGCACAGCACCGTCTCAGGCCAGAAGCTTGATTGGTTCGATGAAATGGCTAAGTCCCGATTCATTCCCCATGTGATCGAGCCGTCGGTCGGGGTCGACCGGGTCTTCTTGGCTTTGCTCACCACCGCCTATCATGAAGATGAGATCGAAGGTGAAAAGCGCGTGGTCTTGCGCCTGCCTCCGCGGGTCGCGCCTTTTAAGGCCGCGATTTTCCCGCTCGTTAAGAATAAGCCGGAGCTCGTCGAGCGGGCCGAAGCCTTGTATCGCCGGCTTAAGAAGCGGTTTAATGTCTTTTACGATTCCGCCGGTGCCATCGGCCGTCGCTACCGTCGCCAAGACGAAATTGGCACGCCTTATGGCATCACCATCGATTTTGAGACCATCGAGAAAGACGCCGGTGTGACGGTCCGCGACCGCGATACGCTGGCTCAGGTGCGGATGACCGAAGACGAATTGGTACGTTTCTTGGATGAGAAGGTTAACGGGTAACCGTTAAGCTATATTCCAGGTCGCACGCCAATCCTGCCAATCTCCGGCGGCCACACAGGCTGGCGGCGATGGCAAGGTTATGTAAGCCCTGTGGCATGTGCGCCAAGTATTCCGGGCTGCCCTTCTTATTCCCGAGGAATCCGTAGGCGCCTCAGGCCTGCAGCAGGCGTTGTGTCGCCGCTACGTGCAGGAGGTGCGTGAATTCATCTCGCGAACCTTTCCAGTCCGAAGCTTCGCGCGCATGGTCCTCGATTTCGACCCGCCAGAGATCCATGTCTTTGCGGGTAAGATAAGGGTCATAGGCGAGCGAGGCGAAGTCATAGAAGGCGCAACCTTTGCGCATACCTTGGAAATCGATAAGCCAAGCCGCGTCAGCGCGGACCAGGATGTTCTGCGATTGGAAGTCACGGTGGACGGCGACCGCCGGCTGGCCGAGGAGTTCCCGGGCCAGCGATTCCATTTCCGGGAGGACGCTCCGGTCGAATTTCTTTCCAGCCAAGACGTTATCTTGAAAGTATTGCCGCTCCCATTGATAAAGGGACGGGGAGAAGGGCTCCATGAGCGTGATGCCCGCGTTGGTGGCGGCTTCGAGCCCGAGCTGGTGGATTTTGACGACTTGTTCGATGGCAGAGCCAAAGGCGGACCACGGGAAGCCTGGCCCTTGGGTCAGCGACCAAAGGTCATCCGAGCCAAGGTCTTCAAGGAGAAGGATTCCGCGATCATGGTCTTCGGCGATGACGGTTGGGACGTTGACGGCGGCTTGGCCGAGCAAGGCGTGCGCGATGCTGCCGTAGATCAGATTTTCCGGGCGGCTGTCATCGTACACGCAAAGAATAGCTTCTTTGCCGGCCGCATTCGCGATGCGATGAAATTTACGTCCCGAACCGCCCTTGAGCATTTTGCCTCCGTCAACCAAACTGTAACCGAGATGGGCGGCGGCTTCGGCCGGTGTTAACGCGCCCCGTACCGGTTTTTCAAGTTGGGCCTTGATGGTGTTGTATTCTTCGATGGTCCCGAGATCGTGCCATTGAGGCGATGAATCCAAATAAGCTTGGATGCTATCAGGCTGGCCGGGAATCTTGCGTAAAAAGTGTTCGACGATGGATTCGATGGTAGCCGGAATACCTTGAGCAAAAGCTCGGGTCACGATGCAGATGCCGGTGTACTGATAGGCGCGGTCGGTTTTCCCAAGCCGATCGCGTAAGTCGGTGACCCTGCCTTCGTCGGTCACGCGGACGTTACAGTTAGGCCCTTGCGCCCGCACGACCAAGGTGGCTTCAGCCCCATCTCCTTGGTGGTGGGCGTAGGCTTCGCTGACATTACAGCTCGATAAGATATCTCCATTCCAGATGACCAAATCGCTCTCATCCTCGGCCAAGAGCGACGCGATGTTGGCCAAGCCTCCGCCTGTCTCGAGTAGCGTCGGTTCAAAGACGAATTTCACTTCGGCACCGGCATAGGTGTTGGTAGGAAAAGCGGATTTCCAGGCCGCTGGGCAATGGTGGGTGTTGATGATGAACCTCCGCGTGCCCGCCGCGATGAGGCGATCCATCGCTTGCATTACCATGGGCTTGCCAGCGAGGGGGAGTAAAGGTTTGGGGCAATTTTCGGTGAGTGGCCGAAGGCGGGTGCCGAGTCCGGCACCGAGGATGAAAGCCGTCCGGGGAAAGTTAGGCATGAGCGGTTAGGTTGCAGGTGGGGCAGATGCCGTAGATTTCCATGATGTGAGTAAGGTCGGAGAAGCCGCTGCTGCGAGCCGCGCTTTCGAGACGCGAGGTGTCACAGCCCGGAAGTCGATCGATGCGGCCACAACGTCGGCAGATGATATGGTGATGGTGGTGACCGGCCGCGATGAGGGCATAAAGGCTACGACCCCTTTCCAGGGGATGCCGTTGGACGATGCCCGCCTCATCGAGGGCTTCGAGGCCACGATAGACCGTGACAAGGTCGAGGGCGCCATCGCCTGCCGAAGAGTGGATTTCTTCGGCGCTAAGAGGGCCCTTGGCTTCCGCGAGGACCTTGAGCATGGCTAGACGAGGGGTCGTCACACGAAGGGATTTCTCCTTCATGCGGCCGACAGCTGCTTCGATGCGGGTATGGGGGCCTTCTCCGCAGCAGCCATCTTCGTGGCGGTGACCTTGGGTCATGGGCTACAGGCTTGGGGGCGTTTATGACGTGGCAACACCGAATGGCCACTTGCCTCCCGTCCGGGTCTGGTTTGGCTGTCTTACGTCCATGTCCGACTGTTCTGCCAAGCCTTCGGCCCCACGCCGTGAACTCTGCCCGGTGGCCTACGCCGATTTTAAGTCGGCCGATACCTTTCCATTGGAGTTGGGTGGTGAATTGCCCTCCCTCAACCTTCGTTACGAAACCTACGGGACTTTGCTGCCCGATAAATCCAATGCGATCTTAGTACCTCATGCCCTGAGCGGGGATCACCACGTGGCGGGCCGTTATCTTCCAGATGATACGAAGCCCGGATGGTGGGATTGTTTTGTCGGCCCAGGCAAAGCCATCGATACCGACCGTTTTTTCGTCATCGGCATTAATTGCATCGGTGGTTGTCAGGGTTCGACTGGGCCGATTTCCATCGATCCGCGCACGGGTAAGGCCTACGGCGGTTTTTTCCCGGAAATCACCTTGGGCGATATCGTCCGAGCCCAACGCTTGGTCATCCAGCAACTTGGCATCAAGAAACTGCATGCAGTGGTCGGCGGTTCAATGGGCGGCATGCAGGCATTAATCTGGTGTGCAGACTATTCCGCCGAGGTGGGTCGCATCGCCGTGTTGGCGGCAGGCTTAAGTCAATCGCCGATGGCGATAGCCTTGAACGCGGTTTCGCGTGCCTGCGTGGAGACGGATCCGAATTATCGCGGCGGCCATTACGCCCCCGGGGAAGGGCCCGTCTCAGGTCTGGCGGTGGGCCGGAGGCTCGCTCATATCAGTTACCTTTCTTCCGCTTCTTTTGAGCAGAAATTCGGCCGGGCCCGTGTGCTCGGCGCCCAGCCCAATAATCCCGTCTTCTGGCAGGTCGAAAGCTACCTCGAACATCAAGGGCAGTCTTTCGTGAAGCGCTTTGATGCCAATAGTTGGCTACGGATTACCCGGGCGGTCGATCGCTTTGATATGACGGCCCGGGCCGCTGCGGGCGCGCTGTTCTGCGCCCACGGTCCGGACGTGCTCGCTATCGGTTTCTCGAGCGATTGGCTCTATCCCACCAGCGAACTGCGGATGCTTCTCGCCGCCGCGACCGCCGTCGGCGTCAACGCGGCTTATCATGAGGTGATCACGGATGCCGGCCACGATGGCTTCTTGCTTCCCGATACCGGGTTGACCGTTCGTCTCCACGCCTTCCTGGGTTAATCAAAGCCAAGGGGCCAGGACCTTGGAGATATTTTCCACCGTGCGCCCCAGCCACGTCCGGCTTTGGCGATAAAGGTCTTCCGAGTAATGGGACGATTCGACCTCCCATGAATTAATGAGGGCATTGACGGTCTCGATCGCCGCTGGGTCACGGACCACGGCGCCGATTTCATAATTCAAGAATAGCGAGCGCATGTCGAGGTTGGCTGAACCGACGACCAGGTGTGCGTCATCGACGATGACAAGTTTCGCGTGTAAGACATCCGGCTTAAAAAATAAAATATCAGCCCCCGCGTCGCGTAACGTCCGCAGGTACCAACGTCGGGCGAGATCGAGCAGCCGATGGTCTGATCGGCGAGGCACCATGATCCGCACGTGGCGGCCGGCTTGGGCGGCGGTGACGAGCAGGGAGAAGAGCACGCGGTCCGGCACGAAGTAAGGCGTGACGATAGTGATCGAACGCTTACAGTTCGAAAATAACTGGACGTAGGCATCCCAAAGCGGATCCTGTTCGCAATCAGGTCCCGAGGCGATGATGGCGACCCGGGCTTGGCCGACGGGGCGTGGTCGTTCGCGCAGCTGGGTCGCAAAATTCATCGGAGGTTCGTCCGACGCTTGGCACCAATCAGCGATAAAGATGCGTTCGATCGAAGCGGCCGTCGGGCCTTCGATGCTGAATGAGCAATCGCGGAAGCGTCGATTCGAAGGGGATTCCCCCATGTACTTCAGGCCGAGGTTCTGTCCGCCGATGATAGCGGTCGTGCCGTCAAACACCGCGATCTTGCGATGGTTACGCCAATTCGCCGATCCTTTGCCGCGCATGGGTAGCGCGGGGTTAAAGCGGGCGATTTGTCCGCCGGCGCGATGGAGTGGCCGACAGAGTGTCAGCGGTATGCCCCAACTTCCGATGGCGTCGACCAAGAGGCGCACTTCGACGCCAGCCTTGGCGCGGGCGGTGAGGAGACTCACGATTTCGCGCCCGACGGCGTCGTTGCTCAGGATATAAGTCGAAATATAAATTCGCTTTTGAGCGCCGCGAATCTGAGTCCGTAAGGCTTCAAGGGTGTCGCGCCCATGACGATCGCCGAGGAGGCGGAAGTTATTGCCCCCGAAATCTGGCTCTTCGCTCAGCCGCCATGCCACCCGGTTCACTTCTTTTTTTGCATCCGCCAGCGACGAATGTTTCCTGCCGCCAAAGAGGTAGATGATCAATGCGGTGAGCACTGGGCAGAAGTATGCCAGCGGCCCCCAAAGCAGCAGATAGGCTGGGGAGACGCGGGCCCGCATAATGCGCAGCAGCACGTAGACTTGGCAGCCGGTGCGCAGCGCTGTCATCGCCCCGGCGGAAATGAGCTGGGTCCATTCCGCGATCAGTACGACCACGGTCGTTAGTAGCGCCAGCGTCGAGCTGCGAGTCAGACGACCGTATCCCTGGAAAGGAACCATGCCTGCACGATAGGCGGTACGAGGCCTATGGGTACAAAAAAAGACCCCGGTTACCCGGGGTCTGATTCGTTGGACTAAGAAGGATCTTAGTTGCCAGCCTTGTCGAGAAGGTCGCCGAGACTGTTGAAGTCTCCGCTGCTCGAGCCGCCACCCACCGAGCCACCCGCCGAAGGCGCCGGGGCGCCACCCGTTGATGGACCCTTGATGCGTTCGTAGCTGGAGATTTCGGCCTGGAGACGTTCAGCGTCGTAGCTGGCGGCCTTGATCGAAAGACCGATGCGACGGTCTTCTTTGTCGATCTTGATGACGCGGGCCGTGACTTCCTGCCCGACCTTGACGATATCCTTGACGTTCTCAACGCGCTGTTCGGCGAGCTGGGAGACGTGGACAAGGCCGTCGATTTCGTCGGAGAGTTCGATGAAGGCGCCGAAGTTCGCCACCTTGGAGACCTTGCCGGTGACGAGGTCGCCGATGCGGAACTTGCGGTCGATTTCGCTCCATGGATCGGTCTGGGTCTGTTTGACGCCCAGGGAGATGCGCTGTTGATCGACATCGACATCGAGCACAATTGCTTCGACGTCGTCGCCCTTCTTCATGACTTCCGCCGGGTTGTTGATGCGGCGAGTCCAGCTCATGTCGGAAACGTGCACCATGCCATCGATGCCATCTTCGAGTTCGACGAAGGCGCCGTAGTTGGTGAGGTTGCGCACCTTGCCGCGGACGCGAGCACCCACAGGGTAGTTGTGACGAACCTTTTCCCAAGGATTGGTTTCGAGTTGGCGGATGCCGAGCGAGATCTTCTGCTCTTCCTTGTTAACGTTAAGGATGACGGCATCCACTTCCTGTCCGACCTTGAGGATGTCAGAAGGCTTCTGCACGCGCTTGGTCCAAGAGAGTTCCGAAACGTGGACGAGACCTTCGACGCCGCCTTCGATTTCGACGAAGGCACCATAAGCGACGAGATTGACGACCTTGCCGTGGACCTTCTGGCCCACGGGGTAACGCTTCTCGATGCCTTCCCAAGGATTGGCTTGGGTTTGCTTGAGACCGAGGGAGACGCGTTCGCGTTCGCGGTCGACTTCGACAACCATGACGGTGATTTCTTCGCCCACCTTGACGACTTCGCTCGGGTGGCCGATGCGGCCCCAGCTCATGTCGGTCACGTGCAGCAAGCCGTCGAGACCATCGAGGTCCACGAAGGCGCCGTAATCGGTGATGTTCTTGACCACGCCACGACGAATCGTGCCGGGTTTGACTTCTTCGAGAAGCTTGCGACGGCTTTCGCCGCGTTGTTCTTCGATGAGTTCGCGACGAGAGACGACGAGGTTCTTCTTATCTTTATTAATTTTGATGATCTTGAAGTCGAAGGTCTGGCCCACGAACTGTTCGAGATTCTTCGGAGGATTAACGTCGATCTGGGACGATGGCATGAAGGCGTCGACACCCACGGAGACGATGAGTCCGCCTTTGACGATGGACTTGACGCGGCCTTGGACGATGGAGCCTTCTTGGCAATTAGCCTCGATGCTTTCCCACTTACGAATTTGTTGGGCGCGATCGTAAGAGACGGAAGGGGTGCCATCCTTGTTTTCAAGCTTTTCGAGGTAGACCTCGATCTGCATGCCGACTTGGACTTCGGCCATATCAGGGAATTCGCCCTGGGGGATGAAACCTTCGGACTTACCATTGATATCGACGACGACGAATTTGTCTTCGCGGATTTCGGTCACGGTAGCGTGAATGACCGAGTGTGCTTTGAGCGCGCCGAAATTAGAATCGGCGAGCAGTTTTTCCATGATGCTCATTGTGTTTTGACTGTTTCTCCTGGTCGTCGCGAGCGACGGTTCCAGGGTTTGGTTGTGGTTGTTGTTTTCCCTAAGGAGAGTCCGCTGACAGGTGCCAGAGGGCCGAAAGGAAGATTGAACGAACCGTTCGACAGGGGGGCTGGCAAGCCGATTATAGGCAGAAATTAGACCGGAAGGACTTTCGGCTTCGGCCGCTTTACTTATTTTGGCTATTTTAGGCCTAAAAGACTACTGTTTGCTCTGAAGCCGTTGCGCGTAGTCGCTGATTCCTGCCGCCACCGCTTCAGCGATTTTTTGACGATAGGCCGGATTGGCGATCTGCGCCCCTTCGCTTTTGCTCGAAATGAACCCGCCCTCGACCAGCACGCCAGGGCAATTGAGCGTCCGGAGGACGGCGAAACGAGCCCGCCGAACTCCCCGGTCTTCGGCGCCAGTACCGGCGATGATTCTGCGCTGGATGCTCCAGGCCAGTTGCAGGTTACAGGCGTCGAAGCGATTGCCGGCCTCCGTGGAAGTATCTGCTTTGCCTCGGGCGGCGTTGGTCGAATGTTGGCCGGCCGGGCTGAGGCAATAGGTCTCGATCCCGGAACTGTTCGTATCTCCTTTGGCTCCGCCGTTGTAATGAAGACTCACGAAAAGGTCGGCTTTATTTTTGATAGCGATGGGCGCGCGCTGATCGAGTTCGATTGCGACATCTTTTTCGCGGGTTAAGATGACTTCGAAGCCGAGCTTATCGAGAATGAGTTTTAGGCGGATGGCGGTATCGAGCGTCGCAGCTTTTTCGTTGTAGTTGAGCGCAGCGTTCTGTTTGCCAGGGTCTTTGCCTCCGTGTCCTGGGTCGATGATGATCCGCTTCGCGCCGGGCATCGGGGTGGGTAGTTTCCAATAGAGCGGGACCAAGATCTTTTCATAATCCAATCGCGAGACGGTGAGTTTGCCGTGCGCCAGGCCGACGGTTTCGTTCAGGTATAACTTGATGCCATCGACCCAAAGGTAGTCGCGGTTCCTCTCGGCGTAGAGCCCGATGCCGCCTTTGGCCCCATGGCGCTCGGCTTCGGCGGGGTCGCCTTTCTTTTGCTCTAATTCGTGAAGGCCAAGTTGGCGCAAGGAATCGCCGAGATAAATGTCACCGCTCGCCGCCCGGGCCGCCCCGGCGCAAAAGCATAAGAGGGTAGCGCTGCTCAATAGTTTGGCGACCAGGTGTCGCACAAAATTATTCCGCGTCGTTCTCGCCGTTATCCACCGAAGAATCATCTTCGCCGTCTTCATCTCCGGGCATTTCATTGTGCACGAGTTTACGTTTATTCTGCTGGACGGGGGTGAGGCCGACGACGATTGCTCGGCCGCTGCGCTTGGGCTCGTTGTCCCGGGTGCAGATGTGCGACAGTTCGTTGATGGCCCGGGTGATCGTGTCGACGCCGATTTCCGGATGCTCAAGCTCGCGATAGCGATACTGCAAAAGAAGTTTAACTTTATGGCCGTGGTAGAGGAAGTTTTCGGCCCGGCGCACCTTGATCATCAGGTCATGGACGTCGATACGTGGACGGAGTTTTACTTCCTTCACCTTCGTCGTGGCCTTCTGGTGCTTATGTTTCTTGGCCTCTTCGTAAAGGTACTTGCCGTACTCCATCAATTTGCAGACCGGCGGCACCGCGGTGGCCGCGATTTCGATAAGGTCGACGCCGAGCTCGCGGGCGAGCTCGATGGCGCGTGCCGTCTGCATGACGCCCAGCATGTCACCCTTCGGTGAAATCACACGGACTTCGGTCGCACGGATGCGATCGTTGCGCTTAGGGCCTTTGTCTTCTTTGCGGAAGTTCCCGCGGGGTGGGGCCGACTTATTAGGTTTGGGCCGGGGACTGTTAGGGCGGTAGGGCGTAGGCATTAGTTAACTTCAGATGTGTCTCGCCTATAAAACTCTTTGTTTCACGGCCTTGGTTCAAGCACCGATTATCACGAGTGCTTTTCCTTAGGCTCGTGCCGGATTTTATTTCAGGCCCGCCATCGCCTCAAGCAACTGTCGCCCATGGGTCGCGGCTTCGACTTTGGGGACGATCGCAATCAGCTTGCCCTTGCCGTCAAAGAGGTAGGCGGCCCGCGCTGGGCCCAGATACTTTTTACCGTACATCGACTTCTCCACAATGCCATCAACGGCCTTGGCAAACTGGTCCTCGGGGTCCGATACCAGGTCGAACTTGTAGCCGTGCTTGGCGGCGTACTTTGTATGAGAGGTGCAAGTGTCTCGAGAGACGGATATAATTTTAAATCCTTGTTTGGCAATGGCTTGCATATTTTTACCCAGCTCAGCGTTCTGGAGGTCACAGGAGGAGGTATTGTTGCGCATATAGACCGAAACAAGGGTGGGCCCCTCGATTAGCTCGCCAAAGGGCACTTCCTCTGTTTTCCCGGTTCGATGGGCTTGAACTTTGAACTTCAGATTCGGCTTTTTTCCTAATGAAATCATGTTTTTAAAGGTTTTAAGGTGAGATTAAGGGGGAGGCGGATCTGCTCATTTGTCAAACGGCTGAGCGACTCAGCCGGGCCATGAATTAAAGGAATCGTACGAACAACGCCTTGTGCCAGCCCTTTCCCCTTTACAAGTCACCCCAGAGTCCCTTTGTTCCGACCCTTTCCCGCCATGCAAAAGACCCGCAAGTCCATCTCCAAGCGCTTCAAGGTAACCGGAACCGGCAAAGTGATGCGCCGCTCCCCTAACGGACGCCACTTGCTGAGCTCCAAGTCTCGCAAGCAACGTCGCCGTGCCAATAAGTCCAAGCGCGTCGACTCCGGCTTCGAGAAGAACATGCTGGCTTCGATGCCTTTCGCATAAAGCGGCGGCTACTATTTTTGGCCGACCGGGTGTTCATTAAGGCGACCCCCAGGCCATCTAAACCCAATAAACACAACATACCAACATGCCTAGAGCAACCAACGGTCCAGCCACTAAGGCGCGCAAGCGTCGTATGATTAAAGCGGCTAAGGGCTATTTCGGAAATAAATCACGCCTGTACGTCTACGCCCTCGAGGCCGTCCAGCGCGCCCAGAAGTTCGCTTACCGCGACCGGCGGAAGAATAAGTCGACCTTCCGCCAATTGTGGATCGTTCGTCTGAACGCTTCCTGCCGTCCCCTCGGTATCTCTTACAGCCGTCTGATTGCTGGCCTCAAAAAGGCTAACATCACCATGGACCGTAAGAATCTGAGCGAGCTGGCGATTCACGACATGCCGGCCTTCGAGGCCATCGTGACCAAGGCCAAAGCCGCCCTCGTCTGAGTTAACGGTTAATCCGTCCCGCTTTCGAAGCCCCGGCCCTCCGGGGCTTCTTTGTTTCTGGGTGCTTTCGCTTGCCGACTTTCCCCGCCAACACACAAATCTATCCATGCAGCAGCAGCTCGTCCAACTCGTCGCCGCCGCGACCCAAGAGGCTTCCGGCGTTTCGACCCGCGCGGAGATGGAAGCGTTCAAGGCCCGGGTCGTCGGTCCGAACGGTTCCTTGACTCAGGTGATGAAAGGCCTGGCGACGCTTTCGAAAGAAGATCGGCCCGTGGTCGGTAAGCTCATCAACGAAGCCAAGAAAGCCGTCGAAGAATTGCTCGCGACCCTGCAGGTTAAAATCGAAGAGTCCGAAATCGCCGGCGCCTTGGGTGCGCCCCTCGATTCGACGTTGCCCAGTCCGGACGCCCCCGCCGGCTCCCTGCACCCGCTGAGCCGCACCCGCGAAAAGATTCTCAGCACCTTGCGCAAATTAGGTTTCACGGTCGCCGAAGGTCCCGAGGTCGAAACGGAGTGGCATTGCTTCGACGCCCTCAATACGCCGGCCGATCACCCAGCCCGGGATATGCAGGATACGCTCTATCTCCCCAAATCTTTTCGCTCCGCCGATGCGCCGCGCAAAGGCGAGGAAGCGATCCTCCTTCGTACGCATACCTCCAGCGTCCAGGTGCGCACGATGCTTTCACGTAAACCTCCTTTCCGGATCGTCGCCCCCGGGCGTTGTTTCCGCCGCGATGCGGTCGACGCCACCCACTCGGCCAATTTCCATCAGGTCGAAGGTCTTTGGATTGATCGCAACGTGACGCTGGCCGATCTCCGCGGCGTCCTCGATTTCTTCGTGAAGGAAACTTTCGGCCCCGAGGCAGAGATTCGTCTCCGTCCTTCTTTCTTCCCCTTTACGGAGCCGAGTTTCGAGATGGATCTGCGCTCACCTAATCTCGGTCGTCTTTCCAATCGCTGGCTCGAAATCATGGGCTGCGGTCTCGTCGACCCGAAGGTGCTCGAGCTCTGTGGCTTGGATCCAAACGAATGGTCGGGTCTCGCTTTCGGTCTTGGTCTGGAACGCATCGCGATGCTGGTCCACGGCATCGATGATATCCGCCTTTTTTATAATAACGATACGCGCTTCCTGCGCCAGTTCGCCTAAGCCATGAAAGTTTCGCTCCAAGCTCTTGCTCGTCACGTCGAACTCGCCGGCGTCACGCCCGAACGTCTCGCGGATATCCTCCCGATGCTCGGTCTTGAGGTCGAATCAATCCAGTCTTTTGGTCTCTCGCCATTGCCTCTCGTGGTGGTAGGCGAAATTCTTTCTTTCGAAAAACACCCGAAGGCCGATCGGCTCAGTGTCTGTCTGGTCGACGTCGGTGAGGGCGCTCCGCGCCAGATCGTCTGCGGCGCCAAGAATTTCAAGGCCGGTGACCGAGTGCCCGTGGCTTTGCCCGGCACGCTGATGCCTGGCGGTTTTGAGATCAAGGTTTCCAAGCTTCGCGATGTCGATTCGATGGGGATGATGTGCTCGGCAGAAGAACTGGGCTTAGGTAAGGGCGAGGACGGTCTGCTGATCCTGCCCCCGCGCAAGCCAGCCCTCGGTACACCGCTCAATCAACTCTATGGTGCGCCGGATACGGTCTTAGATATTTCCGTAACGCCAAACCGTGGAGATTGTCTCGGCCTGCGTGGCCTGGCCCGTGATATCGCGGCCGCGTTGGGTCTGCAGCTTAAGCCACTATCGATCAAGACGGCCGCCGGACTGGCCTCCGCGCCTTCTGCCCAGGAGGGATTTAAATTCGTCCGTTCGTCTTCCGAATTCTGTCCTTATTATACTCTGCGCACTTTGCGGAATGTCAAAGTCGGCCCGAGTCCGGAATGGATGCGTCGCGACCTCGAGGCCGCTGGTCTCCGCCCGATTAATAATGTCGTCGATATCACCAATTGGGTGCTGCTCGAAGTTGGTCAGCCCTTGCATGCTTTCGACGCTAAACAGGTGCGCGAAGGGATCGAAGCCCGTCCCGCTCGCGAAGGTGAAGAAATCGTCCTGCTCGACGGCAAGAAGGTGAAGCTCGAGACTGGCATCTGCGTCATCGCCGATGCGGAACGCCCGTTGGTTGTCGCCGGCGTAATGGGTGGCGCCGAGTCCGGCGTGACATCAACGACGACGGATATTCTTTTGGAGTCCGCTTGGTTCCGTCCTGGTGAAATCCGCCGCGTCGCCCGGCGCTTAGGTGTGTCCACGGATTCTTCTCACCGTTTTGCCCGTGATGTGGATCCTGCGGGCGTCGAGCTGGCTTCGCGTCTCGCCACCGACTTGCTTATCGAGTACGCGGGTGCTCAAGTTGTCGGGCCCGCCGTCGCGGTCGGGCAGGCACCTCGCGCTGATGTCACCATCGAACTTCCTGCCGGGTACGTCGCCGCCAAACTAGGCACCGCCATCGCTGAGTCCGATATTATCGCAGCTTTCACCCGCTTAGGGTTCACGGTCAAGCCGAGTGCTCACGGTCTTTCGGTCGTTGTCCCATCATTCCGTTCCGACGTCACGCGGCCCATCGATCTGGTGGAGGAATTTATCCGAATCTACGGAACCGATAAGGTGCCCGTCGGCCGTCCGGTCGCGCCGTTGCCCGGCGAAGAGGATGCTTTGTCTTCGGTCTTTACCCGCGAAGTTTCGACGCGTCTGGCGGGAGCTGGTTTCACCGAATGTTGCCATTACTCTTTGCGTGATGCCGCTGAATTGGAACGCACGCTCGGCGCCGATAAGGCCGCAGCCCTTGCCTTGGATAATCCTCTGACCGCGGATCAGACGCACCTGCGGGCTTCGCTATTACCTGGGCTGGCTGGTGCGCTCGCTCTCAATCTATCCGTCCATGCCGACCCGCAGGGCCTCTTCGAGGTCGGGACGGTTTTTCGTCCGCAGGCGGATGGCACGGTCCGCGAGTTCATCTCCGTGGCTTTTGCCGCTCTCGCTGAACCCGTCGTGCGTTCTTGGAAATCGCGCGAAGCCTTTGACGGCTTGCGTGCCAAACGCTTGCTCCAAGATGTGGCCGCCCTTGCGGGCGTCTCTGCCGTCCGCCTTTCTTTCGGTCCCGCATCGAGTGGTCTTTGGCAGACCAACCATGCCGCGGCCCTCGCGGACCGCGGGCGGATCGCCGAAGGCGCCTGTGGCATCCTTGACCTACGCTGGACGCGTCTGATCGGAATCAAGGGTTCGGTCGTGGCCGGAGAAATCATCTTCCCGCGTTCGGCATTCGCCGAAATCCGGAAGATCCCGCGCTACGAGGCTTTCTCTTCTTTCCCGCCGGTGACCAAGGATGTAGCCGTGATCGTCCCCGTGGGTATCGCGGCCGCCGAAGTCGAGAGCCGGGTCCGCCAAGGCGCCAGTAAAGCCGCCGGCAAAGAGTTCGCCCTCGAGTCGGTCAACTGTTTCGACGTCTTTAATGGTGTCGGGCTGCCGGAAGGATGCCGCAGTCTGGCCTTTGAAATTCGTTGGCGCCATGCCGCGCGCACCCTCACCGACGAAGAGACTAATCAAGCTCTGGGCGTCGTCATCGCTTCGCTTGAAAAGGGCGCCGGTTGGACCGTTCGTCGCTGATCGCCATGGCCGAAGGTTTCGACATCGATCATCTCGCAAAACTCGCCCGTCTGAATCTGACGGCTGAGGAGAAGGTACTTTATTCGTCGCAGCTTAATCAGATCCTGGGCCATTTTCAGGCCTTGGCTAAAGCTGACCTGCCCGCGACGATCGATCTGGCTCGGGTAGTTTCCGAATCAGCTCTGCGCTCCGACGAGCCAGGTCCAGTCCTCGGCGCCGAAACCGTCACCCGCCTCGCCCCCGCCTCACGCGATGGGCAAATCTCCGTCCCGCGCGTCGTGGACGACGAAGCCTAACCATGGACGAACCGCTTCATACGCTTTCCGCCGCCGAGCTCGGTCGTCGTCTTGCCGCCGGCCCGCTGACGTCTCGGGCCCTCTGCGAGGCGCTCATCGTACGCTATCATGCGGTGAATAAAAAAGTCGGCGCCTTCACGCACCTTGATGAAGGAGACGTGCTCGCGCAGGCCGATGCCTCAGATGTCCGTCGCAAGGCAGGGCAGGGGCGTGGTCCGCTCGAAGGTGTTCCGGTCGCCATCAAAGATAATATTGCGGTCAAGGGCCAACCGTTGACGTGTTCGAGCCAGATGCTCGCCTCGCTGGTTTCGCCTTACGATGCGCATGTGAGCGATCGACTGCGCGCGGCTGGTGCGATTCTTTACGGGCGTCTCAACATGGATGAATTTGCGATGGGCTCATCCACGGAAAATTCTGCCATCCAAAAAACTTTTAACCCATGGGACCTCGCCTGTATTCCAGGCGGTTCTTCGGGAGGCAGCGCCGCGGCCTTGGCCGCTGGTCTCGTCCCGCTAGCCTTGGGCTCCGATACCGGTGGCTCGATTCGTCAGCCAGCCTCGCATTGCGGAGTCGTCGGCTTAAAGCCCACCTACGGACTGATTTCTCGCTTCGGCCTCGTGGCCTTCGCCTCGTCGCTCGACCAGATCGGTCCGATGGCTCGTAGCGTCGAAGACTGCGAGCTTCTCCTCTGTGCGTTGGCTTCCGCCGACGCGCGCGACATGACCTGTTTCGCCGCCGCCGATCGTGCGCTGACGCCGGCCGGCGATGCCAAGAAGCTTCGCATCGGTATTCCCAAAGGTTTTTTAGGTAAGGGGGTGGGAGTCGAGGTCGCCGCCGCCGTCACCGCCGCCATCGAATTCTATCGCTCGCAGGGATGCGCCATTTCCGAAGTCGAACTACCTTCTGCAGATCTTGCCGTGCCGACTTATTATGTCGTGGCGACGGCCGAAGCCTCCTCGAATCTCGGTCGCTACGACGGCGTTCGTTACGGTCACCGTTCGGCCACGGCTGGCACGCCGGTTGAAATGATGACGACTAGCCGTTCCGAAGGTTTTGGTGCTGAAGTGAAGCGCCGCATCTTGCTGGGGACTTTCGTGCTGAGTGCGGGCTACGCGGACGCTTATTATATGCGAGCCCTCCGGGCTCGCTCGAAGATCCGGGCCGAATACCTCGCGGCTTTGGCTACGGTCGATGTGTTGCTGACGCCGACGGTGCCGACGCCCGCCTTTAAGGTCGGCGAAAAGGCCGCCGATCCTCTGCAACTCTATCTCGAGGATATTTTCACGATTCCCGCTAATCTCGCCGGGCTGCCGGCGATTTCTCTGCCTTGCGGCAAATCGGGACATCTGCCCGTCGGCTTCCATCTCGTCGGAGCACCGCTTTCCGAAGCCAAACTTCTGGCTGCTGGCCGTCTCTTTGAGGCCGCCCACGGGTTCGCCCACCAGCAAGCCGCCCTATGAGTTCTTCGCCTTCAGATTGGGAAGTCGTCATCGGCCTCGAAGTCCACGTGCAGCTCCACACCCGCGCGAAAGCTTTCGCCTCGTCTCCGTGGGGTTTCGGCAAGGAGCCCAACGAGCAAGTTGACCCGGTCGTGTTAGGGCTTCCGGGTACTTTGCCGGTCGTGAATCGCGAAGCGGTCGAGAAATCCATCCTGTTCGGCCTGGTCGTTGGCTCATCGGTACCTGAACAATGCGCTTGGGATCGGAAAAATTATTTCTACCCGGATAATCCGAAGAACTATCAACTTACCCAGAAAGATTTTCCGGTTGTCGTCGGTGGACAGGTGGAAATCGAACTGCCAGGTGCTTCGCGTAATGTGATGGGCGAGCACAAGTTCATCCGTATCCATCATGCGCACCTTGAAGAAGATGTGGGTAAGCTCAGCCACGCGGGCAGCGGCTCACTCGTCGATTATAATCGGGCCGGCGTGCCTTTATTGGAAATCGTCACCGAGCCCGATCTTCGTTCTGCCGCCGAGGCCGAAGCTTTCCTGCGTTCGTTGGTCGCACTTTTGACCCAAGCGGGCGTGGCGGATTGTGATATGGAGAAAGGTCAACTCCGTTGCGATTGTAACGTGTCTATTCGCCGCCGTGGTGCGGAGAAGCTCGGCACCCGGACCGAGACCAAGAATTTGAATTCCATTTCCAGCGTCCGCGATACGGTCATCTACGAGACTGCCCGTCAGATTCGCGAGTTAGAGGCCGGTCGCTCCATCACGCAGGAGACCCGAGGTTGGAATGCGGAGCTGAGTCGCGGTTATGTCCTGCGGGATAAGGAAGATGCCCACGACTACCGTTATTTCCCTGATCCGGATCTTCCCACGTTACGCATTTCGCGCGAAACGGTCGCCCGGTTACAAAAGCTTGTTCCGGAAAATCTTTACGACCGTCAGAGGCGCTATGTCGAAAAGTTTGGTCTGCCTTTTACAGCGGCCTCCGTGCTGGTGGTTAATCGCGAACTTGCCGAATGGTTTGAGGCGGCTGCCGCCGCTCACCCCACTAATCCCCAGGGCATCGCCAACTGGGTGACGAATGACCTACTGCGCGACCTTGCGGCCTCAGGCGGAGCTGGCGCCCCGCTTACCGACGAGGTGCTCCCCGCGGTTTCGCTGGCCTCCTGTCCGATCAAGCCGGTTCAGTTGGCGGGTCTGGTGAAACTCACGGACGACGGCGTCATTTCTAAGCAACAAGCTAAAGAGGTTTTCGCCGAAATGTTTAAGACGGGCCAAGAAGCGCTCGCCATCGTGGATGCGAAAGGGCTTCGCCAGAATAGCGATACGGGTGAGTTAGAGAAAATCGTGCAAGAAGTCATCGCTGACCCCGCCGTGGCTAAATCTATCGCCGAATACCGCGCGGGTAACGAGAAAGCGATTAATGCCCTGAAGGGACCCATCATGAAGCGTACGCAAGGTAAGGCTAACCCGGTCCTCATCGATCAGCTTCTTCGCAAATTTCTCGGATGAACAAAGTTTCAACTTCGCCCCTGGTCGCAGGCATCAAGGCCGCGCGCGACAACGCTATTCCGCTGGTTGTGATTCTACTGGCCGCCGCCGGACTGGTCATCGCCTACAGGTATCAGGTCCCTTTTGTCGTGACGGCACTCAATCATGTCGGCGCGTTGAATAAGGCCAACCCGATGGCGTTTGCGGCGATTTGCACCGCCATCACCTCAGGTCTTATTCCCTGGATTTTTCGGATGGCCCTCCGCGGCTTGCGCCCGCCGCATCCCCTGGGTGACCTCGTTCATAGCATGGTCTGGTGGGCCGCGATGGGGATGCTCGTCAGCTACTTCTATCAACTGCAGGCAATCTGGTTCGGTGATGAGGCCAATTTGCGTACGGTTCTATTGAAGGTGTCCGTAGATATGGTGGGCTTCACGATTTTAATCGGTGCACCCTTTAATGCGATTTCGCATCTCTGGAAAGATTGCGGTTGGGATACGGCCCGCCTTCGCCGGGCGATGGGCCCGGGGTGGTATCGTCGCTTGGTCTTTCCGAACTTATTGACGAACTATTTTGTCTGGTTCCCGGGTGCGCTCATATTTTACAACATGCCGACCGACCTCCAATTGGTCGTGGCTAATTGTATCGGTTGTTTCTGGGCACTGATGTGTGCCCGGATTGCGGCCCACTCGGGCGTCCCGATTACCGACGTCCATGCTTGAGCCGGATTTCTTGCCCGCTGGCCATCCCTCGCTTGAAACCTTGGTCGCGTTAGGCGAACCTCACCCACGTGCCTGACTTGTTTGGAGAGACTGAACCCGGCGTCGCCGAGGTGGTTCCCTTTGATGGCGGGGCTCGGGCCTACTCGTATTCCGTGCCGGCGGCCCTTAAGGACACGCTGCAAGTCGGCCAGTTGGTCCGCGTACCCTTAGGGGGCCGGGTGAGTCTGGGGGTCGTCTGGAAATACCCTGCCGAACCTTTGGTGGGTACGAAGCTGCGGAGTATCGTCGTGCTTGAGCACGAGCAGCCCGTGATGACGCCCGATTGTTGCAAGCTCGCCGAGTGGATGGCCGGATATTACGGTTGCGGGCTTAACTCGGTGCTGGAGACGGTTCTGCCCGCGGCCGTGCGTAAGGGTGTTCGTCCGGTACTCCGTCGGATGTTGTCTTTGATCACGCCGCCTGAAGCCGAGGCTTTAGCGAAGATGCGTCGCAAAGCGCCCCGCCAAGCTCAGCTCATCGACTTTCTTTCCGCCCAAGCCGAACCCGCCGACCGCGCGAAAATCGCAGCAGATTTAGGCATCGGGCCCTCCGCTGTCGCAGCGTTAATCGCCGCCGGGATGATTAAGGAAGTAACCAGCGTGCAATGGCGCGTGGCTTACGATGACCCTTTTTCCGAAGGTGAAACGGTCGCCGCCGCTGGACATATTCTCAACCCGGAACAGTTGGCCGCCGTCGCTTCGGTGACCGAAACACTGGACAGTAAGGCTTTCCGGGCGCATCTCTTGCATGGCGTCACCGGCTCGGGTAAGACGGAAGTTTACGTCGCCTTGATCCGTAAGGTGATCGCCGAAGGGGGGTCGGCAATTTTCCTCGTTCCCGAAGTGGCACTGACGCCCCAGACGGTGGGTCGTTTACGCTCACGGTTGGCTGACCTGGGAGCCAAGGTCGTCGTCTGGCATAGTCATCTTTCGGCGGGCGAACGTTTCGATGCCTGGATGGCGATGTCGCTGGGGCAGGCGAGGGTAGTCGTCGGGGCCCGCTCCGCGGTCTTCGCTCCCTTGCCGAACCTTCGCCTCATCGTCGTCGACGAGGAGCATGAGCCTTCGTTTAAACAGGGCGAAACACCGATGTATCACGGGCGCGATGTCGCGGTGATGCGGGCTTCGCTGCTGGGCGCCGCTTGCGTGCTGGGTTCGGCGACTCCTTCCTTGGAGACCTGGAAGAACGCCACGGCCGACCGCTATGTCCTCAATACGATGCCAAAGCGGGTGGATGACCGCCCGATGCCAGCGTTTCGTATCATTGATATGCGCCGCGAGATTCTGCACTCGAAGGGCCAGCACATTCTTTCTCGCGAATTGGTGGAGGGTATCCGCGAACGGCTCCAGAAGCGCGAACAATCCATCCTTTTCCTTAACCGGCGCGGGCATTCCCGTTCGCTCGTCTGTCCTGATTGTGGCGAAGCGGTGCAGTGCGCCCGTTGCAGCGTTTCGCTGACACTCCATCGCACCAACGACACGGCCCGCTGCCACCTTTGCAACCACCAGGAACGCGCGCCGGTGGTCTGCCCCCAGTGTCGTTCGCCGAAGGTGCGCTGGAAGGGCTATGGCACGCAAAAAGTTGAAGAAACGATTGCACAACTTTTCCCGCGAGCCAAGGTCGCCCGGATCGATGCCGATACGATGGGGAAGAAAGACCTTTTCCGTCAGGTGCTTTCCGATTTCCGGGCGGGTAAATATGACATGCTGCTGGGGACACAGATGATCGCCAAGGGGCTGGATTTTCCGCGCGTGACATTGGTGGGTATTATCGACGCGGATTTGTCGCTCCAGTTACCTGATTTCCGGGCCGCGGAGCGGACTTTTCAACTGCTGACGCAGGTGGCCGGCCGGGCCGGTCGCGGTCAGCTCGAGGGCGTCGTCGTGGTGCAGAGTTTTCAGCCTGCCTCGGACCCGATCCAATTCGCCAAACGGATGGATTTCCAAGGCTTTGCCGCCGCGGAATTAGGGAAGCGTTCAGAATTTGGCTACCCGCCCGAACGGCATCTGATTCGGCATATTTTCCGCGGGCGTAACGCGGAGAAAGTCCATTTCGTGGCGGAAGCCTGGGTCAAGGAACTTGAACGCCTGCACCCTGGCGTCGCCGAGATTCGCGGGCCGGCTCCGTGTCCGTTCGAGAAAATCCAAGACCAGCACCGTCTGCATATCTGGTATCTCGTCTCGGGCGTAAAAACTTTTCTCGGGGCGTTGCTGCCTTTGCGGGCGAAGTTCCTGCGCGAGGAAGATGTCATCGACGTTATCGACGTCGACGCCCAAGACTGCGCCTGATGCGGCTTACCACCAACGCTTACGCTTCATCCAGAGGATGATGCCAATCGCGAGCAGGGACATCGTCCCCAAGGCCAAGAAATAGCCATATTTGTGGCCCCATTCGGTATGGATTTCGGGCATGAACTGAAAATTCATCCCCCAGAGGCCGACCAGAAAAGTTAGGGGAATGAAAACCGAGCTCATTACCGTCAGGGTGCGGATCACTTCGTTGGTCCGGCGTTCTTGCTGGGTATGGTGATACTCTTGCAGATCCTGGAGGATCATGCGCGCATGCTCGATGCGGTCCGCGGCGCGGATGGCGTGGTCATACAAGTCGCGCAAGAACATGTCTAGGGAGGTCGGGAGCAGCGGGTGCTCGTAATGTTCGAGCACGCTGACCATGTCCTTCAGGGGTTGGGCGAGTCGGCTGAGGCGCACGACGATACGCTTGAGGCGGTAGACTTCGTTGAGATCCCAATTATCCGTGCCCTTCAGGATGGAATCTTCCAGCTCGGTGGTGGCGTCTTCGATTTCTTCCGTCTGGTAAAGTAACCGATCGACGAGCGTATCGAGGAGCGAATAAACGAGATAGCCAGCATGCCATTTGCGGATGTTGCCCTTATTATCGGCGATACGCTTCTCGACGGCTTCGAAGACTTTCTCATCGTTTTCGTGGAAGGAAATGACCCAGTTTTGCGCCGCGACGATGGAAATCTGCTGTCCGCGTGGCGTATCTTCTTCGACGCCGATCCGCACGGCACGGGCGATGGCCAGAAGTTTCTCGCCGTGCTCTTCGAATTTTGGGCGCGAGGTGACGGTCAGGATGTCTTCCTGCGCCAGCATCGGGATGTCAAAGAAGGCTCCGACGATGTGGACGATTTGCGGGTCCGTGATACCTTGGACTTGGATCCAGACCATGCCCGGTTTACCGGCATAGCGACCGATGGCATCCAGTTCGGAAAACTCCTCCAGCTTGCAACTGGTCTCATCATAGGAAATGACCCGAAACTTGGTCGGGGCGGTCGACTCAAACGGCGAGGCGGCTGGCAACTCGCCCGGGGCGCGGCCGATTTCCGTCTCCGCATAGGCGGCTTCGCCGGACAAAGGGACGGCATCGGCCTTTAAGCCCAAGCGCGTGCGTATTTCCTGCATGCGACGTTCGAGGAATGAGCGGCTCCGGGCTGCTTCCTGCTGTCGTCTTTGTTGCTGCCGACTCATAGGCACAGCATTCCGAGCCTCGTCGGTTTGTCAACGGGTCTGCGGTGCCCTGACTGCTCAGATTATTTAACTTTTTGGCGGGATTTGCTGCTCCGGCGGCCATTTTTACCGATGCCCATCGATTCGAGTTTCCCCTGATGGATCTTCTGGAAGAGATTGTTGGAATTGATCACGCCGAGGCAATAAAGCGCTGAAGCCACGGCCGCGGTCTTGTCCTTGTTCACCAGTCCGGCATTCGTCAGCCATTGCGCGAGCGCGTTATGGAAATTACTCGGGCTGATGTCCATGCTTTCGCCCCCGAGTCGCAACCAGAACTCGGTGCGCAACGCGATGGTGCAGTTGCCCCGCTTGTCGTGAGTTTTACTAATGCGTTTAAGAATGTCGCCTAAGGTTTCGGAGTTCTTGTCAGAATCTTCGCTCATGAGAAAGTTAGTCGAATAGACGGGGTGGGGTGCAGCTGCGGTCAGATGCGAGCAAGTGCTTTTTCGACACACCGATTTTGTATTTAATTCTGAGATTTCGGGAACCCTTAAATGACATTTACAGTGTAATATTATATAGTTAATAATAATTTGTCCGCCCCAGGGTGCGGCGCAGACTTCAGGCCAGATCTCCGCCCCGGCTGGAGCGGACGGTCTATTATTCGGGTGGTCGCGACAGGACTTGAACCTGTGACTTCTACAATGTGAATGTAGCGCTCTAACCAACTGAGCTACGCGACCTAATCCGAAGTAGTATCATAACCGAGGGGGGAGGGTGACGGGCAAGCCTCATTTGGGTTCCCTCAGGGGCTTGCCATGTCGTCAGATTGCCCAATTATGTCTAGAAATGAATGCCGCCCACACTACTCCTGCGCCACGCGTGGCCGACGAGCGTCTGATTCGGCTATCGGCCTCGGCGGGAGTCAAAGTGAAGGCACTGGCTTTGCGTGAAGCCCAAGGCAGTTTGCTCCGGGTCGCCATTTCCGGCGGCGGCTGCAATGGCCTGTCCTACAAGATGCGTTTCGTCGGTGAAGCCAAAGCGGCGGACATCATGGTCAGGACGGCAGGGGTCGAGGTCTTGATTGATCCGAAGTCGGCTCTCTATTTGCGGGGTACGCAGTTGGATTATTCGGATAAGATGATCGGTGGGGGCTTTAAGTTCTCCAACCCCAACGCCAAGGCCAGCTGTTCCTGCGGGGAAAGCTTTTCGCTTTAGTCTGCGACTAAAGCGAGGGACAGGGCTAGGGCTTGGGACAGGGCTGGTGTTTTTGTCTCGAGGTAGGGGCAGCACCGCGTGCTGCCCTAGTTTTCCTCTGCGTGCCTCTAGGTCACGACGCAGTCGTGACCCTACCTCGATGCAAGATGCCCTAGCCAACCTCCCGGTTTCCGGTCTCCCCTTGCTTGGGAGTGCCTGCCTCTAGTCCGCCGGTATCTCGTCCTTGGCGCCGGCTTCGTAACGCTCGCACCAGGCCTTGGACCAGGAGGCGAAGTCGCCGGCGGCGATGTGCACGTGGGCTTGGGCCATGAGGTCCTGCAGGAAGTGGATATTGTGCAGGGCGAGTAAGGTGCCGCCGAGCTGCTCGCCAGCGTGATGCAGATGGCGCAGATAAGCGCGCGAGAAGTGGCGGCAGGTATAGTTGTCCATGCCTTCGACGAGCGGACGGTGGTCATCGCGGTAGCGCAGATGTTTCACGCTAATCGGACCGTCGGGCGTGAACGCCCCGCCGTGGCGACCGATGCGGGTGGGCATGGTGCAGTCGAACATGTCGGCGCCGAGCGCGACCATGCGGAGCAACTGGGGTGGCGTGCCGACGCCCATGACGTAACGCGGCTTGTTCTTGGGGAGGAGCGGTGCGACCAAGCCGACCTGATGGAGCATGTGCTCCTCGGGCTCGCCGACGCTGACGCCACCGATGGCGTGGCCGGGGAAATCGAGTTCACCGAGTTCTTCGGCGCAACGGATGCGCAGGTCATCGAAGACCGAGCCCTGGTTGATGCAGA
Organism: Verrucomicrobiota bacterium; assembly: GCA_026397965.1. Taxonomy (GTDB): domain Bacteria; phylum Verrucomicrobiota; class Verrucomicrobiia; order Opitutales; family UBA953; genus UBA953. The sequence continues at coordinate 5,416 of JAPLTU010000039.1, read as the reverse complement.
AGAGATGACGGCCGGAGGCCAGGAAGCCGCTGTCCTTGGCCAGCTGGAGCATCTCTTTGGCCCAGCGGATCGAACGGTTCACCGCGACTTCGCACGCGGCGTACTCGCACGGGTAGGGCGGACATTCATCGAGCACCATCGCGATGTCGGACCCGAGGGCGTCTTGGATATCGAAGCAGTCCTTTACGTCGAGGAACAGCTTGTTACCGTCGAGGTGAGAGCTGAAATGGATGCCCGCGTCGGTGATGGTACGGAGCTTTGCCAGCGAGAAGACCTGGAAGCCGCCGCTGTCGGTCAGAATCGGCTTATCCCAGTGCATGAACTTGTGGAGACCGCCGGCGGCGCGGACGATTTCGCGACCCGGGCGGAGGTTTAAGTGGTAAGTATTGCTGAGCAGGATCTGGGCGCCCGTCTCGGCGACTTGCTGGGGAGAGAGACCCTTGACTGTCGCCTGGGTGCCGACCGGCATGAAGACCGGCGTGCGGACCTCCCCGTGGGGGGTCTTGAGTACGCCGAGGCGCGCGGCCGTCGTCGTATCGGTCTTAAGAAGGGTGAACACGGTCGGAAACTAGGGGGGTAGCGGGGAAGGTGGCAAGGGGAACGCGCCGAGCGGCGCGAGGGGGGCGCATGGGCAAGGCGACACGGGGACGAGGGAGTAAGAACCGCAAGGGGAGACCGGAGACCGGGATATTTGCGGCGGGCATTTAATAACCCCAGCCAATCATCTGGTCTCCGGTTTCCCTTTACTCGAAGGGCTACCTACTAACGCGCATTCCCGTTAAACGTCAGGCGCTGGCCTTTCGGGGCGTCGGCGCGCATCTGGCCGTTCTCGAAGACGCAGACTCCGTTGACGAACGTGCGCTCGATTGAGCTACTGAAGGTGTGGCCTTCGAGCGGCGACCAGCCGCATTGATAAAGGACATTCTCCGCCTTCACGGTGTAGGGTTTCTTGGGATTAACGACCACGAGGTCGGCCCAGTAGCCTTCGCGGATGAAGCCGCGTTTTTCGACGCCAAAGAGGATCGCCGGGGCGTGGCAGGCGCGTTCGACCGCGGTCTCAAGCGTGAACTCGCCTTGTTGGACGAGGTCCATCAGCACCACCAGCGAATGTTGCACGAGCGGCAGCCCAGACGGAGCCTTGAAGTAGGTCTGGGCTTTCTCCTCGCGCGTGTGCGGGGCATGATCGGTCGCGATGACGTCGATGACGCCCGACGCCACGGCGGCGCGGACGGCCGCGCGGTCGGCGGACGTCTTGATTGCCGGGTTGCATTTAATCTGATGGCCCAGCCGGGCGTAATCTTCTTCGGCGAACCAGAGATGGTGTACGCAGGCTTCGGCGGTCAGTCTTTTCCCTTTCAAGGGCGCGGCGCTGAAGAGGCTGAGTTCCTTTGCGGTGGTGATATGTAAGATGTGCAGACGTGCATCATGGCGTCGGGCGAGCTCGGCGGCCATGGATGATGAGGCGTAGCAGGCTTCGACCGAGCGAATGCGACCGTGTTCGGAGGCCGGGACGTCGTCCCCCCACTTGGCTTTAGCAGCGGCCTCGGCCAATTTAATCATCGGCGTGTCCTCGCAGTGTGTTGCGATCAGGGTGGGCGAGTGGCGGAAGATACCTTCGAGGGTGGCGGCGGCGTCGACCAGCATATCGCCCGTCGAAGAACCCATGAAGACTTTTACGCCGCAGACTTTTCGGGCATCGACGCGTTTGACGCTATCGAGGTTGGTGTTGGTGGCGCCGAAGAAGAAGGAGTAGTTGGCGGTCGAGGTGGCCGCACCGATGGCATACTTCTTCTCGAGTTCCTCGAGCGTGGTCGCCGGCGGGCTCGTATTGGGCATCTCCATGAACGACGTCACCCCTCCGGCCACGGCGGCCCGTGCTTCGCTGGCGATGCAGGCCTTGTGGGTCAGGCCCGGTTCGCGAAAATGCACCTGGTCGTCGATCAAACCGGGTAGCAGGAGCTTACCCGTCAAATCGTATTCCTGGTCGGCCTGGGTGCCGGCTGGTAGCGAGCCGATACGCTCGATGCGGCCATCGCGGAGGAGGACGTCGGCTCGTAAGCGACGGCCTTCGTTGATGAGTTCAGCATTGCGAAGGACGACGGTGCCCATGGAAAGACAGTCTCAATCTAAATGCCTCCCGACCGCAAATGGGAAAACAGGCGTCTTAGGCCGTCACTTTCACCATGTCCGACAGGTCCGACTTCTTGACGCCTTCGGGATTGATGTTCACGGCGGAAACGCGGAATTGGGCGCCCTTACGATGGGGGAACTTGAGGATAAAGTTTGTGACGCTGAGTTTCTCCTCTGGATAGAGCTCGGTCTTACGTGCGACCATGGTCGTGACGAGTTCTTCGACTTGTTCGGCGGTGGCACCAGGGAGAGCGGCCAGCTTCTTTTTGGCTTCGGCGATCTTGGCGTCGCCTTCGATGGCTGCGTTCCAGATCAGGATGGCCACGTTCATCGCGCCTTTGGCGGCGGTATGATTGTTGCCGGCCTGTTCGAGGATGGGCTGAGAATAATTGATCAGCTTATCGGCGAAGCTGGGCTCCCGAGGCGTCGTGTCGGTCGGGGCCGGTGCAGGTGCGGACCAATCACGGACGAGGGGGCGAGCTTTGTTATTACCAAAGGCGCCTTTGGTTTGGCGGCGAGAACGTGAGTTAGGCATGTGACCGGGAAGGGGGACATCCAAGGGAAACCCGCCCCGCCCGTTCGGCAAGCCCTTTCCTTGGAGCGTCCCTTGACACCCAGCCCCTGTCAGGCCAGCCTGCCCGAGTCCCCAAAACCGCCGTGTCCGATTATAGCGAAGTCATCCGCGCCCACCGCCGCGACCATCTCGCCAGGCCTCACTCGCTCCCCCGCGGCGTCCATCGTCACTTTGAGAGTACGCTTTCACCGCTGCCTTTGGAAAAGGTCTTCGAGTTTTTCTCTAAGGCCGAGAACCTCGAGGCGATCACGCCGCCGGAATTAAAATTTAAAATCCTGACTCCGCGGCCGATCGTCCTGACAACGGGTGCATTGATCGACTATCGCCTGACGCTCAGCGGCGTGCCTTTCGGTTGGCGCACCCGCATCACGCATTGGGATCCGCCTTATGCGTTCGTCGACGAACAATTGAAGGGGCCTTACGCGGTCTGGCATCACACGCACACCTTCGCCGACGAAGGTGGCAAGACGCGCATGGATGATGAAGTCCTCTATAAACTTCCGCTCTGGCCGCTCGGTGAAGTCGCTTACCCCTTCGTCAAAGGCAAGGTTGAGCGTATCTTCCGTTATCGCCGGACGAAGGTTCGCGAAATGCTCGGCGTCTGAGGCTGAAATCTACTTAATCGGCGGCGGCGGCGGGCATACGACCGTATCGGAAAAATCTGCGGGGCGGGGATGTTTCCCGGCCCAGGCGATACCGCGGAGCAGTAAGGTGCGGACATCGTTGCGTTGGAAATTAACATAGGTATGGCCGGGGATGAAAACGAACGCCCGGTAGGCACCCTGTTCATAGGTCCAGGCCTGCGTTTGCGCTTCGAAACGGTCGCCGATATTTTTAGGCGTCGGCGAAGTAGCAAGGACGTGGATGTCCTTCCGCAGATCCATTTCGTAATAAATCTCATCCTGCATCTTGAAATCCGCAATCCGCGCGGTGATGACGTGCGTCTTATCGACGAAATCCAATTGCATGGGGCCTTCGCGGAAGCGGGTCACTTTCTGGCGCCAGGAGCCACCGATGAGTTCTTTGTAGAAATCAGTCCCCTCCGGAGTGCTGGCGACGCTGCCCGCATGGATCACGACGAGACCGCCGCCATTTTTTGTGAATGCGGTGATGCGTTCGCGCTCTTCAGGTTTGAAGTCGCCCCCACCTTGGCGGTGGATGATCACGACGTCGGTTTGAGCCAACTGTTCAGCCGTCGGGAAGATTTCACTACCGGTCGCGGTCGCGCCATGATCGACTAAGAGCGGCACCCAATCGCGGAGAAAGGCGGGATGATCGTGATCGCCGGGCTTATGCGTTTTAGGTCCGGAGCGAATAAAGACGCGCAGTTGCTTAGGTGGAACGCCTTTGATTTCGGCTGGAACTGGGGCGTCGGCCGCAAAGACGGCCGCGACGACGAATAAGGGTAAGAGACTACGCATGGCGGCAGTTTGGGTGCAAAGTGCCAAAGTGCAAAGGTGTAGAAAGGGATAGGGGTAGGGATGGGGCGGGTTAAGAAAGGCCAAGAAACAAAGGTAGCGGCAGCACCGCGTGCTGCCCTAGCTGCGATTGTCTTGGGTAGGGATGAGCGCCCGCGCTCAACCGCGGCTGACCGAGGCGGTCAGCCCTACCTGGAGGCCTTACCTTAACGCTTTTGCACGACAGGTGATCTCTGCCTATTCCAGCACTCCTGGCAAATCAGCCAATGACATCACGAAGACATCCGCGCCGGCTTTGACTTTGGGGCGAACAACGTACCTTCCGAAGCCAATGACTTTGTCGACATCGCCTTTGACTTCGAGGTCGCTGGCGCCGTCGCCGACCATGACGACAATCTGGGCTTTGAAATCAGCGCGTAGGCGTCGGGCGATCATGTTCTTGCCTTTTGATTTCGAAGTCGGGCAGGTCTCATCAAATCCGGCATACGTCCCGTCTTCATTGAATTTTAGGACCACGGCCTCCACCCGCGCGACCCCCAGGAATTTGGCCAAGGGCATGATGGCTTGGGTGAAACCTCCGCTGACGATGGCGATCTTCCAACCTGCTGCGCGCAGTTTTTCGAGCGTTTCGACGGCGGTAGGCTCGACCGTGGCGATATACTTGGTGCCGATGGCTTGGAGTTCGGCGAGCGTCGGTTTGATCATATTCAAACGCTGGGCGAAGATTTCCTCCATGGGTGTGCCGCCATTCATGGCCGCGTTGGTCATATCCTCTACGGCCTTAAAGATGGCGGTCCCGCGCAACCGCCCGAGCTCGTCGACTCCCTCGATCGACGAGAGAGTCGAGTCGCAGTCGAGAAGAAGGAGCTTCGTGGCCACGGGGAACTACAAAGGGCACCGCCGATAAGGTCAAGAAAGGGCGGAGTGTGAGAGTATGGAGTATAGGCCGCCGCAGGGCGGACGAGGGTAGCGGCGTGGCTACGTCACGCCCGCGGGGAATGGGTAGGGGCGCCACTGCGTGGCGTCCGTTCGTCGGTCAGTCTACGAATTGATGATAGTTGGCGTTCTCACCTCTCACTGATGAACGGACGCGACGCAGTCGCGCCCCTACCTCCGCACCCACCCGATCAGCTTACTGAACCAGCGGGTCGGCTTGGCGGCGTTGTCGCGGCGGGCCTGCAGGAGGGCGAGGATCTCGGTCTTGCCGGCGAGTGTCGCAAAATCAGCGGGCGTCGAGCCGCCTTGATCCGCCAGAGGGTCGGCGCCCGCGTCGAGGAGCAGGGTGGCGATTTCG
>JAPLTU010000035.1:3891-92927 GCA_026397965.1 Verrucomicrobiota bacterium | reverse complement strand
GGCCGTGGCATGCGTTTCGCCGGCAAGCAAAGGCCGATAGGTCAGCTTGACGCGACCCGTGAGCAGGTAGAGCGTCTCGGTCTTACGTTCGTGGTATTGCAAACTTAAGCGCTTACCAGCCTTCACCTCCAGCACCTTGCCGGCGTAGGCTGGCTGATCGCCGTACCAGATTTCACGCCCCCAAGGCTTCTCCACGGATTTAGGAACATGCAAAGGTGATGACATACCTTTATAACTGAATAAATAATCCGACTAGCCAAGCAAATCTCCGAAGAAGTCGGGCTGGTCGGTGGCGCCCACGAGCGGCTCGACGAGGCTGGGCTGATCCTGCGCCACCCGATTGACGTCGGGAGAGACCCGATACAATGATAGGGTGCGGTCGGGGGCGGTCACGGCTAACTGCGCAAACTCTTCGGGAGAAAAGGCCCGCTCGGAGAGCCAGGCTGCACGCTTGGTACCCTCAAGCACCACTGGCATGCGGGAGTGGATGGCGCCGGCTTCGCGATTGGGGGCGACCGTTACTAGGGCCAAAGTGCGACTGACCGAACCATCGGCCAAGAGGCGAAGCGACCACAAGCCAGCGAGCGCCAAGGGTCCGCCCTCGGCCGCGCGGAAATAATAAGGCACCTTGGTCCGGCCTTCGGATTTCCACTCAAAGTATCCGTCGACGGGGATAATACAGCGGCGAAGCTTGGCGGAATCCTTGAAAGTCGGCCGATCGAAAATGCCTTCAGCGCGGGCGTTGGCATGCCCCTCCTCCTTGAGGTCGGGTGCGAGCCACGACGGGACGAAGCCCCAAGGCAAAGGCTCGACCTTAAGTTCGCCTTGCTCGCGCCTCACACTGAACAACGGAGTCCCCGGTGAAATGTTATAGCGCCGTGCCTGAGGCGAAGGGCGTAAACCCAGATCGCGGACAACTTCTTCCCAGCGCGAAAACTGGGTCACACGGCCACACATATCGCGGTCTTAGCGCTTCGGCAACTCCGGCGGACGTGTGGCAAGCCCACCCGTACGTAGGGAATTTAATACGGCTAAGTTAATGAAATGCATCACACCGAGGACGACCACGACCACGCCGACCGATTTGCTGACATCCTCAACGACTTTGATGCCTGTCGTGGGGTGCTCTTTGGATGAAAGGAAAAGCAACATGAAGCCGACATTCACCAAATAGAAGCCGATGATCAGAAGATTATTGACCGAGTCAGCCATCGTTTCGTTGCCATGAAAAGCATCGACCAGGAACGGGCGACCGCTCCGAAAAAGCACCCGTCCGACCCACAGGGTCACGGCCAGCGAAAGCCAGAGGTAAATCCCATATTCCAAATAAGTAAGCGTATCATTCATGGCGATAGTTCTGATGATTTATTAATATTTAGGCTAAAGAAGTAAACCCGTTTCTGGCGTCACCAATGCGGCGGGCGTTCGTCGGCCGGCGGGGAGCTCTCGGCGCCATCCGTCCCTTGCGCCACCTTGGCTTCCATGCGGGCGAGGCGTTCGGTCAGCTTCATCAGCTCGCGGGAGAGCTCAAGCATCTCGCGGTCCTGTTGTTCGACGTGTCGCTGAAGAAAAGCCAGGCGTTCTTCCAAGGCGTGCATGGGGGCTTCCATAAGATTAATCTGCTAGCGGCCGACCGAAGCGCAAGCCACGTCCATGAAGTCGGCCGCCCGAAGGAATCCCCGATGGCCGACCCGCAGGACTTGACGAAGGTAATAAGGGCTCAGCTCCGCAAGGGGCTGCAATGAGACCGGGCCACAGAAAAAATCCGCCGTCAGGCCAGCGGCAGGGACAAAGCCAGGGGGAACTCCGACCACCCGGACACGGTCGTGGGCTTGGATGAATTCCGCAAAAACGTCCGCTGTCTGCACCTCGCAAAAAGCGGCGTCTTTGGCCACGCGCTCGATGAGATAAGGGTCTGACGAGGGGTCTACGCTCACGATCCAGACGTGGGGTCTACGCTCACGATCCAGACGTGCCTCATCGCGACCAGACAGTCGAGCACCCGATGGCATTCCGTCAGATCGGCACCGGCAGAGAGACGAAGGTAGGAGCGGCCGACCGTCGGTGGCGTTCGTAAGAATCGATGGAGCACGTCGAAATCAGAAGCCGTTTGGCTGACCGGCTGGGTTTCCCATTTTCGTACGACCTTAGACAGGTTTTCCGCTGACCACGAGTCGCCATCGTCAACCGTCGGCTCGATGAAATCCGACGCACCCTGCGGCCTTAAATTCACTTCGACGAGTGGAGCAGAAATCTTCGCAAGGAAGACGTGCGCTTGATCGCGGTCGAGACCTTGAAAAGAAACCGGTAGTTTAGGCCCGTCCTGGCTTTCAATAAACTGGGCGGCTTCGTCCACGGTGTCCGCTGCTTTGAAAGCAATCCGTGAAACGGACGGTCGGGTGGCTTGTAGCAAAGCGTGGAGTGCAAGATCGGTTTGGGCGGAGCCGACCAGAATGAGGATGGGCGGCGGCGAAAGGTCGGCGAAAGTCTGGGCCGCTAAATTAAAATCAGCGGAGGGCGTAATGACTAAGGTTGCTGGTCCCGTCGACATCGGCGGCGGCGAAAGATTTGTCTGATCCTTGAGGGTACGCCGGGGTCCAACGATCCGGCGTGCCAAGGGGACTGCCAGAGGTGGAAATAAGTAAGCGAAAGCCGCTGAGACGCGTAGTGCGGAAGAAAAGCGTCCGTCGAACAAAGCGATGGCTTTTCTTAGTTCCTTTGCCTGAGCGAACGAACCGTCGCCGCAAGCCAACCGATCGGCCAAGGCTGCGAGGGTGCTATCAGTCGTCATGCGCACGAAAGGCCTACTCAAGATTTCGCCAATCTGGACTTTAGATAAAACTTGGCCGCGTTGATACCGAACAGCGCATCGCGTTGCTTGCTCTTAAGCTGTTGCGCGTAGCCATCGACCAACTCGTAGGCCTGCTGGTAACTACCCGCGAGCAGACAGACGGGCCAATCGGATCCGTACATCAGGCGGGCGGGACTAAATGCCTCGAAGACCGTATCCAGATAAGGTTGGAAATGTGCCGGCTTCCAATGAGCGTGGTTCGCTTCGGTGATCAGGCCGGAGACCTTGCAATGGACGTTCGGACATTGGGCCAGACGTTTGATCTTTTGGCGCCAGGGTTCGATCGTTCCGGCCTTCACCAGAGGCTTAGCCATATGATCGAGGACGAAAGGCTGGGTGGGGAATTTCTCCGCCAACGCGATCGCCGCATCGAGCTGCTTAGGGTAGATGAGAAAGTCATACGTCAGCCCATGGGCTTGGAGCTGGCTGATGCCGCGCTGAAATTCTTTACCCAGCATGAATTGGTCATCGGGCTCGTCTTGCACCACGTGCCGGACACCGACGAACTTGCGGTTCGCCGACAAACGGACGAGGTCCTCTTCCACGCGATCGCTCCGTAGGTCGACCCAACCGACGACGCCCTTGATCACCTCGTGCTGTTCGGCGAGCCCAAGGAGCCAATCCGATTCTTCGATGACCTGGCGGGCCTGCACGGCAATCGCTCCGGTAAAATCCAAAGGTTTTTGAAGGGCGATTAATTTTTCGGGGAGCCAGCTGCGATGCAACGGGGAGCCGGGTGTAATCCAGGGATATTGTTCGGCACGGTAAGACCAAAAGTGCTGGTGGGCATCGAGACGCATGAAATTCAGACCACGTCCACGATGGCTTTGATGACCCCCGTCTCGGGCTTCAGCCACGTGGGGAAGGTCGCAATCATATCTTCGAGCTTCGCGTGGTGAGTTATCCAGGGCTTGGTATCGATCACGCCGTCTTCGATTAGTTTGATAATTCGAGCGAAGTCTTTGGAGAGGGCGTTGCGGCTCGCCATGATGGTAAGTTCGCGGCGGTGGAGATGAGGCGCATGTGGGAAGGTCAGTTCCTGCTGCGTGATACCCACGTAGACGATGCGAGCGGCGAAGGCCGCATACTGGAAGCAGGCCACCATGGATTTGTTGCTACCCGTCGCGTCGATCACGACATCGGCGAGCTGATCATGCGTGAGCTTGGCTAGAGCGATGAGCTCTGAGCCATCGCCTTTGGCCTGAATGACCCCATCGACCTTCATCACCTCAGTGCAAAATTTCAGCCGTTCAGCGTTCATGTCCATCACCACGCACTTCGCGCCGGACACCTTGACGAACTCGACGGCGGAAAGACCGATCGGACCCGCGCCGATGATCAAGACCGTCTCGCCGGGCTTAGGGGCCGCGCGATCGACGGCATGACAGCCGATGGCGAGCGTCTCGACGAGCGCGAGCTGATCATAGCTCAGCTTGGTCGAAACGTGCAGCTTGCGGGCCGGCAGCAGGAATTTTTCCGCCATACCGCCGTCGCACATCACGCCCAGTGTCAGGTGTTTTTCGCAACAGTTCGTGAAACCACGGCGGCAACTGTAACAAGACTGACAGTTGATGTAGGGCTCGACTGAGCAATGGTCGCCGGGCTTGACGTTCGTAACGCCCGGACCGACGGCGAGGACTTCGACGCCCAGCTCATGCCCCGGAATGCGGGGGTAGGAATAGAACGGCATCTTGCCGAGATAGCCGCCGTAGTCCGTGCCACAGATCCCGATGCGGTGGACGCGAACCACAGCCTCGCCGGCCGCCGGGGCGGGCGGCTCCGGAATATCCAAGAGCACAAATTGCTGCGGCTGATCGAGGCGGATGGCTTTCATATCTTAATTATTTTCCTTCAGGCCTTCGAGGTGGCCGCGGTTATGGACCGGGGCGAAAATCGCGAGGACTTCGGCCAACAAGGCGCGGTCGATCGGCTCGGCGGCCCACTTCGCCCAGTTCCGGATGTTCACCGGATTGGCGCTACCGGAAACCGTCGTGGCGATATCGGGATGATCGAGGGAAAACTGCAGAGCCAGCTTGGCGATATCAACCCCCCGGGCGGCGCAAAGGGAGGCGGCGGCGCGGGCGGCGGCCTTGACCTCTTCGGGCTCCTTCAACCAGGCCGGTAGCGGTGCGTTCGTGAGCAAGCGCGCGCTGAATGGACCGGCGTTCATCACACCGATGCCTTTAGCCTTGAGATACGGTACCGTCTCATCGGCGAAGCGGGTGTTCTGGAGCGTGTATTGATTATAGCTCAGCACACAATCGACGTCGGTCTGGTCGCAGATAAATTTAAAGATTTTCTGCGGGTAACCGCTGAAGCCGAGCGCCCGGATCTTACCGGCCTGTTTAGCTTTGCGGAGCGCGGGGATCGTCTCATCGACGATCTGTTGCATCGGCACGAATTCGATATCGTGGCAGAGGGCGATATCCAGGTGATCAGTGCCGAGGCGATGCAGGGAGACATCGATGCTCTCCGCCACGCGCTTGGCCGAGAAATCGAAGTGCGGCAGGTCATAGCGACCAACCTTGGTGCAGAGCGTGTAGCTATCGCGAGGTACGCCCCGTAAGGCGATCCCAAGAAGCACTTCAGACATGCCACGACCATAGAAAGGCGACGTGTCGATGAAGTTGAGCCCACAATCAAGAGCGACTTGCACCGACTTCAAGGCGTCATCGAGCGCGACGCTGCGGAATTCCTGGCCGAGCGACGAAGCGCCAAAGCTGAGGATGGGGAGATTAATCCCAGTCTTACCGAGGGGGCGGGTTTTCATAGGAACAAGAATTAAGCTTGGCGGCAGCCGATGGTCAGGAGCAAGTTGCCCCAGAGCGCTTGATCGCCGGTTTGAACCGTCAATACATGATCCGGCGACTCGACGGCTTTATAAAAATCCCACTTAAGAACGGGCTTCAGCTGCAGGAGAGAGCCGGACTGACTAATGACCTCGCGATATTCTTTCCAGATCGGAGGCTCACCGAGCTGAGCGTAAGGATCGTCTGCCGGAATACCCATCGTGTTAATCTCGTCGATCGGAACGGCGCTCAAGATCGCCTTCAGTGCTTGGGCAACGGTGATCACGCCGGGAGAAAGATTCATGCACACCAGCTCGGCGTGGGGACCCTTTTTATTCCAAGCTGGGTAATTGCCATCGGCGATGAGGATCGTGGAGTGGTGACCGGCCCGGCCAAGGATTTCGTTGATCTTGGGGTGGATGAGGTGGTGCTTGAGCATAGATTTAGCGGGGAAGAAGTTGGCGGATGGCGCGGATGGTCTGAGCGGCGGCGGTCTCCGTATCGGGCAAGGGCAGAATCTCGCCCGAAAGATACCCGTTAAATCCTATTTCCTGTAAGGCCGCGACGACGGCGGCGGCATCCGTGTGGCCAAATCCGATGGCCCGACGATTACTGTCGGCAAAATGAACATGCCCGACGCTCTGCCCACAGGCCTTGAGCGTCTCCGCATTCGAGGTCTCCTCGATATTCATATGAAAGAGATCGCAGAGCAGCTTGACGTTATCGTTATGGAGATTTTCGAGGAACTGTGCGGCGTCCGTCTGCCGGTTAAGTAAATTGGTCTCATAGCGATTCAGCGCCTCATAAAGAAGCGGGACGCCATACTGCCGGGCATGGGCTCCCAGATCTTCGAGGGCTTCGGCGAGCCAGACCAGGGCTTGCTCGCGCGAAACTTCGCCTTCGGCTTTACCTTGCATGGAGCCGATGATCGCGGGGGCTTTAAACTCTCCCGCTAAATCGATGATGGCACGGATGAACTCGCGCGCCTGTTGGCGAATAGCGGCATCGGGGTGGGTCAAGTGCCAGCGGTGGATGAGCCAGCCGCCGCCGGTGCCGAAAGCGGCGACCGCGAGACCGTGTTTGGCGAGCAAGGCACGAAGAGCCAGCCGATCAATGGCGGCGGCCGAGGGGGGGAAAATCTCCACTGCATCAAACCCCAACCGGGCCGCATCGGCACAGGCGGATTCAAGACCTTGCCAATAAACAAATGGCCCACCCTTCGCTTGGGCGACGAGTGAAACCGTGATGGCAGATTTAATCACAAACGAACTCTGTCCCCTCGGTGAAGTGGGGGCAAGTTCGGCTTAAATGACTTTTAATGAAATCGGGTGATTATTCCGACAGACCAGGCGAGTTGCGTCCCTTGACCAAGCGCTGCACGAGAGCAAAACGCAGAATTTGCTCCATCTTCGCGATCTCGACCGGGTCGATATCCTTCTGACCGCGGGCGGCTTCGACGGCCTCACGGGCGCGAGCTTCGGCAGTTTCGACGGATTTCAGATCGATCTTGGCTTCGTCGATCGCCGCTTCGGTGACGACGGAAACCTTATTCGAGACGACACGGACAAAGCCTTGGTCGACGGCGAGGCGGCTGACCTTGCCGTCAAGCGTCACGATGATCTCGCCGGCGGCGATGATCGCGGTGATCGGAAGGTGGCCGGGCAAAATGCCGATGCTGCCCATGGCGGTGGGCAGAGTCACGCTGTCGGCCGTACCTTCGTAGGCGCGGCGATCAGGAGTGACGATTTCGACCGTAAGAGACATATCAGCTTACTTCTTGGACTTGGCTGAAGCTTCGAGGACCTCGTCGATGCCGCCCTTCATGTAGAAGTCGTTTTCGTTCACGTGGTCGAGTTCGCCGGCGAGGATCATTTCGAAACCGCGCAGGGTGTCGTCGAGCGCGACATACTTCCCGGGCGAGCCCGTGAAGATTTCAGCGACGTGGAAAGGCTGCGAGAGGAACTTCTGCACCTTACGGGCGCGGAAGACGACGAGCTTGTCGTCCGGGGACAATTCATCGAGACCCAGGATCGCGATGATATCTTGGAGGTCTTTGTAACGCTGCAGGAGGCCTTGAACGCCACGAGCGACGCGGAAGTGACGATCGCCGACGACTTCAGGCGCCAGAGCGGTCGAAGTGGAAGCAAGCGGGTCGACGGCTGGGTAGATACCTAACTCGGCGATACGACGCTCCAAGACGACCGTTGAGTCAAGGTGAGCAAAGGTATTGGCCGGAGCTGGGTCGGTAAGGTCGTCCGCCGGAACGTACACCGCTTGGAAGGAAGTGATCGAACCCTTCTTGGTCGAAGTGATGCGTTCCTGAAGATTACCCATTTCCGAGGCGAGCGTCGGCTGGTAACCGACCGCCGAGGGAGAACGACCGAGGAGAGCGGACACTTCGGAACCGGCTTGCGAGAAACGGAAGACGTTGTCGACGAAGAGCAACACGTCGCGATTTTGTTCGTCGCGGAAGAACTCCGCCATCGCGAGAGCCGAGAGAGCGACGCGCATACGAGCGCCAGGCGGCTCGTTCATCTGGCCGTACACGAGAGCCACTTTGGATTTTGAAAGATCCTTCTGGTCGATAACGCCGGCTTCGGACATTTCGTGGTAAAGGTCATTACCTTCACGGGAGCGTTCGCCGACGCCGGCGAAGACGGAGAAACCGCCCTGCTTCATCGCGATGTTATTGATGAGCTCCATGATGACGACGGTCTTACCGACGCCAGCGCCACCGAAGGCTCCGACTTTACCGCCCTTGACGAAGGGACAAATCAGGTCGATGACCTTGATGCCGGTGCCGAGTAGTTCGGCGGAAGTTGCTTGCTCAGTCAGAGGAGGAGGAAGGCGGTGAATCGGGTAACGCTTCGTATGTTCAACTGGACCACGTTCGTCGACGGCATCGCCGGTGACGTTAAAGATACGACCAAGGACGCCGTTGCCGACGGGCACGGTGATGGGGGCGCCGGTGTCGACGGCTTCGCTACCGCGCACGAGGCCTTCGGTGGTGGTCATCGCTACGGCGCGGACCAAGCCATTGCCGAGGTGCTGTTGGACCTCGAGGATGAGGCGAGTGGCCTTACCCTCGACCTTGTAGTCGATCTGGATCGCGTTGTAGATCTCGGGGACCTTATCGACAGGGAATTGGACGTCGACGACGGCGCCGAGTACTTGGGTGATCGTTCCTTGAGTGCTCATGATATTTATATAAGTGGGAGGGTTGGTAAAAATTACTGGGCGGCGGCGCCGGCGGTGAGCTCCAGGATTTCCTGGGTGATCGCGGCCTGACGGGCCTTATTGTATTCGAGAGAGAGGGCGGCAGCGATTTTCTTAGCGTTGTCCGTAGCGGCTTTCATGGCGACCATACGGGCGCTGAATTCGGAAGCCTTAGCTTCCAGCACGGCCTGATAGACGGCCTGCTTGAAGAAGAGCGCCGGTAATTGATTGAGGATTTCTCCGGCCGAAGGCTCGAAGATCATGTCGCGCTCATCGGATTCGAGCTTCGGCTCAGGCAGGCCCAGCTTGGCGCGGAATTCGCGCGCTTGGCTGACGAGACTATCCGCCGGGAGCAACTGCTGGACGCGGGGGGCTTGCACCATCGTGTTCTTAAAGTGCGCGAAGAGGACTTCGACCGTGTCGACAACGCCATCAGAGAAAGCCTTGAGCAGGTATTCGGCAGCGGGGCGGACTTCGCTGAAATTAGCGCGGTCGGTGACCGGGAAGTCGGCGAGGACCTTGCGGCCGGAACGCGCGAGGGCCTGAGCGCCCTTACGTCCGATACAGACGAAGACGGCGTCTTTCTGTTCGGCGGCGAGTCGGATCAAATTGCCGTTGAGCGCACCGGCCATGCCTTTGTCGGGCGTGACCAGCAGGATGCCGCGGACCTTAACGTCGCGCTTGGTGAGCAGAGGGTGCGTGAAATCGCCGACCTTAGATTGCGCGGTGTCGAGGATTTCGCCGAGGAGTTCCGCATACGCCCGACCCGCACGAGCGGAATCCTGGGCGCGCTTCATCTTCGAAGACGCGACAAGCTGCATCGCCCGGGTGATCTGGCCGGTGCTCTTGACCGATTTGATTCGGTTACGGATCTCGCGGAGTCCCTTAGGCATGAAGCGTGGCGGTTAGTAAGTGAAGGAAGGAACGACTTAGGCCTTGAAGCTACGGCGCCAGGTTTCGCAGGCGGACTTCAGTTCGGCTTCGCCATCTTTCTCGATCTTATTGCCTTGGCGAATCTTGGCGAGGATGGCTGGCTTGGCGGTCTCGAGGTGAGTCTGGAGCGAAGCGGCGGCGGCCTGGACGGACTTGACCGGCATGTCATTGAAGAAACCGTTCTGCATGGCCCAGATGATGCCACACTGAATCTCGGCGGATTTCGGAGCGGTCGGAGGCTGCTTGAAGAGTTCTACGAAGCGGTCGCCCTTATCGAGGATACCCTTGGTCTGCGCGTCGAGGTCGGAACCGAACTGAGCAAAGGCCGCAAGTTCGCGGTAATTGGCGAGCTCTCCCTTAACCTTACCTGCGACCTGTTTGAAGGCCTTGATCTGCGCGGCGGAACCGACGCGCGAAACGGAGAGACCCACCGAGACGGCGGGGCGGATACCTTGATTGAAGAGGTCGGTCTGGAGGAACACCTGGCCGTCGGTGATCGAAATCACATTGGTCGGGATGTACGCGGACACGTCGCCGGCTTGCGTCTCGATGATCGGCAGAGCGGTGAGCGAACCTTTTCCGGCCAGACGAGCGGAGCGCTCGAGGAGGCGAGAGTGGAGATAAAAGACGTCACCCGGATAGGCTTCGCGACCCGAGGGGCGCTTCAAGATCAACGAGATCTGGCGGTAAGCGGCGGCATGCTTCGAAAGGTCATCGTAAACGATGAGCGCATCTTGGCCGTTTTCCATGAACCACTCGCCGATGGCGGTGCCGGAGAAAGGAGCGAAGACCTGATTGGCGGCGTTGTCGGCGGCGGAAGCGGCGACGACCACGGTGAATTCCATGGCGCCGGCTTTCTCGAGCGTACCGATGGTGCGGGCGATCGAGGAGTTCTTGGTGCCGATGGCGACGTAGATGGAGAAGACCGGACGGAAATTGGCGTCACCAGAAGCCAGACCGACGCGATTGGCGTTAGCTTGGTTGATGATCGTGTCGATCGCGATGGTGGTCTTGCCGGTCGCGCGGTCACCGATGATGAGTTCGCGCTGGCCACGGCCGATTGGGATCATGGCGTCGATGGCCATGATGCCGGTCTGCATCGGTTGGTCGACGGACTTGCGAGGGATGATGCCGGGAGCAATCTTTTCGACCGGGTAGCGTTCGCTGGAAACGATGGGGCCTTTGCCGTCGAGAGGATTACCGAGCGCATCGACGACGCGACCGAGGAGGCCTTTGCCGACGGGAATCGAAAGCAAGCGACCCGTGGTCTTGGCTTCCATGCCTTCCTTCAGCTTGGAGATGTCACCCATGATCACGCAGCCGACGGTGTCTTCGGCAAGATTGAGCGCGACGCCTTGCAGGCCTCCGGGAAGCTCGATCATCTCATTCATCATGACGCCGGAAAGGCCGTCGATGGAGGCGACACCGTCCGCGAGGGAAACGATGGTGCCGACGTTGGATTTGCCGGCTCGGGTATCAAGGCCGGCGATGGCTTTCTGGATCTGGTCGATCGCGTTGCTCATGGTATTTAGTAAATCGGGTTAAGGTTGGAGGAGGTGTTCAGGAAAGGGACTTGGCGAGATTGGCCAGACGGAGCGAAGCCGTGAGATCGGTGACATCGTCACCGACGCGGACGCGGAAACCGCCGAGTAACGCATCGTTGCGACGGGCGACGGGGCGAACGGTGCGGCCGAGCACCTTAGAGAAATGTGCTGCGATCGCTTCGGCGTCGGCGGACGCAAGCGGACCGGCATGTTCGATACGGGCTTCGCCGCGGGCAAGTTCGCGACGGATGTTCGCGAGGTACGCGCGCAAAAGCGGGCGGAGCTGATGGGCCGGGCGAGACTTCGTGAGTGCGGCCAACACGGCGCCGACCAGATCGGCGGAGACCGCTCCGCCCTCAAGGGAGAGGGCGAGGAGGCGCTTGGCTTCGGCTCGGACGGAGGCGGCGGACATCGGAAAAGATTAGCGGGCGAGCTGCTTGACGGCGGCCTCGTTGAGGCGGCCGCGCTGAGCATCGTCGAGGTTTTGTTCGAGCACCTTGGCGGCGGTCTCGACCACGAGGCGGGAAACTTCGCCGCGGACTTCGTTCATCATCTTCACGCGATCAGCTTCGATGGCGGCCTTGGCCTTGGCGATGACCTCGGTCTGGGCGGCCTGAGCTTCGGCCTTAGCGGCTTCGATGGCTTGCTTGGCGGAGTTGCGAGCGTCGGCGAGAATCTTGACGGCTTCATCCGAAGCGGCGATGAGCTTCGCTTCGGCGGTCTTCTGGGCGGCGGCGAGTTGGGCTTCGGCGGCAGCGCGGTCGCTCTGGAGTTGTTCGGCCTGGCGGATCCGTTCTTCGAGCTGACCTAGCGCCGGCTTGATGGCGAAGCGGTAGAGGACGAAGGCGAGGATGGAGAAATTGACCACCTGGACAGCCAGGTGCGGGCCATCGACACCGAAGTTACCGAAAAGCTTGATGATATCGCCGAGCGGGCCGTGCGACTCGGTGGCGGCGGGAGCGCCGTGGACGGCGGCATGCGCGGCTTCGGGCGCAGGTTCGGCGGCGAGGAAAGCGGAGAGGAGGGTCATGGGTTGGACTTAGAGTGTTTTTATTTTCAGCGCTGGGAAAGAGAAGTGGCGGGCCCCTTGCGAGGCCACGCCACGTGACCGGTTACTTCGCGAGGAAGATCGCGTAGAACGCGACGGCTTCGGCGAGAGCCATGCCCAGAATGGACGAGGATCTTACCGGAAGCATCCGGATTGCGACCCACGGATTCGACGGCCTTGGCGCCAACGAGACCCACGCCGATAGCGGCAGCGAGACAGCCGGCAGCGGCAGGGAGGGAACCAGTGATTTCAGCGATGATCATGTTATTTTATGTTTTGGTTTTTTCTTAACGCACCGCCGGGGGATTCCCGGCATGTCGCACGCCTTGAAAGCGAAAGGGATCAGTGAGCGTGCTCGTCTTCGGCGTGGCCGCCTTCGTGATTACAGATGAGGCCGATGTACACGGCGGAGAGCAGCGTGAAGACGAAGGCTTGAATCAGACCGACCAAGACTTCGAGCAGACCCGCGACGGCCGGAACCACGTAGGGGGCGATGCCGCCGAGTGAGTGGATGAGGTTTTCGCCACCGAAGACGTTGCCGTAGAGACGGAAGGAAAGTGAAATCAGACGGAAAGCGATGGAGACGACTTCGATGCCACCGACGCCCAGGAAGATGAAACTCAGCATGATCCACATCGGGAAGCCGATTTCTTTCTTATCCGCCTTGTTGCCGAAGAGATCGAAAATCAGAACTTTGAAACCGGCGTAGCGCAGGACGAAATACGTCCAAGCCGCGAAAGAGATGATCGACAGCGCAAGGGTCGTATTGAGATCGGAAGTCGCCGGGCGAATTGCTTCGAGCCAGCCATGCTCACCTTGATACTTGATGGTGCCGACTCCGGGAAGTAGGCCGCTCCAATTCATCAGCAGGATGAAGATAAAGAAGCCGCAAAGGGTCGGGAATACCTTGCCGATCATGCTCTTGCCGACGATCGGCTCGAGGGCGTCACGCAGGCCGGAAGCCATGTTTTC
This sequence comes from Verrucomicrobiota bacterium, assembly GCA_026397965.1. Classification (GTDB taxonomy): domain Bacteria; phylum Verrucomicrobiota; class Verrucomicrobiia; order Opitutales; family UBA953; genus UBA953. The sequence continues at coordinate 79,574 of JAPLTU010000035.1, read as the reverse complement.
CACCAGCGCTTGGCCCTTGCTCGGGATGATTTTCGGGGTGCCGACGAGGACACGGATAGCAACGATGATTACGGCCGCGAGGATCCAGGTGGTCAGGATCGAGTTAGAGACCGGAATGCCTCCAATATTAAAGAGGTCAGTGGCCTTCGGATTCACGCCCTCCGCGTTCGCCAGGGCGAGGGTTGGAATTAAGGCAGCAATGGTGAAAAGTGGACGCATTCGGACGCGGGAACAGATGGTTGAATGGTTTAGGGCTGATGGGTCAACCCAAGGGAATCCGCCCTCCTTAGAGTAAGGGGGGACGCCCTTGGTCATTAGCAATTCTAATTTACCAACCCCTAGGGGGCTAACCGCGAAATCGTCCAGCCATTGGCCCCTCGGGAATAAAGAAAACGATCGTGCAGACGGTTGGTTCGGCCCTGCCAGAACTCAAAAGACTCCGGGATGATGCGATAACCGCCCCAAGAAGCGGGCTTAGGGACGGCGCCCTCGGGGTGTTGAGCCTTCAGGGATGCTAATCTTGTCTCTAAATGGGCTCGATCTGGAATAACCGCACTTTGATTTGAGACCAGGGCACCCAGTTGGCTGCCGTAGGGGCGCCGGGCAAAATAAGCCAGGGATTCTTCTTCGGAAGTCCTTGTCACTCTGCCACTTATATGTATCTGACGCTCTAAGGCAAACCAGGGAAAAAGCAGTGAAGCCCGGGCGTCCTTAAGAAGATGAGCCCCCTTGCGACTATTATAGTTAGTAAAAAAGCAGAAGCCCTGCTCATCCGCCGCTTTCAATAGAACCGTGCGGGAAGCTGGCGCACCCGTTTCATCCGACGTCGAGAGCACCATGGCATTGGGCTCGATGAGCCCGGCGTTCTTCGCCTGAGCGAACCAAGCCTTAAACTGGACGAGTGGGTCGGAGTGTAATTCATCCCGATCGACACCGTGATCCGCATATTCTTTGCGCAATTCCGTAAGATCCATGGCCTAAGCCTAGGGAGGCACATTGGGCGTGCAAGCGTATGCCGCCCTTCCCTCTCGCCAGCGCTGAGGGTAAATCCACCTTAGAAGCCGTGAATCTGGTTCTCATTACAAAGCGTGAAGCCGCTGAAGGCATCGCCGCCGATGACCCCCGGGTGAAGCACCTCGTCCAGACCGTCGGTCTCCGCGCTGGCCAAAGTTTTCACGTCGGCCTCGCCGGCGCCTTACGCGGCCTCGCCGAAATCACCGCGATCACTCCGTTTCTTACTTTTAATATAACGTGGGAGCAAACCGTGCAGACGAAGCTGCCGCTCACCGTCATCGTGGGTTTGCCGCGGCCCCAAACTGCGAAAAAAGTTTTGCACGACTTGGCCAGCCTGGGGGTGGCGCGGATGATTTTCTTTGAAGCCGAAAAAGGCGACCCTGGCTATCTAACTAGTTCGCTCTGGCAAGAGGACGAATGGCAATCGCATCTCCGAAAAGGAACCGAACAGGCGTGCTCGACCTTGGTGCCTGAAGTTTTGCGCACCCGTTCACTCGAGGCGGCGCTCGCGCTCGTCGCTGAAAATAACTGGCGGGTCGCGCTGGATCCTTACGAAGCATCCGGCGCGCTGGGCGAAGCGCCTGCCGGCAGCATCGCAGGATGCTTGGCCATCGGCCCGGAGCGCGGCTGGTCCGATGCCGAAAGAAAATTACTGGTCGCCCGCGGCTTCGTGTTGCACCACCTGGGAGATCGAATCTTACGGGTCGAGGCTGCTTGCTTGGTCGGCGGCGCGCTCATGCTTGCGCGACTCCATGTCTGGGAACGGCACCAGAGCTTGGGCACGTAATCAGTCGCCAACTTGACGGACCAAGATCGAAGCGGCGGGCTGACCTTTGCCCTTACCGATTACTTTCTTTAATTTCCATCCGGCCGGCACCGGGACGGCGAAGCCGCCGGGCGCTTCAAGAATCACGCGGGCATGGGCTTCGTCGACCGCGTAACCGACGGCTGCCTGGGAGATTTCAGCGCCTTCGGTTTCCCATAACTCCCAGGGAGGATCCGCAAAGATGAGGTCGAATTTTCCAGCCACCCGTGCGGGCTTGGTGGCATCGCCCGTCACCAACGTGAGCGGCAAGACGGCGAGGTTCATCGATTTCGCGACTGCGGACGCGTTAGCTTTTAATTCCGCCCCCGCATGCAGGTCGACGCAGGTCGCGCTCAGTGCACCGCGACTAAGCGACTCCAAGGCATAAGCGCCCGTACCAGCGAAAAGATCGAGCACCGCCGTTCCGGGGACGAACGCCGCCAAAGAACTGAAGACCGCTTCGCGGATATAATCTGTTGCGGGCCGAACCCCGCCTTTGGTGGGAACGCGAAGTTGGATTCCGCGAGCAAGGCCGCCAGTGACGCGCATGGCCTTAAGTTCTCGGATGCAAGTGGAAGGTCAACGGCGTTCCGCGCCGAGGACTTGCCGGAGGGGCGACCAGCAGGTGGTTCGACCGCCGACGACTTCGCGGATGAGCGGCTGCTTCGAGCGCGGACAGTTTCCGCCGTCTTTCCAGCGATGGTTAAAGAGCCAACTTTCTGGCGGATCAGACCAATCCTTGCCGATGACCTTCAGGGCATCGGCGCAAACCGCGCGCAACGTAGCATGAAGTTTACGGAGGGATTTCGGTCCGAAATCGCCCGCCTTCGCCTTGGGATGAAATCCCGCGCGCCATAAGACTTCATCGGCCATCCAGTTGCCGATGCCCGGGAAGCGCTCTTGCATCAAAAGCACGGACTTGATCGGGGCGCGGGCGCGACGACGCAGGAAAACTTCGACGGTCCCGATGGTGAATTCCGGTGATAAAATCGCGGGCGGGATTTTGCTCCACCAGGGAGGCACGCCGACTCCTTGCCAAAATAAGACCCGCCCGAATTGACGAGGGTCCACGAAAATCAGTTCCTTGCCGCCGGACATCGTCAGCTTGAAATGATCGTAAGGCGTCGGCTCGCGAGCCGCGTCGCCGGCTTCAAGTCGACCCGTCATCCCAAGATGCACGCCGAGCCACGCTCCATGCGTAAATCGGAACGCCATTTGTTTAGCGGCAGCAAGCGACTCGATCAGCTTCGCACCGACGAGCGCCTTGGTCATGGCTTTTACTTCAACATCCCTTCCAATGCGGGCTTTCGGATTAAGGAACGCCTTCTCGACCTTGCGGCCAACGCCGGGATTCCAACGGCGACGGAAATATTCGACTTCGGCGAGTTCGGGCATGCTTCGACTTGTAATGCACTCCGTTTAGGGCGGAATCGCAAGCCGATGTCTAAACCTGGACAGATTCGGGTGTCAGCCGTCGCCGATGGTCGATTTTTAAGCATGCGGTAGGGTTAACAACTTTCGGCATACGAATTGCTGGGAGTATGCATGGGCACAAACCTGACGACCATCCTGCCGATGCTCCGATTCTGGGTCATCATCTTGGCCTGTGTTCTCTCGACCATTACGGCCCAAGCTCACCCTGGCCACGAAGGCGGCCATGAGGGCGACGAGTTCGTCTGGACCACCGATTATCTTACCCGCCATCCGGGAGCGACGCTGCTGATTCTCTCCTCGGCGGCACTCATCGCCTGGGGTGCCTGGTGCCTCTTCTCCGCAACGCAACGACAGCTCAAGGCCGCCGCAGCCCGCAACCAAGTCGCGGATAAGACAGTCTAAGTGTCGACCGAAGGTTCGCCAGAGTATCCCGTAGCCGGATAGGGTCGGGGGCGACGATGCGGATACTCCAGCCAATGGTGCGGAGACGGCTAACCCCGAGCCAGACTCCATCACGATGTAATCCGATTACCTCCGCCTGCCAGGAGGGTGAAACGTCGTCCGCCGCCGGCAGAAGGACAATATTCGCGAAACATGAACCGGCACCAGTTCCGGCGAATTCCGCGAGGGCCCGGAGTGAAGCCCCGGACTGATCGAAGCGCTCGCGCAAGATCAGTTCTCCGCTCCGCCGCACGGTCAGACCAAGCACGAGCCTGTCCCAAACCCAAGCTTCGCCATGCGCGAGGCGACCTGGCATCAGTTGATCGATGAAGAGTAGATTCGAACCTTCCGCCGCCTCGATCGTGGTCTCTTGAAAATAAGACGAGCCACGGTGAGGTACGATCGGCTCCGGAAAAACTTCGAGTGAAGCACCGGGCGCGACCTCGAAGTGCTGGCGACCAGTCGCATGGCCGCCTTCGGTCATGCGAAACAGCCGACTCGCGCTCGGCGTAGTGACAAGCAACGCCGCGCCCTTTTCCACCGTAATCGAAGACTCCAGCCGATCTCCTTCAAGAATCCCAGCGGTCGGGTTGACGACCTGCACATGCAAGACTTGGGCATCGGGGTCCCAGTTCGGCTTGCTGAGATGAAACGGGGCGCGGAAAGACTGAGCGGACAACCCTGTGCTACCGTCCGAAGCCCGGACGGCGCGTAAGTGAAGATGTCCGTCGAGTGCGTTCATGACACGTTGGCGGTGCGGGCAAAGAGTAATTCGCGCTCGATCCAGGCGATAACCTGATCGAGATTATGATGGCGCTTAAGATCGCAAAAAATAAACGGCCGCTCACCGCGCTGGATTTTGGCATCACGATCCATCACCGACAGGTCGGCGCCGACAAGTGGAGCCAAGTCGATCTTATTGATGATGAGTAAATCGCTGTGTCGGATGGCCGGACCGCCCTTCCGCGGAATCTTTTCCCCTTCGGCGACGTCGATGACATAGATAAACGCGTCGACGAGTTCGGGGGAGAATGTCGCGGTCAAATTGTCGCCACCGCTCTCGACGAGCAACAGCTGCAGGTCAGGAATCGCGGCTTCAAGCTTTTGGCACGCCTGCTCGTTCATCGTCGTATCATCACGGATGGCCGTGTGCGGACAGCCTCCCGTCTCGACGCCTACGATGCGCCCTTCCAGGAGCGCGGAGTGCTTGCGCAGGAATTCCGCATCCTCCGAACAATAGATATCGTTCGTCACGACAGCCATGGAGATGCGTTCACGGAGAGCCTGACAGAGCCGGAGACAAAGCATCGTCTTGCCGGAGCCGACTGGGCCACCGATGCCGATACGTGGAGAGCGTCGAGGTGTCATAGTCATCAGGAAATGAAGAGGCGGGCATTGGCGGTCTCATGCCGCGCCGAAGCCGCATCGAGCCAGGGATTGAACCAGCCAATTTCTGCGAGCGGGAGCTCACAGGCCGGGCCGACCATCTCGGGGCAGAGAACAACCATCTCGGTCAGCAATCCTTGCGCGGCGTTCTGTCCGAGACGGAGGAGCTTTGTGGCGGCGGCGATCACGCTGGCGATGGCCGCATAGCAGACGGCGGCAATCACGCCGGCGAGCGGAGCGCCGTGGACGCGGGCTTCGAGTGCGGCGGAGACGGCGGTGCAATGCGGCCAATTGGCTTCCTTGATGCGGCGAAGGAATTCACGGGCGAGTTCAGCTTCATGGACATTGGCGAGAAGTTCCGCTCGTTGGCGTCCGATGGCTTCGGCGGCGGAACGTAGCTCGCGCGGCGCTCGCAAGGCGGAAGCCAAGGCACAAATCTCGCCGACGGCGTGCCAATCCCGAGCGCCAAAGGCACGCCAAGCATGGGCGGCCAACGGCAAGTCGATGTTGCGTAGCGACGGCAATACGGAGTTGAGCAGGAAAGTGCGTAAGGTCGCCCGATCGCGGACGGCACCGGCGTCGATCATGCCTTCGAGACCAAACGAGTGAGCGTAGGAACCCGTCGGGTAGAGCGAATCAGACGCCTGAAGCATCCCGAGCATCCACCCCGTATCAATGCTGATGGCTGGGCCCGAGTTCATGGGGTGAGAGAGGTCCGCGGGCGAAATGTCCGGGGCGGAAGACCCGTATGTCGGTGTTAAAAGGAAGACCAAGCTTCTCGAGGAGACGGCGGGCGACAGGTGAATCACCGACAATCAGTCGACCCGGCTCCGTGGAGGCTTCGAGATGAAGATTACCGAACGCCCAGCCGAGTCCAGCGGCGGCGGAACCTGCCATGTCCAGTGAGACGCAAAGAACCGGTTCTGGAATCTGGCGGATGACATAGCGGACCTCGGCGGCCTGCAGGACGGTGTCGCCGTGCTTAAAGGGCTTCTCGAGCTCGAAGCCGAACGGCGTGCCATCTTCGGCCGTGGTCCGCCATAATCTTTTCGCTACGTCGCGACGTTCTGCGCGGACGGGAACTTCCTGAAGGGAAAGATCGGGGGCGGAAACAGGGCCACGAACGAGGCAAAGGATCGTCATCAGAAGAGGTGGTAGCGTTGCGCGAGAGGCAGCACCTTGGCGGGTTCGCAGGTGAGGTGAACTCCGTCAGCGGTCACGCGATAGGTTTCAGGATCGACCACGATGCGAGGCATGGCGGCATTATGAACCATGTCGACTTTGCCGATCTTGCGACAGTGACGGACGGCCTCTAGGCGGCGACTCAGCCCGATGGAGGCAGGTCCGCGTGAATCGGCGAGCGAGGCCTCACTCACGAAAGTCATACTCGTACGGTTCATCGCCTTCCCTGTACCGCCCCACTGTGGGCGATAGAATGTCGGCTGCGGGGTCGGGATAGAGGCGTTCGGATCGCCCATGTTCGCCCACGCGATGAAACCGCCGCGCAAGACCATCTCCGGCTTGACGCCAAAGAGCGCCGGTTTGGAAACGACAAAATCCGCCGCCTTGCCAACCTCCAGCGAACCCACGACGTGGGCGATACCGTGGGTGATTGCGGGATTGATCGTGTATTTAGCGAGATAGCGAAGAATGCGGAAATTATCCGCTGCCGGATGCGACCCTCCGGCGAGACCACCGAATTGCTCCTTCATCTTATGCGCCGTCTGCCAGGTTCGACACACAACCTCTCCGATCCGTCCCATCGCCTGCGAATCGGAGGACATCATTGAGATAGCGCCTAGATCATGCAGCCGATCCTCAGCCGCGATAGTCTCTGGACGGATGCGCGACTCGGCGAACGACACGTCCTCCGGAATCCGGGCATCGAGATGATGGCAGACCATGAGCATATCGAGATGTTCATCGATGGTGTTGACCGTGAACGGCCGAGTTGGATTCGTCGACGACGGTAGCACATTGGGCTCGCTGCAGACGCGAATGATATCGGGTGCGTGTCCACCCCCTGCCCCCTCAGAGTGATATGTGTGAATCGCCCGCCCCTTGAAGGCCGCCAGCGTCGTCTCGACGAAGCCCGCCTCATTGAGCGTATCCGTATGGATGGCGACTTGGACGTCGAGTTCGTCGGCGACTCCGAGACAGGTATCGATCGCTGCCGGCGTGGTACCCCAGTCTTCGTGGAGCTTCAAGCCGATGGCACCCGCACGGACCTGTTCGCGCAACGGACCAGGCGTAGAGCAATTGCCTTTACCCAAAAACCCAAAGTGAACCGGATAAGACTCCGCCGCCTCGAGCATACGGTGTAAATTCCAAGCCCCAGGCGTACAGGTAGTGGCCAGCGTACCGTGAGCCGGCCCCGTCCCGCCGCCAATCAGCGTCGTGATGCCTGAGCTGATCGCCTCATCAACTTGTTGCGGGCAAATAAAATGAATGTGCGTATCAATGCCGCCGGCCGTGACGATACAACCCTCAGCGGCGAGCACTTCGGTGCAGGCGCCGATGATCATCGGGTTCGGCTTGCCGGTCGCTGGGTCTGGATAAGCGGAACCTAAGCCTGACTGAATGCCGGGGTTGCCCGCATGACCAATGCCCACGATGCGGCCAGCTTTCACGCCGATGTCGGCCTTGATCACGCCAAGAATTGAATCAAGAATCAGGGCGTTCGTGACGACGAGATCGAGCGACTCGGCGTCCGAGGCCGTGGAGGACTGCCCCATACCATCGCGGATGACCTTACCGCCACCGAACTTTACCTCATTACCGTAGCCACCGACGCCGGCGACGAGGTCGGCTTCGACTTCGGCGAAGAGGTTGGTGTCGCCGAGGCGCACGCGGTCGCCGACGGTCGGGCCATACATCTGGGCATACTGGAGTCGGGAAAGTCTTAGGCTCATGGTCAAAGAGGGCCGTTCGCGCGACCGTTGAAGCCGTAAACCATGCGGCGTCCGGCAAACGCCACGAGCGAGACGCGGCGAGTATCGCCGGCTTCGAAACGTACCGCCGTACCAGCGGCGATGTTGAGGCGGAACCCACGGGCGACCGCCCGATCGAACTTTAATCCTTCGTTCGCTTCGGCGAAATGGAAGTGCGAACCGACCTGCACAGGCCGATCGCCGGTGTTAGCAACTTCGAGCGAAATCTCTCTCAAGCCAAGATTCGCTTCGAGCGCGGGTGCTGACGCAGGAATGATTTCTCCGGGTTTCATGGACGGATAGGATTATGGACGGTGACAAGTTTGGTGCCGTCAGGGAACGTCGCTTCGACCTGCACGTCGTGGATCATGGAGCCAACGCCTTCCATGACATCGGACTCCTTGAGCACCGAAGTGCCGAAGGACATGAGTTCCGCGACGGTACGACCGTCACGGGCGCCTTCCATGATTTCGTAAGTGATGATGGCAATCGACTCGGGGTAATTAAGTTTCAGACCGCGGGCTTGGCGGCGACGGGCGAGATCGGCGGCGACGACGACCAGGAGTTTTTCGCGTTCGCGAGGGAGGAGGTGCATGATTTCAAACTTGAAGGTGAATACGGACTACTTCGTCCGTGAGATCAGCGATGGTGCCAGAAGAGACGACCGCACCTCGATCGAGCGCATAGTAGCGAGCAGCGACCGAGCGACAGAAGTCGACGTACTGTTCGACGAGCAGGATAGCCAGGCTCGTGCCGTCGGAACGAGGAATGGTGCGTAGGAGACGAAGCGTGTCGCCGATCTGTTCGATGATCGAGGGCTGGATGCCCTCGGTGGGTTCGTCGAGGATCAGTAATTTCGGATCACAAAGAAGCGCACGCCCAATGGCCAGCTGCTGTTGCTGTCCGCCAGATAATACGCCTCCCTTACGTCCGAGCATCTCCTTAAGGACTGGAAAGAGTTGGTAGACCCGCTCGAGCGCGGAGGCGGCTTCGGCGCCCTTGCGACCATGAACCACGAGGCCGATCCGAAGATTTTCTTCCACCGTCATGTGCGGGAAAATATCCCTACCCTGGGGAACATAGCCGATGCCCAGGCGCGCTCGAACATCGGTCGCAAGACCATGAATCGGCTTACCCTCGAAAATGATGGCTCCCGTGCTGACCGGGAGCAGCCCCGTGATCGTCTTAAGCGTGGTAGTCTTGCCTACCCCATTGCGTCCCATCAAAGCGACGACTTCACCGGGGCGGACCTTAAGTTCTACTCCGCGCAAGATGCGTGAACCGGAGATATCGGCTTCGACTGACTGCAAATGGAGAAGCGTACTCATCGGGTGCCGTGTTTGCCGCGACCAAGGTAGACCTCGCGGACGCGCGGGTCGGCCTGGACGTCGTCGAATTTGCCTTCGCAGAGCAAGGCGCCTTGGTGGAGGACAGTGACGCGTCCGTTGGTGGCAATCTGTTTCACAAAGGTCATGTCGTGCTCGACCACCACGAGGCTGTGCTTGCCGGCAAGGGATAACAGTAGCTCGCCCGTACGGTGCGTCTCCTCATCCGTCATGCCTGCGGCAGGTTCATCGACCAGCAAGACGCGGGGCTCCTGCGCGAGAAGCATGCCGATCTCCAACCACTGCTTCTCGCCGTGAGCAAGGAGGCCCGCTTTCCATTCTCCCTTGGCTTCGAGCCTGATGAGCTTCAAAAGCTCGTCGATACGGTCATTTTCCCTCGACCCGAGCTTATGAAAGAGCGTCGCAAAAACCCCGCGAGTGCCGCGAATGGAGAGGACGAGGTTTTCCCGCACCGTGTGTTCGGCGTAGACACTGGGTGTCTGGAACTTACGACCGATACCAAGTCGGTTGATGGCGACTTCGTCGAGCTTGGTGAGATCGTAACTATCCGCCGGATCGGTACCGAACTCGATCTTCCCTTTATCGGGCTGCGTACGGCCCGTAAGCAGATCGAAGAACGTCGATTTGCCAGCGCCGTTTGGACCGATGACCGTACGTAGTTCGCCCTCAAAGAGATAAAAGTTAAGATTCGTGATGGCTTTGAAGCCATCGTAGGTCTTCGAGACGTCTTCGACCGTGAGCAAAGGATGGGCCATGATTCAGGCGGCGTTGACCGGGTTGGAGTTAGGGCGAAATCTCTGCCAGAGAGCGCGAAGCTTTGCCGGCAGGCTAATCAGCCCGCCCGGAAGAAAGAGCACCACCAACAGGAAGAGTCCGCCGAGCAGGATAAGCCAGAGGTCAGGAATCGCACGGGTCGCGTAGCTCTTAAGCATGTTCACGAAGACCGCACCGAGAATCGGCCCGAATAAGGTGCCCCGACCGCCGACGGCGACCCAGACGATCGCCTCCAGGGATTTCTCCGGAGTCATGTCGCTCGGATTAATGATGCCGACCTGAGGAACATAGAGAGCTCCGCCGATTGCTGCGATCAGGGCTGCGAGGACGAACAAGAACAGTTTGAAGGTCGGTGTCGCATAACCGCTGAAGAGCGTGCGGTTTTCGCCATCGCGGATGGCGCGTTGGACCAAGCCGAATTTCGTGCCCTCGAGCCACCGCAGGAAAACCACCACCCCAATAAGCACGACGGCCGTCGCAATAAAGAGTCCGCGTTGCGTAGATGGTTCGCGAAGCGCAAACCCCAACTCCGACTTAAAGTCGGTGAAGCCGTTGTTGCCGCCCATCAGCGTGTTGTTGCGGAAGAAGATGAGCGCGCCCGCGTAGGTCAGGGCTTGCGTGAGAATCGAAAAATAGACGCCTTTGATGCGCGAGCGGAAGGCAAGCCAGCCGAAGATCCCAGCGATGACACCAGGCAGCAGGAAGACCATCAGCATCGCAAAAGAGAAATGCTCGAAGGGCTTCCAGAACCCTGGCAGTTCTGTCCAGCCAAGAAAGACCAGGAAGTCGGGGAGCGGCTTATGATACTGACCCTGGTCGCCGATCATACGCATGAGATACATCCCATGCATATAGCCACCGAGCGCGAAGAAGAGAGCCTGGCCCAGCGAGAGCAACCCGGTGCCGCCCCAAAGCAAGTTCACCGATAACGCGAGCAAAGCATAGCACAGATATTTACCCCAGAGATTGAGCGTGAAATGGTCGATCACCCCAAACGAGTCGAGCGTCGGCATGATCAGCACCGCGCCGACCGTGAATACCAGTAGCGCGACGGTTGTGTCGCTCAGAGGAGCCGGCGGAACGTACTTTTCGGAAGAAGCCATGGGTTAATCGAGGCTGCGGGAACGCGCGGCAAAAAGGCCAGACGGACGCCACTGCAAGAAGAGGATGATGACGCAGAGGACTAGGATCTTGCCGAAGACAGCCGAGTCTTGCGCGAGGTTCTGAAGAGCGCCGCCCACGAAGGGCACATTAGCCAACGCACCCGCGACTGTCGGAGAATACTGCTGCGTGAACTGATCGAAAGAGCCGATGCCTAGTCCGCTGATGACTGTGCCGATAAGGTCACCCACGCCACCAACGACGACCACCATGAAACTATCTACCACATAGGACTGTCCGAGCGACGGGCCGACGTTCCCGATTTGACTGAGAAAAGCGCCGGCGAGGCCGGCGAGGCCGCTGCCCAAGGCAAAAGTCAGCATGTTGACGCGTTCCGTGCGTACGCCCATACAAGCAGCCATCGAACGGTTCTGCGTCACGCTGCGGATGAGAAGCCCCACCGACGTGCGCGTGAGTACTAACCAGACGCCGATCACGATGAGAGTGGCGAAACCGATGACGAAAACGCGATTCCAGCCGAGAAGGATATCGGCAACGACCCAGTTACCGCTGAGGTAAGCCGGGCTGCCGACCTGCACGTTATTAGCACCGAAGGTGAGTCGCAGCAACTGCTGGAGAAGCAGCGAAACCCCCCAAGTGGCGAGCAGGCTTTCGAGGGGTCGACGGTAGAGGAAGCGGATGACGCTACGTTCGAGCAGAATACCGGCGGCGGCGGCGACCAGGAAACTTAACGGCAGTGCGAAAAGGAAGTACGACTCACGCCACCATCCCGTCGTATGAAGGCCAGGCAGACTGAGCGAGAAACCAAACGGCGAAAGCGCAAGCCCGTTGGCGAAGACGTTCTGAACGACGTAGGTCGTGTAGGCGCCGATGGCGATCATCTCGCCGTGGGCCATGTTGATGACGCCCATTAGGCCAAAAGTGATGGCGAGCCCCAATGCGACAATGATCAAGATACTTCCGAGACTCAGACTGCGGAAAAGCGTGCCGCCGAAGTCGACTACGGTGCGGTGACGCTCCACAGCCTGTAACGCAGAACGCGCCGCCGCGACGAGCTTATCGTCCTTCGCCGCTGTCGCATCCTTGATCACCGTCTTGATAAAGTCAGTGCTCGCAAGGGACTGCTGAGCTTCGAGTTCCTTGAGCGCGGAGAGTTTGATCGTGGCATCCGATGATCGAAGCCGGACCAATGCTAAAGCCTCGCGGAGTGCCTTGAGCGCCTGAGGATCGGTTTCGACCGCGAGGCGCTTCTCGAGTGCGGGTAATTTTTCGATCTGCTGCCCCTGACCGATCGCGGCGATGGCGCCGAGCTTCTTGGCTGGATTAGCCGAAGAAAGATCGGTCAGGTCCAGTACCGCCTTCATAATGCGGCGCAGATTAGCCGAATGTGGAACCGCATTAAGGTCGTCGGCAACCAGTCGAACAGCCAAGGACTTGCCGGTGAGGATATCGGAAGCCTGCTGCGCCCCCTTAGCATCCTTAGCCCCCTGCAGTAAGACGACCACGGGCGGCATGCCAGGCGCGTCGTAAAGAAAAAGCCGATCTTTGCGCCATGCATCGAGCAGCGGCAAAATGGAGTCATCCGCATTACCCATGAGCTCTGTCAGGATCTCTCCCTGGGTCTTTTCGGATTTGGCGACCGCCGCACGAGCGATGATGGCTTGGGGCGCTTCCGCGAACGCCGCGACGAAACCTCCCAGTAAAGCTAAGATTATGAAAAATGGCTTACGCACCGTGATTACTACTGAGCAACTACCGTGCCAAAAGGAAGAGGGCGGACCCCCTCAGGTCCGCCCTCGCTATGAAGCACCGACAACTGACAAATATTCGCTTACTTCTTGAACTTACCCTTCAGCCAAGGCTCGCCGTAGACGTTGTCGAAGGACTTCAGGATCTTGAACTGTCCGTCCGCCTTGGTCTCGCCGATGAAGACGTTCTTGGTGAGGTGCATGTTCGGCTGGGTGGTGACCTTGCCGCCAGGACCATCGAAGGACACTCCGGACTTCCAAGCTTCGCGCACCTTATCCACATCAAAGGAGCCGGCCTTCTCGACGCACGCCTTCCAGAGGTAGACGCCATCGTAGGAGAGCACCATCGGGGAGCAGGTCACGCGACCGTCTTTGACGATACCAGGTACCGTGCTCTTCCCGAGCCAGGCCTGGAAATCTTCGGAGAACTTCTTGTTCGCGGGTGATTTGATCGACTGGAAGTAAGTCCAGCAACCGAGCTGACCGACCAACTTATCGGCCGGGAGGCCACGGAACTCGTCTTCAGAGATCGAGAACGAGACGACTGGGCAGGATTCAGCCGTGAGACCGGAGGCAGCATACTCTTTGAAGAAGGGTACGTTGGTGTCTCCGTTCAGGGTGCTGACCACCGCGGCGCCACCACCAGCGGAGAACTGCTTGATCTCGGCGACGATCTGTTGGTAGTCCGTGTGACCGAATGGCGTGTACTTACCAGCCGAGATGATTTTGCCGGAGGCATCCTTACGGAAACCGCCGCCAATATTCTCGATGGGAACACCCTTGCTCAAGAGATACTCGAGGAGCACCAGATTCGTGGTCTGCGGGTAGACGTAGTCGGAGCCCAGGAGGTAGAACTTCTTGACGCCCTGCTCCAGAAGGTAGTCAACCGCAGGGGTGGCCTGCTGATTGACGGCCTCAGCCGTGTAGGCAACGTTCTTCGACTCTTCTTCGCCTTCGTACTGGACGGGGTAGAAGAGGAGGCCGTTATTCTTTTCGAAGACCGGGAGACAGGATTTACGTGAAACGGAAGTCCAGCAGCCGAAGGTCACGGCTACCTTATCCTGTTCGAGCAACTGCTTCGACTTCTCAGCGAAGAGCGGCCAATTAGAAGCCCCGTCGACGACGACTGGCTCGATCTTCTTGCCGAGCACGCCACCCTTGGCGTTGATCTCGTCAAAAGTAAAGAGCAGGACGTCACGAAGGGATGTCTCCGAAATCGCCATCGTTCCCGACAGCGAGTGGAGGACGCCAACCTTGACGGTATCTTCCGCCCGGGCGGGCGAAACGAGGGAGGCCAGGGCAAGAGCCCCGACAGAGAACAGACTGGTGATGCGCGTGGGTGACATGGTGGGAAGCTGGGTGGTGAAGTCCTCCGCTTAGAACTTGAAGATCGTCTGGGCCGCGAACGTCGAAGCCGAGGGCGTCGTACCGTAGGAGGTGACGTAGGATGCTTCCGCACGAACGATGAAATGCTCGTTGACCGAGTAGCTCGGAGATAACGTGTATTTCAGGTTATTTTCGCCGCCGGTCGGGCTGTCACCGCTGATTCGAGAAGTGAGCGACCACTTCGAATCCAGAGCCTTTGTATAAGCCAAGAGCCAGAGAGAGCCTTCGCTTTCGATTTTGATATACTCAGCGCCAATCGAGTCGGTCTTACTAACTGCGTAGCTTACCCAAAGATCATAAAACGCGTACTTGGTGGCGACTTCGTTAGCCGCGCCGAACCAGATGGTCACATCTTTGATACCTTTGTAGGTATAATAAGCTTCGAGACCTGGCTTCCGCAGGCTTCCATCTCCTTTGTACGGGGCGTTTCCGTAACCGTAGAGGGAGTCAACGACAGCGACCCCGGCACCATAAACGGCCGTCGAATAGTCAGCCTTGATTCCGGTATGGTAGGCAGGGACTGGACTGAGTTGCGTATTTGCATACGAAATTTGGGTCATATTAGGGACGTCAAAAGCTTCGTAGCCCATATACGAAAGGAACTTGCCCGTGGTGATCGAGAGCCCGCCGCCGACGTCGACCGTGAAGTAAGCGTCAAGCAAGTCGGTCTTTGCACCGCCATAATAGAGACTAGCATAGCCGGTGACATTGCCGAATTTGCCGGTGGCACCAAACTTGGCGGCATATAAATCTAATGAGCTTGTCGTGTCCACGGACGTCGCCTGGACGACAGCGTAACCGTCGAACGTCACCGCGGGAGCGGGAGCGTCGGCACCGTGAGCGGCGATCGTGGAAGCAGCGGCGAGAAAGGCGACTGCGAGTGTATGATTGGATTTCATGGATGTGGTTGGTGTTGGTAGGTTGCTTGGTAGCACATCGCTTAGAGCAACGACCGTGCCAGAGTCTTTTAATATTTGAGCGGCAATCGTAACGTGCGAAGTTTTGGACAAACGTGGCGATTCCTCGCATCGCGAAATTTTCTTTTTGAGCATCCTGATAAAGTTCGAGCACGACTGAGGCTCGCCAAGGGAGGCTAAATTTCTGCGTGTCTATTTTCCCGCTGGCTAATTTCGGGCACGCCCGCTTGATTGTACAGATGCACCAAGCCAATCCGTCGCGCTACGCCGAAACCGCCTTCCAGGCACGTTGCGGGAAATCCGGCTTACATCTGCCAAAGATTTCCCTCGGGCTTTGGCATAACTTCGGAAGCGTCGACGATTACGCGACGGCCCGCTCCATTGCCCTGCGCGCCTTCGACCTCGGCGTCACGCATTTCGACCTCGCGAATAATTATGGCCCCGCACCAGGGACGGCCGAAATGACGATGGGGCGTATCCTCCGCGAAGACTTAGCCGCCTATCGCGACGAACTGATCATCTCGACCAAAGCAGGTTACACCATGTGGCCGGGACCCCATGGGGACTTCGGATCACGGAAGTATCTTTTGGCTTCGCTTGACCAATCGCTCAAACGGATGGGCCTGCCCTACGTGGATATCTTTTATAGCCACCGCCGCGACCCGAACACGCCGATGGAAGAGACCATGGGTGCTTTGGCTATGGCGGTGAAATCGGGCAAGGCGCTCTACGCGGCGGTTTCTAATTATAATGCGGCGGATACCGCGTGGGCCTGTGCGATCTTACGCGACTTGGGGACGCCCTGCGTCGTTCATCAGCCGAAATATAGCCTGTTCGTGCGCACACCCGAAGAGGGCTTGCTTGATACCGTAGAAAAAGAAGGCATCGGGTGTGCGGTCTTTTCTCCGCTGGCCCAAGGACTTCTAACGGATCGATATTTGTCCGGCATTCCGACGGATGCTCGCGCCGGCAAAGCCCATGGCTTTTTACGCCCCGAGCAGATCAGCGATGCGAAACTGGCTCAAGTGCGCGCGCTGAGCGTCATCGCCAAAGAACGCGGTCAAAGCCTGGCGTCCATGGCCATCGCTTGGGTCTTGCGTGATAAACGCGTCACCTCCGCCATCATTGGAGCCAGCAAAATCAGCCAGCTGGAGCAGTGTGTGGCGGCAGCATCCTCCGATACGCTGACTTCGGATGAATTAAAGCGGATCGACGCCATCTTGGCTGGATAAGCCAATCGGTGATTGTCCCCAGATAGGTCTAAGCCAATTTGAAACCATGTCAGCCGGTCCTGCCCTACCCTTCAAAATCAGCGTCCTCGTGTTCCTGCATGACGACGCGGGACGCTTGCTGCTAATCCAGCGCACCAAGGCCCCCAACTTGGGTTGCTGGAGTCCCCCGGGAGGAAAATTAGAAACGGGTACGGGCGAGTCTCCTTTTGAATGCGCCGTTAGGGAAGTCGCGGAGGAAACGGGGGCGACGATCACGTCCTCGGATCTGCATCTCTTCGGTATGATCTCGGAAAAAGGTTACGAAGGCCAATCACATTGGCTGATGTTCCTGTTTGTTTGCCGCAAGCCCGTGAACGGAGTTCCGCCGACGATTGACGAAGGCCATTTCAGATTTTTCGGTCGCGAAGAAATTTCGAAGATTCAGATTCCCGCCACCGACCTTACGCTTATTTGGCCGGTCTACGACGAGCACCGCCGCGGCTTCATCGCGTATCGCGCGGAATGTCATCCAGGCGAGCCGCTCAAGATGACCGTCGAGGAAACCCAGCATAAGCCTAATTTGGACTAGCCATGGACGCCGCCGGATCTGAAGCCGAATTCAAGCGGACGAACCGCAAGCCGGCCTATCCAATCGGCGCTGCGCTCCGCGCGTACCTCTCGCGCGAAGGCCGCGAGGTGCCGCTCCCCGTCTCCTACGCCCAGCTACGCGACTTCACCGCCGCAATGCCCTTACTCGAACGCGGGAAGGACACGCTCTGGGAGACCGTCGCCTATGCGCCGGAAGAGATGGGCCGGCTTTCCCAAGGACTGCTCGAGACGTACGCCCTGCTCCGCGGCGAAGGCGGCATGAAAGTCTTCAGCCACGTGTACGTCGATCGCGTCGACTTCTGCTCTTTTGGCAACTCGCAGCCGTTCCGGGTGCGCATCGTCAACGCCTACAACGAGAATCAAGACTACTTCTACGTAAAGGTTGGGGATGCCTCGCGCGTCTGCGGTCTCGAGCTCGAGCACCTGCTGTCCCCGAACCGCATGCTCTACCTCACTTGGGGCGAAACCCTGGTTGAGGAGCATGTCACCGGTATTCCCGGCGATATTTTCGCCGAAAAGTGGCTTGCCGCTGACGGACACCACCCGGTACGCCTCGCCAAGGAGCTCATCAAGTTCGAAGAGCGCTGCCTGGTGCGCCTCCTGGGCGACATGCGAGCCTATAACTTCGTCATCGCCGTCACGCCGGACTTCGACTCGACCGCCATCCGCGTGCGCGCCATGGACTTCGACCAGCAGAGCTACGACGGACGGCTTCGCTTCTACCTCCCGGGCTCGTTCAAGGAAAACCGTCCGTTTGCCCAGCTTTGTGCCAAGCACATCAATGCCGCCTCGGCCGCCCAATACCGCCGCGAGGAGCAATCGCTCATTCACCGCCGCCACCTGGCGGCGCCCGATCGCGTTAAAGACTTACTTGCGGCCATGCGGTCAAACCAACTGACCACCCCCGAAAAAGCTCAGGAGTTAGCCGATGGACTGGCGGACTACCACCGGGACCCCGCTTTCCGCCAGCAAACCGATATGGCGGGCCTGATTGAAGTAAGCCTTGACCGTCTCGACCGGGTTTTGCGCTCTTAAAAATAGTAAGCGCTGGACAGGACGCGCGCCGAGCCGACAAACTCGGAAGCCTGCGATGAGCGACTCTTTAAGGCATGAATGCGGCATTGCCCTGGTAAGGCTGACCAAGGACCTGAAGTGGTATCAGGAGAAGTATGGCACGCCGTTGCATGGTTTTAACCAGTTATTTCTCCTCATGGAGAAACAGCACAACCGCGGCCAAGATGGTGCAGGTATCGGTTGTGTTAAGATTGGGGCAGAAAATGGTGAAGCCTTCCTTTTTCGTGACCGGGAAATCGGGGCCCAAGGCCTGACGCAAATCTTTACCCGCCAGATTAAGACCTACGCGGATAAGGTCCGCGAAGCGACCATCGTACCGGAGTTTCCGGAAACCGTTAAGCGCCACTTCGATTTTGGCGGTGAACTCCTGCTGGGCCACCTTCGTTACGGAACCTCGGGGACTTTTGATTCCGTCTCGTGCCACCCTTACGCCCGCAAGTCGATTTGGCCGACCCGCAACCTGCTCGTCGCCGGCAATTTCAACCTGACGAATACGACCGAGCTGAACCATTCGCTCACCGAGCGCGGCGCCCACGTCATCTATTCCACCGATACCCAATCGATCCTCGAAGAGATCGGCTTCTGGCTTGATGAGGAACATGATCGACTTTTCAAGGCCTTCAAAGACCAAGGGCTCGAAGGTACTGCCGTCCAAGCCGAAATTTCGAAGCACCTCGACGTCGGCAACGTCCTACGCAAGGCCGCCAAGAATTGGGATGGCGGCTATGCTATCGCCGGTCTCATTGGTAACGGCGACAGTTTCGTGGTGCGCGATCCGAACGGTATCCGCCCCTGCTGGTATGTCCGGACGGGTGATTTGATCGCCGTCGCCTCCGAGCGTGTCGCGCTGATGACCATCGTCGGGGCCGAACAAGCGGAGGTGCATGAATTGCCGCCCGGCTCCGCTTTAATCATGAAAGCTGACGGCCGGCACATGGTTGAATCCATCCATGCTCCCGCGGAACGCCGCTCTTGCTCTTTCGAACGCATCTACTTTTCGCGCGGGAACGACCCAGAGATTTACGCTGAGCGTAAAGCCCTCGGCGCCGCCTTGGCCGATGACGTCATCGCGCAAATCCGCGACGACCATGACCACGCGGTGTTTTCTTACATTCCCAATACCGCTGAGATTGCTTGGTACGGCCTGATGGAAGAGCTCCGCAAACGGCGGCGTTCGCAGGTACGGCATCAGCTCATCGAAGCGCAGCGCGCCGGTAAACTCGACGAAGCCATGATCGATAAGCTCGTCTTGGGCGGATGGCCGCGCGGTGAAAAAGTTGCGCATAAGGACGTTAAGCTACGCACCTTCATTTCACAGGAAAAAAACCGGATGCAGATGGCCTCCCACGTTTACGACATTTCCTACGGCACCGTCCGGGCGGGCGATACCCTGGTCTGTGTCGACGATTCGATCGTGCGCGGCACGACGTTACGGCAATCCATCTTACGAATCCTGGCCCGGCCCAATCCCAAGCGCATTGTGATTGCTTCCACGGCTCCGCAGATCCGCTACCCGGACTGTTACGGCATCGATATGTCCGAAATGGGTAAATTCTTGGCCTTCCAAGCGACCGTCGCCCTTTGCAAAGATCGCGGCATGAACGATCTCTTGCGCGAAGTCTACGAAGACTGCATCGCGCAGGCGAATAAACCCACAAAGGAAATACAAAACCATGTGAAGCGGCTGTATGGGGCTTTCACCGAGATTGAAATCGCCGCGAAGTGCGCCGAGTTGGTTTATCCGACGAAGTGCGACTGGAAGGGCGAGCTCGTCATTGTCTTCCAGAAGATTGCGTCGCTACATAAGGCGTGCCCAACGAGTCTGGGCGATTGGTATTTTACGGGCGACTACCCTACTCCGGGCGGCCTGGGCGTACTCAACCGCGCCTATATTAATTATTGGGAGAAGCGCGAAGGCCGCTCCTACTAATCAGGCGTAGAGTCGGTGCGCTGACGTACGCGCACGAAACGCTTCGGCGTCGGCATTCCATTGCGCCATCCAGCGCCCGAGATCGACCTTGCCACCCCGCAAGCGTAATTCTTCGAAGAAGGCTTCGCTGCCGACGTGCTTGATGAACAAATCGCGTTCGGTCTTGGTGACGCGCGCAAACGGGTTGTTCGGGTCCCAAAGCGCGGCCTGCTGCATCATGTGCAGTGATATAGCAGTCGGCCGCAACTTGCCCCAATCGTTCACGGCCAGATAGACTCCCTGCGTGCCGTCGGGCATCACTTTGGGTTCAAGCGTCAGGCCGGGCACCGTATTGCCTAAAGCCGCGACGAGATCGGCGGCATGGCGACGAGCATATTTGATAAACCGGAAGTGCATCTGATCCCCGAATGAATGGCTGAAATCACCGACGATGCAGCCGAGGCCGACCATCGCATAACCCAAAGCGGCTTGGGCGGTCGGAATACGTGGAGAAGTCGGCGTCCAATTTAATCCGGTAAGATTCCAGGTCATCGAACGACGCCAGCCTCGCATCGTAATGACCTCCAAGACGCCACGGCAGCGGTGGGCATCATCGAGTTCCAGAATGCCTGGAGTGGCCACGGCCCACTTGGCGATCTCTCCGATAGTCAACCCATGCACATAAGGCGTTTCGTAAGCACCGACGTAGCTCTTCCATTTGCGATCAAGAAACGGACCATCAACTTTTTCTCCCCCTAAGGGGTTGGGTCGATCAAGCACAATGACCCGAATCGGCCGCTCCAGCGCGAAGCACGCTTCGATGACGTAGCGCATGCAACTAATGTAAGTATACGAGCGTGACCCGACGTCTTGAAAATCAATCACGATGGCATCCAGCCCATCGAGCATTTCCGGCGTCGGCCGGCGCGTCGCGCCGTAAAGAGAATAAATCGGCAGCCCAGTTCGGGCGTCCTTCGCATTCTTCACGACGACTTCGGCGGCAGCGTTGCCGTCAATGCCGTGCTCGGGGCCGAATAATTTCGTCAAGCGAACACCAGGGGCACGGGCGAGAACATCGACCGTGCGAAGGCCATTGCCATTCACGCCCGCCCGGTGGGTCACCAAACCGCAACGGACACCGCGAAGGGAGGCAAAACCGTCCGCCTCCAGGGCATCGATGCCGAGCTGGACGCGTCCGCCAGAAATCACGGGATTATTATTCGTCGGCGCGATTGGTCCGGCGGCGCAGCCGGGAATCAAAGCGGCACCCATCGTGCTCAAGGCGGTCAGGTGAAGAAACTCTCGACGATCCATAAGATAAATAGGCAACCCACTCTCTTTACTTTCCTGCCGGGTTCAAAGGTAGATTTATGATTTCGTCGGCCCGGCCGATGCGTTTGGAAAATCCATTTGCAGCCTAAGCCCCAGCCGACACCTTGCTGGCATGCGCGTTGCCCTTCTTGGCTCTGGTCGCGGCTCTAATGCCGAAGCCGTCCTTCGCGCCCAAGCGGAGGGCCGGCTGGGTCAGGCCAAAGTCGTGGGCATCTATTGCGACAACCCCACCGCCAAGATGCTGGAGCTCGGACCAAGGTTTGGCGTCCCGGCCCAATTCCTCGATACCGGCTCTTTTAAAACAAAATTCTCGCCTGAACGCGAGCAAGCCTGGGCCGAGGCTTTAATCGCGGCTCGCGTCGATTTGGTTGTTCTCGCGGGCTTCATGCGGGTCATCAAGGCCCCTCTCCTTGAGGCCTTCGCAGGCCGGATGATCAATCTGCACCCCAGCCTGCTTCCGGCCTTCCCCGGACTGGACGCTATCGGCCAAGCCTGGACAGCCGGCGTTAATGAAAGCGGCTGTACTGTTCATTGGGTCAATGCCGACATCGATGGGGGAGCTCATCTTGGACAAAGTCGGGTAGGCCGTGAATCTGGAGATACTCTTGAAACTTTTTCCCAAAAAATCCATGCGGCGGAACACGCGCTTCTGCCAGCCGTGATTGCCCAGTTAAGCCAAAGCTTGTCCCGATGATCGAACTTCGCTCCCCCATCCATGAGGATATGGTACAACCCTTGGAGGATCATTTCTGCGAATTAACGCGGTCGTCTTGGATGCTTTTCCATGAAGGCCCGGGGAAGCCGCATTTTGTCATGGGGTATTTCGAAACCAAAGCCGAAGCCGACGAGGCTTGGGTCGGCCTGCGCAAGGCATTCAAGAAGCTCCCGGAAAGTTACGAAGAAACCGTTCTCGCCGACAAGGACTGGAAGGAGGCCTACAAAGAACATCTCAAGCCTTGGGATTATGGTCGGCTGCACTGGGTACCCGCCTGGATGCGCGGACAATATGCCGTGCCAGCCGGCGCGGCCGTCATCTGGTTCGACGCAGGATTAGCGTTTGGAACCGGAGACCACCCCACAACGCGCCTCTGCGCCATCCGACTCATGGATTTTCTTGAATCCCATGCCGCCGCCAAAGTATCCGTAACGGATGCGGGTTGCGGATCGGGCATCCTCGCACTCTCCGCGGCTAAACTTGGTTGTGGTCGCATCGCCGGCTTCGACCGTGACCCAGAATCGGTGCGCGTCAGTATCGCGAATCGCAAAGACAACGGCATCGTCGATGATACCGTCGCTTTCCATCATGCGGGCTTAGAGGAAGGCTTTAAACTTACCGGCCAAGCGGATGTCGTCTTAGCGAATATTATCAGCGACGTCCTCTGCATCTATGCGGATAACCTCATCGCTTCAGTCAGTCCCGGCGGCGTCCTCGCATTGAGTGGCATCTTAGCCAAGGAACAGGATTCTGTCCGCGCTCACTTTGAGGCCAAAGGTCGCGAGGCCTGGGGTGAAGGCATGAAATCTGACGGTCGCATCATGGGCGAATGGAGCGACGTCGCGGTATTCCGTCCGCTCTGAGGCGCTTGCCATCACCGCTCTTCCCTCTTCTCTCTTCGTCATGAATGATACCGCCACCCAAAGAATCCGCTACGCCCGCTTGATTGCTCTGCTCTTCGGCGCTCTTTGCTTAGGGCTCGGGATTAATGAACTGGTCGGTGGTATCGTGCTCGGTCCGCTCCATCTTGCACCGCGATGGCATCCGGCGGCGGTGACTTTTCCCATCGCGCTCCGCGTCGAATCATGGTTCTTGGTCGCTTACGCCGGCCTGCTGTTTCTTCCTTGGCGTGCCATCGCCGACCGCAAAACCTGGAATATTTTATTTGCCATTCTTTGCGTCACCTCGGTGATTTTTGCCTTCGCAATGATTTCTGAAGTGATGGCTAAAAATTACATTGCGCAGGCCGCGCACATGAAGGCGAAGATTCCTGTCTTCCAGGCCATCCTGCTGTTCCTGAGCTTGGGCCAAATTCCGCTCGAGCTCTTCAGCCGTAAGCCCGAGTTGCTCGACTGATCAGAGCGCGGCGTGCAGGGCCTCGGCTCGGCGAATCGCTTCTTCGAGCGTCGAAGACGTAACGGTGATATGACCCATCTTGCGGCCTGGGGCAGCCTTGCCCTTGTCGTAAAGATGAAGTTTTGCGGACGGATCGGCAAGGACCTTGGTCCAGTCGGGCTCTTGGCCGCCGCGCCAGAGATCGCCAAGCAGGTTCACCATCGCGGAAGGAACGAATGGTTTGGTCCCGCCGAGCGGCAAGCCGCACACCGCCCGGATATGTTGCTCGAACTGACTCGTCTGATGGGCGTCAAAAGTCTGGTGGCCGCTGTTATGTGGGCGGGGGGCGAGTTCGTTCACGATAATCCGCCCGTCCTTCACGAACATCTCCACGGCGAGCAGCCCCACGAGGTCGATCTTCTCGGCGATGCTCACGGCCAAAGATTTGGCTTCGTTGCTCGTGCTCTCACTGATGCGAGCTGGAGAAATCGATAGGTGTAAGATGTGATTGCGATGAATATTCTCCGCAGGGTCATAGACGGCGGTACGACCATCGACCGTGCGGGCGACGAGCACGGAGATCTCCAGTTGGAATGGTACCCACGCTTCGAGGACGCCGACCGCTCCGCCGATTTTATCCCACGCTTCCTTAAGGTCGGCAGCCTCGGTGGGCAATTTGAACTGACCTTTGCCATCATAGCCGAAATCAGCGGTCTTCAGTACGCAGGGAAAACCGACGGTCTTCACGGCGGCCTGAAGTTCTGTGAGCGACGACACCACGGCGAAGTTCGCGCAAGGGATACCAGAGGCGCGGAGAAATTCCTTTTCGCGGCGACGATTCTGACAAATCGCCAGCACGTTAGCCGAGGGGTGGCACGGAACTGATTTGGAGAGAAGCTCGACAGTTGCCGGCGGAATATTTTCGAATTCCAAAGTGATCCGGCCACAACCCGACGCAAAACGTTGCAACGCCGCGATGTCATTCCATTCCGCCGTGATATGCTCATCCGCTACGCCAGCGGCGCAAGCACTCGCCGACGGGTCAAAAGTACGCACCTTATAACCCAGACGACGGGCTGCCAAGGCGGACATCCGGCCGAGCTGTCCGCCGCCTAAAATCCCCACCGTACCGCCGGGTAATAATGGCCGCTCCATGGCTTAGCGTTTCTTTACGCCCTTTTTTCCAGGCTGCGGATTAGCCAAGACCGCTTTCGTTTGTTCGGCGCGATAATGATCGAGCTTCACGGCGATCTTTAAGTCGGAGAGGGCTAAGATGGCGGCGGCGCCCAGGGCGGCGTTAATGGCACCGGCCCGGCCGATGGCGAAAGTATGCACTGGTACCCCAGCGGGCATCTGGACGATGGAGAGTAACGAATCGATGCCATCCAAGGATTTGGACTGCACAGGTACGCCTAAGACGGGCAGAGAAGTCATCGCCGCGACCATGCCGGGCAAATGGGCGGCGCCACCGGCGCCAGCGATGATGACCTTTAGCCCCCGACGACGGGCGGCCAGAGCGTAATCTTTCAACTTCATCGGCGTTCGGTGGGCGCTCACCACTTCGGTTTCAAAAGAAATACCGAGGCGCTTGAGCGTGTCAGCCGCGTTGACCATCGTCTCCCAGTCTGACTGCGAACCCATGATAATGCCTACCTGCGGGCTGGAAGAAGATGAGCGAGCCATGGCTTTAGCGTGCAACTCTCGGCTCATCTGTGAAGCCCGAACCTTAAAATCTATTCGGTGTAGGGTACGTATTCGGGGACGAGTGCCTTTATCCCCTGCTTACAAGCATTACGGTCTTGGTCTAACAACCTCTGCACCCCGTCAACCACCTTGGCGAGATGGGCATACAATGGGGGCGGGGTGACAAATCGATAAACCCGCGGGTGGGACGTTGGCTGATAGGCCTCACCCTCATGATGCAGCTCCTCCACTAATTTTTCGCCAGGTCGGAGGCCGACAATCTTAATCTCAATATCGACCCCTGAGCGGAACCCGCTGAGCTCTATCAATTGCTTGGCCACATCGAGAATTTTTAATGGTTTGCCCATTTCCAAGACGAGAATCTCGCCGCTTTGCCCTAAGGTCGCAGATTGCAAGACCAGCCCGACCGCCTCTGGGATGGTCATGAAATAACGCTGCACGTCGGGATGGGTTAACGTCACGGGTCCTCCTGCCATGATTTGTTTTTTAAATAATGGGATAACCGAACCGGAAGAGCCGAGGACATTACCGAAGCGGACGGCGCAAAATTTTGTAAGGTTCCCCGGGCGGGCCTGCATCGCTTGCACAATCATTTCAGCCAACCGTTTCGTCGCGCCCATCACGTTGGTGGGGTTAACGGCCTTATCCGAAGAAATCAGGACGAACTGCTCCGCATTAAATTCGGAGGCCAGCTCCGCCACCATGGCGGTACCAAGCGCGTTATTCTTCAGGGCCTCACCCGGCTGAGATTCCATCATAGGCACATGCTTGTGGGCGGCGGCATGTAAGACTAAGGCGGGACAATACCGCTTAAAAATTTCCCGCATCCTGGAAGCGTCGGTCACATCGCCGATGAGCGGCGTGATGATTGCGCCTTGCCCCTTTTCGATGAGTTCTTGCTCGATCTGGAAAAGGAGAACCTCGCATTGTTCGACCAGAATTAGGCGGGCAGCCCCACGGGTGGCAATCTGGTGGCAGATTTCTCGACCAATACTGCCGCCAGCCCCGGTCACTAAAACTGTCCGACCAGTAATCATCGCAGCAATCGCATTATTATCCAGGACGGCGGGTTCTCGGCCCAATAAGTCTTCAACGGAGACCGGCCGGAGGTCGGTGGCTCTTACTTTCCCGCCCGCCAGTTCCGTCAGCGAGGGTACCGTCAGGACGCGTAAATTATTGGCCGCTGCCAGCGTGCTAATCTCCCGGATTCGCTTCGCGCTGGTCATCGGTAACGCTAAAATAATTTCGCTAACTCCGAATT
This sequence comes from Verrucomicrobiota bacterium, assembly GCA_026397965.1. GTDB lineage: Bacteria > Verrucomicrobiota > Verrucomicrobiia > Opitutales > UBA953 > UBA953. Next base: position 53,121 of record JAPLTU010000035.1, on the reverse strand, counting down.
TTTCGTTTATTTTTGAAATCAACTCAGGACCGCCGACCACTCTGATACCATGGATATCTAAACCGTGCTTTCGGATATTATCATCGAGGAAACAGACCGGCAAAAGACCGTGCCCGCGACGAGCTAAGAGATTCGCCACTAATTCCTCACCCGCCTGTCCCGCCCCGATAATCGCGACCCGCTCAACGGTGCCGCGCGTTTCGCTATCTTTCCCCAAAAAACGTTCGCGTAAAGTCCGGATAACGACCCGGAAGCCGATAAAAATAACCAGCGAGAGATTGAAGTCGGTGAGAATCACACCCCGCGGGATTTTAAGTGCACCATAGGGGTCGGCGTCCCCGATGAAGGAGGAAGCGAGGAACATGACGATCGAAGTGACGAAGAGCGCGAGGACCAGCCGGAGTGCATCAGGCAGGCGGAAATAGTAAAAGACTCCCCTAAATTGCCCTATCAGGAACAAGGCGATTACTTTAAGGGGAACGATCCACAACAAAGCCAACGGCCGCTGGTGATTAAGGAATTGATCGGCGGTTTGGGCATCAATCAAATTCCCTACGATAAAGCCGCCAAAGCGGAATTCGTAGGCAAACCATAAGCAAAGAGCCGCGAGGACTCCGTAGATTGCAGCATAGAAGCTAACTCTCTGAAGGGGACTGACGGGCGTCGGCATAAATGATGATTAATCACTCAAAGTTATTTTTATCTATAATATAGTCAAACTAACACCCCTCATTAACCCATGGGCATTCTTGAGACATTCTTAATCTATGATAATGCGAAAGCCCAGGGTCCTTCTTTTCTCTCTCTTATTGACGCTCCTTACAACCAGCCCGGGCGCGGCGGGAGAAGTCACGCTACCCCCGACGACCTGCCCCAGCCCACCGGCGGTTTCGGTGTTTGTCCATTCTTCGACATTTCCCAAAATATCGTAAATTCCTAAAACGTTAGCCTGCGAGGTGGCTACGGGGCGCGTATTCACCCCGTCGGTATTCTCAAACGTCCAAGCCTGATTCCCAGCCGGGAGTTTGCTGACGTCGCCAGCGGCCGCACGGAATTCCTCCAAGGTTGGCAGCCTCACCTTAGAGCCCAAGGCCCAGCCCAACTTCTGGCAAAATATTTGGGTATCGGCATAAGAGACGGACTCGACGGGATGAGCTTCGCGCTGAAGGGCACTAGGATTGGCGTCCATCAGGGAGGCGTAGAGTCCCTGCGATACCTCTTGGCGATAAATCTTTGTGCGGGCAAACGGCGCCGGGAGCGGCACAAGCGATAAGTCAATCGTAGCAAGCAGTGCCCTCAGTGTTGCCTCGCGGTTCGCAATAAACTCTAATTCTTGCCGCGTCGGGTCTTCGGATAAAAATGCCCCGGTGTTTTCATCCGCTAACTTCCGGGCGGCGGCTAAATGGGTCGTCGCGAGCTGAGCGGCGGCAAGCGCATGCCGCCCTTGAAGTTGTTGATGGAGTTGCTCAACGCCTTGATAGACCGTCATGACCTGGTCGTGGGCCCGGGCGAAATTCATGCGCACGACCAGCTTGGCCTCGCGCGTCCGGTCGGCGTGGCGGCTTTTCGGGTATTCGCCTAAAAGCAGGTTGAAGGCATCGATGGTATCTTTCCATACTCGAGAGGCCGACTGCCACTGATTGAGCTTCTCCATTTTTTCGGCCGTTTTGATCTGCTGCTCCACTTCAATCATCGTGGTACCGGACAAGGCGGTCTCACGTTTCCCTTCAAGCAGGTCGACTCGCTTGAATTCGGTGTCGCGGACATCGCGATAGCGTCCGAGAAATTCCGTCTCGCATTCGATGGCTTGGTTATATTTATCCGCGGCGGCGGAAAACTTCCCCGCGGCCTCCAAGTCTTCGCCTTCTTTCTCCAGCATACGGCCTTTCCGCCAGAGCGGCTCGGCCTCCAGGCTACGCAAGCGTGTATCCAAGCGAGCGATTTTACCCGAATCGACCAAACCGGAAAAAAGCCATTTTTTACTGATTTCGTTTTCACTTTCCAGGGCGACTCTTAAAAGCTTCATGGCTTCTTCCGGCTGAGTCTTGGCGATAGCCAAAGCCTTAGCCTCCGCTTGATTGGCCCGCATTCTTAAATTCTCGCCGCGAATGAGGTGCAGATTATGCCGCAGTACTTCGAGTCGGTAATTATCGGCGCCCAGGGCCCCGCGCGCCGATACATAATCTTCCTGGGTTTGCAGCGCTTGCTCGAGTAATTTGATATCCGCTTCCTCCAAACTATTCTTACTCAAGCGGGCCTTGGCAAAAGCGGCTTCGTAATCCAGAGACTGGACCCGCAACTGGCTAATCTCTTCGGCCGTCAAAATCCCTTCGGTTTGGCGGGTAAACCGTCGGTCGCTATACATCAACCACCCGATCGAGGCACTAAAACCGGCGATAACGAGCACGACTGAGAGGATGCGCACCCTCTTCCAAAAGGCGACCCGGGTCGCCGATATCGGCTGGGGAACGCGAAGGATTTTACCTCGGATAAAGTCGGACTGTGGATTGGGAGGACGGGTAGACATGGGTGCCTGCCTGCTTTATCGCTGGCAGTTTGTTTGCTTTAATAGTTTCATAGGCTGGAACATCAAAGATATACCATCAACCTCGGAAAATGGCACAATTTAAGCGAATAGCCGTCGTCGGCGCCGGTCTCATCGGCGGCTCCATCCTCTTGGCGGCCTCCCGCCGGAAGCTAGCCGGGTCTTTGGCCTGTTGGTCAAGATCGGTCACCTCTCGGGAGGAGTTAAAGAAGTTTGGGGTGGCAGAAGTTTTTGACTCGGCGGCGGATTGCGTCCGCGGCGCTGACTTGGTCGTGGTCACCACCCCGGTCGATAAGGCGGAAGAAACCTTCCGGGCTATCGCCGCTGGTCTGGGTCCAGATGCTTTGGTGACGGATGCGGGGAGCATTAAATTGGCCATCCAGTTGGCCGCCCGCCACTTACCCCCAGCGAATATCTTTGTGGGTGCTCACCCGATGGCTGGGTCAGAGAAAGCCGGAGCGGCCCATGCGGCGGCCACTCTCTTTGAAGGGCGGCCCTGCTTTATCACCCCTACCGGCCAAGAACCGCGCGTGGCCGTGGAACGAATCCATGCGTTTTGGCGGGATCTCGGTTCCAACACCACCGAAATGGATGCGGCCAAACACGATGAGATTGTCGCAGCCATTAGCCATATTCCGCATGCTTCAGCGGCAGCCCTCATGCTCGCGGTCGCCAGTTTGCCGGCCTTTGACCCAATTGCGGCGGGGCAAGGGTTACGGGATGCGACCCGGATTGCCGCCGGCGAAGAAAACCTTTGGGTGGGAATTCTCTTAGCTAATGCCCGTCATGTCGCGACGGGACTACGCATCGCCGAGGAGCGAACCGCTGAATTACGCCAGGCAATCGAAGGCGGCGACGCGGGGGCCCTTCATAAACTCTTAGCTGAGGCCCGCATCGCCCGTCAGGCGCTTGATCGTTCGCGATGAATGATCCTTTAATCATCCTGCCTTTTCAAACCCCTGCGCGCGGCGTCGCGCAAGTCCCGGGGTCGAAAAGTATCACTAACCGCGCCCTCATCTTGGCCGCCTTGGCCGAAGGTGAAACCGTCCTGACTGGGGCGCTCTTCAGCCGAGATACCAAAATCTTGATCGCGGCGCTTCGCGAAATTGGTTTCGAAATCGCCGTTGACGAGGCTGCACTCGTGATCCGCGTGCACGGCCTCGGGGGTCGTATTCCAAAATTATCCGCTACTTTACATGTCGGTAATGCCGGAACTGCCGCTCGCTTTTTGACCGCCTTTCTCGCCCTGGCTCCTGGCGGGAAATACTTCCTCGATGGCGACGAGGTCATGCGCTCACGCCCCATGGCCGGGTTGCTCACCGCCTTATGCCAAGCGGGTTGCCGCGCGCTGCAAGCTGACGGAACTCCGGCCACGGGCTTCCCTTTCACGCTTCATACCAGCGGGAAATTAGGTGTGCTCGAGGTTGATGCGGCCGCCTCTTCTCAATTGCTCTCCGCCCTCTTGATGGTCTTCCCGCTATGTCCGGGAGCTTCCGTCAAGATGATCGGTGAAACCGTTTCGGAACCCTTCGTCGAAATGACCGCCCGGATGTGTGCGCAATTTGGCCGTCCCCTCCGGCGCGACGCCACCGGGCGATGGGTATGCGATCATAGCGGCCCATACCAGGCCCCACAGCCGAGTTATGCCATCGAACCTGATGCCACGGCGGCAAGTTACTTCATCGCCCTCCCGGCCGTGACGGGACTTCGCGCCTGCGTTCGCCTCCATGGCTATGCGGAGGGCGGACTTCAGGGAGATACGGCCTTCGCCAAGGTCGCGGCGGCCTGCGGGGCCGTCTTACGGCCCGCTCAAGGGACATTAGTAACCCAGAGCTGGGCGGGCATCCAAGGGGGAGATTTTGATTTCAATGCTTTCTCGGATACTTTTCTGACGCTGGCGGTGCTGGCGACCCTAGCGACCCAACCGATAAAAATCCGCGGCATCGCCCACACCCGCAAACAGGAAACCGACCGTGTTCTGGCCATGGCTACCGAATTGGAACGCCTTGGTATACGCGTCGTACCATCAGCGGCTGAACTTAAGGCGAATCCAGAGCTGGCGGCGCTGACGATTTATCCTGACCGCGCCGCTTTGCGCCGGACCGCCGCCACCGGCCCAATTTTAATTCATACCTACGAAGATCATCGCATGGCCATGAGCTTCGGTGTTTTGGGCTCGTTCGATCTTTTTGGAGATGGACGCCCTTGGATCGCGATTGCCGACCCGTCCTGCACAGGAAAGACCTTTCCAAATTTCTTCACCGCCCTCGAAGCCTTGCGCACGAATTTTGTGCGTATCTCCGTCGATGGAGGTGCTGCCTCGGGTAAGTCGAGCACCAGTCGCGTACTGGCGCACGCCGTAGGCCTCTTGCATGTTGATACCGGTGCACATTACCGAAGCCTCACGCGGGCGCTGGTCGATGCTGGCGCAGACCTGACGGACGTGGCCTCGATAAGTAACGCCTTACGCGGCCTCAAGATTGGCTCCCAAATCATCCCACACCAAGGCGCCCAATCTTCGCGCCTAACACTCGCTGGTCGACTACCTGAAGACACTGCTTTACGAACTCCTGAAATTAATGCAGCGGTTTCTAAAGTCGCGGCGCTGCCGGTCGTCCGCCAATTCCTTTTGGAATACCAACGTAGCCAGGTAAAGCTGGCGCAGGACCAAGGCTTTGCCGGCATCGTGATGGAGGGCCGTGATATCGGTTCGGTTGTCTTACCCGATGCGGAAGTTCGGATCTTCCTGGAAGCCGATGCCGATGCGCGTAGCTTACGGCGCGCCGCCGAAGGCCAAGCCGACGCCGTGGCACAACGCGATCTCCTCGACTCAACCCGGAAGACCGCGCCGTTGGTTTGTCCGAATGGAGCGACGCGGATTAATAACACCCACCTCTCGCTCCCGGAGGTCGTCGAGCTAATCATCTCGCTGGTGCGGGTGGCGGCGTTACCGCGATGATACTCGAATCAAAAAACATTCTCTATAAAGCCGTCTACCATGGGGCGCGGGCTTTAATTGAAGTATTTTCCACTTTAGAAGTAGAGGGCTGGGAGAATATTCCCCAGGGGTCTTGCCTGTTCGCCTCCAACCACCAAAGCATGATTGATCCACCTTTGCTCGGTTCGTGCCTGCCACGCGAAATCTCCTTCGTGGCTCGCCGCACGCTTTTTGATAATCCGCTTTTTGGTTTCGTGATTCGCGCCTGCCATTCAATCCCGATTGATCGCGGTGCCGCTGACCTTGGTGCGATTCGGGCAGCCTTGACGGCCTTGGCCGATGAGCGCGGCCTGCTCATCTTCCCGGAAGGTACCCGCAGCAGCGATGGCGTCTTTACCGCTGCCAAAGCCGGAGCCGGCCTTTTGGCGTGTAAATCCGGAGCTCCGGTCGTCCCAATTCATATCCGAGGGGCGCGCGACGTCCTAGCGAAAGGTTCGCGCTTTCCGGTGGGCTCGGCTCGCATCCGAGTGCGCTTTGGATCCGCTTTGAAGGCATCGACCTATGATCCGGGCAAAGACCACCCCGAGCGCTTCTTGGAAGCGTCTCGGAGAATCTTAGAAGCGATTAAGGCACTCCCTGACCACCGCGATCCTGGTCTTTAGGAAATCCGTTGCGGCATGACCACGCAGAGGAAGTCATCCTTCAGTCCACGAATCACCCCGGGGGACATCTCGTCCTTAAATTCGAAATCAATTTCGTCCTCTGTTAGAGCCTTGAGGGGATCGATAATATACTGCGGGTTGAAGGCGATGTTCACTTCTGGGCCATCGTATTTTATGGCGATGGGCTCGTGGGCTTCGCCGCTTTCTGACTTCGCGGAAATTTCCAGGTTTTGCGTTTTCTTTGAAACCGTCATGCGAATTGTGTTGTTGCGATCATCCGTCATCAGGGAGGCACGGTTGACGCTCTCGAGGATTTTTTCGCGCTCGAGCCGGACTTTTGAACCGGCTTCCTTCGGGATGACTTGTCGGTAGTTCGGGTAATTTCCTTCGACGACTTTGGAGACCAATTGAATGCGATCGACGAGTCCTTCTTCGTTCTTCGGGATATCAATGGTGAACCCTACTTGGCGCTCGTTATTCGAAATATGGGCCATGCCACCCGCTTTCAATAACCGCATTAACTCGATGATGGTGCGGGCAGGCAAGATTAACGCTAAGGGTTTATCGGCGCCGTCTAACTTACGGACACATTTCGCTAAGCGACGTCCGTCGGTGGCGACGACGGTTAACTTTCCTTCGGCAAATTCAAAGAAGACCCCATTTAAAATATAACGATTCTCGTCGGACGATTGAGCGTAGCTTACTTTGCGTAGCATATCGCCGAGATCATCTTGGTTGATGGAAATCGTCGGTTGTCCCGTGAAGTTTGAAATCGGGGGAAATTGGTCTGCGGGTAATCCTGCGATTTGGAAAACGGAACTCCCAGAAGTTATTTTGACGCGTTCTTTTCCGGTTAGCTCCACGATGGTATCGGCACTGGAAAGGGCACGTACAATGGGGACGAGTTTTTTAACCGGGAGGGTGATTCGGCCTGGCGTGGAGACGGAAGCTTTAATGCGGCAACAAATACCGAGATCAAGATTGGTGGTTGTCAGAGTGATAGTGTCGCCTTCCGCTTCGATAAGGACATTTTGAAGAATCGGCATAGTCGCGCGATTACCCACCACATTGGTGACGCTGGAGAGCCCGTTAAAAAAATGGTTTCGATTGACCTTGAACTTCATGGTGCGGAAGAATTGAGGCACAGAGGGGGGTGAGGCAACTACGCAATGAGCTCATTCCTAATCTGTTTCCTGGAAGGCTGAATCTAATTATCTATTCATATATAAATACCAGTAGTATCAGTAGGCTTCGGAATTCTGTGGATAGTTTCACAACCCCTTGGTTTATGGCAGATATGGGAAAAATACTGGCCTGTGCCGATGATGCGAACAACCCTTGGCTTGTTAACACTCGAGCCTGAGCACGAACTTCTCACGGGCTATTCACAACCTGGACACATCTTCATCATCATCTTCGGGGGCGGGGTCAATTTCACTCTTTTTAAGCAAGAAAAAATGACGAATAATCCCCCAGAGAATGTAGCCTAGGAATAGGGTGGGAAAGGAGAACTCGGGATACCGGAATAATACGGCCGCACAGATAATAATAAGAATAAAACCTCTCGTTCGCGCCCGGGAATTCCAATCCAGTTTCTTAAAGCTCGGGAAGCGGACATTGCTGATCATGAGGTAAGAAATGACCAACATGAGTGGCAAGAGAGTCCAAGACCACGCGAGGAGGGTGGGGTCTAAAGAGTCTTTAATTTCGCCGTTCCGCAAGACGCGCGAGAGGACTAAGACCAGAGAGGCCATCACGCCGGCGGCGGCCGGCGAAGGTAGCCCCACAAAATCGCCCCCGGCGGCGCGTTTCTCATTCCCGGGTACCAGCGGATTAGTCAGCACGTTAAAGCGCGCCAGACGCACCCCGACACAGAGCAGATAGACAAAGGCCAGCAGCCAGGTCGCTAATTGGACATTATCATTTTCCCCGGGTTTGATAATCAGGAAGCAGGCCATGAGCGCAGGGGCGACCCCGAACGAAACCGTATCGGCGATGGAATCAAATTCGGCCCCGAAGAGCGATTCACGGTTCGTCGCGCGGGCGATTAAGCCGTCGAAAAGGTCGCAAACGCAGGCGAAAAGGATGAACCAGACGGCCCAGATATAATGGTCGGCGCGGTCGGCCGCCGGCAGCGCGGTGAAGCGGGCTTCGATGCAATTCTTGATGGCCAAGAAACCACAAAGCATATTGCCCGCCGTAAAAAGATTCGGCAGGAGGTAGATATGGGCGGCTTCTTCAGGAGAAGAATACGCAGGTTTCAAAGGTTTTTGGGACACGCTTAGGATTTGGGTTCGTCGAGGTATTTCCAGAAGCCGCCTTCTTGTTCGAGGCGGGCTTCGTCTTCGGGGAAGGGAAGGTGAGAGCGAAAAGCGAAGTCTTTAAAGGTATGCCGATGTAAGACATAATTAGCCATGAGCGAGCCTTCGGCGGCCTCAAAATAAATACGGAATTCGCCGACGCGTAAGCGGTGATAGGTATGTCCGCCGCGCCGGACGGTCCCCAAGTCTGAGCGACCTTGAAGCATGTCTTCTGGGGTGAGCGAAGAAAATGCCTCCACGACTTCCATCTGCTCCAACGTCGGTAGTTTACCTAAGACGTGCATAGCTTGATCGCTAAAATTAACTTGGTACATCGCTGGGTGAAGGAAACGGAGGGCGGCGAACTTCGGCAACCATTCAGTTATGACGCTGCCAACTGGTTAGTAGGTATTTCGCACGTTTTTCGACTAAATCGAGGACTTTTTCGAAGTCTTTAGCTTCGCCGTAATAAGGATCGGGAAGGGCTTCGGTCCCCAGGAAAAGAACGAGTTTATGTTGATGCTCGGCGGGGCATTGGGGCCGCAGTGCGTGTAAGTTTATCTCATCGGCTGCCAGGATGATGTCGTAGTGTGCAAAATCAGAGAATTCAACCTGACGGGCTCGAAGCGGGGAAAGATCGTAACCGCGTAATTTCGCATGGTGAATAGAGCGCGGATCGGGCGGACAGCCGAGGTGATAATTTTCCGTCCCGGCGGAATCAAATTCGATTTCGGCTCCGTTTAGTTTGGCGTGCTGGCGGAGGACCCCTTCGGCGGTCGGCGAACGACAAATATTACCCATGCACACCAAGAGTATACGGCGTGGCCAATTGGGGGGAGCCATGGCTTAAGCCTCAGTTGGAGCTTAGACTTTACCGCCAAAACTTTGGTGGTCGTCGAGGTCGAGCACGTCGAACCACGTGACGATGTCTTCGCGCTTAGCCCCCGCTGGGGTGGCGGACTGATATTCGGTCAGTTTAGCCCGCCCAGCCGGTGCGCTTGGGGCTCTTTGTTCGTGAAAAGCGCTGAAGGCTGCGATTTCTTGGCCCAAGCGGGGCTTCTTGGCGTTAGCCATTAGCCATGCCAAGATTTCTCCGTCTCCTAAGCCATTCTCAATCTGCAACTTAAGTGCATCTGCCTCAATACCTAAAAAGTCGAGGACGTTACGATCCAGTGAGCAGGCGTAGTTGTAATCGCCATTTTTACCAATCAGGGTGGCGCGGGCTTTATCGATCATCCGGGGGAGGATGACAAGGCCCCCGAGGCGGACGCGGGGGCTGCGGGGAGGATGCTGCGTAAGGTCGTAGAGATTGTGATGCATAAAATAAGGGAGAAGGCCAACGTACCCCCCCTGTTTAAACGTGCAAGAACTGAGGTAAGAATGGAGGTTTGCCAAAATGTCACACCCCCATCAATTTCCAAGCATGGCCCAGTTTGTCGCAGATATTGCCGCCCTGCCTTTGACCCGGGATTGCTGGGTTGGGGCAGCGTTGGTATTTTTGACGGCGGCGGTCTTAGATTGGTATGCGCCCAGAGATAATTCAGGCAAGCTTCAGACGGCTGCCCTTTGGCTCCTTCGGGCGGGCTGGGTTTTGATTACGGCTATGCTGGCCTACCAATGTTTAAGGACGCGCGCCCTGCCGATTACCACGTCAGCCGAGGTACTCCTGTCGATTGCCTGGGGACTTGCGGGACTCGCCGGCTTTCTGGACCTAACATTTAACCATCGTTTGCCAAGCTGGGCGATCGGTAGTGCGACCGCCGTTTGTTTGCTCATCGCTGTCGGGCTTGGGGTTGTCCCCCACCCTACGACGAATGCGAACAAGCCGATGTTGGTGATGCATGTCGGCGCGGCCGTCCTCGCTTACTGTGTGTTGGCCGCCCAGGCACTTAATTCGGCCGCTTACCTTTTACAGGACCGAGCGCTCGCGAAACGTCGGTTTGGTGGCATCTACGCACTACTCCCCTCGCTCGTCCCATTAGATAGAGTAGGCAGCCAATTACTTGGAGCAGCCGTCTGGCTGTTGGGCTTGTCGCTGGTGATTGGAGCTACCGATTGGGCGCAACGCGATCTGCTCGTCGCTCTTCCAAAACTATCCGCCTCGCTGCTTACGTGGGTGGCCGGACTTTATGTGATTATTCAGCGTCGTCGGCATCGCCTCGCAGGTGCAGCCTTTGCGCGTGCTTCGCTTTGGGCCTTTGTTCCGGCACTCGTCGCGCTTTACTTATCTTTTCCTCATTCTCATGAGTGAACGACCTAAGAATCTGGTCGCACTCAGTGCGACCCATCGTACCGCTGGTCTAGATGAACGCGCGGCCTTCACGGTGCCGCCCGGAGGGGTAGACATTTTTTATGCGGCGGCTCGCGAGGCCGGCCTCGCGGAAGCGGTATTGCTTGCCACCTGTAATCGACTGGAAGCCTACGCAGTTGGTGATGAAGCGGCGGCCTTGCATTTGCGCACGGCGTTAATGAAAGCGACGGGAGCCCCAGCCGAAGCTCTCGATCAACACCTACGGGCGGTGCCTGGGTTGCTGGCCGTCGAACATCTTTTCGGGGTCGTTTCCGGTCTTGATTCTCAAATGGTCGGAGAAGTTGAAATCGCTGGTCAAACGAAGGATGCCTATGCGGACGCCTTGGCGCGCGGCATGACGGGACCGATTCTTAACCGCGTCTTCCAGCGTGCCTTTCAAGCAGGTGCTTGGGCACGCACCCATACCGGCATCGCACAAGGCCAAGTCAGCCTCGGGAATGTAGCGGTTGATCTCGCCATGCGCGTATTTGGTTCGCTGGCTGATGCGCGCGTCTTGATTTTTGGAACCGGCGACGTCGGTCGCCAGGTTGCTCAGGCCCTCGTTTCCCGCGGGGCTTCGCAGGTGGCGGTTGCCTCGCGGTCGTTCGAGAACGCCCGCTTGCTGGCTGAAGAATTTGCGGGCTCGGCGATGACACTGGCGGACGCTTTAAAACAAGCGTATGCGCACGATGTCATCGTCGGCTGTGCGACCGTCGAGCGCTCGCTCCTAGATTTTGATAGCATTCGGCAGCTGACGGAGCGGCGCCAAGGGCGCCCACTCCTGTTGGTTGATTTGGGAGTACCACGAAATTTTGCTGCCGCTGGTCGGTCGTTGGCGGGAGTTTATCTTTGCGACCTCGACGATTTGGCCGGCGTAGCGAACGCCAATCTGAAGGCGCGCTTGGCCGAAGTCTCGCGAGCCCGCGCGGCCTTGGCGGAAAAAGCGGCCCGCGCGTGGGGCGCGGCAACCCACTCCTACAGTTCGGAAGCCTAATTTTTATGAAACCCACCGTTCTGATCGTCGATGACGAGAAGCATTCGCGCGAAGGTTTGCGGGCCGCCCTAGAAGATAAATATGAAACCTTCGTGGCGAAAGATGCCGCCGAGGCGATACGCCTGATGCAGGACGTGCCTCCGGATGCGGTCTTGACCGACTTACGGATGGCGGGCGAAGACGGGATGGCTGTGATTGAACGGGCTCTGAAACTCGCCAACCAACCCGTGTGCATCATGATGACTGCCTATGGCGACGTGGATACCGCGGTCCAGGCGATGAGCCGTGGCGCCTATTGGTTTATGCAGAAGCCCGTGGACTTGCGTCAGGTAGAAATCTTATTGGAACGGGGACTGAAGGCCCGTTCGACGGAAAAAGAAGTCGTTACGCTGAAGACGCGGTTGGATCGAAAATTTTCGCTCGGCGAAGTCGTGGGATCTTCCGCTTCCCTACAGCGTGCGATCGAACAAGTCCGCGCGGTGGCGCCGTCTAATGCGACCGTGCTACTCCTCGGCGATACCGGTACGGGCAAGGAGCTTTTTGCGCAGATGATTCATCAGGCCAGCCATCGTTCCAAAGGGCCCTTCATGGCGGTGCATTGCGCGGCGATACCGGCTAACCTCCTGGAGAGTGAACTTTTCGGACACGAAAAAGGAGCGTTCACGGGAGCGACGGAACGCCGTGTTGGACGCTTCGAGTCAGCGGACGGCGGCACCTTGTTCTTGGATGAAATCGGTGAGATTGATGCCACGACCCAAGTGAAACTCCTCCGCTTTCTGGAGACGAGGGCGGTGGAGCGACTGGGTTCGCACCGTCCGATTGCCCTAGATATACGCTTGGTTTGCGCGACGAATCGCGACCTCAACCAAATGGTGCGCGAAGGCAAATTCCGCGAAGACCTTTATTATCGTCTTTCGGTCGTTCCGCTTCGCTTGCCATCGCTCTGCGAACGGCAAGATGATATCCCTTTGCTTTTGGCACACTACCTTGCCCGTTTTGCCAAAGAGAACAATAGCGTGCCGGCCAAACTTTCATCCGAGGCGGAAGCGATTCTCGTTCATTATGGATGGCCGGGAAATATTCGTGAGCTGCGGAATGCCTGTGAAAACCTCGCGGTTTTACGCGCGGGCAAGGTCGTGGCCGCCGCCGATCTGGACGCACGTTTCTCTCAGGTTGAAATTCAACCACGTTTTAATTCCGTCGGCGGAGCGGCCCTGGTCCTTGATCGCGAACAGAACGAGAAACAGCTTTTACGACAGGCCTTGGCGACCGCTGGTCGTAATCGCACCCGCGCCTCCGAATTAATGGGGATTTCCCGCCGGACGTTGCACCGTAAATTACTTCAATGGCCTGAGTTGGATTCCGGCCCAGAACTTCCGGCCCAATGACATTCATGTTCCGGTCATTTTTATTAATCGCGGCGGCGGGGTCGGCGTTCGCGGCTGATTTCGTCGGCTCGGACGTCGTTTCCTGGGCATTGACTGAAGGGGTCGTTGAGTCATCTCGCAAGGAAGGAACCGCAGATTTTTCGGGCAGCCTGCCTGGTGCTAAAGCGTTAGCCGAAGGGAAAGCCTTCGCTGCGATTCTATTTCAGCGTCCCGGTGAGCCCACGCCTAAGGTGGCAGGCAATTTGAAACTCCGAGAATTTCCCATCGCGAATGCCGCGGTGATTGTCGGGGTGCACCGTTCGAATGCCATCGATCATATCGATTTCGCCTCCTTGTCTGGCGTCTTTGCCAATGACCCGAGACAGCGGATGATTAATTGGAACGACGTTCCTGGGGTCACTCGTTCGGAGTTAATTACGCCGGGAGTCTGTTCGCCTGATAACTCTTTCGTGCGAGAACTCTTTCAGGGCCTTGTTCTGAATGGAGCAATTTTCCGTCCGGACGTAAGGCAGAATATTTCCGTGGAATTAGCGGCGGACCTGGTCGCTTCGCGCTCCAGCGCCTTGCAGCTCATGCCGCAATTGCCTTTGGGTTCGGTGGGTCGCGTGTTGCAGGTTGCGGACGGCCGCCCTGGAAGTTCGACGACGGCGTACTCGCCCGACGAGATGAATATTTATAACGGCGACTACCCTCTTCGTCTGCCCTTGGTTCTCTTTGTCCGGCAGGATAAGTTAGAAGATTTAAAGCCAGTGGTAAGGTGGCTCCTGTCTGATGTGGCGGCAAGCCGGCTCGAAAAAGCTGGCCTGCACCCTACTCCCAAGCCTATCCGAGACCGTTTTGCCCAAAGGCTTGACACCCGCTAGGGCGTTTGGTCTGCTTTCCTCCGAGTGCGCGTGTAGCTCAATGGTAGAGTACCACCTTGCCAAGGTGGCTGTTGCTGGTTCAAGTCCAGTCGCGCGCTCCACTTTAATGAGGGAGCAAAAACCCGCCGAAGTTCGGCGGGTTTTTCATGGGGCTACCCTTAGGCGGCTCCAGGGAAGGTAACCGTCACCTTTAGACCTCTGGGGCGAGCCGGCTCAGCGGTGGCGGAGCCGCCATGAAGTTCAGCCACCTGTCTGACGATGCTGAGCCCAAGCCCGCTGCCTCCGGCTTGGCGGGACTTGTCGGTGCGATAGAAACGGTCAAAGAGCCGTGGTAGATCTGTGCTGGGGACCCCTCCCCCATTATCTTCGACACAGAGCTCGACGCCCTTGGGCAGGTTGGCGGTCGTGATCTGGATGAGTGTCACCCCGGCCGCGTGCGCCAAGGCATTGTCTAATAAATTTTGGACTAAACGGTGAGTTTGGACCGGATCGGCCGCCGAATCTTCGGCCGCATTTAAGGAGAGCGCGAGCGTCACCCCGACGGCACGGCACCGGGCGTCATAGGCATCGACCACCTCCCGGATGGCCCGGTGGAGGGCACCGGCTTCACGTTGGACGCTTTGGGCGGTCTCAAGGCTCGCAAGCGCGAGCAAGCCTTCGACCAGCCCTTGGAGGCGTCCGACGGAGCTGACGATTTTTTGGACAAAGCGACCGCGGTCCGCGACCGACATCGTGTCATGGTCATCGGCCAAGGTTTCAGCATAACCGCGCAAAATCGTCACTGGAGTCCGCAGGTCATGGGAGACATTGGTGATGAAATCCCGCTCCATGGCTTGAAGTCGTTTGAGGGCGGTGACGTCTGCTAAGACAAAGATGGCCGCATCTTCGCCGAATCCTTCGGGGTCGGTGAGGGCTCCGGCGGCTTGGATCCAGACGTCAGCCAAGGGCGCGCGATTAAGCAAGAGCGTCGAACGTCCCCCGCCCTCTTGGCGGACGCGATGTACGAGCTCGATGAAGTCAGCACTTTTTACTAACGGCACGATGGAGCCCCACCCCGTTTTTTCTGGCAGACCGAAGAGCGTGATCGCTGCTGGATTAGCGAGGCGCAAGCGATCTTGCGCATCCACGACGAGGACCGCATCCGTAAGGGGTGCCAGCAAGGCTTCGATTCGGCGGGAAGCCGCGGCGCGGTTTTCGTTTTCCGTCAGTGCCCGACTTTCGATCGAAAGAAATAACTCATCCAACTTAAGTGCCGAAGCCAAACGACCGGACGGACGGCCGCCCGCATCGCCGCGGAGCAAGGCGCGCCGGGCCCAGCGAATCAAGCGGTTGATTTCTGCGACGCACCAAGCCGCGACGACCGAAAGCGCGATGAGGAGAATCCACGGAAGCCAAGTCATCATCGCCTAAGATGACAGGGATTAGAGAACGGGCGAGAGCAAAGCCGATTACCCCGCGACGCGATACCCTACCCCGCGGACAGTTTCGATGACATCTCCCGCGGGACCCAATTTTTCGCGTAAGCGACGGACATGTGTATCGACCGTCCGAGTTTCGAGGTCCGGAGAATAATTCCAAACATCGGACAGCAACTCTTCGCGAGATTGTACGCGCCCTTTGCGTTCTAACATCAGCCGCAATAACTTGAATTCGGTCGCGGTGAGTTCTACGGTTTTGCCTTGGGAGGAGACTTCATGCCGTTCGATATCCAAAAGCAGCGCACCTGCCGCGAGTCGTGTCGAGGGCTTGGCGGCCGCCGATTTTGCCCGCCGTAAAAGCGCCTGGGCGCGTAGCATTAATTCACGGACATCAAAAGGTTTGCTGACATAATCGTCGGCTCCCGACTCGAGGCCTTTTACTTTGTCGGCCGTTTCGGTTTTGGCTGTGAGGAGAATCACCGGGGTGTCTTGCAGGAGAGCGTCCGACCGTACCATGCGCAGCAACTGGACGCCTGTGAGCTCGGGCATCATGACATCTAGGATGATAAGATCAGGGCGAAAGTCCCTCGCCAGGCCGAGAGCCCTCAGCGGGTCGTTCAGGGTGCGCACGGCATAACCTGCCTGCCGGAATTTATAATCCAACAGTTCCGTGACATCGGACTCGTCGTCGACAATAAGGATTTGTTTGAGATGTTCAGCGTCCATGATTTGTTTAAGTTATTATATTATTTATACCTATCCTTCCGAATCGCCAGAGTTAGGTGACAATTGAAACGGTTGGGTTAAAACAGGTGAAAAATTATGTAAGTCCTTATAAAATAATAACTTACATAATAAAGAAACATAACTGTAACCCTTCCTTTTGACAATCTTCACATTGGTTGTTCCACGTGGAACAACAATTCCCTACCCTGTTACTTCTTCGCTCTAAAGAGAACCATCAGCAGAGAGATATCTGACGGATTTACCCCGCTTATACGGCTGGCTTGGCCTAAGGTTTGAGGCTGGATGGCATGAAGCTTTTGCCGGCCTTCAAGGCGGATGGCGTGGGCTTTCATAAAATCAAACCCAGCCGGGACCTTAAAGGAATCCAGGTCATGAAGTTTGCGGACGGACCGCAGCTCGCGCTCTAAATAGCCTTTATACTTAACCCGATACATGGCTTCAGCCTGAACTTCTGGGGTTTCCGTCAGGAATGTTGGGGGTAAGTCCTTGGGGGTTGTTTCCCATTGTTTTCGGATCACATCGCCCGCAATCCCGCCTGGTATCGTAATTTTCTCTAAATATTCGGTCCAATGGCTAACCCGAGCCGCTTTAGCTTCGATGCGAGTTAAACGGTCGGCTGGAACTAAGCCAAACTCCGCCGCTTTGGACTTTAGGCGAATCTCCGCGCTACCGTGGTTAAATAAAAGTCGGTATTCAGCCCGGCTGGTGAACATTCGGTAAGGCTCCTGGGTGCCTTTGGAGACTAAATCATCAATGAGGACGCCAATATAGGCTTCGTCGCGCCCAATTACCATCGGCGTCAGGCCTTTTACTTTACAAGCGGCGTTAACCCCGGCCACTAATCCTTGAGCGGCGGCTTCTTCGTAGCCCGAGGTGCCGTTGATCTGGCCGGCAAAGAATAGAGCTTCGACTTTTTTAGACTCCAAGGTCGGATAGAGTTGGGTGGGGGGCGAGAAGTCATATTCAACCGCATAGGCTGGCCGAAGCATGACGGCTTTCTCCAGTCCGGCGATGGAGCTGAGCATCTTTAGTTGAACTTCAAAGGGCAGGGAGGTTGAAAGTCCGTTAATATACCATTCGTCGGTATTGCGACCTTCGGGCTCCAGGTAGAGCTTGTGGGAGTCTTTATCACTAAACTTAACAAACTTATCCTCGATGGAAGGGCAGTAGCGCGGGCCGACCCCGGTTATTTCTCCACCAAAAAGAGGGGAGAGGTGAAGGTTGTCTTGGACAATTTTGCCGGTCGCACCGGTGGCTTCAGTCATCCAGCACGACACCTGATCGGAGCCAGGCGTCCACCCGGGGAGCCGTTCGCCACGTTGTTCCACGTGGAACAAGTCATGCTGCTGCCGGGTGTCATGAAATGCGAAAAGGGTGGGGGAACTATCGCCGGCCTGCTCTTCGCATTTGGAAAAATCAATCGATGATCCGAGGATGCGCGGAGGCGTCCCGGTCTTGAGTCGCTGAAGTTCAATTCCTGCATCTAAAAAACTGCTGGACAATGACTTAGCACTAAAATCTCCCAACCTTCCTCCTTCGGTTTTATTTGCCCCGATGTGCATCAGGCCGCGCAAGAAAGTGCCGGTGGTGACCACGACCGTTTTGGCATGGAAATCGAGATCTAGATTTGTCCGAACGCCTACGACCTGTCCCGCGACAAAGATCAATCCGGTGACCTGAGCTTGAAAGAGGGTGAGCCCGGGTTGGAGCTCACACAGGTGCTTCATGCGGAATTGGTAGGCCTTCTTGTCGCACTGGGCTCGAGGAGCCTGGACGGCGGGACCCTTGGAGGAGTTAAGGAGCCGGAATTGGATTCCGGTCACGTCAGCCGTCAGCCCCATCTCGCCGCCGAGGGCATCAATTTCCCGGACTACATGTCCCTTGGCTTGGCCGCCGATGGCTGGGTTACAGCTCATTTGGGCGATGGTATCGATGTTGCCGGTCAGGAGCAGAACGTCCACGCCCATGCGGGCGGCGGCGAGGGCAGCTTCCACGCCGGCATGACCAGCCCCGCAGACGATGACATCATAGGGGCGCGTCGGCCCCAGGCGTATTTCTTTGTGCGGTCGCATAAGCTTCTCTCCAGGAGGAGAGAATCACTTACCAATGCAGAAGGAAGCAAAGAGCTTGTCCAGCATACGCTCATTATCAATTCGACCCACGACCTCCCCGAGGGCGTCCAGGGCCTCCCGCCCTCGGGCGGCGGCAAGCTCCGTTTGGATGGGGGCTTTGAGGTGGCCATGGGCAAGCAACAGGGCTTCGGCCGCCCGCTGGAGGGCATCGGCATGGCGGACACTGACGACCAAATCTTCGGCGCCCGGGGCGACCTCGCGTTCAATTAAGATGGCACCGAGGCGGGCCCGAAGAGGCTCGGCATCTTCGCCGTGCAAAAGGCAGGTTCGCAGCTTGGTAAAGTGTGGCAAAAAATCCTGCTGTTCGGCCGCTTCGGGTAAGTCAGATTTATTGGCGATCACGAGCGTACGCTTGATGTCCAAGAGTATTGTTAATTCCGGCGGCAGGGCAGGGGGCTTAACGGAAGCGTCGACGACGAGAACCAGAAAATGCGCCGCGCGCGCTTGCTCAAGGGAGCGAAGCATCCCGGCATTTTCGAGCGCGGTGCCGCCGACGCGGAGGCCAGCGGTATCGACGGCTGTCACGTGCAGTGGCAGGCCAGCGATGGGCGCTTCCAAGTAATCGCGCGTGGTGCCCGGTTCGGCGCTGACGAGCGCGCGCTCGGCTCCGGCCAATAGGTTAAGCAAACTGGACTTACCTGCGTTCGGGGCGCCGACGACCGCGATTCTCAATCCATCGCGGAGCGCGCTGTCGTGCCGGGCGGTCCGAGCGTATCCATTAAGTTCTGACGCCATTCCGACCAATCTGGATGCGGGTCCCGTGGGGTCTTCGACGGGTAGGTCTTCTTCCGGAAAATCAATGTGCGCTTCCAGTTCAGCCAGGACTTGCAAGAGCCGGTCGGTCCAGTTGGCGATTTTCTGTCCGAGTTCGCCGGCCAGCATCCGGCGAGCGGAGATGAGCGCGCGCTCAGAACTGGCATGGATGAGATCGGCCACGGCTTCCGCTTGGGTGAGGTCCATCCGGCCGGCGAGAAAGGCGCGCCGCGTGAACTCGCCGGGCTCGGCCATGCGGCCGCCGCGAGCTAGGCAATCTTCGGTCAGCCGGCGAACGAGTAGGGGATTACCGTGGCAGGTGATTTCCAGCGAGTCATTGCCCGTGAAAGATTTTCCCGCGCACCAAAGGACGGCGACGATTTGATCGATCGGCTTCCCGGCAACGTCTCGCCAGATAGCGGGGGTGGCCTGGCGTTCGGCGAGAGTTGTTTTACGCTGCAGCGCTTCGGTTGCGATCTTGACCGCCAGAGGGCCGTCGATCCGCAGAACGGCAAGGGCCGAGCGCCCGGCAGGGGTGGCGGCAGCGACAATCGTTTCGGCGGAGGACATGGGCGGTATATAAGGAGAGTCCCATCCCAAGGGGCGACTGCGGGGGAGGCAAGCGGTGTCATAGGATTGCAAAAAGGCTGGAAGGGCGGGGAGGTCGTGCCAAAGTCCGCCCATCACTACCGTGGAAACCCACCCCTTCCTCTCGCCGACAACGGCCCAACAAATTGCGGCGGCGCATGGCACCCCCTGTTACGTCTACGATCAAGCCACCCTCGAGACTCAGGCGAAGGCGATGTTGGCCTTTCCGAATGCGTTCGGTCTCACCGTGCGTTTCGCGATGAAGGCCTGCCCGAATGCGTCGGTACTTAAGATCTTCGCCCGCCTGGGTCTCCATTTTGACGCCAGCTCCGGCTTTGAGGTTCGTCGAGCTCTCTTTGCAGGCATCACCGCCGAGCGGATTTCACTTTCATCCCAAGAGCTCCCCGGAGATTTTGCCGAGTTGCTTAAGCAGGGGGTCCACGCCAACGCCTGTTCTTTGTCACAGTTGGAGCGAATCGGCCAAGCACTCCCCGGCCATCAGGTCGGTTTGCGTTTTAATCCCGGTCGGGGATCGGGTGGGACGGGTAAGACTAACGTGGGTGGATCGGATTCCTCCTTCGGTATTTGGCATGAATGGGCGGAGCAAGTTCAGGCCATCGCAGCGAAGTATCAGCTTAAAATCGTGCGGATCCATACGCACATCGGTTCGGGCAGCGACCCAGTCATCTGGCAAGAGGTCTCGGCTGCCAGCCTCGCCCTCGTGCGTCGTTTTCCTTCAGCGGTGACATTGAATCTTGGCGGCGGTTATAAGGTGGCGCGGGTGGCGGGCGAGAAGGGAACCGACCCTCAACTGATTGGCGCGCCGGTGCAGGCAGCCTTTGAAAAATTCGCGCAAGAAGACGGCCGTAAGCTCCAGCTGGAAATCGAACCTGGCACGTTCTTGGTCGCCAATGCCGGCGCCGTACTTTGTCACGTGCAAGATGTTGTTTCGACCGGGACCCGTGAGTTTCTAAAACTTGATTCCGGAATGACGGAAATTCTCCGACCCTCGCTTTATGGAGCGCAGCATCCGGCCTACCTCTATCAGGCGAAGCCTAATGACCAGAAGCGGGATTATGTTATCGTCGGGCATTGCTGTGAGTCCGGCGATTTGATCAGTTGCGCGCCAGGTGAACCCGAGACGCTGGCCACTCGTCATTTACCCGAAGCCACCGCGGGCGACCTTTGCGTCTTAGGCGGTGCCGGGGCTTATTGCGCCGGCATGAGTACGAAGAATTATAATTCCTTCCCCGAAGCGCCGGAGGTCTTGATAAAAAATGATGGCCACACTCTTTTGATTCGTCGCCGTCAGTCGCTCGCGCAAATCATCCAAAACGAAACCCTCGCGGAGGGGCTTTGATTCGTGGCCCTGGTTTCTCCGCCCCTCGGTGCCTTGGTGCCCGACTCGCCGCATGCGACGGTCGTCTGTCTGCCGACCCTGGCCGATGTGGAAAGTTATGAGCGGAAAGAAGTGCGCGTGTGGGAAAAAATTCGTGCCGGTTATCCGCGTTTTGTTCGGAATGAACTGGTGACGCATGCGGCGAGCGCCGCCGCCAAAGAGTTGGGACGCTCCGGAATGCTTTTCCCCCTGGTTTCGCGCCGCGCTGCCGAACAGCTCGCCCGGAGGGCTGGGGCGTCAGTCGCGTCGCTCGACGACGTGGGAGATTTCGTCTTGTTGACGACACCAGCCGGCCCTGCCGCGGAGAGACTTCATAAATTCGTCCAACACACGGGCACCTTGATCTCTTCTCGCCAAGCGGAAGCCTATTTAAAAGGGAACGCCACCGGAGAAACGGCGCAAACTTTGGCCCGGATTCGTCAGACACTCGGACCCTATCTGGCAGGCGTCTCCGCCGAAGAAATCCACATCACCACCTCAGGCATGAATGCGGTGGAGGCCGCCATCAACGCGGTGAATTTCGTGCAGCGCCCGCGCGGTCGGAAAGATTGGATTCAGCTCGGATGGCTTTACGTAGACTCGACGCGGCTGTTGGAGAAAGCCCTGGACGCCCCTCGTCATTTCATTGCGGACGTCCGTGATTTGGCGGCCGTTGAAAAAATCTTAGCCACCGGAATAGTGGCGGGCGTTTTCACCGAGGTGCCGAATAACCCCCAATTAGAAACGGCCGACATCAGCGCGCTCCGTTCCTTATGCGATCACTATGAAGCCAAGCTTCTGCTCGACCCAAGTTCGGTGGGCTTGGCGACGGTCGATGTCTTACCGCATGCGGATATCCTTTGTTCGAGTCTCACAAAGTATGCGGCTTCTGAAGGCGACGTGATGGCCGGAGTCTTGGCGGTCAATCCTTCCCGACCCGATGCCGCGGAGTTAGCGCGAGAGGCCAAAGCGAATCTCGATGAGTTGCACGGACTCGACCAAATTGCTTTAGCCGACCAAATCGGCCGGATGGGCGAAGTCACGGCCCAGCTTTCTGCCACCGCCGTAGAGATTACCCGCCGGCTGGCGGCTCATCCAGCCGTCGCGCGCGTGCGCACGGCCAAAGACGGAGCCACGGCCGCCGCGTTCCAAAAAATCCAGCGCCCGGGCGCCGGCGCCGGCGCCTTGGTCACGATCGAACTACGTCAAGAAATGCGTACCGTGTACGATCGCTTGCCCGTGGTGAAAGGGCCGAGCTTCGGCCTGGGCTTCACCATTGTTGCCCCTTTTTTATGGTTGGCGCATTTCGAAG
This sequence comes from Verrucomicrobiota bacterium, assembly GCA_026397965.1. Taxonomy (GTDB): domain Bacteria; phylum Verrucomicrobiota; class Verrucomicrobiia; order Opitutales; family UBA953; genus UBA953. Next base: position 30,813 of record JAPLTU010000035.1, on the reverse strand, counting down.
AGGTCACTACTCCCGCGGGCCGGGAGACGATTCGAGCGGCCGGCCTCGACCCTGATTTATTGCGTCTGTCGATTGGCTTGGAGCCAGTGGAAGAGATTTGGGCAGCCCTCGCCTTCGCCCTCGACCCATAAAAAACCCGCCGGTTAAGGCGGGTTTGGACCCATCCAAACTTTGCGGCTTACTTTTCTTCCTCGGGTCTTTCTTCCTCTTCTTCGATGCCGTCCTCTTCGGCCTTGATCGGAGCCTGCTTATCGCTCGAGCCTTTCTTGGCATTCCGGGAGTTCAACATCCGCTCCCGAAAAGCGACCCGCTCTTTCTCCAAGAGGGGCACTGCACCGGCATCGACTTTAGAAAGGCCCTCTTCGAAGGCCTTCTTGTAAGCATCTTCCGAAGTCGCCGAGCGTTTGCGGGCCGATTTGTATTCCGCATAGGCCTTATGAGACAAAGCCCGATCGGCATGGGATTGTTGTTGGATGGCAAGGACCTCGGGCAGCTCGTTGGCCGCCTTACGGGCCGCCGTGAGTCGGGCGTGGTCAGGGTCAGCGGTAGCATGGCCCTCCTCTTTGCTGGCCGCAGCCAGCGTTTGGGTGTGAAGGCCGCAGGCAAGAATGGCCACGGCAATGGTGCGTTGGAGTGATATCATGTTAGTTAGTGGGAACGGACTTGAAGGAAGGCTGTCCTAGTTGGACAATACAAGACCGCCTCGCTGAGGTTCACCCCATGAGTTATTTACCCCGTCTGTTCCTGGGCGTCATCCTGATATCGATGGCGTTGCCGCTGGTCCATGCGCAGAAAAAGAAAGGCGGCTTGATGGTCGACGCCACCGAGTTGCCGCAGCTGGCCGCGATGCCCGACGCCTTTCCGCAAATATTAGGGACGCAGATCATCACGCCCGCCTATAAATTCACGAAAGAGGACGGGGTGCTGGAGGCGGCCCGCGAAATCAGTAAGATGGGCTCGCGCATTTTGAAGGTATCCGTGGCACCTGGGCCCCAATTCGCCGAATTGATTACGCTGCCTTTCACGCATTACCTAATTTGGTACCGTTCCAATAATGATTGGATTGCGGGGCTCACGCCAGAGATGAAGCGGCGCGAGTATAACGCGATGTATGCGTTTACTAAAGATCTACTCACGCGCCGCGATGCCGCCGGAAAGACTTTCTTCATCGGCCATTGGGAAGGGGACTGGTATCTTTTGCCTAACATGAACCCTGCCGGAGATGCGCCGGTCGAAGCGACCAACGCGATGATCGAATGGCTGAACGTGCGGCAAGAAGCGGTCGACGCTGCGCGGCGGGAAGTTCCCTATGCCCGATGTCGCGTCTATACTTATACGGAAGTCAACCGTGTGCGCGATGCGATGAAGGATGGCAAAAAGCGCGTGGTCAACGTCGTCCTCCCCAAGGTTAACGTCGATTTTGTTTCTTACTCCGCGTACGATATCCAGTTAAAGACGGGCGAAGAAGTGCGGGCGACGCTTGATTACATTAACCAGCAGTTAGCGCCCAAAGCGAACCTCCCCGCCAAGCGCGTGTTCATTGGCGAATGCGGACTCTCCTGGATGGCTTGCGGTGGCGATGGGAAAGTTCATGAACAAAAGAATCGCGAGATCTTTATAAAGTTCCTCAGCTGGCGTCCGGCGATGGTGCTTTATTGGCAATTTTATAATAACGAAATGAACGACAACCAGCAGGTCGGTTTCTGGTTAGTGGATAACAAGAATAAGAAGACGCCGCTCTTTGAAACTTTCCGCGGGCTTTACGAGCAGCAGGAGAAGTTGGCCAAGCAGATTAAGTTGAATGCCCGTCGGTTGCCGACCCTGGAAGAAACTGCGACCTTCACCGAAAATTGGCTCACGCAGGTCGGGTACTGAGATTCATTCGGGGCTTGAGCTTAATTTCAAATCGGCGAAATTAATCGGATGCGAAATAAACTGTGGATTGAAGGCCTCGCCACGTTTTTTCTCTGTTGTGCCACGCTGTTGGCGACAACCCCGATTACGGTTGCGGCCATCTTGTGCGCCTTAATTTATATGGGCGGCGCTATTTCCGGGGCGCATTATAATCCAGCGGTGACTTTGGGCTTCTTGTTACGCGGCCGGATCGGTCGGCGTTCGGCCTTAGCGTATGTCGGGGTGCAGCTCGCGGCCGCTCTGGCCGCCGCTCTGGTCGTGGGCTTGCTCACCGGGCATGATAGTGAGAAGACCAAAGATGCGGTGGCCGCCCTCAGCGATGCGGTTTTCGCCGGGGCCCTCGCTACTTCTATCGTGGAATTCTTAGGAACCTTCCTGCTGGCCTTCGTCATTCTCATGGTGGCATCGTCACGCTTAACGGCGGGGAATAGCTATTTTGGCATCGCCATCGCGATGACGATGCTGGGCGTCAACGGAACATTCGGAGAATTCAATCCGCTCCTTAATCCCGCGGTGGCCATGGCTTCGTCGCTCCATGGTTTAGCCAGTTCGCTCTTCTCGGATGCAGATGGCTTCGCCGCTTTTGCCAAGGAAGTCATTTTAGCGGCGAAAGACGCCCCCCGGGTGGTGCTCGATATTTTCTGCCAATTATTGGGCGGAGCGGCGGCGGCGGGAGCGTTTCGAATGCTTTTCCCGGAAGATCGGTAAAGAGCGTCCAAGCCAGGGCTTGAAGCGGAGGCCTTTTCCCCCATGGTCAGGCCATGCAATCTCTCCTGATTTCCCATAAGCACTACGGATCGCTTCTCTTGGCCTTGGTCTTGGTCGTAATCGTTAATGCCATCCTGAACGGCCCGAAGCCGGTTCTACAGCGCGTGGTAACCGTATTGGTCGATATCAATCTCGTCATCGGCTTGGTGGCGGCATTTCAGCCCGAAGCGCGTAACATTTCTTGGTTCCACCCGATCTTCGCCCTCGGGGCCGTCGGCCTCCTGCATGCCGGCGCCAAGAGCGAGGATAAGGCTAAGGTCATCCGCTGTTTTTCCCTCGCCCTCGTCCTCCTCGTTCTCGCCTGGTCGGTCAACGCCTCCTGGGGCCCCGCCTTTTTCAAGAGCACGTGGTTGATGAAGTCGGCCCCCGCGGTCCTCAGCAAATAAGCCTTCGGGATACGGTTAGGTTACGATGGACCGGACATTGTCCGGGCCATTTGACTTCCCATTGACCCACGGCTTCTTGGGGTGACACTCACGGAACTTGTCCGATGTATCGCCTCGCCCTCAACATGCTCTTTGGAGACCGAGCTAAGCTCGCGATGCTTCTTTGCGGGTTGGCGTTCTCGGCCTTGCTCATGGCCCAGCAGAGTTCGGTCTTCTTCGGGATCATGAGTTGGACTTACACGCCGATGGTCAATATCCGCGCTCAAGTCTGGGTCAGCGATCCGATGGTGGAGCAAGTCAATGATGCTAAGCCCCTGCGCGATACCGACCTGAGTCGAGTCCGCTCGGTCGACGGCGTCGCCTGGGCGGCACCTCTCCATACTTCCTTTGTCCAAGCGCGGATGCAGGACGGAAATTTCAAACTCATCACGCTGGTGGGGATTGACGCGGACACCTTTGCGGGAGCGCCGGCCGTACTCACGCAGGGACGCATCGAGGACTTACGCCTTCCTGATACGGTCATCGTCGACGAGTGGGGCGCCTCTTTGATGGGCCGCATGGGGGTTGGCCCTGACGGCAAGCCGCGCTCCACGCCGCTCAAGGTCGGCGATACGTTCGAGATCAATGACATTCAGGCCCGCATCGTCGGCATCTGTAAAGTGAAGCGCGCCTTCACCGGCGGACCATTTGTTTACACGACTTATGACCGCGCGAAGGGCTATACCCTTGGCGCTCGCCGCACGCTTAGTTTCATGCTGGTCGAGCCGCAGAAGGGCGTGACCCCGACCGAACTCTGCGGACGCATCGAACGCGAAACGGGCCTCAAGGCCTGGACGTCTGATACGGTGATTTGGAACTGGAGTGAACGCAGCCTCGCCCGCAATACCTTCTGGTGGTTCTGGACCAATACCGGCATTCCGTTCTCGTTCGGTACGGCGGTCTTGCTCGGCCTATTCGTCGGCATCGCGATCTCTGGCCAAACGTTTTATTCTTTCGTGCTCGAGAATCTGAAGTATTTTGCGGCCATCAAGGCGATGGGTGCGGGTATGGGTGTCATCGCCCGCATGCTCTTTGTGCAGGCGTTCACCGCCGGCCTCATCGGCTTTGGCCTCGGCGCCGGGATGGCCCAGGGCATCGGCCGCGCGATGATTGAGAAGGGTATGCCACCCTTCGTGATGTACCCGCAGATCCTCTGGGCGACGTTCGTCCTCGTGCTGGGCATCAGCTTCGTCTCCGCCATCATTGGCATTATCAAGGTGTCGCGCGTCGACGCCGCCTCGGTCTTCCGCGGATGAGCACCCTCGCCCACACTATCGCCGTCCGCGCCTCCGGCGTGAATATGTTATTTGGCACGCCGGAGAACCAAGTCGTCGCCCTCCAGCAAGCCGACTTTGAAGCCCGTCGCGGAGAACTCATCATGCTCGTTGGCCCCTCAGGCTGCGGAAAGACGACGCTCCTCTCGGTTATCGCGGGCACCCTCACGCCGCAGGCCGGCACGGTCGAGGTCTTCGGCCAGCGCCTCGACGGCCTCGGCCAGGAGGAGCTCACGGCGTTTCGTCGCAAGCACTTAGGCTTTGTCTTCCAGTCGTTCAATCTCATTCCCACGCTCACCGTGATTGAGAACGTGATGGTACCGCTCCTCATTCAGGGCCGTCCCTACGACGAGGCCCACGCCCGCTCGCTCGCCATCATCGAGAAGGTTGGCCTCAAGGGCCGCGAAGATGGCCGCCCCAACGCGCTGTCCGGTGGCCAGCAGCAGCGCGTCGCCATCGCCCGGGCGCTCGTCCACGAGCCACCGCTCCTGATTTGCGACGAACCCACCTCGGCGCTCGATAAGGATACCGGCGGGCACATCATGGAACTAGTCCGTGATCTTTCCCGCTCGCCGGAACGTTGCGTGGTCGTCGTTTCGCACGATCATCGCATCTTCCGCTTCGCTGACCGCATCGCGGAAATGGAAGACGGCCGCATCAGCCGCGTGGTCGACGACCCCAAGCTCCTCGATGCGACCCATCTCTGATCTCTCTTATGTTCAAGAAACGCATCCTGCTCTTCGTTCTCGCCATCGCCGGTGCCGTCGCCGCTTGGCAGCTCACCCGCGGCACGGCCAACGAGGCGCCGATCAAGCCTCCCCCTTATGAGCCCGCCACTCGCGACAAGGACGGCCTCATCGCCGCCGCCGGTCTCATCGAGGCCGCCGCTGAGAATACTCTCCTGGGTTCACCCACCTCTGGCACGGTTGCAAAAGTCCATGTAAAGGTCTGGGACAAGGTGAAGGCCGGCGATCCGATCCTGACACTCGATGAACGTGATCTCCGCGCCCAGCACGCCGTCCAGAAGGCCGCAGTCTCCGCGGCCGAGGCGACCACCGAGCGCGCCGAAGACGCTGCCCGTCGCTGGACTGGAATCAAGGACAGTGGTGCCGTCTCTGCGTCCGAACTTCTTTCCTACCAAATGGCCGCCAAGGAGGCGAAAGCCAAACTCGCCCTCGCTAAAGCGCAGCTCGATCAGACGGCAGTACTCCTCGATCGGCTGGTACTCCGTTCGCCGATCGACGCGACGGTGCTCCAAGTCGGCGTCCGCGTCGGCGAATTCGTGGCCGCCGGCGCCAAGGCGCCGGTCATCCTCGGCGACATTTCCACCTTGCAGATTCGTTGCGACATCGACGAACAGCTGGCCACGCGCATGCGTGAGGGCCTGCCCGCCAAGGGATTTCTGAAGGGCGAGAGTTCACTCACTGGCGGCAAGGATCGTTCCATCGCCCTGAAGTTCGTCCGCATCGAACCTTTCGTCATCCCAAAGACCTCACTTACTGGCGCGAGCGTGGAACGCGTCGACACCCGCGTCCTGCAAGTGATCTACCAGTTCGACCGCCCAACCGGACGGGTACTTTTCGTCGGCCAGCAGATGGACGTCTATATCGATGCCTCCCAAAATGCTCCGGGTAAATAAGACGTTCCTCCTCGCAGCGCTGGTCCTCGCAGGCTGTGCGCACGATCCGATGGCGAAGCCGAAGGAGCCCGCCATGCCCGTGGCGTTTTCACAGGCTGGCGTTGTCGCCGATGCGAAGTGGGCTGAATCATTCGGAGATCCCGCCTTACTTGAGCTCATTGCGCAGGCACGTAAGAACAGCCCGGACCTCGCCATCGCTCGCGCGCGTCAGCGTGAAGCGGTGGCCTTGCTCGCCTCCGCCAGTGCCGGCGATCAGCCGGCGGTCTCCGTCGGCGCTGGCTTGGAATCCTCTCGTATTTCACTCGAGACCGGTCGCACGCCGGTCGGCTTCGGTATCCCGCGTCGCACCGACGTCGGAGCGGTTGGCGTAAAGGCTTCCTGGGAACTCGACGTCTGGGGCCGCGAGGCGGCCAAGACCAAGGGAGCCGATGCCGATTCGCGTGCCGCGAAATTCACGGCTGAACAGGCGGAGCTCGCTCTGTCCGCCGAAGTCGCCCGTCTGTGGTTCGCCGTTCGCGGTACTCGCGAACAGCTCGCCTTCCTTGAGACCGAATTTGCGACACGCTTTCGCGAGATGGAGATTGTCGAGAAGACGGTGGGTGCTGGACTGCTGGATTCTGATCCGCTTTCCTCCGCGCGTCTCGCTGCCGCCCAGGCTAAGGTCGACGAAGGTCTCGGCCGCCGCCGCCTTGCTGCGGCGGAGAATGCCTTACGTGCGCTCATCGGTTCCGCCCCCGGCGCCAAGTTGCCTGAAGCAAAAGGTGCCGTGGTGATGCCTGCCTTTGGTGCCGGCGTGCCCTCGGAGCTCTTGCTGCGTCGTCCCGACCTCGCTGCAGCTGCCGAGCGGGTCGACGCTGCGCTCGCGCGCGAAGGCGCAGCGATTGCCGATTTCTATCCTTCCGTCACGCTCAACGGCCAAGCTGGTTGGCAGGCGGATCCGGCTTCGCGCGTCGGCCGCGGTGCTTCGAGTTTCTGGACGTTGACGCCGTCGCTCGACTTGCCGCTTTTCGACGCTGGTCGGCGCGAAGCTAACCTCGAGGTGGCCCGAGCGCGCATTGACGGCTCTGGAGCGGAGTGGACGAAGGCCGTGCTCGGCGCCTTCCGCGAAGTCGAGGATGCTCTCGCCGATTTGCGCGAGCTCGCCATGCAGGAGGAGCTCACCGGCCGGGTACTGGCCGCGGTACGCGTTCGCCTCGCTAATGCGGAAGCTCGCCGCCAGGCCGGCCTTGCGAACGAGAATGAAATCACTGCGGCGCATCGCGACGAGGCGTTGGCCGCGCGGACGCTTTCGTTGGTGGTGTGGGAACGACGTCAGGTCGCGGTACGCCTCGCGGCGGCCACGGGCGGCGGATGGTCCGCCAAGTGACTTGCATTGGCAGGGTCAGCATTGCGTGTAAATAAGAAGGGCGTCCTTGTGGACGCCCTTCTTATTTATATCAAAACGCTTAGGCCTTGATCTGCGGGCGCTTAGGATCGGGCCAGTCGATATGGAAAAACTCTCCGCGAGGCTTGTCGGTGCGCTCGTAAGTATGGGCGCCGAAGAAGTCGCGTTGGCCTTGCAGCAAGTTCTGCGGTAAGTTCGCGGTGCGGTATGAGTCGAAGTAGGAGAGGGCAGAGCCTAAGGTCGGTACGGGGATGCCATGCTTGACGGCGAGGGCGATGACCTTGCGCCAGTTCTTCTGGGCCTTCTTGATGGTCTTCTTGAAGTACGGGTCGAGGAGAAGGTTGTCCAGACGAGGCTTCTTACCGAAAGCTTCGGTGATTTTTTGGAGGAAGCGGGCGCGAATGATGCAACCGCCGCGCCAGATCTGAGAGATTTCGCCGAAGTTAAGTTTCCACTTATATTCATTCTGCGCTTCGCGCATGAGTTGGAAGCCTTGGGCGTAGGAGCAAATTTTGGAGCAGAAGAGGGCTTCGCGGATTTGTTCGATAACTTTCGCTTTATCCGGATTAGTCATCGCGCGCTTCGGGCCACGGAGGACTTTGGCGGCTTTGACGCGCTCATCCTTCACGGCCGAGAGACAGCGAGCAAAGACGGCTTCGGCAATGGTCGGAGCAGCGACACCCATATCGAGGGCGTTGGCGCTGGTCCATTTACCAGTCCCTTTTTGGCCGGCCGTATCAAGGATCACATCAACCAGCGGCACGCCAGTTTCGGGGTCCTTCTGCTTGAGTACTTTGGCGGTGATTTCGATCAGGAAAGAATTCAGGTCGCCCTTGTTCCACTCTTCGAAGACCGTGCCGATTTCATCGGGGGTCATGCCGAGGAGGCCGCGCATCAAGTCGTAGGCTTCGCAGATCATCTGCATGTCGCCGTATTCGATACCATTATGGACCATCTTGACGTAGTGGCCGGCGCCATCGGTGCCGATGAGAGCGACGCAAGGAACGCCACCCTTGATGGGCTTGCCTGGCTTGGCGCCGGTCAGTTCCACGCCCGTCTCGGCATCAACTTTAGAGGCAACCGCTTCCCAGATGGGTTTGATTTCAGCCCATGCCGAGGCATCGCCACCGGGCATGAGGGAAGGGCCGAAACGGGCACCTTCTTCGCCGCCGGATACGCCCGAGCCAATGAAGCGGAGACCCTTGGCCTTTAATTCCTTCTCGCGACGGATGGTGTCCGTCCAGAGGGCGTTGCCACCGTCAATGATGATGTCGCCCGGCTCGAAGACCGCCGCGAGCTCACTGATGACTGCATCGGTGGGGGCACCGGCTTTGACGAGGATGACGGCCTTACGAGGCTTTTTAAGAGAAGCGGCAAAATCCCGGATAGTCGGGCAACCCGTCAGCTTGCCCGGGGTATTCGGGTTTTCCTTCACAAACTCGTCGGTCTTGGCGGTCGTGCGGTTGTACACCGAGATCGCGAAGCCGTGGTCGGCGATGTTGAGGGCGAGGTTCTGACCCATGACGGCCAGACCAATGAGACCAATGTCGGATTGCATAGTAGGGGGTAATGGCAACCTGCGAGGGCAGGCATGGCAAACAAGAAAAGCCCATTAGTTGAGCTAAATGGGATGATTTCTCCGTAAAACAGGGGCTCGCGGACGTCGGAAAGCTGGCCTTCAAAGGTGTGGCTTAGCCTTTCCCCTCGCCTCACCGGGCCACCTTATCATCTTAAGCTCTGTCATGTCCCAGCTCGTCGGCAAACGCATCACCCTCGGTATCACCGGCTCCATCGCCGCCTACAAGGCCGCGGACCTGACCTCTCAGTTGGTCAAATATGGCGCCGAAGTCCAAGTAGTCATGACCAAGGGCGCGACTCAGTTCATCACCCCGATGACGCTGCAGGTGCTCTCGCGTCGACCCGTGGCGTTCGATCTCTGGGCCGAGGGCGCTAACTCCATCCCGGGCCACATCGAGATTGCCGACTCCTCCGACCTCCTCCTCGTCGCGCCGCTCACCGCTCATGTAATGGCGGAGTTTGCTCATGGCATGGCCCCCGATCTCTTAACCAGTGTTTACCTCGCGACCCGTGGGCCGGTACTGCTCTGCCCGGCGATGAACGGCAAGATGTATGAACATGCCGCCACCCAAGCAAATCTGAAGACCCTTCGGGCCCGCGGCCATGCAATCGTTGAACCTGCGGAAGGGATGCTCGCCTGCGGTTACGAAGGACTCGGGAAATTGGCGCCCGTGGATGAGATTGTCAGCCGCGTGCTGTCGATCTTAGGCTGAGGCATGGACCCGCTAGCCCTCCGGGAGCGGCTCCAAGCCGAAGCGACCGCGTTGGGCTTCGATGCCTTCGGCGTTGCTCCGGTTGATGCCGATGTCCGCGCCGACTATTTTAAGAAGTGGATCGCCGACGGGATGCACGGCGAAATGAAATGGATGGCCCGTAATCCGGAAAGACGGACGGATGCCACGAAAGTCCTGCCAGAGGCAAGGAGCTTGATCGTCGTTGGGCTTAACTATTGGCAGCCGCATCCGGCCGCAGGCTATCGCATCGCCAAATACGCTTTAGGGGCGGATTACCATGAGGTCATTTTGCCTCGGCTGCAAAAACTCTGCCTCATCATGGAAGCCATGGGCGGCGCCCAAAAGCCCTATGTCGATACCGGCCCCGTCCTCGAAAAGCCGATGGCCGCGGCGGCAGGGTTGGGCTGGCAAGGTAAGAGTACGATTCTGATTCACCGCGGCGCGGGCACCTGGCTGTTTCTCGGAGTCATTCTCACGACCTTGGAGTTGAAGCCGGCCGAACGGCAAGAACCTGACCGCTGCGGAACGTGCATGCGCTGCATTGAAGCCTGTCCCACGCAGGCGATCATCGCCCCTTATAAATTAGACGCGCGGCGCTGTCTGGCCTACCTGACGATCGAACATCCTGGTCCGATTCCTTTGGAATATCGCGAAGCCTTGGGCGACCGGGTATTCGGTTGCGATGATTGCTTGGACGTCTGCCCCTGGAATCGTTGGGCAGAACAAACCCGCGAGGCGGCGTTTGTGCCCCGGGACCACCCGCCGCTTCGTGAGACCCTTGCCTGGACGCCCGCTCAATTTGAGGAGCATTTTAAAAACACCCCGGTCGCCCGTCTGGGGCTTCACCGTTGGTGGCGCAACGCCCTGACGGTGCTGGGCAATGTCGGAACCAAGGGAGATTTGCCCGCCATTAAAACACTTCTTGCACACGATGATGCGATGGTGGCCGAACATGCGGCCTGGGCAGTCGAGCGGATTCACCATCGGTAAACCTACTTGTTGCCTCGGGCTCCTGGCTTGCCCTAATTTAGTCCCGTGTCCCTCGCTCAAGCTTACTACGTACTGGCGGCCGTCCTATTGCTCGCCGCTTATTTAGTCTTCACGGCCTCGCCCTTACTGCAGACCTTTCGCCGGTCGCGCTTCGCCACGGTGGGCCTGACCTTGGCGGCGACGGCTTGGTTCGGTTGGTGGCTGATGAATATGCCGGAGCCAGATCTGGCCGGCTTGCCGCGCTTACCCGTAGTCGTAGTCTTGCTTGGGGCAAGCCTCGCGACGCTCCGCTTCATGCCGGACCTACTTTCCATCCGTTCGCTTGGGGTGCTGATGCTTTTCTTCGCACGCTTTACTTTGGATGCGGGGTATCGGCAATTACCGCGCAGCTTTTTGGATGCCACGATTAGCTATGGCCTGTTCGTCTTCTTCGGGCTTTGGTGGGCTTATTCTCCGCCCGCATTTTTAAACCAATGCGACTGGGTTTTGCACACCCCCGCTCGCCATAAGGGCCTTGGCCTCATCTTGGGCCTGCTAGCCGTCGCCTGCCTGCTGGCGACAGTAGTGTCGTGAGCCGAGCGTTACTCATCGTGGTTTCAGGGCCGGCCGGAAGTGGTAAGACGACGCTCTGTGCCCGCCTGACCGAAGCTAATCCGCGCGCTATTCGCCGGGTGATCACCTGCACGACGCGCGCACCGCGCGCCGGAGAGGCCGAGGGGGTTGATTATTATTTTCTGACGAGACCGGAGTTCGAAGCGCAAGTCGCTGCCGGGGTGTTTTTAGAGCATGCCCTCGTCCATGGTAATCTTTACGGCCCTCGGCTGGCCGACGTGGCCAAGCACCTGGACGCGGGTTTTGACGCGCTTCTCAACGTCGATGTTCAAGGAGCAGCCACGATTCGCGCCATGGGAACGGCCGACGCTCGGCTGGCCGCGGCGCTCGTGACCGCGTTCATCAGGGTGAGCGATCCGGTCGAGTTGCGCCGCCGCCTTACCGGCCGCGGAACGGACCCACTTGACGAAATTGATCGCCGCGTCGCCACGGCCTCCGAAGAACTGAAGCACGCCGGTGAATATCAACATGTCATCGAGAGTGGTAGTCGGGAAGCTGACTTCAAAGCCCTGCAGGCCATCTACCACTTAGAAAAGTCCCGATGATGCTCGAAAAGAATGACATCGCGGCGGTCTTAGACGAAATTGCGACGCTGATGGAGCTCATGGGGGAGAACCCTTTTAAGATCCGTGCCTACTCGACGGGCGCACGTATCCTCGAGACGATGACCGAAGATCTGGATGAGCTCATCAAGACCGGCGGCTTGGCCGAGATTCCGGGCATGGGCGAAGCGTTGGTGGATAAGATTACAACCTTACGCCGGGACGGCATTTTACCTTTTCACCAAAAACTTCGTGCGGGAATTCCGGCCGGACTTCTGGAGATCATGCAAATCCAAGGCTTGGGGCCGAAAAAAGTCCGCGCACTCTGGACGCTCTTAGGCGTGGAAGATTTGCTCAAATTAAAAGAAGTTTGCGAAGCCGGGAAGGTCGCCGAACTCAAAGGCTTCGGGGAGAAAACGCAGACCAAGATTCTCGAAGGCATTAAGAACCGAGTCGCTTATAGCTTGCGGCATCGATGGTACGAAGCCGCCGAAGTCGCCATTCCGATTTTAGCCGGCCTGCGCGCTTTGCCGCAGGTCAAGCACGCCGAAGCAGCGGGCTCATTGCGCCGGGCCCGCGAGACCGTGGGCGATCTCGACTTCATCGTCGCGGCGGCGGACCCGAAGCCGATCATGGATTGGTTTGTCGCTTACCCAGGGGTGAAAGAAGTGACCGCCCACGGTGAGACAAAATCGAGCGTGCGTTTCAAGTCCGGTCTCCAGGCTGATTTGCGCGTAGTACCTGAAGAACAATTCTTTTTCGCGCTCCACCATTTTACGGGTTCCAAAGATCATAATGTCGCGATGCGACATCGCGCCCTGTCGCGCGGCTTGAGTATGAGCGAGTGGGGCTTCAAGGCGACCGCCGAAGGCGTTCAGGCGCCTGGTGCCACCAGCGAAGCGGAAGTTTTTCAAGCGCTCGGCTTGCCTTGGATTCCGCCCGAACTCCGCGAAGGCGCGGGGGAGATCGATGCCGCGGAGGCGAAGCTGCTTCCGCGCTTAGTCGAACTGAAAGACCTCCGCGGAGCCTTTCATAATCACACGACCGCCTCCGATGGAGCCCATACCTTAGAACAGATGGCGAAAGAGGCCGAGCGCATGGGCTGGGAATACCTCGGGATTTCCGATCACTCCAAATCAAGCTTCCAGGCTAATGGACTTGATGAAGGCCGGCTACTCGCCCAGATGGATCAGATTGCGCAGCTAAATACGTCGGGGAAATTCAAGGTACGTCTGCTGACGGGCTCCGAAGTAGATATCATGCGCGATGGCTCGTTGGATTACGCCGACGATCTACTTGGGCGGCTCGATTTCGTCGTCGCATCGGTCCATAACCTTTTCACCTTAGATCGCGAAGCGCAGACAGCGCGGATCATCCGGGCCATTGAAAGCGAACACGTGGACATGATCGGACACGTCACCGGCCGGTTGATCAATAAGCGCGAGCCTTACGACGTCGACGTCGGCAAGATCATTGATGCGGCGGCGGCGAACGACACGATTATCGAACTTAACGCCAACCCTTGGCGGTTAGACATGGATTGGCGCTGGTGGCGGCGGGCCGCTGAGAAGGGGGTGCTATGTTCAATCAACCCAGACGCTCATGACTTCGCGAACTTAAGTTTTGTCGAACACGGCGTCCGTATCGCCCGCAAGGGATGGCTGACCTCGGCGCACGTGCTGAACACCCGCTCCCTGCCCGAGGTTTTAAAGTGGTTGGGACGCTAAGACGTTTTCTTCCGGCTCGCCCTTACCCGTAGGGCCGTCCTAATCTACCGCATGCTGCACGATAAGCGCCGTCTGCTCCTCATCGCCGGTCCTTGTTCTCTCGAGTCTGAGGCCAACTGTCGCACCGTCGCCAAGGAGCTCAAGGCTCTCGCCGCGCGCCACCCGGAGCTTAATATTATTTTCAAAGGTTCTTATGATAAGGCGAATCGCACCTCGTTGGGCGGCGATCGCGGACCTGGCATGCAGGCCGGCTTGGATTTGCTGGCGATGGTCAAAAAGGATTACGGCTTCTCCGTCCTCACCGACATCCATGGTCCGGAGCAATGTGAGGCCGTCGGCAAGGTTGTCGACGTTCTCCAAATCCCAGCCTTCATGTGCCGCCAGACTGACTTGCTCGTCGCGGCCGCCAAGACGGGTCGGGTCGTGAACGTGAAGAAGGGGCAATTCCTTTCGCCTTTGGAGATGCGCTTTGTCGTCGATAAACTCGAAGGTGCCCAGGCGGCAGAAATCTGGCAGACGGATCGCGGGACGACCTTTGGTTATCAGAACTTGGTCGTCGATATGCGCTCTTTCCCGATCATGGCCGGTTTCGGTCACCCCACCATCATGGATGCAACGCATGCGGTCCAGCTTCCTGGTGCGGCGGGTGGTTCATCCGGCGGCCAGCGCGAATATGTTCCAGTCCTGGCCAAGGCGGCACTCGCGGCCGGTGCCGACGGGCTCTTTATGGAGACGCATCCGGAACCGACCAAGGCCATCTCCGACGGCCCCAGCCAAGTACCCCTCGCAGAGTTCCCGTCGCTCGTCGAATCTTGCCTGCGCGTCTGGAAAGCCGTTCGCGCTTAAGTATTTAATTTCGCCAACGCTGCCATCCGGTCAAATTTACCGCGTTCATCCGTCGGCAGGCTACTCACGAAGATATAGTGTTTAGGCCGAGCGGCCGGCTTCAAGGTCTCCGCAATATTTCGCAAGGTCGCTTCGACCGCAGGATCGCCAACGACGCAGGCCGTCACGGCTTCACCCCAGGTTGCATCGGGTCGTCCGAAAACTTTTACTTCGGAAACAATACCGCTGGCCACGAAGGCGCGCTCGACGCGAGCCGGATCCACTTTTTCACCCCCGGTTAATATTACTTGGTCTGCCCGGCCGTGGATTTTGATCGTGCCGCCGGGTCCTACGTCGCCGCGATCGCTGGTGAGGTAGGGTTGTTCCAAGGGAAGGCTAGGCCAGATGCCACGACCCAGTGCGGGGGTCGAAATTTGGAGCAGTTCATTTGCAGCTTGGAAGTTTACGCCGGGCATAGGGGATCCACGTAATTCGTGCTTACCCCAAACGAGTTCCGGAGGACAAAGCGCGCAGGCGGCGGCGGTTTCCGTCATGCCATAGGTGACATAAACCGGCAATCGGTGCGTGCTGATCAGCTCTCTCAACGGAGCTGGTAGCGATGATCCGCCGAGGAGAATCACCTCAAATTGACGAAGCCAGTCAACTCCCGCCGCCACGCCTAACAGCCGAGTCAGCTGAGTGGGCACGAGCGAGATGATGCGCGTGCCCGTGGTCGGTAAGGTGACGTCCGGCAATGGTTGGCCTGGCGGGAAGCGTCCGTTGAGCACGGCAAAAGCTCCGGTGGTTTCGCGGGCTCGTATCGCTGGCATGAGTCCGCTGACGTGCCACGGAGGTGTGACGATGACGCCATGTAAGGTTGGTTTGAATCCCCGCTGTACCAAAGCGTCGCGCAAGCAGAGCGCGGCCGCGCGCAGGGTATTCTTATCATGGATGATAAATTTAACCCGGCCGCCCGTGCCGC
The DNA here is from genome assembly GCA_026397965.1 of Verrucomicrobiota bacterium. GTDB lineage: Bacteria > Verrucomicrobiota > Verrucomicrobiia > Opitutales > UBA953 > UBA953. Next base: position 15,419 of record JAPLTU010000035.1, on the reverse strand, counting down.
CAGAGGGAATCATGATTCGCCCCGCCCAACCTAAATGCCAATCAGAGGGGCTTGCTCCGCCCGGGATGGGTCCTTTGCCCGCCACCCTGACGCCCGCGGGGATTTGGCCAGCGGCTTCGCCCATTTCCACTTCGCCCCACTGCGGGTTACCTAAGAACGTGGGGATGCCCGCATCCAACGCCGCCAAGGTTTCCCGAAGATGTTCGGCGTAATCAGCGTGGAAGACGGCCAGACCGCTCACGAAATTTCGCGCCAAAAAGCGTCCCAATCAAAATCAGCCATCCCGCGTACTATCGGTCCTGCGGGATGTCGATCCCGGGCGTCGTGTTCAAAGCGACCCAGGGTGTCGAAGCCTACGGTGCCCACCTCTTCGTCAAGCGAGGCGAGCCATAAGGCGGCCTGACGGCCGATGGCGGTTTCAAAGCAGGAGGAATAAACGACGGGGCTGCGGCGATGTTGCCGCCATGCGCGGAGTTCGGTCCAGTCGCCGGCGAGTAAAGGTTTGATGACGACCAGGCCAGGCCAATCACTCCCGGCGGGCGTGAGGAATGATTCATCGAGTGCGATTTTATCTTGGCCCAAAGAGGCGTAACCCGGGTGGCCGACTGGCAAGGGTTGTTCCAGAAACTCTACGCGCTTTTCACTTCGGGCAAATTCGGCCCAAGCGCGGGCGGCCGTCAGATCGAGCGAACCATTTGCGTCGAGACGAACTTGGCCGGCGAAGAGGGAAAAGAGTTCGCGAAGCGAAGCCTGTTTGGTTTCGGCAGATATCTTTATTTTTAAAGTCTGGAACCCAGCGGCGATTTTAGCCGCCGCGTCGTCGCCCGATAAAGCGACCAAGCCCGCACACGGCAACTCACCGTCGTACGCGGCGATGGCCGACCAATGTTCACAGCTGGACAAGGCTGCCGCCAAGCAGGGCAGCGCGGATTGGGAGGCTTGGACGGTGGAACAAAGGTGCGAATAATTACCTTGGGCCGAGCGCATGACTTCGATGGCCTGGTCGATGGTTTCGGACGGGAAGCCAGGCCACGGGGCGATTTCTCCGTAGCCGACTCCCGTTTCGCTTTGGCAGCGGAGGAGTACACGATCAACCGCATCGACGTTGCCGGCCCCGGTCGCCAACGGTGAGCGAAAGCGCCGGCGGACCCGCTTGAAATCAAAAAAGCCTCCTTTCATCCCGTCACTGTCATGAATCGAGGCCAAGTCGCAAAAACAATTTGCCTCCAAGGCGGGGGGTGCCTAACACCCTTTGGGGAAACCAACCTGTCATGGCCTCTCCCAAATCCAAGGGCCGCGTTTCCCTCGACGAACGCTTTTACCTCCCCGCTGACGAATTCTTTCCGTCAACGGTCGGCTTAGGGCTGACCTACGACGACGTTTCGCTTGCCACCCGCTATTCAGAGGTGCTGCCACGGATGACCCGTCTTGATACCACGCTCTCCGACTCCCTGCCGTTGTCTTTACCCATCGTATCATCGGACATGGATACCGTCACAGAGCACCGGATGGCCATCGCGATGGCGCTTAACGGGGGGCTGGGTCTCCTCCATTATAATATGACGGAGGTCGACCAGCTGGCCGAAGTACGCCGGGTCAAAAACCATATTCACGGCATGATCGGCGATCCCGCGGTGGTCTCGCCCGAGGACACGATTGCGCAGGTGCTCGCCCGGATCGAACACGACGGATTAGCCTTCAGCACCTTCCCGGTCGTTGGCCCCGACAATACCCTCCTAGGTTTGCTCCCCGGAAGCGCCGTCAAAGAACGCCACGGCCAGCGCAAAGTTGCGGCGGTCATGGTGCCACGGGATCAGATTTTTACAGTCGTCGAAAAAGACCTCGGGAAAGATCCCATTGCCAAAGCGGACAAGCTCTTCTCCGAGCACGTCGGCCAAAACAAATTATTGGTGGTCGACGCGAAGAATAGACTTCGCGGCCTTTTCACCCTCAGCGATATCGAGCGTATTTCCGAAGAGTCTCGGGCGCATGTCCGCCCCACGCGAGATTCAGGGTTCCGCCTGCGGGTCGGAGTGGCCATTTCAGTCCCGCGCCAGGCGGACGGTGAAATCGACCGGGTCCGCTTCTTGGCCCATGCGGCTGCCTTAGTCGACGAAGGTGCGGATGCTTTGGCGATTTCCACGGCGCACGGTCACACCAAGGGCGTCGGCGACGCCATTCGCATGCTCCGCAAGGCGCACAAAGGCCTCACGCTGATCGCCGGCAATGTCACCAGCGGCGAAGGCGTTGAATTTCTCGCCGCCGCCGGAGCTGACACCATCAAGATCGGCCAAGGCCCCGGATCGATTTGCACGACGCGTATCGTCGCCGGCGTCGGCATCCCGCAACTCACCGCTCTTTATGTCGCCTCCCGGGCCGCCGCCCAAAAGGGAGTCCGCATCCTCGCCGATGGTGGCATTACCAAGAGCGGCGACATCGTCAAAGCGCTCACGTTGGCCGATGCAGTGATTCTCGGCGGTTTGCTCGCAGGCAGCCGCGAAGCCCCCGGCAAGCTGATGGAAATCAACGGTAAGACTTATAAGGAATATCGCGGCATGGGTTCGCACGAAGCGATGCGTAAAGGCTCTGCCGCCCGTTACGGCCATTCAGCCAGTGGCAAGTTCAGCAAAGTCGCCGCCGAGGGGATCGAAGCCCTTAAGGAAGTTTCCGGAACCGTCGACCAGGTGCTCGGCACCTTGGCTGGCGGTGTGCAAAGCGGCCTTGGTTATCTCGGAGCTAATAACCTGACCGAACACCGCGCGCTGGCCCGCTACATCCGGATCACCCCAGCAGGGTTGCGCGAAGCCGCTCCGCACGACGTGATTGAAATTAAGGCGGGATCATAATTTTTCACCCAGCAAGTCCATGTCTTCTCTTTTACGCTCAGCCCTTATCTTATTGGGCGGTATCGTGCTCGGCTCCCTCGCGACGTTGATTTTGCAACCGAGTTTTTCGATTGTCATGACAAATGCTCCGGCCGCCGCCAAGACCGAAGCCGCTGGAGCCGTCACTAAGCCCGAGTCCGCTTCCGCTGCGGAGGGTTCCGCCGGTAAAGCCGCTTCCCTTCCTTCGGCTTTGCCCGCCTTAGATTACGCCGCCATCAACGAGCGCCCAGCGCTTTGGCCGACTTCAGTCGTGATGATTAAGGCTTACAGCTCCCCCGTGCTCGAAGGCGGTAAGAAAATCAGCGAGACGATGCTGGCGATGGGTGATTCATTACAGGTCTCAAAAGTGTTCGGAGCGGGCATCCTCGAAGTTCGTTCACGGGGTGTGAAATTCGAAATTGATAGCCGCCTGACTAATTTTGAAGCCTTGATCCGCAAGAAGGCTCAGGAACTGTTTGCGAATGGAAGCAATCAGCCGATGCCTTATATAAAGTCGATGACGGAGGTTCCCGCCGGGGTGGCACCTACGCCGACGGCTACGACTCCGACGGTTGCCGTCGCCATCCCCGTTGCGATTGTAGCGGCCGCGCTTCCAGCCACGGCCCCCGCGGCAATCGTGGCCGCTCCAGCGGAGCCAGAAAAACCGGTCGTGCCGAAAGGTCCGGCCACCCTAGACGAAAAACTCGACACCCTTTTCGGCCGTAAGCCGGCCGCGGCGCCATCGTCGATTCCGTCCGCGGCTCCCTCCGCCCCCTCAGCTCCTGCAGCGCAAGTTGCGAAGCCGGCTGATGCCAAGGAAGACTTGGATAAGAAAATGAACACGCTCTTCAAGTCTCCGACGAAGTGAGCCAAGCCAAAATCTTTTCATGGAACGTCAATGGCGTTCGCTCCGCTCTGGGTAAGGGGCTCGTCGATTTTATCCAGGCGTCCGACCCCGACGTTCTTTGCCTGCAAGAGACCAAGTGCGAAACGGCGACGGCGCAGACCTTGGGATTGCCATTCGCCCATCAGGTCTGGCATGAGGCCGAAAAGAAGGGCTACTCGGGAACGGCCATTCTCTCCAAGTACGAACCTTTGTCGGTGGCTTTAGACTTTTCCGGCGACCACCCGGCGGAAGGCCGGGTTGTCACCGCCGAATTCCGCAGCTGTTACGTCGTCAGCGCTTACGTGCCCAATTCCCAACGCGAGTTGGAGCGGCTGGACTATCGGTTGCAATGGGATGCGGATTTTCAGCGTTACCTGGCGAAGCTCGCGCAGAAAAAACCATTGGTCGTCTGCGGCGATCTCAATGTCGCGCACGCGGAAATAGATTTAGCTAATCCTTCGACCAATCGACGTAATGCCGGATTCACGGATGAAGAGCGCGAGTCTTTCACCAAACTTCTCCGGCAGCATGGTTTTGTTGATACGTTCCGCGCGCACCACCCCGACGCCCAACAGCGTTATAGTTGGTGGAGTTACCGGCCTGGCATCCGCGCCCGCAATATTGGTTGGCGTTTAGATTATTGCCTGACGTCGGAGGGGCTCAAGTGGTCGTTGCCCGAAATCCACGATCAAGTGAAGGGCTCGGATCACTGTCCGGTTTCGGTCCGGATTGCGGCTGAGCTGGCCTGAGTCTGGTTCCTTAGGAGTGTTTGCCCATCCGACGCTTCACCCAAGGCACCATGGCCAGTAGGCCGACTGTCACCACCCCGACTGTCAGGGCTTGGTTCAGAAAGAACCGCGAAAGTAAGGCCGGATCTTTGGACGAAAAATCTTCGGCCAAAACGCCCGCGAGTTTGTTGCCCAGGGCTGTTCCTAAAAACCACAGCCCCATGATGAGCCCCGTCAGCTTGGCTGGTGCGAGCTTGCTCATCGTACTCAGCCCAACCGGGCTGAGGCAAAGTTCACCGAGCGTCTGCAAGAAGTAGACCGCGATGAGCCACCACGGACTGACCTTGCCGCTCGCGGTGAGCTGCGCGGCGGGGACTAATAATAAGAAAGATACGCCCAAGAACACGAGGCCGAGGACGAATTTGCCTGGGACGGACGGTTGGCGCGCACCCCACCGAACCCAGCCCCAGGCGAAGAGCGGCGCGAGGGCGAGGATGAAGAGCGAGTTGACGGATTGGAACCAAGAGGAAGGGAAGGCCCAGCCCCCGATTTCATTATGCGTGAGCTCGTCGGCGAAGAGCGTGAGCGAGGAGCCGGCCTGTTCGAAGACGGCCCAGAAAATAATCGCCGCGATGAAGAAGACCAAAATAGCGGCGATGCGGTGGCTTTCTTCGTCCTTCTTCATGAGGCCGAAATAAATCACCCCGGCGACTGGTAGGGCATAGACAATCGGGTTGATCCAAGCGAAATAATCCGACGCGATCATCAGGCCTAAGAGCACGGCCGTTCCGAGGGCGACCATCACGAGCTGCCCCCATGGGCGCGGAGTATCGCGGTCTGGGGGGTGACCGATGTGTCCGATAAGTTTAAGCCGACGAAGGTATGTCCACATCCCGAAGGTCATCCCGACGCCAGCGGCGCCGAAACCCCAATGCCAGCTGTGCAGGGGATCAAAACCCCAAGAGAGGAGCCGGGCTTTGAATTCTTCGCTTTGGGCGAGCCAGCCCACGACCAACGGTGAGGCAAAGGCCCCGAGGTTGATGCCCATATAAAAAAGCGAGAAGCCCGCGTCACGTCGATGATCGCCGCGGGCGTATAACCCACCAACAAGGGTACTGATGCTGGGCTTAAGCAGGCTGGTACCCAGTGCGACCAAGATGAGACCGAGATAAAAACTTGGAGTCGAATCGATCGCCAAAGTGAAGTGCCCGGCGGTGATGATGAAGCCGCCAATCAAAACGGCACGCCGCGCGCCGATGAAATTATCGGCGAGGTAACCGCCGAGGATGCAGACCAGGTAGCTCGCCATGGTGTAATTCCCATAAATCTGCGCCGCCAACTTCTGATCCATCCCCATCCCGCCCATCGCCAGGGGGGCGATCATGAAGAGCAGGAGAATCGCCCGCATGCCGTAGTAGGAAAATCTTTCCCACATCTCTGCGAAGAAGAGCATACCCAGGCCCTTGGGGTGGCCGCCGATCCCGCCCGGGTTTGAGACCTCGGGGACGTGAGGGGTCACCTCAGGGATGGGCTTGGGGAGGGTCATTGCTGTCAGAATAGGCAGGTCCAAGTGGACCCGGCAGGCAACGTATTTGGCTAATTTAGGCGAGGACGGCGTTGACAGCACCCTCCGAGGGGGTATTTTTGAGACTCATTCTCAACTAGCGTGACTCCGCTTTCCCAACTTCTACCCGGTCAATTCGGGAAGCTGGCTTCGCTTAACCCGGAGCGCGGGGTAGATCAGCGTCTGATGGCCCTTGGGCTCCTGCCGGGGATGGTTTTGAAACTGGTCCGAAGGGCGCCCTTAGGTGATCCGCTGGCCATCGAGTTTGGCGGCCAGGTCGTGAGCTTACGCTTGGCGGAAGCGGAGAGTTTAATCGTCGATGTGGCAGCCGATTGCCCTATCCAACGCCCCCGGGCAACGTCGTGAGCATTCCGACACAGGGCCTGATGGTCGCGCTCGTCGGCAATCCCAATACCGGGAAGTCCACGCTCTTTAATGCCCTGACCGGACTGCGTCAACGGGTCGGTAATTATCCGGGCGTGACCGTCGCCCGTAAATCGGGGTCCTGTGATTTAGGAAACGGCACCAAGGTGGAGTTAGTCGACCTTCCCGGGCTTTACTCCTTGGCCGCTACCTCCCCGGATGAACAAGTCGTCACCGACGCGTTATCTGGAAATATTTCAGGGGAACGGCAGCCAGACGCGGTGATCATGGTCGCTGATGCGACCAACCTGTTACGCAATCTGTTCTTAGCCTCACAGCTCGCCGAATTAGGCCTACCCGTCGCGTTGGTCTTAAATCAAGCCGACATCGCGAAGGAACAAGGATTACGCATCGATACGGGGCTGCTGTCCGATCGCCTAGGCGGCATTCCAGTGGTCATGGCTTCGGCGTGGAAAGGCGAAGGCGTGATCGATGTTCGCCGGGCCATCGCGCTAACCCTCGAACGCAAAACGCTTTTGCCGCGGGTGGTTTGGCCCGAAAAAATCTTAGCGGCTTTGGAAGATATTAAGGCCGCAATTTTCAGGGACACCGGACGCAAAATTACTTCGGCGGAAGCCCAGCGGCTAATTTTTGATTCCAATTCCGCCTTGGCGGAACGGTTGCACTGGAAGGCAGAACTCCGCGACCCAGTCATCCGACAGGGGCGAGAGACTGTCCGGCAGTCGGGTTACAACCCCTTGGCGGCCGAACCCCTAGTGCACTACGCCCGCCTGCGCAAAGCGCTGGAAGGCGTCGTGAAAGAAGGTGCCGCTCGCGCCAGTCGGTCCGCGGCGGTTGACCGATTATTACTGCACCGTTTCTTGGGCCCCGTGCTCTTCGCCGGCATCATGTTGGGCTTCTTTGCCTCCGTCTTCTGGCTGGCGAAGTTCCCGATGGAGTGGATTCAGTCTGGGGTTGACTGGACGAAGACAGTCGTCGCGCCACCTCTCGACGCGTATCCGATGCTCCAGAGCCTGCTGGCTGACGGCATCATCGGGGGCGTCGGGGCCTTCCTGGTCTTCCTGCCGCAAATCCTGATCCTCTTCCTTTTCATCGGGATTCTCGAAGATAGCGGCTACATGGCGCGCGCCGCGTTCATCATGGACCGCCTCTTTAGCTGGTGCGGCCTCAATGGTAAGAGCTTCGTCCCGTTGCTCTCCGGTTTCGCGTGTGCGATTCCGAGCCTGCTTTCCACGCGCACGATTGAAGACCCTAAGGCGCGCCTCGCCACGGCCTTCGTCGTGCCGTTCATGAGTTGCTCGGCCCGCTTCCCGATTTATGCGCTCATGTGCGCTGCCTTCATCGGTCCGCACTATGGCCCAGGCTGGCAATCCGTCGTGATGGTCGGCATGCACTGCGTCGGCCTGTTCTTCGCCGTCCCGACGGCGTTCGTACTCACCCGCCTTGTGCTCAAGGTGAAGCCGCAGCCATTCGTCCTCGAGCTCCCTCGCTATCAGATGCCCAAGCCGCGCGATGTCCTCTGGCGGATGTGGCAGAACGCCGCCGAATTCGTCTCGAAGGCCGGTACGGTGATCTTCGCCATCACGATCATCGTGTGGGCACTCTCCTACTTCCCGCGCGACGCATCGGTCGCCGCCCACATCAAGGCAGCCAACCCGACGGCTGCCGAAGAAGTGGTTAAGGCCAAGGTCCAGGCCGCGTACGTCGAGCAGTCCTACATGGGAAGCTTCGGTAAGGCGGTGCAGCCGGTCTTCGATCCGCTGGGCTTCGACTGGAAGATTACCGTCGGCGTGCTGGCGAGTTTCCCGGCTCGCGAGGTGATTGTCTCGACCCTGGGCGTCACTTATTCTGTCGGCAAAGGGGCCAAGGCCGATAGCCGGCACCTCCTCCAGGCCATGCAGGATGCGAAGTGGTCCGAGGGGCCGCGCACGGGCAAGCCGATTTTCTCACTCGCCGCCGTGCTTTCGTTGATGGTCTTCTTCGCCCTCTGTTCGCAGTGTGGCCCGACGATTGCGACGCTCGCTCAGGAGACCGGTGGCTGGAAGTGGGCGGCGGGCTCGTTTGTCTATATGACGGCCCTCGCCTGGGTCGCCGCGACGGCCGTCTACCAGGTCGTCATCCGCATCTCATGACCCTCGAAGCCGTCATCGTCGGAGCAATTGTGGGTGTCGCCGCCGGCTGGCTCATCCGTCGCTGGCTCGCCGCGGCTCGCCGACGCAAAGAAGGCGGCTGCGCCGGTGATTGCGCCTGCGCGTCGAAAATAAAACCTAAGAAGTGAACCGCAGGTAAGTTGACTCGTTGATGGGTTGGCCAGAGCGAACGCTCGCTCAAAGGGAGACCGGAAACCGGGAAGTTAGTTTCGGACACATTCTTTCGGGTGACAGGTGACGGCCACCAGGGCATCAGCCTCTCGGGAGTCAGCCATTCAGCCATCGGCAGCCGGCTCCAGGCTCCCGCGGCCGATGGCCGAGAAGCCGATACCTGAGTTGCCGTCATCCGTGGCTGACACCCGTCACCCAGAATTTAATTCCCCAGCCAATCATCCGGTCTCCGGTTCCCCTTTGAGTTCGTGATGCTCTCATCTGGTCAACCGAGCCTCTCATTTGCATCCCTTGCCAACTGGCCCACTGGTCAACCGATCAACTAGTCTCCTCCTTCACGCCGGTTGCTGCTGGCTGAGGCAATGTAACGCCCCGCCTTCAATCAGCAGTAGGCGACAATCAAGGCCCACCACTTTGCGCCCCGGGAAACAATCACCGATGATACCTAAAGCTTTTTCATCCGAATCTTGGCCGTAGACGGGCACAAGGACGCCGTCATTGACGATGAGGAAGTTGGCATAGCTCGGGGGGAGTTCCCGGCCAGCCAAGCGAATTGTGCGTGGCAGCGGCAGCTCGATGACGTCCAGTTTCTGCCCCCCCTTGACGCGCATTTCGCCTAAGCGTCGGAGATTTTCCTGCAGGGGTTTGAAGTTCGGCGAAGCTTTATCGTTCTCGGTGACGGCGATCAGTGTCCGCGATGAAACGAAGCGCGCGAGGTTATCGATGTGCCCGTCAGTATCATCGTTGGCCAAGCCTTCGCCGATCCAGAGAAGGTCGTCGATGGCGAGGCCTTCACGGATGGCGGTGTGAAACGCCGCATCATCCCGGCCGTCGGCGCGGTTAGGATTATTTTGCACGGCCTCGGTGGTGAGCAGTAAGCCATCGCCGGAGACTTCGATCCCGCCGCCTTCGAGTTCAAACGGGAAGGAGAAATTTTTCATCCCGAGATGTTGGGCAATTTTTCCGGGAACTTGGTTATCGAGCGAGGCTTCAAACTTTCCGCCCCAGCCGTGAAAATCCCAGTCGGTCAGCGCAATCTCCCCAGTCTGACGCTGTTTGACAAAAATTGGGCCATGATCTCGGCACCAGACATCATCAGTTGCGATGTCGATGAGTTCGATGACGGAAAGGTCGGCCTTGGCGGCTTTGAGTTCTCGTTCGGCTTCGGCGCGCAACTTTCCGGTGGCATTGATCCGCACGGGTTGGAAGCGGCTGATTGCGGCGGCGAACTCGGCGAACTTAGCGGGGACAAGATCGTAATGCCCTGGCCAAAGTTTGGGATTGGAGGGCCAGGAGAGCCACGTGGCCGATTGGGGTTCCCATTCCGCCGGCATGCGGAAACCGAGATCGCGGGGCGTGGCCATGATTGATTAGTCGCGGAGACGGCGGGTCAGGTCGCCATAAGCGTCGATCCGACGGTCGCGCAAGAACGGCCAGATTCGGCGAAATTCCCGTTGGCGGGCGAGGTCGCAATCCGCCAAGAGAACTTCCTCTTTTTCAACCGAAGCGCGCGCGACGATTTCGCCATAAGGATCCGAGACGAAACTTTGTCCCCAGAATTGAGTGCGGCCTTCGGTGCCGACGCGATTAGTCGCAGCGATATAACAGCCATTGGCGACGCCGTGTCCGCGTTGAACGGTTTCCCACGCGTTATGCTGCGCCTTACCGAGCGCGGCTTTTTCTTCGGGCAACCAGCCGATGGCCGTTGGGTAGAAGAGAATCTGCGCGCCGCCGAGGGCGGTGAGGCGCGCGGCTTCGGGGTACCATTGGTCCCAGCAGATTAAGACCCCGATATTACCATGCGCGGTTTTCCAGGTGCGGAAGCCGAGATCGCCCGGAGTGAAATAAAATTTTTCTTCAAACGCCGGGTCCTGCGGGATGTGCATCTTGCGATACTTGCCGAGGACCGAGCCATCCGCATCGATGACGGCGGCGGTGTTATGATATACCTCGCTGCCGCGCGCTTCGAAGAGTGGCGCGACGATGACGACGCCGAGACGCTTCGCCACTTTGGCCAGTTCAGTGACCGAAGGTCCGGTTTCGATGGGCTCGGCGAGGTCGAAATTCTTGGGGTCTTGGGTGACGCAGAAATATTTCGTCGTGAACATTTCCTGCAGCCCGATGATTTTCGCGCCCTTCGCGGCCGCTTCTTCAATCTGCGGGATGGTCTTCCGAACATTCGCCCCCGGCGTATCTTCGGCGGTTAGTTGGATGAGTCCGAGGCGGACGGCGTCGGGCAGGGACATCGGGCTTAGTAAACGAGCTTATTGATGGGGTATTCGACAATTCCTTCGGCACCCGAAGCTTTCAGGGTGGGAATGAATTCACGAGCTTGGCGCGCATCGATAATTGTTTCAACCGCGACCCATTCCGGATTGCTCAGAGGGGAGATGGTCGGGTTACGCAGGGCGGGCAAAGCAGCAGACACTTTGTCCAAAGCCTGGCGTGGGAGATTGAATTTCAGTCCTACCATGTGTTGCGCAGCGAGGGCACCTTGGAGCATGAGCACGATTTGCTCGATTTTAGTGCGCTTGGCCGGGTTGGCCCAGGCACTCTTATTGGCGATCAGGACCGTGGTGGTTTCGAGCAGCGTATCGACGATGCGAAGATTATTGGCTTTGATCGATGAGCCGGTCTCCGTGATATCGACGATGGCGTCGGCCAATTCGGGGACTTTGACTTCGGTGGCTCCCCAGGAGAATTCTACTTCACACTCAATACCTTGTTTTTTGAACCAGCGCCGGGTCGTCTCGACCAGCTCGGTGGCCACGCGCTTGCCGG
>JAPLTU010000035.1:0-3882 GCA_026397965.1 Verrucomicrobiota bacterium | reverse complement strand
TTAACCGGAGAGGCTTCAGGCACGCAGAGGACCCAGCGTGATTTTTGGGCGGAGACCCGGCTGTAGATGAGCTCGCAGACTTGGACGACGTCGGCGGAGTTTTCTTGGACCCAATCCTGACCGGTCAGACCGCAGTCAAAAAACCCATGTTCAACATAGCGGGCCACCTCTTGGGCACGGATGAAGCGGCCATCCAGGGCGGGGTCATCGAAGGAGGGGCGATAGGACCGGCTGCTCTTGACGACCGGGAAGCCGGCTCGGGCAAACAGTTGAAGGGTTGCCTCTTCCAGACTTCCCTTGGGGAGGCCTAACATTAATTTAGCGATTTCCTGACTCATTAGACTATCGAGGAAGCCCACCATCCGCCCCGCCGCAAGCATTAAGGGGTTGACTAGGGTGGAGCCAGAAAAGAGCCTTTTGCTCACAATCTTATGCAAAAAACTCTGACGCTTCTCGCTCTCGCTGCCCTGTTCGTTGGTTGCGCTCACAAAAACGACAAAAATGCTGATGCGCCGCACTTTTCTTGGGAGAAAGAGGGCGCTCCGGTTGCCGCCGTTGAAGACGCTTCCAAGGCGCGTATCGTCTCGGTGCGAGAGGACTTAGGCCTCATCGCCTTTGCCCGTACCGAGAAACCAGAAGTAAAAACCCATTTACGCCTCGAGAAAGAAGGTAAATCCCTCGAAGTTGAAGTGATTAAAACGGACGATCAACAAGTCGTCGTCGGTATCGTTCCTAATCAGTCGAACGCCGTTAAGTTCACGGTCGGCGAAGTCGTGGGTTGCTCGGTAGCCGCGGCCCCGGTCGCAGCGCCAGCTAAATAGACAGCCGACTAACTTCGGGTGTGAGACACCCCCGAGACAGAAGGACCCGCCAGCGAAAGAACGGCGGGTTTTTTATTGGGTAAAATCTCCCAAACAGCCCAATAAGGCTCGAATTAAGCCTCTGCCGTTGACCGTCCCAAATGGCACGGCTATTGCTCAAAATCGTCATATTATCATGAATCTTCCCCTTCCAGCCCGCCGATCAGGAAGCGCCTTGCGCAAGCTTTTATCGGTGCTGGCCGGAATCGTTCTCTTTTTAATCATGATCGCGCTGATGGGGGTTTGGGCGCTGGGTCGGTTCGCCCCCACTTTTTTGGATACGGCACTTTCGTCGAAATCAGGCGCCCATCTTTCCGTCGAGGCTAATGAAACCAATCTCTACGCTGGCCGGGTGGAATTCGGCGGGGTCTCGATCAGTAACCCCAGCCGATGGCAGGAGCGCGAAATTCTTAAGGTCAAACACCTCGCCCTCGAAGTCGACGCCTGGGCGTTCTTCTTGAAAGGAAATATCCAAGTGAAGCATGCCGAACTGGATATCGACCGCGTAGTCATCGCGGGGAAGGCCGATTACCTGAACGATAATAATATGAAAGATATTATGAAGGGACTAAAGAGTCCAGACGGCAAGGCTCCGCCCGGACCCGCCGACGCGCCACCCGCCGCCAAGCGCCCGTTCCATGTCGACCACCTGAGGGTGAGGGTCGGACATATCATGATCATCTCCGGCGACGGCTCCCCGGAACGCCGGGTGATTGTGGACCGAGATTTTAACTTCGTTTTCGAGGCCACGGACATTACCGAAAAAAACTTTAACGATAAGGTCTCGCAGCCGCTGGGCCGCTTGGCTTTACAAAAAGTATCCACCGACGGCATGGATCTCATCATGGATCTGGCGCGCGAGCGGTTGCGCAAGTCGGTTACCGAAAAACTTCTCCAAGCCAAATAATTTCCCATGACTGAATCATCTTCCAACGACGGGGCGGCAGCCTCGGCCGAATCTGCGACCCGGATCGCCGAGCTCGAGGGCGAAGTGGCGCGCCTGAAGGACACGCTCCTACGCAGTCAGGCCGACCAACAGAACCAACAGCGCCGGCATCAACGCGAGCGCGAAGACCTCCGAAAGTTCGCGACGGCCAATCTGGTCGAAGAATTGCTCCCGTCGATGGATGCTTTGGCGCTCGGCCTTGAAGCCGCTGCGGGCAAAGCCGACGGGCAGGCCGTGGTCGAAGGCTTCCGGATGGCAATCAACCAATTGCGTTCCGTGATGGCGGCGCAGGGGTTGGTGGAAATTAATCCATTGGGTCAGGCTTTTAATCCTGGTCGGCATGAATCGGTCGGGCAAGAATCTCATCTTACAATCCCGGAGGGCTCGGTCTCGCGCGTGGCGCGCGTCGGCTGGCTGCTGAACGATCGCGTCATCCGCGCCGCCGCGGTCTTCGTCTCGACGGGCTTTACCAAATAAGCATTCGTCATGGCTGAGGACTATTACGGCATCCTGGGAGTCGCTAAATCAGCGGCCGCCGATGAGATTAAAAAAGCCTATCGCAAGAAAGCGATGGAGCTTCACCCTGATCGCAACCCGGGCAACAAAGAGGCTGAAGAGAAATTTAAAAAAGCGTCGCGGGCTTACGAGGTCCTGAGGGATGAGCAGAAACGTAAACTTTACGATCAACACGGCGAAGCGGCTTTCGAGCAAGGCGGCCCGGGCCCCGGCGGTGGCCGTGGTTTCAAGCGTGGGGCGGACCCGATGGATATCTTCAACCAAATGTTTGGCGGTGGCGGCGGTGGCGGCGGAAGTTTTTCCGACATGTTTAACGGCGGTAGCCCGAGCGGAGAAGCCGACGAGAATGCCGGCGAGGATTTACGCGTGGACATCAAGATCACCCTCGAGGAAGCGGCCGAGGGCGTTGAAAAGAAAATCCCTTACCGAAAGCACGTGGCCTGTGCGAAATGCTCCGGATCCGGAGCCGAGCCTGGGGCGAAGAAGAGCCGTTGCGTCACCTGTGGCGGCCACGGTCAAGTTATCCGTTCGCAAGGATTTTTCTCCATGCGGCAGACTTGTCCGACTTGTCACGGGCAAGGGGTAAGTATCGATAAGCCTTGCCGTCCCTGTTCGGGTGAAGGGCGAATTATCGCTGAGACCTCGGTCGAAGTCCGTATTCCGCCGGGTGTAGACAGCGGCACCAAGCTGCGTTCCAGTAACAATGGTTCGTCGGGTCGTCGGGGCGCCGCTTCGGGTGACCTTTATGTGGTCACGATGATCTTGGACCATGAACTTTTTGAGCGAGACGGTAATGACCTCGCCTGCACCATCCCGGTCAAATTCTCCGTAGCTGCATTGGGCGGCCAAATCAATGTACCTAAGCTTAAGGGCAAGACCTTGCTCAAGGTGCCTGCGGGCACGCAGGGCGGCACCGTCTTTCGTTTGCGCGGAGAAGGGATGCCAAGTCTTCGCGGGAGCAGCCACGGCGATTTACTGGTCCGCGTTGATGTCGACGTCCCCAAGAAGATGACCGACAAGGAAAAGGAAGCCCTCAAGGCCTACGCCACCGCCTGCGGCGACGAAGCCGCGCCGGTCTCCGAATCTTGGCGGGCGAAGTTCAAGGAGTTCTTCCGTTAAGCCCCTTGCCCGACAGGGGTCAGGTCGTAAGGTGAACCCATGCCGCGCGACCCGGGCCAGACCGATCGACTTATCCGCCGTCTTCGCTGGGACGATTTGGACACTCCTTGGCTGATTGCTTTCGCGGGATTAGCCCGAGATGAGGATCTGGCCGGAGCCGGTTTGCGGCATCGTCCACTGCGGGCCGGAGACCCTTCTGCCTCGCTGTTGGCTGCGCCGGGCCGCGCGCGGGCGCGTATCGTAGCCAGGCGCCCGATGGTGATCGCAGGCTTGGGGATGATCCCGCTCGTTTTTCAGGCTTATGGCGCCGAGTGCACGGGACGCGCCCTGGTCGGCGAAGGTTCTGGGGTGACGGCTGGTACGGTGGTCGCCGAAGTCGAAGGACCTGCGGCCAACTTGCTTTCGGCCGAACGTATTCTCCTAAATTTTTTACAACGCCTA
>JAPLTU010000051.1:12076-47104 GCA_026397965.1 Verrucomicrobiota bacterium | reverse complement strand
GCCTTCCACCCGGCAGATTGAAGTTTCTCCGTGGAGGCTACCGAAGCCTTCACGTCACCCGCCCGCCCCGGGCGATATTCGATGGTGGATTTAGATTTCGTTAGGGCGATTATTTTTGTCGCCAGGCTCAAGACACTCAACCCCTGGCCATATCCCACATTATAGGTCCCGGTGACAGCTTCCCGATGAGCGACATAAGCCAGAGCCTGGGCGATGTCTTGGACGTAGATGAAATCACGGGTTTGCTGACCGTCTCCAAAAATGATCAGCGGTTCACCCCGCAGGGCTTGGGTGATGAAAATGGGGACGGCTGCCGCATAGGCCGATTGGGGATTTTGTCGCGGTCCAAAAACATTGAAAAATCGGAGGCTCGTCGTCGAAAGTCCATGGCTTTGATGGAAAGTCTCCAACAGGTGTTCACCGGATAACTTCGTAAAGGCATAAGGCGACTGTGGCTCTGGCGTCATCGTTTCGAGCTTAGGAACAATTGGGTTGTTGCCATAGATAGCCGCCGAAGAGGCTAAGACGACTTTCTTGACCCCGTTACGTGTAGCGGCTTCCAGAATATTCAACGTTCCTTGCACGTTGAGCTGTTCGGTCTCAGCGGGATTGCAGACTGATTCAGGGACTGAGACCAAGGCGGCCAGGTGGAAGACTTGATCCACGCCCCGCATAGCCTCCGCGACACGTACGTGGTCAAGGATTGATCCTTCGATCAAGTTACAATCGATACCGTCCAGGTTTCTGACGTGGCCAGTCCGGAAATTATCGAGGACGACCACCTCAGCCTTGCCTTGAAAATGTCGGGCCAGATGTGAGCCGATAAAACCCGCTCCGCCGGTAATCAAAACGCGCATGAAGAGAGTTGGTTTAGGATTGGGTGCATCGCAGGCAACTGCGCCGTGATTGATGCCACGAGTTTGAACTGCGCCCGGGCTCTATCCAGATTATGGGTCGGACGCTTGCATTTAAAATACACATCACCCTCGAGCCAGTCGGTCAGAAAACGTAACCCAATCTCATAAGTGATGACCTGGCCAGCCTCCGGGAGGAGCGCGAGCTCCCGCGGTGTCAGGAACCCCTTAGCCGAGGAAAGGTAACCCTCGATCAGTGCGGTGAACAGGGGGAGTTGCATGACAATTTTATTCAGGTCGACCTCGTCTTCGGCTGCCGGCGAGGTCGACGTGCGCACAAGGTCGCCGAAATCGTAGAGGACCGAGCCGGGCATCACCGTATCCAGATCAATGACGCAAATCCCTTCCTGGGAAACGTTGTCGAGCAGGACATTATTAAGCTTAGTATCATTGTGCGTCACGCGCTCGGGGATTTCGTGGCGGGCGAGCGCCCCGGTGATCACGGAAGCGAGGTGTGCGTTTTGCAGGGCGAACTGGATTTCTTTTTCAGCAGACTTCGCCCGGCCATGGGGGTCGCTCTTCAGGGCCAATTTGAAGTTGGCCAAACGCGTCGGGGTGTGATGGAAATAGGGGATGGTTTCATGGAGCCTTTTTCCCGGTAAGTCAGCCAAGAGGGCTTGGAACGAGCCAAAGGCACGCGCCGCGGCATAAGCTTGGCGCGGGGAGCTGACGACGTCGTGACCGGTCGCATTTTCGATAAAGTTATAACAGCGCCAACGATGGCCGACGTCATCGGTATGCCAGTTCCGTCCTTGCCGGGTCGGGACGAGCCGAAGGGCCCGGCGAAAAGCATCTGGCACGCCTTGTGAGGCCAGTTTCTGCTGCGTGTGGTAACAGACCCGCTCCACGTTCTCCATCAAGGCATCCGGAGCTTTGAAAACCTGCTGATTAATCCGCTGGAGGATATACCGCACGACTTTACCAGAAACGGCGACTTCCAGCGCATAGGTATCATTAATATGCCCACTGCCGTAGGGCACGGCCGAAATCAACCCCCCGGGAAGTTTAAAGGCCTGTGCTGCCGTGGTGTGAGGATGGTTGGTCACGGCATGGAAAGCTCTACGCCCAGAGATTCTCCGGGTAAGCGCCGCGCTTAACCTCTTCAATAATACTCGCCTGAACGACGGCTTTATCTTCGCGATAAGTCACGCCGAACCAGGTGGAATCCGTCCGCAGGACCAGACAGGTCGCTTGGCCAGATCTGACCAAGCTGCCGACCGAAAGCGGGATATAACATTCGCTCTTCAACTCTTGCCCTTTAGTCGCAAGGAATTCGTCAAAGAGTACCTCAAGTTGTTTAAAGATGTGCGGGGTGAAGCCCCACATATTCATCGAAACGGGTTCGTTGCCAGATAACTCCGTCACCTTGCCGTCCGCCGCAGTATTTGTGCCGCCCAGCGGGGTCTTGGCGATCTTGGTCATCTCGTCGATATCCGTGAGCAGGCCTTGCGCATCCGCCTTGCAGACGCCGCGCGCTACCGTCCCATGCTCGGAAAGGGTGTTCTTCAAGGTAAAGCCGACCATGCAATAGGCGGTGGACTCGTTGCTCAGATTTTTGAGTTGTTCGCTCAATACGGCGTAAGAGTCTCGGCCATAAAAATCGTCAGCGTTGATCACGGCGAAGGGGGTCTGAACGTTAGCACGCGCACACAAAATCGCATGGGTCGTACCCCACGGTTTCTCTCGGCCCTCAGGAATCTTAAAATCGGCGGGTAAACAATCTAAGGTTTGGAAAGCGAAACCGACCTCAATCTTGTCGGCAAACTTCTGGACGATGCGCTCTTGGAAGTCTTTCTCAAAGTCGGGTCGGATGATGAACACGACCTTACCGAAGCCGGCACGAATGGCATCATAGACCGAATAGTCCAGGATAGTCTCGCCCGAAGGGCCCATGGGGTCGATCTGTTTAAGGCCGCCGTAGCGACTTCCCATACCGGCAGCGAGAACAAGGAGGGTGGGTTTCATATATTTTCAGAGTGAGCGGTGGATGCGTGCGGCGATATCTGACTTAAGACGATCGACGAAGCCAATGACATAAGCAAGTGGATCGAGAGTATCGTCCTTGATGAGCGGGGTCAGATCCATGGCCCATTGCATTGACGTTTCGCGGTCGGAACTATGGGCGTTACTAAAAGTTGCGTTAGCCGTACGGCGTCCAAGCACCGCCAGGTCGTAGCGTTTACCTCCATCGATTTGGGTGGCAAAGATCGCATTAAGTTTTTGAGCGAGCTCAGGACGCTCCGAAATGGGCATCGGGGTCTTTTCCTCGTCCACCAGCCAATCCAAATCACGCCAAACTTCGCAGCCGTAGACTTTTACGGGTCTCTGATCGGCGGGGAGGAGACGAAGGGCTTCGAGGCAACGCAGGGCGCAGCCCACATGGGTATCATGCTTATCGGCAAGATTATGGAGGTAGACCACCTTGGGCCGAGTGGCCTGCAGGATAGTCAGGATGTCCCCTCGGGTCGCCGCCCCTTGCGACTGCCGGACATCTTGACTCGCATAACCGAGCTGAGCGACGAACCCATACTGACCGAGCGTAGCCGCCCGTCGTTGTTCCTGAATCCGCTCGGCTGCCATCTGCGCATCCGTCCAATCGCGATACTTTCCCAGACGGGAACTTCCGCGCCCATCCGTCATGATCACACCCCCGAACCATCGGTCGGTTTGATCATAACAGGCGAGGATCCCGTGGAATGCCATGAACTCGAGGTCATCCTGATGGGCGCCAATACCTAAATGGGTCGTTCTAGAATAGGCTTCCGGGCCGACGTGGGCATCAGGGATAAAAACGTCGGCCTGTGAGGAAAGTTTCATTCCAAATTATACGAGGAGTGGAAGCGAAGCAGCGGCGATAGCCTGAGCGTGCCGTTTATCTTTCTCATTCGGTGCCATAAGGTCGATACGAAGTTCTGGGAACTCATCCCGAAGTACGCCCTGAGCTTGCGCGATGATAAGATCACCCCCTGCACCTGTGGTGACTCGTCCCATGATCAGGAGGGCGCTGATGGGGTAAAAACTCGCGAAATGGGCGACGGTATAGCCGAGGGCGATCCCGATGGTCTTATAAACCTTATGAGCCCGTAAATCGCCTTGGGCCATGAGGCACTGGAGTTCTTCCAGCTTCTCGGGCAAAGGCAGGGTGGCAGGCAGGTGGATGCCGGCCAAGGGCAACAGCCGGCCGACGGCTTGTTGGCTGAAGTATTGCACGGCGCACCCTTGGTCACCTGACCACTCATCCAGAGGGCCGCCAGCCCGGTAATCAACCGGGACAAAAGCAAGTTCGCTTAACCAATGGGTCAGCTTCCCCTCCGAATCGACGTAGCCTGCGGCGACACTGGTTCCCATGGCAACACCCAGGACGGCATTACGACCCAAGCTCATGGAGGCGGCAAGCGCCGTCACGTCACCGTCGTTCAAGACTTCAAAAGGAACTTTCCATTCTGCCGCGAGATCGAGAAAAACACGACCTGGCCGTCGATCAGGGCGGCACAGTTCCGGTCAGAGCCCCCAAGATCAAAACCAATGCGACAGCCGTCAAGATGGCGGCCTAGGGTCAGAGCCGAAGTGACCGGTTGAGGAAGCACAGATTCATCGACCGCATCGAGGGCGATGGGCGTTTCGAATATTTTTTGATGAAACTCCCAGTCAAATGACCGCGCGCCCCCCAGTCGGTAGGTCTCCCGAAGTTTCCCGACAAAATAATCTGCCAGAACTCCGGCCACTTTCACCTGGTTGCCACCCCGGGACCATAACAGGAATTTAAAAGTTCTTTCGACGTGTAGGAAGTTCTGAAAATCATCGACGCAGAGCGGTAAGACGAGGGTGCGGAAAGTCGCTGCGGTGCCATCGGCCCTTGCTAAAGTCAGCGTCAGCGAAGAGCTACCTGCGTTCGCCTGACATCGGGCAATGAATTCGCGGGTCCACAATGCGGCCGGAACCTGCTCCGGATCGATTTCCGAAACGTGCAAAGGAGGGCGCAAAAGCCTGACCTTAGAGTGTGCTTTGGGCGGCGGCATCCAGATGGAACGTGCAATCAGGGTGAAGCTGCAACCACGTTGCGGGGCAGTTGCCGTTAGGTTTTTCGCGGAAAGCCCGACGGACAATCTCCGCCTTACCGGCACCAAAAGCCAGCAGAGCAATTTTTCGGGCCTCGAGGATGGTGCCGACACCCATGGTGAGAGCTTCCTTTGGCACTAACTCCGGACTTCCGAAGAAACCTGCGTTATCCACCCGGGTAATCGCATTAAGCGTGACGTGACGGGTACGACAAATCTCAGCCGATGTTGGCTCATTAAAACCAATATGCCCCGTGCGGCCGATACCCAGAATTTGGAGGTCTATCCCGCCGACCGATTTAATCCGATCCTCATAAGCCTGACATTCGGACGAGAAATCCTTACTCAATCCATCAGGGATATGCGTGGACGCTTTCGGCAGATCAATCGAGCGGAAGAGGTTCTGCTCCATAAAATGGCGGTAAGAATGCGGATGCGCGGCGCCCAGTCCGACATATTCATCCAGGTTGAAGGATATGACATCCTTGAAACTCAAACCTTCATCGCGATGCAGCCGGATAAGCTCGGCGTAAAGCGCTAAAGGCGACGAGCCGGTCGCAAGTCCGAGCACGGTTTTCTTGCCCGATAGCGTGCGTAAACCAATCAACTCAGCAATCTCTTGGGCGACGGCTTTAGCCGCAGATTTTTTATCGGAGTGCTGACGGATAAGAGGCATTATGAGCCGATAGTTTTCAACATCCGAGACAGCTCGTCTCGTTTAGCTTTGGCTTCCTCTAATTGTTTGCGTGCACCTTCAAGAATCTGCGGCGGGGCCTTGGAAACAAAGGTTTCATTCGTCAGCTTGGCCTCGCCAGCGGCGACGACTTTATCGACTTTTTCCAATTCTTTGGTGAGGCGCTGCATTTCGGCGGCGACGTCGACCACCCCGCTTTGTTCCAGTACGACGGTACCGAGGACCGAAAGCATACCAGGTCGATTGCCGGCATCGGTTGCAAAATCCAAAGCCGCTAAACCAGCCATCCGGTATAGCTTATCGCGATTATTTTCGATAAGCGTCCGCGCGGCCGAATCTTTCGCGATCACGGTCACCACGGTATCGCGGCGAGTGGCTTGGTTGGTTTGTGATTTCAGAGCGCGGATGGTCGCCACGAATTCGCGTAATTGAGCGACATCGGAAACTTTCGAAGCCACCAACTTGATGGCATGATCGCGCAACGCACGCAAGAGGTCGCCCCCCGTAGCGGTATGGTGATGCTGGATGAAGTCGTTCTCGGCTCCGTATCCTAGTAAATGCCAGAGCTCTTCAGTGATGAAAGGCGCAACGGGATGCAGCAGGAGCAGGAATTGACGTAACACCAAGTCTTGCACCGCCAAGCAGGTGTCACGTAGGAGTGGATCCGCGAGCCGGGCCTTGGAGGCCTCGACATACCAATCACAGAAGTCGCCCCAGAAGAACGTGTAGAGACCTTGAGCGTAAGCGGTGAACTCGTGCTCTTCAAGGTGCTTGGAGGTCGTATCCGTGAGTTCCGCCAAACCTTGTAAGATGGCAAAATCATCATCGTCCAGATGTTCCGCTTTGATCCGGGTGATGATACTAGGCAGCGACGAGTTATCGAACATCGGACCGGACATCTGCCGGAAGCGGGAGGCATTCCAGAGCTTGTTGCAAAAGTTACGTCCTTGAGAGACGCGATCTTCGTCAAAGAGGATGTCTTGCCCTTTGGGCGCGATGGAAAGGAGGCCGAAGCGCAGGCCATCGGCTCCGAACTTCGCGATTAAATCCAGAGGTTCCGGGGAGTTGCCTAGGCTCTTGGACATTTTTCTTCCCTGTTTATCGCGGATGATACCGTTGAAATAAACCCGCTTAAAAGGAATGCGGGCCCGGATGTCGTCGTCGGTGAGCGTTTTCTTTTCGGGCCCGTGCAACTCAAGTCCTGCAATGATCATGCGGGCAACCCAAAGGAAAATGATATCTGGTCCCGTCGCGAGGGCACCCGTCGGATACCAATGTTTCAGCTCATCGGTCGTCTCGCCGGGCTTGCGCCAGCCCAGCGTGGCCAGACACCAAAGCCATGAAGATGCCCAGGTATCCAGCACGTCGACATCTTGTTCCCAATTTTGCGGATCGGTCGGAGGGGTCAGGGAAACGTGCCGGTTGATTGACTCGTTACGGTCGGAATTTTTCCGATACCAAACCGGGATGCGATGTCCCCACCAGAGCTGCCTGCTAACGCACCAGTCTTGGATATTATCCAGCCAATGGAGGTAGGTCTTGGTCCAGCGTTCGGGGTGGAAGCGAATGATACCGCTCGTCACGGCCCGCTTGGCTTCTTCGATCTTCGGGTAGCGTATGAACCATTGTTCGCTTAAGCGGGGCTCGATTGGAACATCTGCACGCTCGGAATAACCGACGGTATTTTCGTAAGGCTCGACCTTAACCAAGGCGCCTAATTCGTCTAAAAGTTTTGCAGCGGCGTCGCGTGCCTTAAAGCGCTCGAGCCCGGCAAGCGGACCGGCATCGGCACTCATGGTGCCGTCAGGATTCATGACATCGAGGACGGTGAGGCCGTGGCGTTTGCCAATATCAAAGTCTGTCCGGTCGTGCGCGGGAGTGACCTTCAGCACACCGGTACCGAAGACTGGGTCGACCGCGCTATCGCCCACGATAGGTATCGGGGCACGAGGGAACGGGCGCCAAACGTGCTTACCGATCAGATGCTGATAACGTTCATCTCCCGGATGGACGGCGATGGCCATGTCTCCGGGAATGGTCTCGGGACGGGTCGTGGAAATTTCCAAAAAAGTACCGGGCAGTTCCACGACTTCATACCGCATACGGAAGAGCGAACCCTTCGAGGGCTTCATGATTACTTCTTCATCTGAAAGTCCGGTCTGGGAAACGGGGCACCAATTGACCATGCGTTTTCCGCGGTAGACGTAACCACGTTCATAGAGGGTGACGAAGGCTTGCAGGACCGCTTGCGAATAACCGTCGTCGAGCGTGTGCACCGTTCGATCCCAATCACACGAGGCGCCTAACTTGCGTAACTGGCCTAAGATGATGCCGCCATGCTTGTCTCGCCACTCGGAAGCCGTTTCAATAAATTTTTCGCGACCTAAATCGTGACGGGTCTTACCCTGTTTTTGACGTAACTCTTTTTCAACCCGCGATTGCGTGGCAATACCAGCGTGATCGGTACCCGCTAACCATAAAGCGGACTTTCCTTCCTGACGGGCCCGACGCACCATAATATCTTGGAGGGTGTTATTGAGCAGGTGTCCCATATGTAGCACGCCCGTGACGTTCGGAGGCGGAATCATGACGGCGAAAGATTCGCGCTTGGAGTCTACCTTACCCTTAAAGCAACCGGCAGCTAACCAACGGTCATACCATAAGGATTCGACGCCTTGTGGGTCATAAGATTTGGGGATTTCAGCCATCGGGAAATTTAATAATTAGGGGTTAAGTTGGAGATTGAAAAGAGCGGATTGCCCCCCCATAAATATAGGTAAGCCAGGCCCCATGCAACGGGTAGCCGACGAATCCCGCCAGGTCCGGAAGGAAGCAACGGCAGTCAGTTTACTCGTGTGCCGTGGCAAGCCTGGCCCCTTATGCCTTTTTCTCCAGTACTTACTGGAGTTTAAATGGGTGTTTTCGGGCGTTACCTCAGACCATCTGGCTCTTTGAAACGTTCTTCGGGCGACACGTAATGTTCAGCGTTAAAGGAGTCATCTACATGGTGAGTCAACCACCAGCGCACGTAATGTTGGTTGGTGCAAAACCCAAGATTTCGACTGTCGTGAAGAATAGTGATACCGACATCGGTCTGGCGTTGGCAGATTATACACTCGGCTGGGACGGACACGTGTGGTTCGACCGCATCGTGCCAAGGAATACGAACATAACCTTCGTAAAGGCCGCTGCTGGTAATCGACCCGACGACAGCTTCGTCAACTTTGCGGGTCTCAGGATTTTTGCCGTAACTGAAATTTTCGCAATAGGTCCAGAAAGGGTGGGAAAGGGCGACCTGACGTAACGTGCAAAAAGATATAAGTCGGAACTTTTCGCGGTCGGAAGGGTGGGGGTGTGCCATCTCTTGCACGGCCCTATTGTGAGAGCAATTACCGCAGTAATCGGGCCCTCCGTTCGGCATGCCTCAAAGAGAGTGGATGCTCATCTTGCTTACGGCCATGGCAGCCTCCTTAAAAGACTCGCTGACGGTAGGATGGGCGAAGCACGTCCGGGCGACATCTTCGGCGCTGCCGCCGTATTCCATGTGGGCGCAAGCAGCGGCAATCATCTCCGAAGCACCTTTGGCCACCATCTGCACGCCCAGGACTTTATCGGATTTCGCGCAGGCGATGACTTTGATCATGCCCGCGGTACCATCGCTGGCGATGGCCCGCCCGTTACCGGTCAGCTGGAATTTACCGATTTTAATTTCGATATTCTTCGCTTTGGCATCGGCTTCGGAAAGTCCGACGGAAGCAACCTCGGGGTCGGTATAAATCACACCGGGAATGAGTGCATAATTTACATGGCCATGCATACCTGCGAGATTCTCCGCAACCGCGACGCCTTCCTCTTCGGCTTTGTGCGCGAGCATAGGGCCGGCGACGACGTCGCCGATGGCGTACACTCCGGGAAGATTAGTGAGGAAATGCCCATCGATGATGACGCGACCTCGCTCATCGAGCTTCAGACCCGCTTCGACGGCTCCAAGACCCGTCGTATTGGCCTTCCGACCAACGGCGACCAAGATCTTATCTGCGGGGAATTCCAGCACCTTGCCATCCCGCTCAGCCGTAAGGGCAAAACCAGTGGGGCTCTTTTTCACGCCAGTCACCTTGGTACCTAATTCAAATTTAATACCTTGTTTTTCAAAGGCGGTCTGGGCGGATTTGGCGATATCCACGTCGTAGGAAGATCCGCCGATGGTAGTGAGCATTTCCACCACCGTAACTTGTGAGCCGAGACGCGACCAAACCGAACCGAGTTCCAAACCGATCGCACCTGCACCCACGACGACCATCTTTTCTGGGACGCTCTTTAAGGCGATCCCATGGTCCGATGAGATGACGGCTTCACCGTCAAATTTCATGAAGGGTAATTCGACTGGAACTGACCCGGTCGCGATTAGGATATTCTTAGTGGTTAGGATGCGCTCGCCAGCGGAACTGCGGACCAAGACTTCGCCGGGCTTGCCCAAGCGACCAAGACCACGCACGACTTCGACGCCGCGCTTGGTGACCAGAAATTCCACCCCTTTATTGAGCTGACCAACCACCTTATCCTTGTTGGCCATCATGGCAGAAACATCAAAAGTCAGCTTATCGGCGCCGACGATGCCATGCTTTTTGCCGTCACGTGCGTGATGCCAGACTTCCGTGGAGTGAAGCAAAGCCTTGGAGGGAATGCAGCCGATGTTCAGGCAGGTGCCGCCTAAGCTTTGGTCTTTTTCAACCAGCGCGACCTTGAGGCCTAATTGGGCCGCCTTGATGGCAGCCACATAACCGCCAGGACCGGAGCCGATGATGACGAGATCGAGTTGAGACATTGAGGTAATAAAAGGGAGTGATTAGACGCCGAAGAGGAGTCGCTGCGGGTCTTCGACCAATTGGCGCACCTTGACCAGGAAAGTCACGGCCTCCTTGCCGTCAATGATGCGGTGATCGTACGAAAGGGCCAGATACATAACAGGCCGGATGACCACCTGGCCGTTCTCGGCGACGGGACGCTCGACGATATTATGCAAGCCCATGATCGCCGCCTGTGGGTGGTTAAGGATTGGGGTCGAAAGCATCGAGCCGTAGATACCGCCATTGGAAATGGTAAAAATACCGCCCTGTAATTCGGCTAATTGAATCTTACCGTCCCGCGCGCGTTTACCGTAATCGCCAATATTTTTCTCGATCGCCGCAAAAGAAAGCAGATCGCACTCCCGGACCACGGGGACCATCAGGCCCTTGTCGGTGCCGACGGCGACGCCAATATCATAGAAGTGATTTTCCACAATTTCTTCGCCATCAAGTTGGGCGTTGATGGCGGGCACTTCTTTCATGGCCTGAACCGCAGCCTTGACGAAGAAGGACATAAAGCCGAGTTTAACGCCGTATTTCTTAAGGAATTCCTCACCATGACGCTTACGCAATTCCATCACCGGAGCCATGTTGACCTCATTGAAAGTCGTAAGCATCGCCGTCTCTGACTTCGCTTGAACGAGTCTTTCCGCAATCTTTCGGCGCAGGGGTGACATTTTCTTGCGAGAAGTCCGCCCATCGCGCGAAGGAATAATAGCCACAACCGGTGCAACGGGAATAACCGCCGCAGAGTTGCTAACAGGGACAGCAGCGCTGGCCGTAGGGACTAAGGTTGGCTCGACTGCCAGAATAGGAGACTGGCCGGCCAGCGCCTCCAACATATCGCCCTTGGTGACCCGTCCGGCCTTGCCGCTGCCTTCGAGGTGGGCCGGATTCAATCCCGTCTCAGCCGCGAGACGACGGACGGCTGGAGAAATCTCGGCAGCCGCACCCGATTTATTTAAAATAATAGCCTCGGGCTGGGCAACTCGCGCGACGAGGAGCCGATTCACCTGTGCCACCGGGGCGGACGTTGGAACGGAAACCAAACCCGCGATGCCAGCTGCAATGCTGGCGACGATCTGCCCGACAATAACTTCCGTTCCAGCCGGGACGGAGATGGTTAGCTGACCGTCGATCTCGGCCGTACCTTCGGAGGTAACCTTATCGGTTTCGTAAGAGAAGAGGGGTTGGCCCTTGCGGACCGAATCCCCAGATTTAACCAACCAAGCGGCTAAGAGCCCACCGGTGATAGATTCTCCCATGGGAGGGATTTTGACGTCGACAGCCATGTAAAGTAAGTAGGTAACCTTGGAACTCCTTGCGGACTGTTTCAACGGGGAAATCGCCGTATAATTGACACAAGAAGCCTGTTTTCGGGGTAGTAGCGTGACATAGTGACCCAGCAAGGAAATCTACTAAGCCTGATTAGCGACTGAAAGCCTGCCGGATGACATCCGCTTGCTCAATCTTATGAACTGCAAGCGAACCAACCGCAGGGGAGGCAGCGGCGTCGCGACCGGCATAGAGCGGGCGAATACCTGTGCATTCCTCGATCAGCGGAGCGACGAAAGACCAGCCGCCCATATTCTTGGGCTCATCTTGAGCCCAAATAATTTTACTTGGCGAACCGAGTTGCCGATAGAGCTTCTTAAGAGTCGCCGCATCAAAAGGGTAGAATTGCTCAAGACGCAGGATGCTCGTATCTGCATCCTTCTTTGCCAGACGTTCGGCATCGAGTTCATAGAAGATTTTTCCAGAGCAAATAATCAAACTCGTCGTCTTGGAGGCGGGCGTCGCGTCGGTCATCACCGTGTGGAATTCTCCAGAGCTAAAGTCAGCCAGAACGCTGACGCAGGCCTTGTGTCGCAACAAGCTTTTGGGAGTTAAGACGACCAGGGGCTTGCGTAGTTCAGCTTTAACCTGCCGACGTAAGGCGTGGAAAATTTGGGCAGGGGTGGTGGGCTGTATAACCTGAAGGTTATTTTCGGCGCACAACTGGAGGAAACGTTCGAGGCGAGCTGAAGAGTGTTCGGGACCTTGTCCTTCGTACCCGTGAGGTAAAAGAAGGGTAAGCCCGCTGGTCTGACCCCATTTGGATTCAGCCGAGGCCAGGAATTGATCGATAATGATCTGGGCGCCATTGGCGAAATCGCCGAATTGAGCCTCCCAAATGACTAGCGCGTTAGGTGCCTCCAGCGAATAACCATAGTCGAACCCGAGGACGGCATATTCCGAAAGCGAAGAATTAACCAACTCGATCTTGGCACTGCCAATGGAGGATAACGGACAATACTCCGCATCATTGGAAGGGTCGTGCAAAACGGCATGACGATGCGAAAAAGTACCGCGCTCGCAATCTTGACCGGAAAGACGAATCGGATGTCCTTCGGCCAGTAAAGTGGCGAAGGCAAGCGCTTCGCCCAGACTCCAGTCGAAATTAATGCCGGACTTAAAAGCCTCTGCTTTGATATCCAGCAAACGTTTTAACTTCGGGTTGGGGCTGAAATCTGGGGGCATCTGCCATAGAGCAGGGGCAACCTGGTCGAGCAGCGAAGCAGCTACGGAAGTATCGGTTTTAAAATCGTAAGGTGATTTGAACGGGCGCAGTTCCGCGGGTTGATTCTTCCGCGCCTCGACTTCGACCGCCAAAGCGGCCTGGGCCCGGTCTTGGGCGGCGTTCAGCAACACTTCGCATTCCGTGCGGAGGGCCACCAATAGTCCGTCAGCAGTCGTGCCGGACTCGGTCAGCCGGGAAGCATACAGTTCGGCGACCGAAGGGTGAGAAGTAATATTGCGGTAGAGAACGGGCTGCGTAAAAGCAGGCTCATCGGTTTCGTTATGTCCGTAACGGCGGTAGCAAACGATATCAACGACGGCATCAGCGCCAAATTTCTGCCGATACTCCAAAGCGATTTCGGAAGCCAAGACAACGGCATCGGGATCGTCTCCATTGGCGTGAAGAATGGGCGACTCGGTGAATTTGGCGATTTCGGTACAATGACGTCCGGTGCGAGCTTCATCAGGATTCGTGGTGAAGCCGACCTGATTATTACTTACCAGGTGAAGGGTGCCGCCGACCGAGTAACCCTTCAGGCCGGCGAGATTTAAAGTTTCCATCACCACGCCTTGGCCAGCAAAAGCAGCGTCACCGTGAATCAAGATGGGGAGGGCATCAGCCCTGCTGGCACCCACTTGCAAGTCGATGCGGGCGCGGGTGCGTCCAAGGGCGACGGGATTAACGGCTTCAAGGTGACTCGGATTAAAGGCCAACGTGATGGCGATTTTTTTACCACTGACGGTTCTTTCACCTTCATAACCCAAGTGATATTTGACATCGCCGTCGCCGGTGGAGGTATCGGGAAGATGGTACTCAGAGAAAGCCGCGAAGAGTTGCTCGGGCTTCTTACCGCAGAAGTTGACCATAATATTTAGCCGACCGCGATGGGCCATGCCCAATACGATATCCGTGATCTTAAGCCCAGGTGCGCGAAGTAAAAGTTGCTCCAAGGTGGCCATGATGACTTCGCCACCCTCCACCGAAAAACGTTTCGCACCGACGAAAGTCCGATGCAAGAAACGCTCGAATTGTTCGGCTTGGACGATGGCGTGCAGGAAACGCTTCCGGGCATCCGCATCGTATGCCGGCCGCAGACCGGACGACTCGATACGCTCCTGAAGCCACCGACGACGCTCGCCGTCTTGAATGTGGGTGTATTCGACGCCGATGGGTCCGCAGTAAATGGATTTTAGTTTGGCAAGAATCTCGGAAAAGGGTAACAATTTACCGCCCAAGAAATCCCCGGTATTAAAAACCTTATCGGGAGCGACACTGTCTAGACCCAGCGCCTTTTCGGTGAGCTCGAAGTGAGGCGTAGGATCGAAGAGCGGATTAAGCCGGGCTTGAAGATGCCCGAGCAGCCTATAGGCATTAATCGCCGCTAAGACTTTCCACTGCGCCGCGGCATCGATGGGGGAGCTTACCGAGCTGCTGCCTTTCGCCGAAACTTTCGGTGGTAGGCTTAGGCCTAATTCAAAACCTTCGAAGAAAGTGCGCCATTCGGCATCGACGGAGGCCGGGTCAGCCGTCCAGCGCTCATGATAAGTGGCGACGAGGTCGGCATTCCAACGGGTTCCTACACTAAGATGTTTCATTTAAGTGACGAATAAAGGAGTAAGAAACTTAGCCATTATGTCTTTTATTAACAAGCCCAGACGCTGGACAAAAAAAGCCAGACTTTGAGGGTTGAAACCACATTAATATGGAGGTTTAATTCACTTTCGTCGATGTCCTCCCCAAGACCGGCTAATCGCTCCTATTCCACGGAAGCCTTGGAAAGGTGGTTTGCGTCGATTCCCGAAGAATGGGAGGCGTCATTTGAAGCGGCGGACCTGGAAGAAGGACGAAGAATCTACACGGAAGGTCTCGTCCGCTCGCTTGAATTAAAAATCGATTCGGCGGAGGCGGTTACCCGCATGGAAGATCAAACCGTTAGGGCCGTCATCGAACTTGGGGAGAACCAATTGGAATGGCGCACGTCGCTGCCCGAGGAGGAAAACGGTGCCCCTTACGTCGTGGCCGCTCTCTACGAGGTCGAAGAATTACTGGCAGATGAAATCACTCCGATCGACGAGGCCGCCGCTGCGATCGAACCCGCAGCCATCATCGAGCCCCAGCCGAAAGATACTAATCTGCGTTCAGCCCTAAAACTTCAGGTCTCCTTTGATCTCACTTCGGAAGGCCTGACAACTTCCGCTTCGTGGGGAGGGAAGGGTGGACACGCTTGGAATTGCTTCGGCCCCGGGGCCATCCCAGGCGACGAGCTTTCGGACGAACAGCGCCAGACCCTTTTCCGGTTCTCCACTGTGGCACACCGCGCGGGCTTCAGTTACAGCAAGACGGCCGGCACCTGGGCAATGGATAATATTGGGCGAATCGAAAGGTTCGTCCGGGAAGAATTAAGCGAGTGGCGCAAGCGCTTCAAACTCTTGGGCGAGGAGGCTTTGAACATATTCCGCAACGAGCAATTACAAGTCGCCGTGGATGCGGAAGCGGAATCTACCGGCGACGGCAAATCTTTCCGGCTAAACTGGCGACTTAAAGCCGGCAGTCACCGTCTCTTGGCCGACGAGCAGAAACTCCTCCTCAAAGCCGGCGGGCGCCCCGTAATCCTGCCAGGCAAAGGGGTGGTGGCCTATAATGCGGCGGTCGCAGATTTTTCCGAAGATTGGCGAACGAAAGACGGTGAAGTGCCACGCTACCTGTTACTTTCGCTTTTCGACCATGCCGCCGTCGGCGCGCTAAAATTAAACGACGATCTAAAGGTCTGGAAAGACCAACTCTTACAGGAGCCGACGCCACCGGATAATCTTCCGGCACACCTGCGACCTTACCAAGCCAAAGGCGTGGCCTGGCTCGGCCGACTTTGCGACCTAGGCTCCCACCCATTGCTGGCCGATGAAATGGGCTTGGGTAAAACGGTCCAAGTACTGGCCCTTCTATCTACCCGGCCGATCGGCGAACGGTTGCTCATCGTCTGTCCGGCCAGCGTCATTCCCGTCTGGTTGGGGGAAATCAAACGCTTTCACCCCGAACTTGTTGCTTCAGTCCTGACCGCTGACGATGACTTTGAGAAGAATCCTCACGCCAAGATTTGGATTTCAAGCTACACGCAACTACGTCGTCACGCTGATTTGTTACCCAAAATAACCTTCGGCTATGCGGTGCTCGATGAAGCTCAAGCCATCAAGAATCCCGAATCAAAAACGACGCAGACCTGTATCGCGATTCAAGCTCATCACCGTATCGCCATCACCGGCACGCCGTTAGAAAATCGTCCGACAGACCTTTGGACTATCTTCCGCTTCCTCATGCCGGGCTTGCTCGGGAAGCGTGCTAATTTCGAGCGCATGATGTTACGCGACCCCTCGGTAGCCTTAGGTAAGGTGCGCCGACAGGTTTCTCCCTTCATCCTCCGACGTCTAAAACGTCACGTCGCGTCTGATATTCCGCCTAAGATGGAAGTCGTACTTCCTTGTCCGCTGACTCACGAGCAAAGAGCCTTATATCAACACCTGACCCAGGGAAGCGGCCTTTCCGGAGAACTCGCCGGATTGCTCTCTAAGGACGCGACATCCGTGCTCACATTGTTGATGCGCCTTCGCCAAGTTTGTTGTGACCCCGGACTCCTGCCAGACAACTCGGGTTGCCCGAGCGCGCATTCGGGCAAGATTACTTTGCTCATCTCTAAGCTGACTGAAATCGCCGCCAATGGATCTAAGGCCGTCGTCTTCTCCCAGTTTGTCTCCTTGATTGAGCGCGTCAAAACCGCCTTGGCTCGAGACCTACCTAACCTTCCCATCTTTGAGTTAACCGGTGAAACCAAAGATCGCTCCGCCCCGGTCGAAAATTTCAAAGAAACCAAGGGGCCGGCTCTTTTCTTGGCTTCGCTTAAAGCGGGCGGAACGGGTATCACTTTGAATACCGCAGAGTATGTCTTCTTAATGGACCCTTGGTGGAATCCGGCGGTGGAAGCGCAAGCCGTCGATCGAGTCCATCGGATTGGTCAAAAGAATCCAGTCTTGATTTATCGGATGATTGCACCTGGCACCGTTGAAGAGCGGATCGAGGAACTGAAACAAGAAAAACGTGAACTCTTCTCGACGGTTGTCGGAGATATCCCGGACATGACGGACTGGACCCGACACTTCACCTCATTAGACGCCCTTATTCGTCTGAGCGATTCGCCGGCGGCCGCAGCC
Source organism: Verrucomicrobiota bacterium (assembly GCA_026397965.1). Lineage (GTDB taxonomy): Bacteria > Verrucomicrobiota > Verrucomicrobiia > Opitutales > UBA953 > UBA953. Next base: position 29,829 of record JAPLTU010000051.1, on the reverse strand, counting down.
TCGGCCGAAATTGCACCCGAGCGAGAGCACGAAGGCTGACCTACTTCGCGATCAAATCGTACTCCGAAGCGCCCGTGACGGTGACTTCGGCAAATTCGCCGACCGGCAACTTCTTGGGGACTTGGACGATACCGTCGATATCTATGGCATCACCTTGGCTTCGCGCGATACCCGGACGTTCCACCAAAACTCGCAATTTACGTCCGATGAATTCTTCTCCACGTTGCTTGGAAAGACCTTGAAGCAGAAGCATTGCACGGGCGTGACGTTCGGTTTTCACTTCCGCGTCGAGATGGCCTTCCATCTTAGCCCCGCGCGTCCCTTCCTCTTTGGAATACTTAAAGACGCCGACGCGATCAAAGCGGGTATCCGTAAGGAAATCGAGCAACTCACTGAAATCTGCTTCGGTCTCACCCGGGAAGCCGGCGATAAAGGTCGTGCGGATGACGATATTCGGGATACCGGCGCGCATACGTTTGATGAGGTCGCGAATATAGGCGCCATCAGTCTCGCGTTGCATAGCGCTCAACATCCGATCCGAAATGTGCTGCAGAGGTATGTCGACATAACGCGCAACATGCTTCGATTGGGCGATAGTTTCGATCAACTCGTCGCTCCAATGGGCGGGGTGCGTGTAAAGGAGCCTAATCCAGAAATCTCCATCGATCGTATCCAGCTCACGTAAAAGCGAAGCCAAGGATTCACCTTTGGTTGAGTCGACTTTGCTGCGGGGATTAGGACGCGCGTCCGTCCAGCGATCCATTCCGAAATAAGTGGTGTCCTGCGAGATGAGGTTAATTTCTTTGACGCCTTCGGCCACCAATTGACGGGCCTCCTTGACGACTGACTCGACCGTGCGACTGCGATGCCGGCCACGGATCCGGGGAATGATGCAGAACGTGCAGGGGTGGTTACAGCCTTCGGCGATCTTGATATAGGCCGAATGCTTGGGCGTCAGACGAAAGCGGGGCGTGTCAAAGTCTGGGATGAAAGTGGTCGTCTTGGACAAGAACTCCGTCATACCAGCCTCGCCGCCCATGACCTTGTGGATGACCGGGACAATATTAGTCACTTGGTCGAGACCGATGTAAGCGTCCACTTTCGGCAATTCGACGTGACCTTTGGCTCCTTCGACCACGGGCAGGGTACCTTGGTAGCGCTGGGCCATACAGCCTGCTACGATGAGCTTCTGGCCCGGGCGACGAGCCGTCGCCTTTCCGTCGCTCATCTCGTAAATGGCCTCGAGGGCTTCATGCTTCGATGCGTCGATGAACGAACAAGTATTCACAATGACGACATCGGCTTCGGCGGCGTCAGCGGTCATCGACATGCCAGCCTTCGCGAGGTGGCCAATCATGATTTCAGAATCAATCAGGTTCTTGGCGCAACCAAGGGAGACGAGGCCTACTTTTACGGACATGGGTTGGATAGGAGCACTAATTTGCCGAAAAGCAACCCCGGGTCACAATTCCAGCCCTACAACGTCAACCAAGCCTCAGCCGGGACATCTTCGGGTCGGCAGAGCGGCGTTAAGCCAAAGTTAGGTAAGGCTGCGAGCCAAGCAGCCACATCCGCCTCGCCCTTAAATAGATTCTTAGCAGAGGACCCCACCTGCTTACGGCGTTGGGTGAAGAAATTTCGCGCAACCTCACGGGCGCGTTTACTCAGGCGTTTGGCATCGGTACGACGACGAAGCACCAGCAGGCATGAGTCGACCTTAGGGGGCGGGTTAAATGATTGGGCTGGTACCGGATGAACTTTAATCTTTTCGAAGGCCAGATGCACCTGTGCGGTGACGGCGGACCAATGGCTCGTCCCGACATCGGCGGTCAATCGCTCCGCAGCTTCCCGTTGCAGCATCAAGACCATCAGGGAAGGGTGAGGACCCGCGCAAATCGCATCCATCCATGGCGTCGAGATGGCGTAGGGCAGATTAGCAATGACCTTAAAGGAGCCGTCGAGTGGATCTTTCAATCCGGCCCGAGGCATTTTGACGGCATCCCCTTCGGTCAAATGGAAGGTTTTTGGAAACTGCGGCAGGAGAGATTCTTCGAGATGAAACAACATCGTCCGATCGGCTTCAACGGCGAAGAGCTCAACCCCGGCCCCGAGTAATGTCCGCGTCAAAGTCCCGAGACCCGGACCAACCTCAACGACCGTATCGCCTGAGACGATTTCACCGAGTTCTAGGGATTTACGGACAATATTACCATCGACCAAGAAATTCTGGCCCAGCCATTTACGTGGCATATGCGCCAGCCTGGCCAGCAAATCACGGGTTTCGGAAAGCGAAAGCGGACCCTCGTTCATACGCTTTTAAAAGCTCGGAGAAGGGCAGCGGGGTTAGCTTCGCGCATCAGAGACTCGCCGACCAACAAAGCGTTAGCGCCTGCCGCGCGCATCCTGGCCGCATCATTTAAGTTCTTGATACCGCTTTCGGCTACCTTGAGGACGTGCGAAGGCATGTGGGGAATCACGCGTTCTGCAAAAGCGAGATCGATTGCGAAAGTGGAAAGATTACGATTATTGACCCCGACCATGTCCGGTTGATGCGACAACGCACGGATAAGCTCATCCTCATCATGAACCTCAAAGAGGACATCTAACCCGGCAAGCTTGGCCGCCCGATGCAAAGGACGGATCTCCTCATCAGAGAGGGCTCGAACGATAATCAATATGCACCGTGCACCGTTCTGCGCCGCTTCAAGGACTTGGTAAGGATGGAACAGGAAATCCTTACGAAGGCAGGGAAGGGGAAGGGGACGGCGAGCTTGTGCAAATGTTACTTCCGTGAGGTCTTTCAGCTCGCCTTTGAAATAAGTCGTTTCCGTCAAAACGGAGAGACAGTCGGCGCCCGCTTCGGCATAAGTTTCGGCCTGCGCGACGGCATCCACATTCATGCGGATTGTGCCGACGCTCGGGGAAGCCCGTTTGACCTCGGCGATAACAGTCAAGTGACCAGGAGACACTAAAGACTGTCGAAAACTAGGGGTGGTGTGGATACTGGCAAAAGCCATGAGCTCGGCGTCAGCGACGGGTCGCAGCATGTGGGCGATTTCCTTTCGCTTCGCTTGCATGATTTCTGTTAATTTATCCACGAAGCATAACGAAAGACTCTAAGGGCGGCTGGCAATCGTTTTGACTCCCGGCCGGCAAGTCGTCTCGATGAACATATGCCTGGCATCGACCTTCTGATAGCAACCACCGCCCGATTACGTGCCCCAGATGGATGCCCTTGGGACAAAGAGCAAAACCATCAGACCCTCTGCGATTGCCTCATCGAAGAAGTCGCCGAACTTGTCCAAGCCATCGACCGGAACGACCTGGCGAACCTGCGCGAGGAACTAGGTGATCTGCTTTTTCACATTGTCATGCACGCTCAGATGGCCGCCGAAAAAGGGCATTTTAATTTCGATGACGTGGCGAAAGAAGTAAACGATAAGATGATTAGACGACACCCGCATGTGTTTGGCGAAGGCGTCAAGTTAGGCAACGCTGAAGCCGTGATTAAGCAATGGGAGGAAATTAAGCTCACGGAAAAAGGACCGAAGAAGCCGACCCTCTTTAAAGAGCTTCCCCCTTCCCTCAACACCGTGCTCACCGCGCGGGAAGTTTGGAAGCAAATCCAAAAAAAGGGCTACGATGCCGGGCAAACGGTCGATGTACCGACCATCGCATCCCTTAAAGAAAATCTAACGGAAGACCTGGCCGGACAGAAACTCTTTGAGATTATCGCCGCTTGTCGAGATGCGGGAATCGACCCTGATTCCGCCCTTCGCCGCCACACCGCTAAAGTTGTCGAGACGGCCGAGACCAATGTCCATTCCTCCTGAGTTGGCTCATGGAAATTGACCCAATCTTAGTGAAAGTCGCTGGCAAGGAGGTCGAGGTTTGGCCTAAAGTTTCCCCCCGCTCCAATCGCGTCCGCTTGGCTGTCAAACCTGGCCCAAAAATCATCTTATCTTTTCCACCCCATGCTTCCCTGGCTTCAGCCAAGGCATTTCTGAAGGATAATTTACCTTGGCTTGAAAAAGTCGTCGCGCGCGTCCGACCCGTCCAGGCCTCACTCGTCGACCATCTGACGAAGTTTTCGTGGTTAACTTTAGATGAAAGACACCTTGCGGTAGAAATAGCAACGGGACCGCGAACCTCGCTCAGAATCTCGAAAGAAGAGGAGGTCGTAAAATTACTCATTCCTCAAGAAAATCGAGAGGCGTGTGCCGTCAGGGCGCTGCGTCGTCTGGCCGAAACCGGCTTAAGCCTCGCCGTTGCCCGCCTCAGCGCCCGCGTGGGGGTCACCGTCTCGCAAGTCAGCGTCCGTGATCAAACTACCCGCTGGGGCTCTTGCTCGTCCAGCGGCACGCTTTCATTGAATTGGCGGCTGATCCTTCTTCCACCGATGCTGCACGATCACGTCATTTTACACGAACTATCTCACCGCAAGCATATGGATCATTCGCCCCGCTTTTGGAATCAGTTGGCAGCGTGGGACCCCGAATGGGAAAAGCATGACCAAGCACTCACGCGTCGGTGGAATGTTATCATGGATCTCGGCCGCGCATGAGTAACGAGATCGGCCAATCGCTCGATGAGGTTTTTGACGTCGTCGATGCGGAGGATCGGGTGATCAGTTCGAATCATCGCGGTGAAATTCATCGGCTTGGCCTAAGACATCGGGCGATTCATATTTTTTGGCGTCGGACGGACGGTCGCATCTGCTTGCAGCGCAGATCTTTCGCAAAAGATCATTGCCCTGGCTTGCTGAGTTCATCCTGTGCGGGGCATGTCGATGCCGGCGAAACCTACCAAGACGCCGCCGTTCGTGAATTACGCGAAGAGCTTGGGGTGATCTTACCCGCATCCTCGCTTCATGAAATCGACTATGCACCCAGTCATCCGACTTTAGGCAACGAGTTCGTCCGCTCCTATTTCATGGAGGGCGATTTCACGACTACCTTGGCAGAGGCGGAGGTCGATGCGATCTTGTGGCGTTACCCGCAAGAAATCGACGAATGGATTAATTCAGCTGCCGACTGGTTCGCACCCCCTTTGGTCCATCTGCTCGCGCGGCCAGCTATCCGAAATAAATTATCCCTTCGCGGATAAGTGTTTGAGTTCGACCCCATACTGGAAGATAAGATTCAAGCCCCGTGAGCACTCTCGACGCCGCCGATAAGCCTGTAACCGTCCCATGGTACCATTGGCTATGGGTGGGCCCCTTAGCCGTCTTCCTGCGCCTCTGGCTGTCGACCTTAAGAATCCGTTGCAACATCCCTCGTTTTGATGATTCCAACGGCGCGTCGATCATCATCTTGTGGCACGATCGCCTCTTCGTTTCCGCTTTAATCGCGAACCGATTCTTTAGTCGACCCGTGACCGCTTTGATCAGCACCAGTAAAGACGGGTCGTGGTTGGTGGCATTTTACCGGCTCATGGGACTACGGGCTGTACGCGGATCCTCCAACCGCCGCGGTGCCGCCGCCCTCATTGCGCTCACCCGTGAAATGAGGCAGGGGAATCATGCGGGCGTCACTCCTGATGGGCCGAAAGGTCCGCGCCGAGAATTCAAACTGGGCGCCATCGCTTTAGCCAAATTAACCCGCCGGCCTTTCGCCCTCATGGGCATTAACTACACCCGTGCATGGCATCTGAAAAGCTGGGATGCCTTCGCACTTCCGTGGCCCTTCTCCCAAGTGGAAGTCACGCTGGAAACCATCGGCGTAAGTCCGGGAGAAGAAACCGATGAAGATGCTGCTCGACGCATCAGTCATCGCCTCACCGCTTTGTCGGGCAAGTGATTTAAGCCCGCCCAAGCAGGCGGGCAGAATATTTGGCGAGTAAATCGGTTTCGATATTCATCTTATCTCCGACTTTCTTCTGGGCTAAATGGGTTACCGTCAGGGTATGAGGAATGATCCAGAGGCTGCATCCGCCTGGAATCATTTCCGCGACCGTCAAGGACATGCCATCGATAGAAAGGCAGCCTTTTTTGGCAATATATGCCAAATGCAACTCTGGAATGCTTAAATCTAATCTCCAATCTGGGCCCACTTGCCCCCAGAAAGTTATCGCAGCCATCGCATCGATATGACCCGTGACAAAATGTCCACCCATGCGATCCGTCGGAAGAAGACTGGGCTCCAGATTGACAACGGATTGGGCATCCAAATCTCCGAGGTTCGTGAGCCGCAGAGTCTCCGCGAGGATATCGAATGAGGCATTATCATCCGCGGGGTCCGTCACCGTGAGGCAGCAACCATTGATGGCGATACTGTCACCCGAGCGGGCATAACGGAAAAGAGGGTGTCTCAGCGTCAAACGAGCACCTACTGCACCTCGGGAAATAAGGGAGACAACCTTACCAGTGCCTTGAACTAAGCCGGTGAACATACCAAAAAAAGGGCCGCTTGACGGCCCCAAGTGGTTAGTTTTGTTTACCTTCTTGAGCTCGCTTGGCCTTTTCTTCGGCTTCGATCTTAGCCCTAACGGCGGCACGCTCTTCCTCTTCGATTTGCTGAAGACGTACCTTGCGGCGCTCGTCTTCTTCAACGGCGTTACGTACTTCGGATTCGACCTCTTCCGATGCCTTTTTAAATTCGCGCTTAGCTTTGCCGAGGCCACGAGCAAGCTCGGGAATCTTAGATCCGCCGAAGAGAAGGAGGGCTACGGCGAGAATGGCCCAGAATACTGGGCCATCCAACATGGCGAGTGAGAGGTGCATAGGTTTGCGGTTGCTGGGATAGTCTGAGTGGTAAACATTCATGCAAGTTGCCCCTATGTCAACCCATGTCTCTCATCGCGATGTCTGGTATACCGGCCACGTCCAAGGCGTAGGCTTTAGGGCTCAGGTCATGACCGTGGCCAGGGGGTTTGACGTCACTGGATACATCCAAAACCTATTGGACGGCAGAGTTTACCTGCATGCGGAAGGAGCAGGTAAAGAGATTGAAAAATTCACCGATCAAATCGCCGTCACGCTCGATGGCCATATAAAGTCTGAAGAAATACGGGGGTTTTCCGGCGTCAGAACCTGTCGCGATTTTAGCATTAAACCATGACCTCCGCCATCTCAGTCCGGCACCTAACCAAAGACTTTAAAATGGGTTTACGGGGGCTTAAATTAAGGGCGGTGGATAGTCTTAGTTTGGAGATCCCGCGCGGACAAGTCTACGGCCTGCTAGGTCCGAATGGTTGCGGAAAAAGTACGACGCTTAAAATCGTCCTCGGGCTGGTCGCTGGCACGAGCGGCGAAATCAATATTCTCGGATTTCCTTCCGCCACGGCGGAGGCTCGGCGTCGGACTGGCTTCCTGCCCGAAGCTCCTTATTTTCATAAATTTCTTACGGGACGCGAACTGGTCCGGTACTGCGCGCAACTGAGCGGAGTTTCGGCAATCAAGATGGAGTCCGCCGTCGAAGCGGCCCTCGAGCTTGCCGCAATGACGGAAGCGGCCAGCCGGCCGATTGGCACTTATTCCAAAGGCATGCTCCAACGGATCGGCTTAGCCCAAGCCATCGTCCATGACCCCGAACTGGTCATCTTGGACGAGCCGACCGCCGGCGTCGATCCGGTCGGCGCGGCGGCGATCGGACGCATGATCCGAACGATGCGCGATCAAGGAAAAACCGTCGTCCTTTGTTCGCACCTTTTAGGCCAAGTCGAACAAGTGTGCGATCGCGTCGCCATCATGGACCACGGACGATTAGTCCTAGAGGGCAGGGTAGATGACGTCTTGGCACAACGTGACCGGCACCTGATGACCATCGAAGCGCTCACCCCCGATGCACGTGTAGCCGCCGAAAGTGCCCTGGCGGCCCACGGCGCCAGAGTGCGGTCCGTCACCCATCCACGTCGTTCGTTAGAAGAACTCTTTCGTGAACTGGTGACTGGAAGCCGTGACGCTTAACCTCATGAAACCTAGCTTACTTCGTTGCGGATGGATTGCCCGTATGACTTTCCTCGAAGCCGTTCGGCAAAAGTTTTTCGCTTTCTTAATCGTCCTCGGCGCCGCCATGGTCCTTTCATCGGTGGCTTTCCGTTTCCTTGATTTTGGGCACGGTGAGCTCAAATTTATCGCCGATTTTGGCTTCGGTGGCATGTTCCTTTTTGGATCCATCTTAGCCGTCGTCATGACCGCTCAGCTCTTTTTTGCGGAAATGGATAACCGGACGGCGCTGACTCTCTTAGCGAAACCCCTGAGCCGAGCGGAATTCTTGATCGGGAAATTCTTTGGCGTCTGGATGATCTTAGGCTTATTTGTCATCATCCTCTCGGCCCTGCTTGGGTTAGTCCTTTGGGGAAGGGCCCAAGAATTAAGCCTTCTGGCCGAACAATCTGGACGGGTGGCCCCGGACTTCAGCTTCAGAGGCTTGGGTATCTTCGCGGTATTACAATGGCTGCGGCTCAGCGTCGTGGCCGCCATTGTCTTAGCCATTGCCGCGGCGGCTCGCACGTTTCTTTTCGCCGTCATCCTGGGGGCGTTGACGGTGGTCGCTGGGCAGCTCCAATGGATTGCCCAAGACGTCTTATTGAAGCCGACCGAGTCGATGCTTTATAAAAGCATCCTTTGGCTCACCTCGCGGATTCTGCCCAACCTCCAGCAATTCAACATTGGGGATGCGCTGGTTCTGGACTCCGGAACCGTGGCGGTGACTTCAATCGGCTGGGTTGTCCTTTCAGGGCTTCTTTACACGACGGCTTACCTGTTGCTGGGTGCCCTCGTTTTCCGTCGCCGCGAAATCTAGTCATGCGCCTCCGAGGAACATGGATCGCCTGCTTGGCCTTGCTGTTGGCCGCCGGGGCGTTGAGCGAAAGGTCCTGGGTCAGCGTCCGCACCTGCATTCCCGAAATCGGGCCCAAGCAAATCGAACCGACCATCGGCCAAGGGGTCTTATTAGGAATATTAGGCGGGTTTCGTACCGTGATCGCCGATATGACCTGGATCCGTAGTTACGTGCTATGGGAACGGAAAGACCGGCCGGGTTGCGAAACCCTCATGCGCACCGCCTGTGCGCTCGATCCGCATGCACGTTATTTCTGGGAAAATACTGGCTATGCCCTGGGCTATGATATGGCGCATTGGGAAATTCGGCGGCGGGGTGGCTACGCCAAGGTTCCGAAAGAAATCCAAGATTACTTGTTCAAATCCTATGCCCAGAAGGGCTTGGATGTATTGGACGAAGGCGTCCGCCTTTCCAAAGCCCGGGCCGCCCTCTTGGTCTTCGCCGGACAGCTCGCCGAAATGAAACTCGGCGACAAACAACTGGCCGCCGATTATTACCGACAAGCGGCGAATACAGCCTCCCCGCCTTGGTATGCGGCACGTTTCTCCGCCCGCAACGAATGGGATGCCGGCCACCCGATGGAAGCCTACATTTGGTTCAAGAATTACTGGCTAGACCGACTGAGCAAAGATTCAGACCACGCACCTGATGACCTGGAACTGATCCGCGACATGGAAACGAACTTGAAGATCAATCTTCTTTCACGGATTCCCCGGCAGGCGTGGGAGAAATAATCAGAACGGCTCGTTGCTACTTTCGGTCTTTTTCTCCCCCTTGGGAACCCGCGGCTTACGAGGAGGGAATTCGAACCACCAGCCTTTGGATTTATCGGCGATCAGGAACGCTTCAAAGGTCCTTCTGGTTCGGTTGGAAACAAATTTCTTCAGCCCCGTCTTTCCCTCGTTTAATAAACGCGAGATATCTTCGGGCGAGATCGGGCATTTAAGCATCTCCTGGTTCAGGCTGAAAGTTTTCTTCGCTCCCGCCTCTTTGGCTTTCTGGGGGCAAACCCGATACCCGGCAGTGGGCGTCTGCTGAACCTGCAATCCGCTGACTGGGCAGATACCGAGCACCGGCCAAGCGGTCTCAAAGGCATCAGGATTGCCGTCAGCGCCCTCGCGCGGCGGGAAGTAGAGGATGGCCTTCAACTTACCACTCAAAGCCTTGGGCTTGGTCTTACGAGGTGCTTTGGCCGGCTTCGTCTCGTCTTCAGCGCCTTCCGGCTTGGTTTCAGCAGGAGTTTGGGCCGCCTTTGCCTCGGCAGCCTTGTTCGCCTTAATGATATCTTCGTCTACCAGGTCGATGAAGCCGGTGAAATTCTTACCTGATTTCATCGACTTAAAGTCGCTGAAAGGACCGATGCGACGTTGGTCGACGAGTTCCGCGACTTCCGCCGGGGTAATCGTGTGCCCATTCATCGCCACATAGATGGTGAGCTTAGGCCGATGAGTGGCGCCCGTGGCGTCTTGGGAGAAATATTTCTCACCGTTGGTCAAGAGAGGCTTTCCGTCAGTGGGTGAAAGGACTTCCGGCTCGAGCGCGGCGGAAGGTAATTCTTCGGCCCCAGCGGCTACCATAACCTTAACCTGTTCCTTGATCTCGGCGATGAATTCCTTGGCGGTAAGTTTACCGTGTTCAATTTGCTTGAGCTTGTATTCCCATTCGCCGGTGAGCTGGGGTTCGGTGAGGAAGGCCATGCCCTTGGCGTGTAAGAACTGATGCAGCTGAAATGCCTTGGATAAGGGCACGAGTTCCTTGCCCTGGCGCTCGATATAAATCTGGGTGAGGAGCTGTTCGATCGTGGCAGCCCGGGTCGCCGGGGTGCCGAGACCGCGCTCTTTCATGGCTTCGGCCAAAGCCTCGTCGTCGACGAGCTTACCGGCATTCTCCATCGCACCGAGCAAAGAGGCTTCATTATAACGGGCCGGCGGCTTCGTGGCGTCTTCCTTGACGTTCACTTCGTGCACCTTGGCCTTGGCGGGAGTGCCGTCAGGAGCGGTGAGGGCTGGCAAACTGGCTGCACCTTCTTTGTCCTTATCTTCTTCGGCTTCGGCTTCTTGACCCCAGACTGCACGCCAACCCGCGATCACCAGAACCTTTCCGGTCGTGCGGAAAGCGTGGGAGCCGACCATCGTAGTCCGGACCGTCTCCTCAAACTCAGCCATCGGGAAAAAGACCCCCACGAAACGCCGCACGACCAAATCGTAGATCTTTTGTTCGACCTCAGTCAGACCGTGAGGGACCGTGCCGGTGGGAATGATGGCAAAGTGATCGCTGACTTTCTTATTATCAAAAACGCGCCGTCCCGCGGAATCCACCCAACCGTTCCTTAAGGCCTCCTTGGCATAGATACCGGAAGCGTGGGCGCCATCCAGCGACTGTAAGACGGACTTGGCATTAGGCACGTAATCCTCAGGCAAGTACTGCGAATCGGTCCGAGGGTAGGTGAGGGCTTTATGTTTTTCGTAAAGAGCCTGCGCAACCCCCAGTGTCGTCTTGGCAGAGAAACCAAACCGGCGATTACCTTCACGCTGAAGAGTCGTCAGGTCGAAAAGACGCGGGGCGCTTTCCTTCTTGGGCTTACGTTCGTCGGTGGCAATACCCTGACCCCGCTTGAGGGCTTCCTCGGCGACCTGCTTCGCCTGGGCTTCATCATAGAAGCGCTCGGCTTCTTTGCGATCGGCAACTCCTGGGACTTGGGCGGCACCTCGATAATTTCCGGCGGACACGCCGAAGTCGGCCTCGATCTTCCAAAATGTCTTGGGCACGAATCCGCGGATTTCCAGTTCGCGCTTCACGATGAGCATCAGGGTGGGGGTCTGGACGCGGCCCACGGAAAAAACGTCACGTTTGGCACCGCCGATACGAATGGTGGCAAAGCGACTGCCATTCATGCCCACCAGCCAATCGGCTTGGGAGCGCCCAATCGCAGAACCTAACAAGCCGGCCTTGGCTGATTCAGGCAGCAAATGTTCAAATCCATCGGCAATCGCCGCATTGGTCATGCTCGTCAGCCAAAGTCTTTTCAAGGGCAGGTGGCATTTCGCGAGTTGATAGACGTAGTGCAAGATCAGTTCGCCTTCGCGACCGGCGTCGCAGGCATTCACCACTTCGCCGACGTCGTCACGTGAGAGCAATTTCTTCAGAAGTTTAAACCGATCGCCGTTGTTCCGTTCGCCAATGACAGCTTTCAGAATATCAGGACTGGCGGAACCATCAAAGCCTTCCGGCAAGATTGGCAGGTCTTTCAGAGTCCACCGCTTGAGCTTCTCATCTAAGTCCTGCGGATCCTTCAAGCGCACCACGTGGCCGATGGAGGAACTAATCACCCACTTTTCGTTCTCAAAGATTTCGCCTGACTTTGGCACCTTCAGCACCTTGGCAAGATCGCCGGCGACGGAAGGCTTCTCGGCGATGACCAAGATTTTCGAACCGGTAAGGGCGTTAGAGGCGTTTTTAGACTGCGGGGATTTCTTGCGCATGCGTGGGATTATAACCGATTGTCAAATTCGGTTACATTCCTTGCTCGGCAAGGGAGTCATCGAGAGCGGCGATTAAAGTGGTGATGGTCGCGTCGGTCTCGTCGCCCATATTGGAGATCCGGAAAGTCTTACCTTTTAATTTTCCATAACCCCCGTCGATGACGAGTTTGTGTTTCGCTTTCAGCGTCTTGTTCAGCAGTTCCAAGTCGGTGTTCCGGTCGTTTTTAAAGCAATTAAGCCCACGGGTGCCGAACTGGACTTCTGGGAAGAGGGAGAAGCCTTTGGCCGAGCCCCAGGCGCGCATGCGTTCGTTCAAACGCAGGTGACGGGCAAAGCGATTTTCCAGCCCCTCGGCTTCGATCTCGATGAGACGCTGCTGCAAGCCATAAAAAAGGGAGATGCAGGGCGTCGAAGGGGTCATGCCCTTCACGTGATTGTCGTGGAATTCGATCAGATCGAAGTAATAGCCGCGATCGGGCGATTGTTTGGCGCGGGCGCGGGCGCGTTCGCTGACAGCGAAGATTGCCAGACCAGGCGGTAGGGCCAGGGCCTTCTGAGATCCGGTAAGAAAGATATCGATGCCGAGTTCGTCTTTCTTGATCGGGATGGTCGAGAAGGAGCTGACCGTGTCCGCGATCGAAATGACATCAGGAAACTCGCGGACGACCGCCATGATATCGGCAATCGGGGAGAGCGTACCGGTTGAGGTTTCGGAATGGATAAAAGTAATGCAGTCGAACTTACCTGTGGAAAGCGCCTGACGGACGGCGGCTGGGTCGATGGGCTTGCCCCATTCGAACTGGAGGGCTTCGGCGTACTTGCCGCAACGTTTGGCAACGTCGTTCCACTTGTCGGAGAAAGCCCCATTCATGCAGTTGAGCACGCCCTTGCGGCAGACGTTGCGAAGGGCGCCTTCCATCACGCCCCAGGCGGAGCTGGTGGCCAGGTAGACGGGATCCTGGGTATAGAACATCGACTGCAGCCGGGGCTGCATATCGTTGTAAAGTTTTACGAAATCGCCCGAACGGTGTCCGATCATGGGTTTGCCCATGGCTTGGACGATCGAGTCGGAGACGGTCAAAGGACCAGGGATATAAAGACGATAGCTCATCGTTGGAAGGTAGTTAAAAGTTCGACGGAGACATCCGGGTTGTCGATACGAACAATTCTGCGGTTGTGCTCGGCCAGGGTCGCCGTCTTAGGCTTCCAGCCCTTGGCTTCTTCGGGACTTAATTCGGCGAAGGTCATCACTACCAGGAGGTCGCCGGGGCGGCCGAGATGGGCGGTGGCGCCATTTAGACAGACTTCCCGGGTGCCGGCAGGGGCGGGTATGGCGTAGGTCTCAAAACGTTCACCACTCGCCAAATTGCCCACCAGAATCTTCTCATAAGGTAACATACCGACCAGGGCCATCAGCTCTTGGTCGATGGCTAGGGAGCCCTCATAATCGAGCCTGGCGCCGGTGACCTCGGCTCGAAGTAATTTGGTGCGCAACAGGTGGAGAAGCATGGCGCTGGGTCGTCCTTCTCAATCGGGATGCTTGCCTGCGTCAAACAACTTTGCATCAATTCGTCCATGTCCGCGAAACATCGAGGGTTCTTTTCGTCTCTAGGAGAGGCTATTGCGAGCTATGCCGTGGACGTTGTTTACGAGCGCCAACAGGGTATGGGAGCACGGCTATTAGGGGGCTTTCTACGGGTTCTTTCATGGGTTTTTGAGGTGATCGTACGTCTGCGCCTCTGGCTCTATCGTAACCGCCTTTTTAGGGATACCCCCCTGGGCTGTAAGGTCGTAGTGGTCGGGAATTTGACCGTAGGAGGCACTGGCAAGACCCCCGTTGTCCTTAAAATGGCTCAAGTTCTTGCCCGAAGAGGGCGGAGGGTCGCTATTTTATCGCGCGGTTATAAAGGAGCCTCAGATTCGATGTTTAAACGGTTTTGGCGCTGGATCGTGCAAGGTAACCGGCCGGCACCCTTAGTTGTTTCTGACGGTAAAGCGGTCTTAGTGGGCCCAGATGAAGCCGGGGATGAGCCCTATATGTTAGCCCGAAATTTAGCCGCCGAAGGGGTCGTGGTGATTGTCGATCGTGACCGAGTCGAGGGCGGGCGCTTTGCCCTGAGGCAATTCGGGGTTGATACGATCCTGCTTGATGACGGCTTACAATACCTACCCTTACGGGGTCAGATCAACCTGCTCTTAGTGGATAGTCGCGATCCGTTCGGCAACGGTTCGTTGCTCCCGCGGGGCATTCTGCGAGAGCCGATTTCTAATCTCAGCCGGGCTTCTTACATCTTCTTGACCAAATCATCTGGCCGACCTGACCCTCAATTAATCGCTTTAATCAAGAAACATAATCCCAAGGTGGAAATCATCGCCTGCGCCCATAGCCCACAAGAATTGATTGCGGTCGACCATGGGAAGAGCTCGCCCTTATCCCATCTAGTGGGCCGCCGCGTGATGGCTTTCTCCGGTATCGCCACCCCGGAGCGCTTTGAGGAAACGTTAATCGCCCAAGGGGCTGTCCTCGTTTCCAAGCGACGTTTCTTAGACCACCATGATTTCAACGATGAAGACTTAGACGAGGTGCTCGAGCAGGCCTTACGTTATAAGGCAGAGATGATTGTCACCACCGAAAAAGATGCGGTGCGCCTCCAAGGCCGTTTTAACCCACCCATCCCGCTGATGTACGTCAGGCTGGAAGTTGAAATCTTAGGCGACCCCGAAGGCTTTAACGCCGCCGTGGAACGGATTTGCTTCGGTCCTTCTTCGGCGCGGTAACGACTTCGGCTTGATGATTCCGGGCCAGACGAAGGAAGAAATCCTGGGCGGTCGGAGCGACTCGTCCTTCCGCCGCGCACGCGACATAACTGCCATCAGGTTGCAGGCTTTTCGCATCCCCGAAATGAGTGGCGTAGGTCTGGATGATTTCCTGCTCCAAGCGTCGACGTAAGATTTTATTAGTAATCGGAAAGATGCACTCTACGCGGCGTTCGAAATTACGCGGCATCCAATCGGCACTACCCATCAAGATGATGGGTTCGCCCGCCGTATTCTCGTAACGGAACATTCGACTATGTTCGAGGAAGCGACCCAGGAAGCTGCGAACCCTGATGTTTTCACTTTTACCCGGGAGCCCAGGAATCAAACAACAGATTCCGCGGACGATAATCTCCACTTTCACTCCCGCCTGAGATGCCCGATAGAGTGCGTTGATCACATCCGGGTCGACCAAACTGTTCACCTTGGCGAAGATAGAAGCTTTCTGGCCGGACTTGGCGGCCGCCGTTTCGGCGTTGATTAGCTCGACCGTCCGGAGCGCGAGGTTAAAGGGCGCGATGAGTAAGTGTTTAAAAACTGGACGACCCAGGTTGCCCGTGAGCACATTAAATAATAACCCGACCTCGGTGGTGATGGCTTCATCCGCCGTAAACAAAGAGAAGTCGGTGTAGATCCGGGCGGTCTTGGGGTTGTAATTGCCCGTCCCTAAGTGCGCATACCGACGCAATCCGCCCTTTTCCTGCCGCACGACCAAGCAGGCCTTGCAGTGCGTCTTAAGTCCGGCGAGCCCGTAAACCACATGCGCACCAGCTTCCTCCAGCTGACGGGCCCATTCGATGTTATTCAGTTCATCAAAGCGGGCACGCAATTCGACGAGAGCGGTCACTTGCTTGCCATTGCGGGCAGCCTCCTTGAGCGCTTCGACGACCGGCGAATCGCCACTCGTCCGATAGAGGGTCAATTTGATCGCCACGACTGCTTCATCGCGGGCGGCCTGACGGATAAATTCCACGACAGGCATAAAGGATTCATAAGGGTGATGCAGCAGGTAATCCTGCTTGGCGATGCGTTGAAAAAGCTTGGATGCGTCGGCTAGTTCCGGTTGCACGACCGCCGCAAAATTAGGGTAGAGCAGGTCGGGACGGCCGACGAGATCAATCAGACTGGCTAAGCGCAGCATATTAACCGGACCTGGAATCTTGAAAGCATTATCGGCGGATAAGCCGATTGATTTGAGTAACCATGCCATCTCCTCATCGGGAGCTTCGCTCTCGATTTCTAACCTAACCGGAGCACCCTTGCGTAGGTTTCTAATTTCTTCCTCAATCGCTTCTAAAATATTTCCCGCTTCGTCCTCGTCCACGTAAAGATCGCTATTTCGCGTGATCCGGAAAGCCCAAGAGCCTTGGAGCTCCAATCCTGGGAACAGCCGGTCGATGAAGGACTGAACGACATGGCTTAAGAGGGTGAAATGCTTTCGCGAACCATGGTTAATCGCGATGATCCGTGGCAACATCCTTGGGATGGGCACAACCGCACGTCGTACCTCGCCATTCACCGGATCCTTCAGCAATACCAAGAGGTAAAGCCCCTTGTTCGTCAAAACAGGAAAGGGGTGGGAAGGATCGATTGCCAACGGGGTTAGACCCGGAAAAATCTCCCGGTCAAACAAGGTCGAAAGCACCTGTCGATCCTGCGAGTCAAGCTCGGCGCGCGACTTTACCAGAATGCCTTGTGCGACCAACGCGGGTAATAATTGGTCCTTCCAGCAATCCTGCTGGGCATCGACAAGTTCGCGGGTCTTTTGTAAAACCTCCAGAAGGAAGTCGCGGGTCGCCGGGTGGCTTGCGGACTCTTCCTGTTGCATAATACCGGCGATGCGAATCTCGAAAAACTCGTCGAGGTTCGAACTGACGATCGAAAGGAACCGGACTCTTTCGAGCAAAGGGACGGAGACGTCTTCGGCCAATTCGAGTACGCGGCGGTCAAAGCTGAGCCAACTGAGCTCGCGATTAAACATGTCCATGACGGTTGGGGATGAAGTTGCCAAACTGTTAATTGTAGCCGGGAGCGATGAATAATCCATATTTTATCGTAAATTACTGCCCAGAAATGGTTAAATATGGGCATTCGACGTGTTACGTTCCGGCAAAAATCATCGGGGTGCCCAAAAAACCTCGAAATCACCCGATTTGGCCAGACGTATCTTGGCGGCCGGCGGTTGGTCGTGACGCACGACATCTCCCCGTCCGAACTGGGCTGCCAATTTCTTGACTTCATGCTTTGAGAGACCGCGGGTCGGCACTTCCACGGCTTCGATCAGACCCTGTCGAACCGTGATGAAACGAAGGAGACCTTTGATGATCTGAACGTCGGAGACCAATCGCGCGCATTGCGCGGGCAGTGGCGCGACCGTCGCAGAAGTGAAAACCGCAAAAGCGTATTTAATTTCGCGCAGATCGCGATGCAGCCGGCGATTGACGAAATCTGTCGAATCAGGGGTCTTCCAGGCACGGGCTTCGTGATTCCAATGTTCCGCCCCAAGCAACTGGGCGCAGACGTCATCGTCGAGATCGGACCCTATCCGCGTGAGAACACCTTGGGCACTTACCTCATCGCTTAATCTTTGCAGGCGCTGGGCGGTGACGCGGAGTGCGGGCTCAAGGATCAGAATTAATCCCCCAGGATTTAGGTGAGCCTTTAATTGATT
>JAPLTU010000051.1:0-12067 GCA_026397965.1 Verrucomicrobiota bacterium | reverse complement strand
GAGGTGAGCCTTTAATTGATTAACCCAAGCCAGCAGATTCGTGGGATCGAGTTGGGGCATCTCATTCATGACAAACCCTGCCACGATGATATCATAAGAACCCTCCGGCCAGGTTTCGGATCGGGCGGCATCCCCCACGCGAGAGCGCACTGATACTCCGGCACCCAAGGTAGCGTGGGCAAAACCCTCTGCTGCGACCAAGGCCATGGGCGACCTATCGACCGCAGTCAGCGTGATCTTAGCATCCGTCAGCTGAGCCAGACAATGAGCAGCGGCTACCCCGCAAGAGCCAGGACCAGAGCCAAGGTCGAGGATGGAAATCTCCCCTCCGGCGGGACGCCATTGCCGGAGCTCATACGCATGCGCCAAGGCAAAGGAGGTCCGGATAAAGCTTTGAGGAAGAAAGAATATCCCGTAACCGGCCAACAACTCCGCATCGGCGAAGTATTCGGGAAATTTGTGCTTCGGACGTTCGGTGGTAAACAAATCCGAAAGTCGGCCGACCGCCGGGGTGATTTTTTCCAACGCCTCATCTCCGATTCGGCCGGTCGCCCGTTCGACTTGATCCAGCCAGAATGCTTCCGCCGCGGCCGGGTAATCTCCCCAGGCTTTAAATTCCGACATCTCTTCGGCCCTCAAGGGCGCTCCGTAAGGTCGCTGGATCAGCAAAAGTCAAACCGCTCCCGCTGGGCAAACCAAAGCCGATCCGTGAAACCTTAACACTCGGTTTGATGGCGGTGATGCTTTCCCGGATGAAATGACAGGTGGCCTCGCCCTCGATATCATTACCTAAGGCCAGGACCACTTCCGTGATTGGCTCATCTTTAAGCCGACGCTCGAAGGTCGCTAAATTAAGCTCTTCGGGGCCGATGCCATTAATCGGTGAAAGCCGGCCATGTAAGACGTGATAGGTCCCGCGGTAAGCGGAAGAGCGCTCGATCGACATTACATCTGGGACTTGTTCGACGACACAGATCGATCCGGCATCGCGCTTGGGATCGAGGCAAACCTCACAGGAATCTGACTCCGCCAAGCTGCCGCAACGCGAACAACGGCGAACGGCGAGAGCGGCGGCCTGAAGAGCGGACAGCAAAGGCTCGAGCTTTGCCGGGCGCTCAACGAGTAGGTGCAACGCGATTCTTTCCGCCGAACGATGACCCAGACCAGGCAAAAGCTTCAGCAACTGGCGGACTTTGTCGAAAGAAGGCGTCACGAATGGTCCCGGAGTTAAGTTTGTTGGCGAAATTTACCAGCTTCTGAGATGGTTGTAATCAGAGTTCGGAACAGGGCGGGGGAGTCAAGGTTTGCTCACGGCTTGCACCTGAGGCCAGCCTGTTCAAGTTATGAGCATGCGCGCACCGCGGGATCTACAAATCGTCGGAGACTTTGTGGCCATCTCTTGGGACGATGGCGCCCAAGACATCATCTCTGGTGAAAAGCTACGTGAGCTTTCGCCCAGCGCGGAAAATATGGGCGAAGTTGATATTCTTGGCCAACGTTGGGGCGGGAACGGTCCTCGCCAGTTTCCGGGAGTGTCCGTGCAAAGCCTAACACTATTAGGTAACTATGCGGTGACTTTTGTGTTTAGCGATGGTCATCGAACGGGAATTTACAGTTGGGAATACCTGCAGAAGATCGCCCGAGAGTCAGAATAAACTTTTGCGGATTGCCCCTTCTCAAATAGCCGTCACATTTTTGAACGTGAAAAAGACTTACGTTCTGGATACCAACGTTCTCATTCATGACCCCGAATCGCTTTTTAAGTTTGATGAGCATATCGTGGCGGTGCCCGTGGAAGTCTTATCCGAACTGGATCGGCTAAAAACGCAGCCGGGACAACTCGGTGCCAGTGCCCGACGCGTTAACCGCTCGATCCGAAGTCTCTTCGAAAATCGCCCCCTGAAAGAAATCGCCGAAGGCGACCCGACGAAACCCGGCGCCCTGCACGCCACCCTGCGCGACGGCGGAGAACTGAGGGTCGTCGTCAATGAGTCGCTGATTCGCGATCACTTTAACGGAAGCCGTTCCGATCGTCTCCGCGCCGTCTTCATGCAGGTCGATGCGCCGGACCACCGCATCATCGCTTCCGCTCTCTATTTGCGTGACACAGCGGACGGGCCCGTCGTCCTTGTCACCAAGGACGCCTGCATGGCGCTCAAGGCCCAAGCCCTCGGCTTAGAAGTACAAGACTATCGGAACGATCGAATCGAAACTAGCGACGTGGGCGAATACAAGACCCTGACGATTTCCGCTTCGGCGATGCATGATTTCCGCGATATGGCTCAAGTTGAGATTAAACTGAAAGAAGAAGATTTACCCGTGATTAACGAGTATGTCATGCTCGCGTCCGATTCATGGAGCGAACCGGCCCGGCACGTCGCCGAAGGTGCCTTCGTGCCCTTGGGACTTTATCGCGAGTTTCTTTCGACGCAAAGCGGGGCCCGGAAAGGGCTACAGATGCCCCGGGGCATGCGGGTCATTCCTAAAAATTTCGAACAGTGGATCTTCCTGGATGCCCTCCTGAACCCCGATATCAAATTAGTGACCTGTTTCGGTCGGGCCGGCACCGGCAAGACCTTTCTCTCCATCGCCGCCGCTCTTTCTCAAGTGTTGAGCGATTTCTCCCCTTATAAGAAGCTCTACGTCTCGCGGCCAGTCGTGCAAATCGGTAAAGACATCGGCGCGTTACCTGGAACCAAAGAAGAAAAGCTCTCGCCTTATATTCAACCCTACTTCGATAACCTTGAAGTATTATTTTCCAAGAACGGCGCCCCACCGGTGCCGACGGTAGCCAAGGACACCGTGGCGACCGACTCCCAACGAAAACAAAAAAAGGCCCAAGCACTCAAAGCCGCCCCGCCGATTTTTGGTTCTCAGTTCCAACAAGTTAATCAACCACGGAAGCCCTACCAGTGGCTGATCGATTCCGGCTTGATCGAAATCGAGGCGATGACCTTTATTCGCGGACGATCCATCGGGCACGCCTTCATGATCGTCGACGAAGCACAAAACATGACGCCCCATGAGGCTAAGACCGTCATTACCCGTATCGGCGAAGGTTCTAAGGTCGTGCTCATCGGCGACCTTGACCAAGTCGACACCCCCTACTTAGACGGTAAATCCAACGGTCTGATTCATACCCATGAACGGATGAAAGGCTATGCGATTACAGCCAATGTACGGCTATTACATGGCGTCCGTAGTGCACTCTCGGAGTTGGCGGCCAAGGCAATGTGAGCAACTTCCACGGTCTTTGACGGATGGGGGCTAACTCCATCCTTGCCGATGGATGTGGGGCAAGTTTCCCTCAGTCACGTGGAGAAAGAAACGCCGATGCAGAAGCAGTACCGCGAGATTCGAGAGAAGCTCGCACCGGGTACGTTGCTGCTTTTTAGGCTCGGTGATTTTTATGAAGTCTTTGGCGAAGACGCCGTAATCGCTTCCAAGGTCCTCGGTCTGACCCTCACGAAAAGGCATGAGACGCCGATGGCTGGCTTGCCACACCACGCGGCGACTACCTATGTGAATCGTTTGCTCGCCGCGGGCTGGAAAGTCGCCATTTGCGATCAGATGGAAGCGCCGGTAGCCGGTAAGCTAGTCCGCCGAGGCCTTTCACGTATCCTCACGCCCGGCACCGCCCTGGAAGATGCCCAATTAGATTCACGCCGGGGCAACTACCTGGCCGCCATCCACTGGGACAGGCAAGGGTGGCACGCCGCATGGTTGGACGTTTCGACCGCGGACTTTAGGTTGGCTACCGACGCCTCGCCCCATCGACTCTTACCGCTTCTTCATTCGGTTTCGCCTCGTGAAATCATCCTCCCGGAGGGTCTTGAAGTCTCTTCGGAATATCGCGAAGCCTTAGAAGTATTTCTGCAAGGTCGAGCGACCTCACGCCTGCCCGGTTGGAATTTCGAGATCGATGCGGGCGCCCGCCTTGTTTCGCAGACGCTATCCGTCCATGGCCTGGCCGGTTTCGGCCTCACGGATCAACACCCAGCGCTCGGAGCAGCCGGAGCCGTCTTAGGCTATGTCACGGATTCGCTCTGCGATCGTCCGAAAAACCTCTTCAGGTTAATCGAGGCAAAATTAGGCTCATCAGTCCTGCTGGACGCTGCGTCCTCCCGCAACCTTGAGTTATTTGCTACGTCGAATGGTGCCAGAGAGGGATCGCTGCTCGCGGCCATCGATCGCACTGAAACTCCAGCGGGTGCCCGTCAATTAGCCCTCTGGCTGGCGGAGCCATCGACTGATCTATCCGTCATCCATGCCCGGCAAGCGGCGCTCGGCGAGCTCGTCAAACATCCCGGCGCCTCCGCCCGGATCGGCGAATCATTACGGGGTATCCATGACATTCCGCGTATACTCGCCCGCCTGCAGAATCGCTTAAGGAACCCGCGCGAACTGGGCGGCATCCGGGATACGCTTAAGAGCATGCCGGCAATTAAGGAGGAACTTGTCGCCTTGCCCGGCAAAGCCATGGAAGGCTACCATGTCAGGATCAATCTACAAACGGGGCTCCTCCAAAAGCTCGCCCAAGCCTTGGCCGAAGAACTGCCGGTTGATCTGACCGAAGGCGGCGCTTTGCGGACTGGCTATGACGCCGAGCTTGACCGACTTCGGGCCCTGGCTTCGGACAGCAAGAGCTGGATCGCCGATTTCGAACGCAACGAACAGACCCGCACTGGCATCAAATCTCTGAAAGTTAGATATAACGGTAACTTCGGTTACGCGATCGAGATCACCAAGGCCAATCTGCCATCCATTCCGGCGGACTACATCCGCAAGCAAACGATGGTCAATGCGGAGCGTTTTACGACCGAGGAATTACGGACCAAAGAACGCGAGGTCCTGCGTGCCGATGAGCAGGCCTTGTCACGCGAGACCGAACTTTTCCAAGCCCTTCTTGCTAAGGTGATTGAACACACGGAAGAACTCCTACTTACCGCCGGCACCTTGGCCGAAATTGATGTACTGCGGGGTTGGGCGGAGCTTGCTCGTGAAGCCAATTGGACGCGGCCGGACGTAGATGATTCCGACTCACTGGATATCGAGCAGGGGCGGCACCCCGTCGTGGAGCAAATGTTAAACGCCCGACCTGGTGCCGGCTCCTTCGTCCCTAATGACACGCAGCTCAGCAGTTCCGGGGAGCAAATCGCTTTACTAACGGGACCTAATATGGCCGGTAAGTCTACTTACATCCGCCAAGTCGCCCTGATCTCCCTGCTGGCACACCTCGGTGCATGGGTGCCAGCACTATCCGCGCGGATCGGCTTGATCGATCGTATCTTTTGCCGGGTCGGCGCATCGGATGAACTCTCGCGTGGCAATTCCACCTTCATGGTCGAAATGAACGAGACCTCGAACATCCTTAATAATGCCACGACACGATCCCTCGTTGTACTGGATGAAATTGGCAGAGGCACGAGCACCTACGACGGCATTAGCATCGCATGGGCTGTCGCCGAACATCTGCACGGAGCAGGGGCAGAGGGACCTCGTACCCTTTTCGCCACCCACTATCATGAGCTCACGAAGCTCTCCGCCTCCCTCCCGCGTTTGCGCAATTGGTCCGTAGCGGTCAAAGAATGGAAAGATGAAATCGTCTTCGTACGTCGGGTCGTGCCAGGGGCTGCGGACCGTTCTTACGGCATTCAAGTGGCCAGACTTGCCGGCATGCCGCCCTCCGTCGTCACACGGGCACGCGAAATCCTGGCGGGACTAGAAATAGGGCAGGGCTTGCCCGATAAGCCGACGGCAAAGCATAAGGCAGAACCCGTAAAGACGCCGAAAGAAAATAGCACTCTGAACCTACCCCGCAAAACCGAGGGACCGGAGTTAGACTTGTTCGCTTAAATTCTTTGGTTCCAATCCTGTGAGCCAAACTTTGCGTAACTTCCTTCGTGATCGAACTGATTATAAATCGGCTCGGAAACTGCCACGGGAAAACTACCCAGAGAGCGACCCAGTGCGTCGGCAAAATCTTTTTCAAACCGTAACCAATTGCATTCGGGCAAGAAAGGTTGCCAGACATAACCTTCGATGAGGAGACCATGTCGGTTACGCTTTTGGGCTGCCCCAGCAACTTTTTTACTGGTATCGGTCCGGATGAGATCGTTCGGTTCAGCTCGCTGGGCACAATTATCAGGCGCAAGAAATTCTCGACTGCCCCTGGGCGCACCCACCAAGGCCACCGGCAGCCCTTGGGCTTTAAGGGCCTCAGCTAAGGCTTGGTGAACTAACGCATAACTCGCCATAGCATCGGCTTGGCTCAACGGATGTCTTGCCGGAATGACTAATGCGAAAGTCCAATCATTCAAATGCGAAACCAAGCCCCCTCCGGTACAACGTCGAACGAGCGAGTACTCCGCGGGCACTTGGGCCCGATACTTCGCCCAAGACTGAGAAACGCCAAATGTAAAAGCCGGCTCGGACCATGCAAAAGGTCGAAACCTGATATGATCCCGCTGCGGATAGTGCTCCAAAAGCAGTAAGTCGGCCGACATGTTGTCAATCGCATCGGCGGCATGGCGGGGAAGGACGTCCATAACTAGTAATCTATCCCTTTTTCTAACAAACGCACGACCTTTCGACCCGTTTCCTTTTCGTACCAATCTTCGTATCCACGCGGCACACGTAATTCGCCGAGTTGTTCGTCGAATGCTTGGACCGGTGTCCTTAATTTTCCGGCTAAGGGATGAAGCTGTAGGCTCAAATCGCGGGGTCTTATGCCTAAGTTAGGAGCGGATGAACGGAGTGAAGCGGTGACGAATTTAGCTGCATCAAGGCCGAAATGTTGTGCGATCCGCACGCCCATTTCAAGACGACTGAGCGCGTCGGCTCCCGCCCAATGATAAACCCCCGAAAGGTTCGGTCGTTCGCAAAGTTCGATGGCGACATCGGCCAGATTAGTGAGCGACACAGGTTGGCGGATTTCATCCGTGAAAAGAAGGGTCGGCCGACCCGCAGCCCAATCGCGGAAAAGTCTTTCGTGCAAACCCCGATCGCCCTTGGGTGAATTGCCGTTAAGCAATGTCGTACGGATTACGGCCGCATGCTCTCGACCATATTTCAAGATCGCGACCTCACCGGCGGCCTTAGTCTTACCATAAAAGTGCAGCGGGGAAGGCGTGTCTGTGTGCTGATACCTTCCGGTTTCACCATTAAAAACCATATCTGTCGAAAAATGGATAATTTTAGCCCCAACATGAAAAGCCAGTTGGCCCAACTGGCGGGGTAATAAGTGATTAATCTTATCGGCTGAATCCGGGTTTTGCGCACAACCGTCGATCGTCGCCAAGGCCGCACAATTGATGATGGCGTGGGGAAACTCCTCTAGAATCAGTGCCTCGAGTTTGATCTCATCGGTCAGATTAAGAACTAAAGCTTGTTGCACCCCCTCAATCGCCGGGAGCCGCGTTCCGCCAAGCGCGATGACCTGATGCCCCCGCCGAAGCGCAGAGAGAACAACTTCTCGGCCGAGAAACCCCGTCGCACCTGTGACCACAATTTTCATGGGTCGTTTTATGACTTCATCGACCGATCTGGCAAGCGGGGACAAGCTTTCGCCCACGCTTGCCAAAACCATGCGAAGTCACATTGATTAGGCTTATCCATGGGTTCATACTCTGATTTAGCAAACCGGCCGGTACTGACCCAACCCGTCTACGAGGCGGGGCGCCCGATCGAAGTGGTCGCTCGTGAGTTTGGCTTAGATCCGGCTTCGGTGATCAAATTAGCGTCCAATGAAAACCCCCTTGGGCCATCCCCGCTTGGGCTCACGGCAGCCCGCCAAGCCCTTGAAGTCTGTCACCTTTATCCTGACGGGGGCTCCACTTTCCTTCGCGAAAAATTAGCAAAGAAATGGAATCTGACACCGAATAATTTCGTCATCGGTAATGGTTCCAACGAAGTCATGATTTTACTCGCCCAAGCATTCTTACGCCCAGGGGATGAAGTTGTCTTCGGCTCTCAGGCTTTCATCGTCTATAAGCTCGCGACGATGCTTTTTGGAGCGACAGCCGTCGAGGTACCGATGCCCGGTTTTAGGCATGACCTCAAAGCCATGCGTGCAGCGGTCACCAGCCGCACCCGAATCCTATTCTTGGCCAGCCCGAACAACCCCACGGGTGGAACGGATGAGCCCGCTGATATCCTGGCGCTCGCCGACTCCCTTCCCGAAGACGTGATTTTCTGCTTAGACGAAGCTTACGCGGAATATCTTGAGGAGTCTGCCGATCTTCGGCCCCTGATGGCTGGGCCGGCCTACGCGTAGGTTACCTCATGGGTTCGGCGGAAGTATGCGGGTTACTTAATCGCGTCCGCCAACCGTTCAACGTGAATTTGCCCGCCTTGGCCGCCGCGGAAGCCGCTCTGGACGACGTCGCTTTCGTCACACGCACCAAGGAAGTTAACGCCGAAGGCTTAACCCAGCTGGCTGCGGGATTAAAGGCCCTAGGTTGCCAATTCATTGAAGGGAAAGCCAATTTCTTGGCCGCCAAGATACCCCAAGCCGACGAGGTGTTTATGCAGCTTCAGAGGGCAGGAGTAATCGTCCGTCCACTCAAGGGCTACGGCATGACGGGATGGTTAAGACTCACCGTCGGTACCTCGGCCCAGAATGAGCGCCTACTAAACGAACTCACCAAACTTATCTCCCGATGAATTTCGACGAAGCCGTCCGTCTCATCCGGGCCAAGGATTCCCGCTATCAAGCGCAAGCGTACGACCTCGTTAGGGTCGGCTTGGATCACGCCCAAAAAATAGTCTACGGCGAAGCCAAGAAAGGTAAAAGTTTGGTCAACCGCCATGTTACTGGGCCGCAACTCCTGGAGGGGTTTCGACTGCACGTACTCACGACTTACGGACCGATGTCTTACCCCTTACTTCAAAACTGGGGCCTAAAGAAGTCGAGCGACGTCGGTAACATCGTCTTTAATATCATTGAGACCGGTATGTTCGGACGTTCTCCCGAAGATAACTTGGCGGACTTTGAGGCAGTCTATGATTTCAAAGAGACCTTCCATAAGCCGTTTGACTCCGGTAACTCCAACTAAGCATTTACGAGGCTGATTAGGCGAACGTCCTGACAACCCCGCAGCAGTCGAATCTTGGCCAGCATCGAGCGTTCATGAAAACGGACTTCGGATTTAATAACGGCATTTTCGCATTGAATCACTAGTTTTCCGCCTTCAAGCACGCGCACGGGGGCGCAACGCTGCGCAAGTTTAAGCGGTAAAAGTTCATGCCAATGCGCAATAATCGCGTCCTCCGGAACAGCCCGCCCTAACCGTAATTTCTTGAAAGCCTCAGCCATCGCATCGTCCATTGACTTAAGCGGTCGATCAGTTGATCGGCCCCGATCTTCGGGTAAGCCGCTCAGATTAGCCAAAAGATTTAGTACAGTACGCGAAAATTTACCCTTTTGCCTTCCCTCGGTGATTAAGGCGCGGATTAAATAAGGTAGCTCGATGAGCTTCTCGGCCCGCAAGCATCGCTCGGGAGCATAGGCGCCGCCGACGATGACACCCGTCGCTCCTGCTTCTCTCGCCGCTTCTCCATCGAGCAAAGGGTCGTCACCGATATGGACTAATGCGGAGGTGGCGACGCCGAGCTGCCGGGCGGCATGCGAAAAGAACTTCGCGTCCGGCTTGGCCAGGGCGATTTCTGAAGAGAGGAATATTCCGTCCAGATGCTTGGTTAAGCCCATAGCCTCCAGGACTTGCCGCATCCTCGTATCGGCATTGGAAAGGATTCCGACCTTGATGCCCAAAAACCTGATTGCAGTAAGCGCCTGGATTGCACCTGGCTGCAGCCGCCAATTCTTTTCATCTGCAAACGCCTGCCAGCATTCCTGAAAAACGGGTTCAAGTTTTGCGGCCGGCAGGGAAGGGCCAAAACAACGCTGCACGACCTCCCGCCAAAAAACTTCGGGCTGCGACCTTTGGGGCCCCCCTTTGAAAGCCAGCGGAAAAGAGGCATCAAGAAACGCTGGTAGCACTTCCACGCCATGCTTCTGGGCGCAGCGCGCATAAATCGTTCCGACGGAAGGATAGGGCACGACCAAGGTTCCGGCCAAATCAAAGGTAACTGCTTGGACGATTGCCATGGGGCTTATGAGATCAGTCGGAATCTCCGACAGGACGGAGGTAACGTTTGTGACAGAATTGATAAAATCCTTAAAATATAAAGGGAAAGGTTCAAGTTATCGGGGTTAATTTCTCCTCTATGATGTCCCGGCTTGTCTATTCGCAAGAACGAGTAATAAACAAGTTATGAACCTTACCCGTCTCGGCCAAATAGCCCTCGCAGCACTCTTTGCCGTTATTTCGGTCGCCTGCAGCACGAGCCCGACCTCCTCCGCCGATCTTAAATCCGTTACTAAAATCTACGTGGCCGACACCGTAGCTTCAAACTCGCTCGAGACAAACTCGCTCAGCAACGCCGTCCACGACACGGCCGTCAGGGAATTACAGCGCTTGGGCTATGCGATTGTTACGAACAGCAACGAAGCCAACGCCACCCTCCGAAGCTCTTGGCGCATCCGCAAGGGTGAAGGCGTGCGTAATGATTCGGAGTCCCTCTCTCTTTCTTTGTCGCTCTTCAGTAAGTCCGGTCAGCGGGTCTTTGATGCTGACTCCGGTCCCGCCGTTTTGGCCAACTTCTGGAATGAATCCCGGACCAACACGGAAGTCATCGCGATTCTTGCCCGCCTACCTCATGCGGAGTTAGGTGCGGGTTCTCATAAATAACCTTAAGCAGTTCGTAAGGTCAGCTTAGTCAGGATTTCGGCTTTCAGCGCCTGAAGTTCTGGCATTGCGGTTCCTGCCGCTTCACCGCGGCGGAGAGGTTCGCCCCAAATCCCTTCCACCTCGACCTCACGTCCTTCCTGATAGTCAATCAAGCTGGAAGGGCGATAGGCTCCCATCGTCGCCGTCACCTTAAATTGCGACGGTATATGATTCGGGTGAAAAGAGTGACCACAGGCGGCCGCGGCCGCACCAACCTCCGACATGAGCTTAAGGGCACGCCCGGCCAGCACAGGGGACTCCAAGATCTTATCCGTGGTCACTCCCCCAGCCGCGATGGAAAGTCCGTTAAAAGGGATATTCCAACAGAGTTTGCGCCATAAAATAGCGTCGAAGGATTCATCGGAGGCACACTCGATACCAGCGTCCTTGAACAAACTCACGCAAGTCTCCACAGATACATTGCTGGGGCCCTGCGCTGCTGCCATCCGAACATACCCAGCGAGTTGAGCATCGATGACGCCAGGGGCGATGCGATTGATGCAAACAAAACAAAGTCCACCGACAATCAGTGAAGACAAGTGGATTTTAGCCAGCGATTCCACATTGCCCATACCGTTTTGCAAAGTGAGCAAGATTGTCTTAGGACCTAAGACCGGGCGCAACAGGACCGGCAGCACTCCGTTGGCGGTAGATTTAGTTGCGACGATAACCAGATCACAAGGGCCGACCGGCAGGGTGGTCGTAACCGCCGAAGCCACCCGGACGAGCTTAGAGGAATCGCGTGTCTTAAGCGTTAAGCCATTTGCCGTGATGAAAGCCGCATCACGGCGCGTCACCAAATGGACTTCATGGCCACGTTGCGCTAACAAACCGCCATACCAACCGCCGATGGCACCCGCGCCGACGATGACGATCTTCATGGCTGAATCTTTTTTCGCTGAACGCTCGAATGCTGGGCCAAAAGTAATTTGGCCGGATAATCTAACGTGTAATGGAGCCCACGGCTTTCATGCCGCTTTAAGGCACATTCGATGATGAGTTGCGCAACTTGAATAAGATTTCGCAACTCGAGCAAACGAGGTTCTACTCGGAAATTCCAGTAATACTCCCGGACCTCATCGGCTAACATACTGATTCTCGTTTGGGCACGCTGCAGGCGCTTCGTCGAACGGACGATTCCGACATAATCCCACATCGTCCGGCGAAGCTCATCCCAGTTATGGATTAACACGACGCGTTCATCGGGGTCGCCTGCCGATCCATCAATCCATTCGGAAAGTTGGGGGGGGGCCGCCTGAGGCCGCCGTGCTATTTCC
>JAPLTU010000011.1 GCA_026397965.1 Verrucomicrobiota bacterium | reverse complement strand
TTGCGCGTGGCTTCCGCATTTGGTCTGCGAGCCCCAGTTGTAATACCAGCCTACTTTGAGTAGGTCCAGTTGATGTCCGTCTTGCCCGTGACGTTCGCCCAGCCCGAAGCCTTTCTTGGCGGCGGAGACTTTGCCTTCGGTGGGCTCGTCTGCCGCGACGAGGGTGGCAATTAGACAGCTGACGAGGGCGAGCAGGCGAAGCATGGGGGTGGGGCGAGGATGGGCTTGATCTTCATTAAATCAAATCTCGTTTTAGAGATGAAGTCGCTGTCCCCCTTGCGGTTGAACTTGATCAGTATGGTCCTGGCCAACGGGCCAACCGTTCAACCAATCAACTATCCTAGAGCCCAAATCCCTGCGCCTTACGGATATCACCGACGTACCAGTTCTCTAATTTTTCTCGGGCCCACTGGTTTTTGCGCAAGAAAATCAGGCTCGATTTGATGGAGGGGTCGAACATGAAGCAGCGGATTGGGATGCGGTGCGCGAGTTCGTGCCAGCCATATTTTTCGACCATGGACTCGAGGACCTTTTGCAGCGTGATGCCATGCAATGGGTCGCGCGGGTGATTTTGCGGCGTGGTCATACGGGATGGATCAGGCGACGACTTCGGCGGGCGGCGTGGGAGCTGCCGGCGGATTGATGCGTTTGAGGAAGACCAATTGTGCGATGGCGACGATCGTCGGCGGTTGGAGGCGCGGCCGGATGATCGCTGGATCCGTGCTGTCGCTGGTTACTTGGAATTCGCCGTTATAAAACCATTTTCCGCCTTCGGTGCGACGGACATAAACGGGCAGCAGGCCTTTGGTTTCGGAGAGTTTAATGCCCCACTTGGGTTGGTCGCCTTTGCGGCCGACCCAGACTTCGCAGGGTTCGCTTTCAGCGCGTGGATTCCAGCCCAAGCCCAAGCAGAGCCCGATGACTTCGCCGTTGCGATGGATTACGAAATTAGGGGGCTTAGGGTCGCCGCCGAGAAAAGCGCGGACTTCATTGAACTCATAGCTCTCGCCGAAGATGTGAGGCATCGGGGTGGGCGAAGGCGAAGAGTCGGTCATGGCGCAGAACAAAGGGGAGGGCGGACGAGGGGTCAATGGGGAAGGGCCATCCCTCCTTGCGGAGATGGCATTAATTCCCGACGAAACTCGGCTTAGGCCTTTGGTTCGTCTTCCACTAAGCGAATGCGCAAGTCACGTAGCTGCTTAGGTGCGACGGGGCTGGGGCATTCGGCCATGAGATCGCGGCCGTTCTGATTCTTCGGGAAGGCGAGAATGTCGCGGATCGAGCTGCGACCGGCGAGCATGGCGACCACGCGATCGAAGCCCAGGGCGATGCCGCCGTGGGGAGGAGCACCGTAGGAGAAGGCTTTGAGCATGTAACCGAAGCGGCTTTCTACGAGGTCTTGCGGGATCTTAAGGATGTCTTCGAAGACGCGTTTCTGCACCGCTGGATTATGAATACGGATCGAGCCGCCGCCGAGTTCGACGCCGTTGAGGACGATGTCGTAGTGCTGACCGCGCACCTTGGAAGGGTCGGTCGCGAGGAGCGGTTCATCCGCTACGACCGGAGCCGTGAA
>JAPLTU010000031.1 GCA_026397965.1 Verrucomicrobiota bacterium | reverse complement strand
GGTGAACCCATGCCGCGCGACCCGGGCCAGACCGATCGACTTATCCGCCGTCTTCGCTGGGACGATCTGGACACTCCTTGGCTGATTGCTTTCGCGGGATTAGCCCGAGATGAGGATCTGGCCGGAGCCGGTTTGCGGCATCGTCCACTGCGGGCCGGAGACCCCTCTGCCTCGCTGCTGGCTGCGCCGGGCCGACCGCGCGCGCGTATCGTAGCCAGGCGCCCGATGGTCATCGCCGGCTTGGGGATGATCCCCCTCGTTTTTCAGGCTTATGGCGCCGAGTGCACGGGACGCGCCTTGGTCGGCGAAGGCTCTGGGGTGACGGCTGGTACGGTGGTCGCCGAAGTCGAAGGACCTGCGGCCAACTTGCTTTCGGCCGAACGTATTCTCCTAAATTTTTTACAACGCCTAAGCGGGGTCGCGACGACTACGCATGAGCACGTCCGGGCACTGGGCTCGGCCACGACTCGCCTGCTGGACACGCGCAAGACGACGCCGGGTTTCCGCATGTTAGAAAAATATGCGGTAGGCCAGGGGGGCGGCTTCAATCACCGGCTCGGGTTATTCGACCGGATTATGATCAAGGATAATCACCTAGCCGCGGGAGATGCCTCATCCTCGGCCCGCATTACCGCACTTGTACGGCGGGCGCGGGAAGCGCGGCCGGATCTGTTGGTCGAAGTAGAAGTCGATTGCCTCGACCAAATTACGCCGGTCTTAGAGGCGGGAGCGGACGTCATCCTTCTCGATAATTTCTCCCTCGCCCAAATGCGCGAGGGCGTGGCGATGATCCGCGGTAAGGCTTGGTGCGAAGTGAGTGGGGGCGTGAATCTCTCGACCCTTCCGTCGATTGGCGAAATCGCCCCAGACTTCGTTTCGAGTGGCGCCCTCACGCACGCCGCGCCTTGGGTCGATCTCGGCCTCGACTGGGATTAACGCCATGTCCTCCCTTGATAGCAGTATTCTTTTGGCCTTTCTCAAGGCAGGTGATGCGCCGGTCAGCGGCGATAAGCTGGCAAAAGAATTAGGCATGTCGCGTGTCGCGATCTGGAGCCGGCTGGAGCGCTTGCGCGGCGTCGGATTTTCTTTCGAGGCCTCGACGCGCAAAGGCTATCGCCTGACGGAAGTTCCCCGTACCTTGCACGGCGCTTTGCTTGACGCCCATCTCCGGCTTTTGAAAGTCCGGACGGAAGTGGAGTTATTACCGACGGTGGATAGCACGAACTCTGAAGCGGAGCGACGTCTCGCTACCGGCCAAGAGGCGCCGTTCGGAGTGCTGGCTTGCGCTCAAAGCGCCGGCCGGGGTCGCCTCGGACGGCGTTGGCATAGCACACTGCCGGGCAACTTATACCTCTCGCTCGCTTTTCGCCCTTTCATTCCGCCGGACCGCTTAAAGCCCTTCACCCTTTGGATGGGCTTGGCACTTTGCGCGCACATCGAAGCGCGCTTGGGCTTACGTCTGGGTTTGAAATGGCCTAATGATTTGCAGCTCCCCGACGGCCGGAAGGTCGCGGGCATGCTGACGGAAGCCCGGTTGGATGCGGACTCGGTTCGTGAATTAGTTTTTGGCTTGGGCCTGAATTTCACCGGAGCACCCAAGGATTTTCCCGCCGAGATCTGTACGACGGCAGGCTCGATCGAATGGGCCTTAGGCAAGACCTTGGATGTTAATCGGGAGGCCGCCGCGGTCATCGCCGCGCTCTTGCTGGCATGGAAAGATTTTGAAGAAGGCTCTTGGAGTCGGACCTTCCGCGCGCGTTGGCAAGCCCATGACATTCTGACGGGCAAGTCGGTGCGAGTCACCTTGCGAGGCAAGCCGATTGCTGGCATCGTCGATTCAATCGATGCCGATGGCTCCCTGATCCTGCGGACGGGTGGTAAGCGCCGGACGATCGTCTCATCGGGCGAGGTCACCTTACGTAAGCGATAACCAAGCAACCTTGCCCTCACCGCAGCCTTCGCTAAATCTCTCGTCGTGCCCACGCTTTGCCTCGATATTGGAAATACGCACACCCATTGGGGTGTCCTCCGCGGGCGCGAAGTGCTTGAGCAGGGCGAGCTCGTCACAGCTTCGCTGGATCCTGACCAAGTCCGGAAATGGCTGGCCGCGTTCCCGGTCAGCGGCATCGCCTTGGCGAGCGTGGTACCTAATGCGACCCGGATGGTGCTGCCGATTTTGGAGACCAGCGGGTTGCCCTTTTATCAATTAAACCATGCGACCATCAAGGGACTTGGTTTTGATTATCCCCGCCCGGCGGAAGTTGGCCAAGACCGCTTAGCCGATTGCGTCGGGGCGCAACTGGTCTCGGGGGTGCCCGCCGTCGTCATCGGGATGGGCACCGCGACGACGGTGGATATCCTCACCGATAAGGGTTACGCCGGCGGGATCATCGCCCCAGGGCTTGGGGTCATGACGAAATACTTACACGAGCGTACGGCCCTGCTCCCCGAGCTGGATCCGTCCACACTGTTGGGCGGCCCTGCTATCGGTAAATCTACGGTCGATGCCATGCGGGCGGGTTGCGCCTTGGGCTTTGCGGGAATGATCGGCGCCTTGCTGGATGGCGTTTGTGCTGAACTTGTCCGGACGGGGTCGCCTGCCCCCAGCGTCATTGTTACGGGAGGTGCGGCGATTTACCTCCCCGCCGCCTGGCAAGCTCGAGTCCGGCATGAGCCTCACCTGACCTTAATAGGCTTGGCCGAGGCTCATCGGAGGCATTTCGCCCATGGACAAGCCTGACCCCTTGGTAAAGCTCCGCCGGCTCTTGCCGTGGCTGGCCGCGGCGGTGATCGCCCAAGCCGGGTTGCTCGTCTTTGCGGTCTGGGCTAACCGCCTGCCCCCGGTTTGGCCGATTGTGGTCGGCGACCTGGGCTTCACCTCCATCTTGCTTTTCGTCCTTTGGCGGCTCTTGGGCCGTCGGCGTTAGGCCTTCATCATCTGCAGGAGTGCCTTCCGGCGGGCCCTAATCTCGGTGCAGCCGGCTTTGGCGAGGCGGTCGGTCGAGAAGGCCTCGACGGTCAGGCTGGCGACCGCGGTGCCATAGATCATGGCTTGGCGTAGGGCGGCAAAGTCGGTCGACCCGGTCGCGGCCAGGTAGCCCAGGAGGGCCCCGGCAAAACTGTCGCCGGCCCCGGTGGGGTCGCGAAGCTCGGTAACCGGGTAGGCCGGCAGGGTGAAGAGGCCTTCTTCGTGGAACAAGACTGCTCCATGTTCGCCTTTTTTGATGATGACCGTGCGACAGCCGTGTTCGCGTAATTTTCGTCCAGCGATGATGACATTCGCTTCACCGGTAAGCTTAGTGGACTCCGTATCATTGATCACGAGCAAGTCCGCGCGGCGCATGACTTCGGCCAGACGTTCGCGTTGGGTCTCGATCCAGATGTCGATGGTATCGGCCAAGACAAAACGTGGGCTCGTTAGTTGGTCGAGGACGTTGAGTTGCAGGTCGGGGCGGATATTGCCGAGCATGACGAACGGCGAAGCGCGGTGCGTTTCCGTCAAGCGAGGCTTGAAGTGCTCGAAGACATTCAGCTGCAAGTCCTCCGTGTCGCGACGATTGTAATTTTCGTGATAGCGTCCGCTCCAGGAGAAAGTGCGCCCAGTAGAGTCGGTGAGCAGGCCATCGAGATCGATCCCGCGCTTAGCCAATTTTTTGCGATCACGTTCCAAGAAGTCATGGCCGACCACGCCAACGATGCGGGGTGGGGCAAAATAACTCGCAGCCAAGCAGGCGTAAGCGGCGCTACCACCCAAGATGCGTTTGCCGGTCGCGTGCGGCGTGATGATGCTGTCGTAAGCCACGGAGCCGACGACGAGGACGGGCTCCGGTGTGCGACCTTTGAAATTAATTCGGCGAGGAGTGATCATAGGAAAAGTTGTGGACGGGCGTCGCGGAGTTGGTGCAGGGCGAGGAAAGCGAGGGAGTGCTGGGCCGGATTCTTGGCCGCTTCGGCGAGAGCCAGTTTCGGCGAGAGTAAGAGCACTTCAATCTCCTCATGTTCATCGGGAGCGGTTTTACCCGAGGGCG
This sequence comes from Verrucomicrobiota bacterium, assembly GCA_026397965.1. GTDB lineage: Bacteria > Verrucomicrobiota > Verrucomicrobiia > Opitutales > UBA953 > UBA953. The sequence continues at coordinate 40,270 of JAPLTU010000031.1, read as the reverse complement.
TTACCCCCTCTAAAAGCACGAAATAACAGCGATTTGATTGGATGGCGGGGTTCGGCGAGCAGACGCCGAGGAGCGTGGCGTGGCCGCCGACGTAACCGGTTTCTTCTTCGGTTTCGCGGGCGGCGGTCAGCAGCGGATCCTCTTTCGTTTCCTGCACGCCACCCGGCGGCTCGGTCGAAAGATCGCGGATACCGAAACGGTATTGGCGCACCATCACGATTTTTCCATCCGGCGTGATCGGCAAGGCCAAGACCCAGTCGCTGGCATGGATCACAAAAAAATCACCCTCTCGGTGATCGAGAGGGTGATTACAGTGTTCTTTGAAAACCCGGAAAACCTTACAGTCGGCGAGGAGCGCTTCATGCTGGACGGACCAGCGTGCGGGCGCCGACATGTGCGAACCTTACTTAGTTTTTAACTTCTGACCGATTTGCAGCTGGGTTGCCTTGGCGTTAGGATTCAGATCCTGGAGAGCCTTGAGGGAGATACCGGCTTTCTTGGCGATGCCGCCTAAGTTGTCACCTTTGACGACGACATATTCTCCAGGGCCGGCAGGGGCCGAAGCCTTGCCACCTTTTTCGGAGGCAACAGCCGCGGGCTTTTTAGCCGCAGCTTGGAGGGCGGCGATAGCGTCGCTATAAGTTTTGTTATTTGTGTCGACGCTTTGCTTGACAGCACCGAGATCGGCAGCGACGGCCTGGAGGTCGGCGGCCGAAGCCTTGCCGGCGAGGGCGGCGCCCACTTCAGAGGCGGCCTGTTGGGCAGCCACGGCGGCGAGGTTGGCGTTGGCGGCTTCACCTTTGGCTTTGATGCCAAGGACGAGACCGGCGGCGCCGAGTGCGAAACCTACGATTCCCACAATGAGCGGGAGCTTAGATTCGGATGAGGATGAGGAGATGCTGTCGTTTTCCATAGTGTGAGGAGTTTTGCGGGTTAGAACACTTGGAGATTAGCGGATTGACAAGGACGGCAACACAAAATCATTCTGCCTAACGGGTTTCGGGCAGTATCTCAATTGGTAGAGTCCCTGCTTTGGGAGCAGGGTGTTGCAGGTTCAAGTCCTGTCTGCCCGACCACCCGTCGCCTTTTACGCTCAATTAACAGTTAAGCGTAAGACAGCGTCTGGCCGTTTTTTACCACGGTGACGTGGTTGGCGCCGCTCGGTAGGGTCGAAGGCTCGGTGCGGCCGATGACCTTGGCTTCCAGGCCCAAGCTGGTGGCAATCTCGAGGGCGACTGGCAAGTCTTTGGGGTCCAGGAAGACCTCCAGCCGGTGACCCATATTATAAACCTGATGCATCTCTTTCTCGTCCGTGCCGCTGACCCGGGCAATTTCCGCAAAAATGGGCGGGGTGGGGAATAGGTTATCCTTAATGAAGTGAACTTGGCTGCCAAAGCGGCGGCACTTCGTCTGCCCGCCCCCGGAGCAATGTACCAACCCTTTGACGCCAGCGGGGCCGAGGGCCTTGAGCAGGCGGATCGCGTAAGGTGCGTAGGTGCGGGTGGGGGAGAGGAGGGCTTGGCCGACGGTCAGGGATAATCCCGGCAGGGGGTCGGTTAATTTATAGGGGCCACAGTAGGCCAGCTCCGCTGGGGTCGACTTGTCGTAAGTCTCGGGATATTTCTCTGCGTAGTACTTGGACAGAAGTTCGTGCCGGGCGCTGGTCAGACCATTGGAGCCGATGCCGCTATTTTCTCCGACCTCATATTTGCAGCGTCCGCCCGATGCGATGCCGACGATGACAAGCCCAGGAACGACGCGCGCCGCATCGACGACGTCTTTACGCTTCAGCATGGCCGTGGCCGTAGAATCGACCGTCAAAGTCGGGGTCAGGTCACCTACGTCAGCTGTTTCGCCACCGCCAGAACTGATACCGAAACCTTGCTCGCGAAGCATCTCGAGGACTTCTTCCGTGCCTTGGATGAGGTGCGCCAAGATTTCGCCGGGGATGGCCCGGGCGTTGCGATTGATAGTCGAAGAGAGAATCACCCCTTGCGTGACACCAACGCACAGCAGGTCATCGATGTTCATCACGATACTGTCTTGGGCGATGCCGCGGAAGACTTTCGCATCACCCGTTTCTTTCCACCAGAGGTAGGCCAAAAGCGCCTTGGTGCCGGAACCGTCGGAGTGTGTGACCACGCACTGCTCCGGGTCGCCGGTGAGCCGGTCTTCGACGATTTTGCAAAAGGCGCGGGGGTAGAGGCCAGGGTCGAGGCGGTCTACGGCGGCGTGGACTTCGCTTTTAGAAGCGGAGACGCCTCGGGCCGCATAACGGCCTGAATCGGAGGAGGGCTTGCTTTCGGACGCCATGACTCTTGCCTGCTTATCTCCTGACCTGCTATTGGGTCAACGCCCTTCTCCCTCGTGCTGCGCTTCCTTTCCCAAAGTCCATGGTTACGACGGCTATTTGCCGCTTTAGTCGGATTAGCCCTCGGGCTCATCTTGGTCGCCGCTTGGTCCGGGTGGAATCAGCGATCCCGTCAAAATTTAGCCGACAACCTGATGCACGCCTACGTGACGCGAGACATTCAAGCGATGGAGAATCTTTTCTGCTGGGATGGCGTCGACGAAAAAACCCACCGCCGAGTGCGCTTGGCGATCTTGCAAGAATTCGAGCTCACGGTCGAGACCGTGACCGTGAAGCCTTTGTTGCCGACCGACGGGCATGATGGACCCGGCTTGCGCCCTAACTTAAAGCCCGATGTCACGATCGAGGTGACCTACGCCACGCCTGAGCACTTATCGGCGGGCTTTTTAGCCGGTCGGCAGGGCCTTTCCGGCCATCGGCTGATCGTCATGCTCCCTGGCAACTGACGCGCATTCTTGACACCCGCCTTTCCTCACTCACTTATAAATCTCCCATGGCTGATAAGAACGACAAACATCCCGAAGGCGTCACCGGTAAGTTTTACGTCGATACCCAGTGTATCGATTGCGACCTTTGCCGCGAGACCGCCCCTAAGTTCTTCATGCGCCAAGACGACGGCGGGTACTCTTACGTTTTTGCCCAGCCTACGGCCCAAGAAGACATCGATAAGTGCATGGAAGCCCTCGAAGGCTGTCCGGTCGACGCCATCGGTAAAGACGGCGAATAAACTTCCGCTCAGGAAGTTACTCCAAGCCCCGTTCGCGGGGCTTTTTTGTATCGGCTTCGGCTGGCTCTCCGTTCCTGCAGGGTATAAGTTAACTCCATGAGCGTAAAAATCTCCTGCGAATACCTCGGCGATCTCCGGGTCCGGGCGACCCATGGTCCTTCCGGTACGGTACTTATCACGGACGCCCCGGTGGATAATCAAGGCAAGGGAGAATCATTTTCGCCGACCGATCTCACGGCGACTTCTCTCGCCACGTGCATCATGACGATTCTCGGCATCCAGGCCAAAGGGCTGAATCTAGATTTCCGCGGCCTGCGCGTTGAGATCGAGAAGCACATGACCGCGCAGCCGCCCCGCCGTATTGCCAAGCTCGAAGCCGCAATCCACATGCCCGCTGGTATCGCCGAAGAATTGCGCGAACGCCTCATCCGCGCCGCCAAGGCCTGCCCGGTGAAACAATCTCTCCACCCCGACGTCGAAATCGTACTGGTTTGGATTTGGTAGGGATGCGATGACATCGCATCCGTTCGCTAGCGCACATAAGAAGTCCACAAACTTAGTTAAGACCAATAGGGTGACAGGTGACGGCCCCCGGGGAATCAGCCCCTCGGGAATCGGCATTTCAGCCCTCGGCTATTGGAATCCTGCGGCCGGCTCCCGAACGGCCGACGCCTGAACTCCCGGAGCCCGTGCCCGTCACCCGTCACCCGAAATTGAATCGCCCCGGCATCCCTCCCGGACTCCGGTTTCCCTTTGAGTTCGTGGCTCTCTATTATGGTCCACCGAGCCTCTAGTGACTCCTCGTGTCACCGTGTCACCTTGCCCCGTGTCACCTCGCGGCGCTTACGCCGCGTATCGCGTTACCACTTCCGCTTCTTATGCCCGATTGAGGCATAATAGACCAGGTAAGCGTAACAGGGAACGATCACCCAATAGGCTTGGCGGACGCCGAAGTGATCGGCGATCCAGCCGTACCCGAGCGGCATCATGGCGTTGCCGCACAACCCCATGATCATGATGGAGGCGCCGAGTTTCGTAAACTTCCCCAACCCATCGAGCGCGAGCGGCCAAATCCCCGCCCAAGTGAGCGAGTTCGCGAATCCCAAAAGAACGACAAACCAAAGCGAAAGGTCGGTGTGATGGCCCAGAACTGTGACGGGCAACCGAACGAATACAATCATCAGCGAAAGCATTACGCCCAGCGCGGTACAGAGGCGAAGGGCCGTGACTTGCGAGATGATCCGCGGAATGAAGGCGATGCCCATCAGGTAGCCGGAAATCATGGCGGTGAGCGTGAAGGCTGGGAAAACTTTGGCCTCCAAAAGTGGCAAGCCCATCGATTGGGCGTAGGGAATGATCGTATCGACGGTGATCACCGAAGCACCGACATGCAGGAAGATGCCGAAGGCTCCGAGGATCAGGTGCGGGAATTGGAAGATGCTGGTCTTGTCCGCATTGGCTTCGGCGACCTCCGCCGTCTCGTGTTCGGTATCGATTTCCGGAAGCGGCGAGAAGCGCACCAAGAATCCCAAAATCAATAGGGCGCCGCCGACAAAGGCGTAGGGTAGGGCCACTCGGCGAATGAGTTCGTCCAACGCGGCAGCCTTGGCGACTGGTGACATGGTGCCTAACTGCTGAAAGAGGTCGGTATCAGTCGCGCGCAGAATGACCGCCGCGAAAAGTAACGGAGCCAAAATGCCCGCGCCCTTATTACAGATCCCCATGATACTGATGCGCCGCGCCGCCGTCTGCTTCGGCCCGAGCACCGTGATGTAGGGATTTGCGGCGGTTTGCAAGATGGCCAAACCCGCGCCCAGCGTGAAGAGCCCACCCAAGAAGATGCCGTAGGTGCGCGTGAGCGCGGCGGGCACGAAGAGGAACGCGCCGGCGGACATGATCCAGAAACCGATCATCATCCCGCGCTTAAAGCCCGTGCGCTTCAGGAGGAAGGAAGCCGGGACGGAGAAAAGCAGGTACGAGATGTAGAAAGCAAACGTGACCAAATAGGCCTCGAAGTGCGTCAGCTCGCAGGCGATCTTGAAATAGGGAATCAGGATTGCGTTCACCCACGACACGAAACCGAAGATGAAGAACAGCACCCCGATAATCCCGATGGAAACGGCCGTCTCCCGTGGGGAGAGGTCACTCGCATGGATGGGGGCGGGGATTTCTTTCATGGGGCTTACGGATGAGGTAAGCCCACGGGTAAGGATAGCGCAAGGTCAACGCGCTCAAACCAAGGAAAAGGGCCGAGCTAAAGGCGGAGAAAGCACAGGACAAAAGGCCAAGTAATTTTATAAAATCTATAAGAACAGAATGGCTTGACCCTTCAAGGCCGCCGCAGTCATTATCGAATAATGACATTAAGAATGATATGTTTAGTGCTTATGATGATGACATTTGAACCTGCCCTGGCCAAGACAAGCGGAAGCCGGACGGACATGACGCCAGTCTCCGCAACCGAGGTCGTCAATCTTGCGGCTTTGAAAGCCTATGATCCGGCGGACCAGCTTAAATTATCCAAGATTTGGCAGGAGTTCAGAAACAGCTACAAGCTGAATGCCGACGGAGAATTTGAGCTATCACAAGGGGGTAATTTCTGCCCTGATACGAAAGAGGCGCAGACGGCCTTCCTTCATTATATAAAAAGCAATCAGACGGAGTTGACCGTGCATGAGCAAATACGCTGCGGCGAGTGCAGCGGAACGGGCCGGATTCCGGGCCCGCATTCCACTTATTACACTAATCCCTATACGGGATACAGGTATTACGATTCGGGTTATTATCCCTATGATTATTATCGGTACACCGCTCCGCTGCCGACATATACCCTGGATCAGACGGCCATAGCACACACAAGGTGCGGCGGGACAGGAAAGATCGAAGCCATTATTATTTATAAGCTTACCTATTCAGGAGAGCCGCCCCAGCGGGCGCCTAAGCCCGCCCAAGGTCACTTTATGCAACTCATGGCTAAGGCAAAGGCCGGAGATAGCTCTGCGTATCTTGAATTGGCTGAATGTTACGCTACAGGCGCAGGCACCAAGCAAGACGCAAGGTCAGCAGTCGAGTGGTACGCGAAAAAAGCCCTAACGAAAGATTTCAAAGCGGCGGCCTTGCTCGCCAGAATGTATGAGGCTGGCGGCCAGGGGTTGGTGCAAGACCGGCCCATGTCTATCGCCCTTGATATCGTCAGCCAGCGACTGGGTTCCGAGACGGCCTATGAACAAATGGCAGCGAAAAATTTCGGGCCAAAAGAACTCCTGACGGGAAGATGGTTTGCCAAAAAAATCTTGAAAGAGATGCAGTCCGGAACTTCCCACGAGGCTATTTTTACCCCAGAAGGCATAGATGCGGTGATTCGGGATGAAATCGCTGAATCGATCAAATACCCGGATCGGTTGATCGCGAAGAATAGTTATGAAATCGGAATGCGTCAACTAACGGGCAGGCATGCCGGGTTGCCCGAGTTGTCGGCAGCCTATGCTTCTTTTATAGAGGCAGCAAGACGCGGACAGGCTGACGGATTGCAATGCCTTGGTTTGTTCAGTGAGAAAGGACTGCATGTACCCCAAAATAGATCCGCTGCCTTCGTGTTCTACTCCTTGGCCAATTCCTTAGGTGCTGACGAAACGGACGCCATGGCAATAAGGTCGATTGAACAAAAATACCGAACTCCAGCGGCTCGAGAGTTTTACCTCCGCTTGCTTAAGGTTTTCCGGGCCTCGGCACAGACCTTGGCGGACTTTGATGCGGTTAACTCGCTCGAAGAGGGGTAGCCTAGTAGTTAATTAGTAGATTGACACAAAATTTTTACAGAAGCAACTTATTAGAAATGAAAACAATCGCCATCAGCTGCCTAGTCGCCATCGGGTTCAGTGTTTCCTTACTCGCACAGGCTGAGTCAGATGGGCTAACGGTAAAACGGCGTGAACTGCAGTCCAAGTTCGCCGCGTGTAATGCCAAGATTTATCCTAATCCAGAGAAAGCTACCGCGGAGGCGCAGCTTGAATTCGAACAATTCGGCAAAGAGCTTTCTGCTTTCCAGCAGACCGTGCTTAGCTTTGAAGCCGGACTTTATAGTCGATGGAACTCCAGGTCCTATTGGGGCGATCGCTATTGGCAAAGCGGCCCCGGGGCCTACTTTCTTGTTCAAAAGCTGAAAGCACAAATGGACATTTTGGCCGCGCTGCAGGTGCCGTCGGTCGCCCCGTTTAAGCGGCCCGATTTAAACACAACGCAGAAGATTTTAGATGCGACTAAGAACTGCCTAGACCTCGATAGGGATTTAGAGTTGATTGTAAAAAACTATCTTAACCAGGCTAACAGAACGACGACCACGCCGTCGACGAGACCAAAAATAACCGTTTCCAATTAACAGCGAACCCGGGTTGTATATAAAAAGGCCGCCAAATCTGGCGGCCTTTTTTGGTATGAGTCAGGGTTCAGTTGCCGCAGCCGCAACCGCCGTTGCCGCAGCCGCCGCTCTTGGCTTCGGCCGCAGGTTGCTCGGAGCCACAGCAACTGGCCGAGGCACCTTCTTCAGAAGAGCAACAGCCACCCTCGGAGCTTTCGCCAGAGCTGCAGCAACCGCCCTCAGAGGCTTCGCCGCTACAGCATCCGCCGCCACCACAGAAACCTCCGGACTGGTGAGGATGGCCGTGGGAAAGTTCGGTCAGCTCAGCCGCGCGGACAGAAGCGACTTTGATGTCGAAATGCAGCGTCTTGCCGGCGAGGGCATGATTGCCGTCGAGGACGACTTCGGTGCCTTCGATCTGCTTGATCGTCAGGACGCGCATGCCGAGGTTGGTTTCGGCGTGGAAGCGCATGCCGACCTGCGGCGTGTTGGCGCCAAAATGTTCGATCGGGACACGTTGCAGTAATTTATCGCTGTATTCGCCGTAGCCGAGGTTGGGCGGGACGAGGACATTTTTGGTGTCGCCGACTTCCAAGCCTTCGATGCCTTGTTCGAGGCCGGGGATGATATTTTGGGCGCCGTGGAGGTATTCCATCGGACCGCGATCGCCGGAGGCATCGATGATGTTGCCCTGGTCGTCTTTCAGGGTGTATTCGATACCGACGACAGTTTCTTTGGCTACGCGCATGGGATTAGGACGAAAAACCTATGCGGGAATTAAACCAAAGCAAGGAGAGTCGGCATCTAACCTTGACCGTCGGAAAGGGGACTTTTGGCTATCTTTCCACCCTGCTGCTGGGGCCGTAGCTCAGTTGGTAGAGCGCGTCGTTCGCAACGACGAGGCCGTGAGTTCGAACCTCATCGGCTCCACCAGGAGGGCAGGCTTATTCGGCTGAATTTTCAAGGCGGCGGATATTTGCGTTCACTGGTGCAATCTCGGCCAGCTCATCGCGACTGGCTGCCCCGCCGAGTTCCCGGACGCGTTCACCTTGCGGGCGGATACGGGTCTCGTAACTGCCGATGGCGGCATCGAGGCTTTCGGAGGCGGCAAGCAGGCCTTTGCGGACCTTGGTAAAATGTTCGGCAAATTTGACCAACCGATCAAAGAGCTCCGTCGCTTCCGCGGCGATCTTGCCCGCGTTCGCCGCTTGGGTGTGCTGTTGCCAAGCGAGATTGATCGCTCCGAGGAAGCCAATGAGCGTGGCGGGAGTCGCGATGAGGATACCCGCGCGTCCGGCGTCCATGATCAGGTCGTTATCTCCTTCGAGCGCGGTACTCAGGAGTGATTCGGCCGGCAGGAAGAGCACGACTTTGTCGAACGGGGTCACGCCTTGTTTTTCCATGGCCGCCGCATAGTTTTTGGCGGCGAGGTCACGGATGGTCTTCTTCAACTTGAGCGCATGGGAGGCGACCAGTTCGCGGCGATTTGGCGCGGCTTGGTCGGCGAGTGCGACATCAAACTCTGGCACCTTGGAGTCGATGATGATGCAGCGATTGCCCGGGAGCTTCACGATGAGGTCAGGGCGGGAGTCGTCCTGCGAAACCTGCTCGGCGAAGTCGCAATGCGGGCTCAAGCCGGCGGCTTCGACGACATTACGGAGTGTCTGTTCGCCCCACTTGCCGCGATGTTGCGAAGATTTCAGCACGGAGGTGAAGTCCGTCGTGCTGGTCGCGAGGGCGGCCGTGGTCTCGCTGATAGTCTGCATCTGATTCCGAACAGCGGCGAGCGCATCGCCCTGGCTCGACAGGCTTTGTTCCATGGTCTGGCGATAGTTGCCCAGCGCGGTGTTGATCTGGGCGATGAGCGGCGTGACTTGGCTGGCGACTTCCTTGGTGACGTCTGGCGTCATGCCTTTAAGCACGTCCGTGCTCATCTTAGAAAAGGAGATCTTGAGCTCAGCGAGATCGCGTTCATGCCGCGTGGTGGCTTCGGCCTGGGCTTTACGATTGTCTTCGCGGAGTTGATTGACGGCGCGTTCGTTCCCTTGCTGGGCTTCGGTGAGTTGCTGGTAAGCCGCATTCCGGGCGGCTTCCGCGGCGGCCACTCGAGATAGGGCGTCGGTCTTGGCGACGCGCTCGCTTTCAGCCGTGGCCTGGGCGGCGGCGAGTTGGCGGCGGAGCTCATCGACCAGCAGCCCGCTATCCTTGTCGCCGATGGCCGGTTCGGTGGATTTGAAGAATGAGACGTAGATCACTACGGCGAGGACGGCGACCAACAGGTAGGGCGTAAGAGATTCCATGAATTTATTGTAGAAAGACTCAGACTACCCGGCCGACGTGTTTCCGCAACTTATCAGCGAGGGTCATTTTCGACGGCCAACTCATTACCGGCCGCCCAAGCGGCTTCATAGGCTGCGACATAATCTGGCGACGACCAAGAGGGGGAGGCGGCATCGCCACCGAGGCCGGCGATGAAACCGTAGCGTATCCCGTGCGCGATCCGGCGGCGGCGAGGGTTTTCGCGCCCGGCACTCCACTCGGCGACTTGTTGGTCGCGGGCGTCGGGTAGGGGAGAAAGGACGGAGCGGCCGACCATCCAGGCCACGACGGAGGCGTGATGCAGATCACTGATTCGTTTACCCAGCTCCATGGGTGGCGGTGCACCCGCTCGGCCAGCGGTGATGTGCGACCGCACTTCGATTTGTAGGGCCACGCGCCACCTTTCGTCTACCGTCAGTAGGCCAAAATCAAAGTCTGGGTCATCGGCGGCGGTATCGCGTAATTCAACCCGGGCGTACTGGCGCCATTTCGCTAGCCATGCGTCCCACTTTTCAGTGCCACGGAGAGGTGGCTTACCAAGCCATTCGGGGATATCTTCGCGCACGAGAAATTGGGTTTATGACCCTGAATTGAAGTAAATCGGCCATCCATGCAAGAAAAAGGTGAATAATTGTTCACCATAGGCGAAGGATTATGGCGGTTCTGAGATTAGCGATCAGGCTAATAAGAAGAATTTCGTTAAATTCGTTAAAACTAATCGAACTATTCTTCAAGTTTGGTGTTATCCCCTTGTACCCTACCTCCAGTGAATTGCCCTATTCCGACCCCACGTGAACGCCGGGCCTACCTGCCCTTTTACTGCCTATGTTTATTGGGCACCGTTCTCCCCTCCACCTTCTTTGGCCAGGCCGCCCCTGCCGCCGCTACCACTACCGCCCCTGCGGTCGTCGCCGTCGCCGCAGCGGTACCAACTCCCGAACTCTTAGGCTCCGATAAGGTCGGGCCAGTCATTCTGCGCGATGAAACCGTCGCCCAAATGTTAGAGCTTTTGCAGCGCTGGACCGGCAAGTCGGTGCTTCGTCCACAGGCGCTCCCCGCGAACGTCTACACGCTTTCGCTGCCCGCCTCGATTACGCGCGACGATGCCCTCCTCGCGATCGAGACCTTGCTTAACCTTAACGGCATTGCGGTCATCCAGCAGGGCGATAAATTCCTCAAGGTCGTCCCCAACCTCGTCGCCAAGGCGGAGTCGCCGACGTTGCTCATGGAGAGCACACTCAAAATGCCGCCCAGTGGCCGCATCGCTTCCAAGATTTTCACGCTCAAACACGCCAGCGGGCAGGAAATGGTCCTCCAAATCTCGGGCATGCTAAATAGCACGCTCGCTTCTCCGCCAATTTACTTCGCGCGCAATAACGCCCTGCTCGTTACCGACTCGATTACTAATCTCCAGAAAGTTGAAAACTTGGTGCTGCAACTGGATCGCCCGCAGCTCGATGTCATCGCCACCAAGACATATTCTTTGACGAACGCCGTCGCCACCGATTTGGTCAATAAGCTGACCGCCTTGCTGCGCACGCCTGCCGCCACGGGTGGAGCGCCTTTCCGTTTGAGCACCGGCACCAGCTTTACCGCCGATGAACGGACGAACCGCATCATCCTCATGGGCTCGGCCGACCAGCATGAATTCTTTGATAAGCTCATTAACACCCTGGATTCCGCTTCGGCGCCCAACACCAAGACCGACGTCATCGCGCTCCGCCACTCGGACGCAACCCAGGTCGCCACGATGCTGACGCAGTTAGTCACTGGCCAGGTCGCCGCCGCGACCAAGGCAAGCGGGACCACAAAGGGCTCACCGAGCGCCCGTGCGGCTACGCCCGTCGCGGCGATTCCCGTCGCGGTGGCGGCTCCTTCTGCCGCTGGTGCCGCCCAAGCAGGGGCCGATGAATTTAGTAATACGGTGACGGTGCTACCGGACATTCGCAGTAACTCGATTATCGTTTCCGGAACGAAGGATGACTTGCGCCTGCTTCGCGACTTGATCGACAAAGTCGACGGCTTACTCCCTCAAGTGCGCGTCGAAGTAGTCATCGCCGAAGTGACCTTGACGGACAGCGATACCAGCGGGATCTCCTCGCTGAACATGACGGTAACCAATGGTAAGCTTACGAGCATTGGCGGCACGTTCCTTTCGGCCGCAGGCGCCCCCGGCTCAAGTTTAGGTGGCATCTCTGGCGGACAGGCGACCATCAATACCAGCGGCAACTTGACTGGCATCATCGGACTCGCCACCACGCCCGTCAAAAACGACGCCCGGATTTTGTCCTGCCCAGCCATCACCACCACGCATAATAAAGAGGCGACAATCTTCGTCGGCCAATCTCTCCCGGTCATCACCGGCGTGACTTCGACAGCCAACACCAGCAGCACGACCGGCTTGACGACCAGCTCGACGGTTTCCATGCGCGATATCGGCATTCAACTGAAAGTCCTGCCGTTAATCGGCAAAGACGGCGCCGTCCAATTACAAGTCAGCCAATCCGTGGAAGACATCGTGGACCACGTCATGGTCGACGGTAACAGCCAGCCCATCATCGGCCGCCGTACGACGGATTCCTTCGTTAGCGCGATGAGTGGAGAAATCATCGTCCTGGGCGGCTTGCAGCGCCGGCAGAAAATCAAATCCACCAGCCGACTCGGCCCGATCCCGTTCTTGAGCGATCTGTTTGGCGGAAGCCAAAGCGACGAAACTCGCACGGAACTGGTGATGTTCCTGCGCCCATATGTTTTGACGAACACGGCTGTCGATAACATCGACGGACTCAATCGCGTCGATGCGTCGAGCCTCGGACCTGAAGCCCGTCAGGTACTGGACCGGATCCCTGGTCAACCGGTAGTCGCACCCGCAAAGAAGTAACATGCTGACTGTTGACCGGCACGGACTGCCTTCGGCGCTCGCCGAAAGACTGACCGACGAGGCTCGCGCCGCGTTCGCGGAATCGCCTCGTGAGGCCCGCTTTAAGTTCTTGGCCCAAGCGCTTAATCTCAATGAAGCCGGACTGCTCGCCGAATTGGCGAAGCTGACGGGCTTCGAAGTCCTGGATGAGCCAGCCATCGATCTGGAAGGTTTAAAAATCTTACCCGCCCGGATTGCTTCCGAAGCCCAAGTGGTACCGGTCACCATGCCCGGCGGTGAAGAAGGTCGCCTGCGTTTGGTTACTTCGCTTCCTCCGGATGCCGACACGGCTGATTGGGTCGCAACTTTTACACCCCGCCGCCCGAAGTGGTATCTGGCTCCGCCCGAGCGCGTCAGTCAGTTGATCAACGAAAACTACGGTGTGGGTTCAGGCAGCCTGGATGACGAAGGCGAAGACCTTCCCGAATTACAAGCGGCCGGCGCCGACGTCGAAGCGGACCAAGACGCCGCCGTCGTCCGCTTCGTCACGGAAGTCCTTTCTCAAGCCGTCGCCGAAGGCGCGACGGACGTACACTTCGAACCCCAAGAAGGGGCGTTGCGCATCCGTTATCGCGTCGACGGTATCCTGCTCGCGGTACCTTTACCGGATAACCTTTCGCGCTTTCAGGACGCCATTATCTCACGCCTAAAAATCATGGCGCGACTGAACATTTCCGAACGTCGTCTACCGCAAGACGGCCGGATCAATTTCCGCGACGGCAAGAACGTCCTCGATATTCGCGTCTCGACGATTCCTACCATCTACGCCGAATCCGTTTCGCTTCGTCTCCTGAATCAACGTAAGGAGGCTTATAACATGGACCGCATCGGCATGAACCCCGATGAGCAGTCCGCCGTGCGCAAGGTGCTCGATTATCCGCACGGCATCATCCTCGTCACCGGCCCTACCGGTTCGGGTAAGTCGACGACGTTGAACGCCTTCTTGCAGGAAATCAATTCGCCCGAACTCCGTATCGTGACAATTGAAGATCCCATCGAATACGAAGTGCCTGGCGCGAACCAGGTGCAGACCAAGGCCGAAATTGGCCTGACGTTTGCGAACGCCTTGCGGAGCACGCTGCGTCAAGATCCGGACGTCATCATGGTCGGAGAAATTCGCGACTTAGAGACCGCCGAAATTTCCATCCGGGCCTCGTTGACGGGTCACCTCGTCTTCTCGACTTTGCACACCAACGACGCACCTGGCGCCATCACGCGTCTGGTCGACATGGGGGTAGAGCCCTTCTTAGTCGCCTCGGCCGTCGAATTGGTCATCGCCCAACGTCTCGTTCGTCGAGTCTGTAGCGATTGTGCCAAGACGGTACCAGTCGTTCGCGAGCGTCTCTTGCCGGCGCTCGAAGCTTTGGGCATGGGGGAAAAAGAGTTGGCAGAAGTCACTACCCTGCGCGAACCGGTCGGTTGCCGTAAGTGCCGCCATACGGGCTATCGCGGCCGCGTCGGTGTCTTCGAAATTTTCCACCCTAAGCCGTTGCATGATTTGATCGTCAGTCGCGTCAGTAATCGCGAACTCACGGAGAAAGCGATTTCCCAAGGGATGCGGCCATTGGCTCGGGCGGGCTGGATCAAGGTTGTCCAAGGTCACACGACCATCGATGAGCTCGTGCGCAACTTAAGTTCGAACGAATAAGCCCGATGGCCGTCTTTAACTATACCGCACGCGATGCCCAGGGAGCGGCGGCCGAGGGGACAATCGAAGCCCCGAATCGCCGCGAGGCCTTGCGGCGCTTGCAGTCACGTAATATCCGACCTCTGAAAGTGGAAGAGGCCGGTGCGGCGGTGCGGGCAAAAGAAGCATCCAAGGATGGCTCAAAACTTACGCCCGACCAGGAGCCGACCGAAGCCGAGTGTCTGCCGTTTTTAGAATCCATGGCCGACTTGGTGCGTAGCGGGATGTCGGCCGGCGAATCATTGCGGTTGCTGTCACTGCGTCTGCAAAAATCCCGACTGCGGACGCTTTGTTCCGGTATCTGGGCCAAACTAGGCGAAGGCCAAAGCCTCTCGGCGGCGATGGGAGCTTTCCCAAAGGTCTTTGACGGACAAACGCTCAATCTGATTTCCGCGGGTGAGGCCACTGGTAATATTCGCGACGTGTTGGAGCGGCTGATCTCTCACTTCAACGAACAAAAAGAATTCCGCCGCAAACTAATCGGCGCCATGGCTTACCCGATTTTCATCTGCGTCATCGCCATCGGGGTCGTGATTTTCTTCGTCCTGTTTCTTTTGCCGCGCTTGCAGACCTTACTTAATTCCTTGGGCGGTAAGCTGCCACTGTCCACGAAGCTCTTAATTACCTTCGCCGACGTCTTCGTCGTGGCCGGGCCGATCTTCGCCGGCCTCTTGGTGATCACGGTTATCGGAGTCTATCGCTGGCGCCGGACAGATGCGGGTAAGATTGCTTCCGACGGCTTGCTGTTGCGCGTACCCATCGCCGGGTCGTTTGTGATGCGGGTTTCAGTCCTTAATTTCTGTCACACCTTGGCGGTCTTGCTGGAGAATGGTATCACGACCGCCGAAGCCTTACGGCTGGCGGAAAAGACGGCGCCTAATCGTGCCCTTCGGCAACAGTTACGCGAAGCGACTGACCGCGTTTTGGAAGGGGACAGCCTTTCCAAGGCCTTGGCCCGCACGGGGTATTTCCCTCGGCTTCTTTTGGACCGGGTCGCCGTCGCCGAACAGACCGGAAACCTCGCGCCCGGCTTGCGCGATATTTCGCGCTCTTATCGCGCCGAGCTCGATCGTTGGTTGGGCGCAATTTCCCAGACTATTTCCGCCTCTGTCTTGGTCGCCGCCTTCTCCTTTGTTGCCTTCATCGCGTTCGCGATCGTGGCGGCCGTTTTCGAAGTCAGCTCAAGTTTCCGCTTCTAGGCTTATTTAGCCGGAGCGGACGTCGGGGGAGAAATCAGTTCCAGTGCATCCAGGCGCAGGGTGGCGGTCACCGTTCCGGTCGTACCGCGCTCAGATTGTAAAGTAAGTTGGCTGATCGCCACATACGGTGCTCGCTCGCTGATGTTCTCGTAAAATTTGACCACGCTTGCCATATCGGCCCGGCGGCAGCTCATCTGGAGGGAGTGGACGGCGAAGCGACCGGCCTTCTGGGTCTTAGGCGCTTCGGTGTTGGCGGTCAGGCCGGCTTCTTTGGCGGCGGCAACGGCTTCGGCGACGAGGTGAGCTTCATCAAAACCGTGACCGGCATCAAGGCCTTGGACGGCTGCCGTCGCCGCGTCTCGGATTTCTTTCTCTTTAGCCATCCAAGAGGATTGGATTTTGGCTTCAGCTTCAAGGGCCTGCCAGTTATCCCAGCCGCCCCGGGTGCGCGCCCAGGCGCCCGTTGACCAAAGGAAGGCGCCCACGGCCAAGGCGGCGAGTGCCATCACGCGCTCGCGCATCTTGAGGGAGAAAAAGAGGTGTTTCATTGTTTTGGGGTGGCCGCAGATTTGCGAAGGACTTCGGGTTTGAAAGTGATGGCGATGGTGAAGGACGTCGATGATTCGCGGGCGCGAATATCGCGGCTGGCAGCGGAAGCGACTTCTGGAAGCCCAGATAGGGCATGTTCGAAGATGCCGATGTCGCCCGCGTTCGTGGTACGAGCTTCCACTTCGAGGAGGGTGTTATTCTTGCAGGTGATGCGTTGGAAATCGAGGGTACTCGGGCGGTGTTCATTCGCCAAAGCGAGCATCTCGAGGGAGAGCGGGCGTCTCACCCCGAGATCGACGATGCGGGCCGAGATGGCTTGGGCCGCTTCAATTTCGGCGACGAGGGGCTGCTGGCTCTCGGTCTTGGCCTGCAGTTTATTGCTGCGCAGGCTTATGCCCATCGCAACCAGTTCGAGGATGAAAGAAACGACGAGTGTCGCCAGGCCGAGACGGGTCGCGTTCCAGATCAGCATATTAGTACTTTCTTTTTTGCGGCGTTGGGCCAGGAAATCGCGGTCGCGAATGTCAGCGGCATCGAGGGCCTTCTTGGAAATCAGCATCGGCGCGTTGCCTTCGGCCTTAAGGGATAACTGGCCTTCGATGGTTTCGCCGAAAAGCGCTCCGGAAATCGCGGTCACGGCCGTATCGGCGGGGAGATCGGCCCGGGCAGCCGCTTCGCGGACAATCGAGGCCTGATCGCTATCTACGGTTTCTGCCACGACGATAGCGGCGGGAAGCATATCTCCTTCGCCCCAGGCTAGCGCGATGAGGCGTTCATCGCCCTGGTGGACGATGATGCCGGCACCATTCGGGCGGATGCCACACAGGGCGACGAACTCGGGGATGACTTGGCAATCGTCCGGCCAAGCAAAGCTCTCTTCGGGCGTGAAGCGACGTCGGTGGGCGGCATAGGCCAAGGCTTGGGTGCCGTCGGCGGAAAGCACGTGGCCCACAAGCATTTGTTCAAGCGGGAAGGGCGAGATCGCTTCGAGCCCGAGGTTTACCTGCTCTTCCGCCGTCGCGCTTTCGACGTTGATCCGGCGGACGAAGAAACGATTACCCGGAAGGAGCGCCGCCGCGGTTTGCGGCTGAGCGTTAGAAAACCAGCGAGTGATGAATGAACTCATTTAGGGGGCGGAGGGGTCGGGGGTTTTTTCGCTGGGCCGTTGTCTTCGTTCCAGGCGAGGATTTGAAAGGGATAATTGATGGTCTTGCTGGAGGCTCGGCCGCCGAGCGTGGATTTGCCAAGGGATGTCGGGGGTTCGACTCCGGGGGTGGTCGTGGAGGTAGCGGCTGCTTTAGTCGTTGATGTAGTCGACCCTGCGGAGGCTGTCGAGGTTCCCGATGTTTTTGGGATAATTGGGGCCTTCGTGCTGCCTTTGATGTCGATCGAGGGGGAGGTTTCGGGGTCGGCCACGGGCGCGGTGAACGTGATGTCGGAGCGGATAGCGACCAAGGCGCTGGTCCGGCACTGGGCGAGGCCTTCCTTGACGGTCGCGCGTACCCAAAGAATCTGAATTTCGTCGTCGAAACGCTGGAGGGGGGCATTTCCGCCCACCATCTGCCGAACTTCGCTGGTTACGCGGAAATAAGGGGGAGTCCCCACGATCCGCTTGCTGTCCGTCGCTTGCCGTTCGCGGATGATGGCCAACTGCTTGTCGTCAAGGCCTTGGGAGAGGATGACGGCATCGGAAGCGGTATTAATATTACAACGGTCGAACGTGTAGAGGCTCACGCACCCCTTGAAGGCTTCGAATAGCGGGGTGGGCCGACCTTCTTCGTCGAAGAAGAATTCTTTAGCCACGCCGATGGTGCGGAATTCTTCGAAGTTGCGAATCGGCCGACGGGCGGGGCGGTGGGATAAGGCGGCGCGCTCGTAAGCGGCATCGGTCGCCTCTTCCTCGATGGACTCATATTTTTTACTGGTCCAGGCGACGATAGCGTCCGCCACCCGTTCCGCATCGCGCTGTTCTTGGCCGAGCGAGTAAAGAAGCTGAATCAGCCCGTTCTTGTCCGTCGTGCTGAGAGAGAGCTTCGAACTTTCGTCCTCGAACTCAAAAGTCACTTCAAGGCCTTCGCGGGGCGGGAAGCCGGCGTAAGCGTGGGGATCCTCAAAGCCCTGGGAGACGGCATGAATCTTATTCAGGTCGATGGAGCGAATCTCGGCGATGACGGCGATGGCAAGTTCCAGCTCCGATTGGGCATCAGCCCGGAGCCGACGCTTATCGGCTTCGTGGGTGATCATGGAGAGCTCAAGGGAATTGTCTTCCATGAATCGCCCCAAGAGCAGGGATGCCAAGGTGATCAGCACCAAGACCACCACGATGACGGAACCGCGACGACGTTGCTTCATGGTCGTGAAGCGCCGGAACGCTTGATGGGCATGTCAATGACCGACGTCGATTTGAGGGATCCGCGGGCGAAATCGAGATGGACGCGCGCCGGTTGCAACCAGGCCGTACTGCCGTCGTTTTGCTTCGGCTCGTCTTCGACGCTCCAAGTCTTTAAGGTCGCGTCATAATATTCGTAATGAATCGCAGTGACGAACGGCGAAATGACGGTTTCGTGGAGGTCATTGGTATCACGTTCGATTTCCAAGCGCGATTGCCACTGGAGCACGAGGCCTTTCTCGGCTTCCACGTAGAGCGAGAAATCTACGTCGGGAAGAGGCGTCGCAGGCCAATCGGCCAGACGCCCGGCGTCGGCGAGCAAGAAAGCCAGTCGAGGTTCGGTGGTGCCGTTGCCGGAGCGCGTATCTTTGATGACGACGCCGGTCGCCCCGGGGCCAATCGTGGCGGCGTCGAAGGTCTCCCTTAAGAGTCGCGTGCCCGCTTTCACGTGTTGATCGAAGAGCCGCTGATCTCGGCGATCGCCCCAGAGTTCGCTCATCGAAAATAAGAAAGTATTCAGCGTGACCATCAGTACGCCCAAGAGAGCCAAGGAAACGAGCGTCTCCAGGAGCGTGAAACCGCGGCGAGACTGAGGCGAAGCGGCACTCATTGGACAGATTTGGGTGCAGCGCCTGCGCCCTTGGGGGCCGGTGGTGGCGTTGCTCCGCCATTTTTCCCGCCGGTGTTGCTATTACCTTTGCCGCTGCCGTTATTTGTACCTTTGCCGTTGTTACTGCCTTTGCCGTTGTTCGTGCCCTTGCCTGGGGGCGTGTTGCCCTTGCCTCCGGCGGCGGTGGTAGTGCCTTTAGGTGAAGTCGCTTTACTGACAAAACTGGAATTACCGTTGGACTCGGTGTAACCGCGTTCGCGTTCGAGTTTTTGCTTGGCCTCGTCGCGAATCTTAGTGCGATCGGCCGGCACCGACCACGTCGGGCGTAACAGCAGGCGGGCCTCCGTCTTCTCGGGCGAATATTCGCCATTTTCTTCCGCTTGGATTTCGACGGACAAGACGACGCTAAACAGATCGCTGACGGCGGTGGGTTCAATTTTTGATTTCCAGCGTGCCGCGCGATTTCCCGGCAAATGGATGTCGCCACCGCCTTCGGCGTCTTCGAAGTTGGCCGACTCCATGAGGGCCGCTCGGGCCCGCGCCATATCTTCCAGTTCGGTAGAGTTTTGCCTTAAAGCCATCCGTCCGAGTAAGACGTTGGAATACGCTGAACCTAATCCGACCGCCGCGAGGGCAAAGATCGCGAGGCTGACAAGGACCTCGATAAGGGTAAAGCCTCGGGTCTTCATTTGGCATCTACCGCCGGCAGCGGGGCACAGGTAAGGGGGTCGATTGGCGTGATCCGGCGATTTTCACTCCGGACAATTTCGAGCCGGACGCGGTCACACGTGCCATCCGGATAAAAACGTAAGCGGGCGACGGAGCTTTCGGTCTCCAGTCCGCCTATTAAAATGGCTCCGCCGACTTCGGGGCCGATGATTTTGACGGAGACTCCAGCCTGGATCGGCAAGGTCTCTTCATGGTCCTCGCCCCAGGTGAAATCAGCGCCTTCTTCACCTTCGGTTTTTCTGACTTGAATAAGCTCGATGGTCTGCGCTTGTTCCACGGCCTCGCGCCGAAGTTTTTGCATCAACGCCAAGAGAGCGTCTTCCGGGTCGGAGCGGGCCGTGCCTTTAAGCAGCGACGCGGAGCCGCCGATCAAGACGGCCGCGAGCATGCTCATCAGGCCAATCACAAGCAGCGTTTCCAGGAGGGTGAAGCCGCTTCGAGCCGGCGCACCGGTGGGTGACTGAAGGGACTCCTTCACCAGTTGCCGATATCGTCCGCAGTGTCTGGCTGTTTGTCCCGGCCTTTCGAAAACAAATCATAACTTTCGGTGTTATGCGCACCGGGGTAGCGGTATTGATACTCTTCGTTCCAAGGGTCGACGGGATTGCGGCCGCCTTTGGCTTCCATGTAAGGGCCGCGCCAGCGATCGGCCTTGCCTTCGGGCGCAACGATCAACGATTTGATGCCTTCATCGCTTGAAGGATAGTCGCCCATGTCGATGCGGTAACGCACCAAGGAGGTCTTCAGCGATTCGTTGACGAATAATTTGGCCACACCCTCTTGGCTTTGACCCAAGATTTTGTCGGTGTTCGTGACCGCAAGGCCGACCAGCATGCCGACGATGGCGACGGCGATGAGGATTTCGAGCAGAGTAAAGCCTTTGCGCAGGTGGCGCACGGCGGGCGTCTTAGGAGTATTCATGAAAAGTGGATAAGAAGATTACTGTTTATTTTTAGAAGTCTTAACCTTAGGCGTTGCCGCCGCTGCTTCGGCCTTGGAGGCCTTCGAGGATTTGGCGACAGGCGCGGCCACCACTTCGCCGCCTGGACCACCTTGACCGCGATCGCCAAAGCGACGGCGCATCTCATCCCTAAAGGCCTGGATCTGTTCCGCGGAGGGTGGTTGGCCGTTATTAAATCCTCCCGCAGCGGCGGTGCCGCCGGCTGGAGCTGCGGCCGCCACGGCCGCTGATGCGCCGGAGTAAGGGACCACCGTGGCTTGGTGTAATTGCAGGCTGACCGCTTGACCGCCGTTATCGATGACGACGGACTCGTTGTCTGGATCATAACTTTTGACCGAAAATGGAATGGATCCACCTTGGGCTTCCCCTTGGGGCACCCAGTTGGATTGTTTGGTAACAGAATTATAAATACTGAAATAAGTGACGCCATTATCCGCATACATTCCCCGGAATTCGAGGGTGCCGGGCTTAGCATTGGCGACGGCGCTGCCTCTGGATTCACCAAAGGGGGAATTCTTTACCAGCCCATCAAGGTCAATGGCATGGAGGGTGGTGGCCGCGGTTAAAACGGTAACTCCCGCGATCAGGCTAAGAAATGGCTGGCTTTGAGGGTGGGGCATGAGGAAAGAGGCGGGGTGGCATTGTTTAGAACACCAAACCCAGTGTTAGGTTTCGCAACTTCTTGTCCATTCTTGGCTTTAACGGAGCTAATAGCAGTTTAAATGAAGGGAAGTGAGCCGAAAACGGGCTCGAAAATATGAAAAAGCGACTTAACTGGCCAAAATTAAAACAAATTAATTCATAAATAGTTAATAGATAGATACTTGCATAATAAAAACCAAATTTGGGTCTTTTAGATAAATCACCCTCTGGTGATTGCAACCTTCGCCCGCCTGTTCTGTCTTTAATTTGCTATGATATGCCCCGCTCAAGGCCTCCAATGGCGACCCGCTCTCCAGCTGGGTTGGCTGGTGGCGTGGGTGTTTGGGAGTAGCTTGGTCTCCGGCCAGGACTTTCAAAAAGGCGTCAAACCCTTCCTGGATAAGTACTGTTATGAATGTCACGGGAATGACTTGGCCAAGGGGGAGATCAATTTCGAAGAGATCAAGGACGACAGCCGGATGTTCTCGCAGCAACGACTTTGGCGCGAAGTGCTCAATCAGGTCAACGTTGGCGAAATGCCACCGGCCAAAAAAAAAGTTCGGCCCTCGCTAGCCGAAATCGAACAGCTGCAGCGCGAGGTGCACGGTTTGGTTTATCGCGCGCAACTCCGGACTAAGGTCGACCCCGGCTCAGTGACGATTCGGCGGCTAAACCGCCCGGAATATAATAATACTATTCGAGACCTCTGTCTGGTGGAGGGAAATTTCTCGATGGATTTCCCGGCGGACGATACCGGCTATGGCTTCGATAATATCGGCGACGTGCTGTCATTTTCTCCCGTCCACCTCGAACGATACATCGCCGCGGCAGATTTAGTCGCCGGCAAGGCGATGCCGACGGGCCCTAATGAACCTGATGGCACGGGCTTCGCGATGGTGGACATGCTTCCGCGGGGAAAGAACGTCCAACAGCAACGGTATTTCAACCCCACGGCTTCGATGTCGGGAGCCATGGAGGTCCCGCGCGACGGAGACTACTTGATCTCTGTGCGTTTGCGCGCGACCGGGAGCGCCGGCGATCCGCCGCCTAAGGTTTCTTTTCTGATCGATGGCGCAGAGGTCGGAGTTTATGGTTTCAAGACCGCGGTAAAATCTGAAACGGCCGAAGTTAAGGCCACGATCAAACAAGGAAAACATAACTTCACGTTGACGTGGTTGAATGCTCCCGAAAAGCCGGCGACCGCGACGCGGACCTTATCTGGCTTACGTTTGCGGCTGCTTGGGCCGCTCGATACGCGGACGGATCTGCAGCGCCGCCTAAGCGTCTTGGTCGAAGGCAAGCCGGCGGCGGCCAGGGCACAGTTCATCGTCAATTGGTTTGTCAGCCGGGCCTTCCGTCGTCCGGCCACCGTCGCCGAAACGCAGCGGTATGAGCGCATTTTTAACGAGGCCGAAAAAGCCGGTGGCTCCTGGGAGGCCGGCGCGCGCGCGATGATCGCCGTCGTCCTCGCCTCGCCGAAGTTCATCTTCCGGGCGGAGCAGGATGAGCAACCGACGGCCAAAGACGCCCATCCCGTGGGCGAATTTGCTCTGGCCTCCCGGCTCAGTTATTTCCTCTGGGGTTCGCTCCCCGACGAAGAGTTATTTGCCCTCGCGGCCAACAAGAAATTAAGCGGCGCCCTTGAGGCGCAGGCCAAGCGCATGTTGCGTGATCCGCGCTCGCAATACTTCGTGACTGGCTTTGGCCTGCAATGGCTCCAGATTCGCCGGCTTGCGACCGTCTCGCCGGACACGTCGCAGTTCCCGCTGTTCAACGAAAACCTGCGAGCGTCGATGGTGCGCGAGACGGAACTTTTCTTGACCGAGATCGTCCGCGACGATCGCAATATCTTAGATATCATCGATGCTGATTTCACTTACGTTAATCGCTCCCTCGCGTCTCTTTATAAAATTAACGTCACCGCATTCAGCCGCGGTCGCGATCAGGGAGAATTCCTGCGCATTCAGCTTCCGGCAGGCGAACGCGGCGGCGTCCTGACGCAGGCGAGCATCTTGACGGCCACCTCGAACCCAGACCGCACCTCGCCGGTCAAACGTGGCAAGTGGATCCTGGAGCAGATTCTTGGTTCACCTCCGCCACCCGCGCCGCCCGCCGTCGCGTCGCTCGAATCGCAGCATAAACTGGCGGGCACGCTGCGCCAACGGATGGAGCAGCATCGCGCCGATCCGACCTGTGCGTCGTGCCATACCCGGATGGACGCCATCGGCTTCGCCTTCGAAAAATTCGATGCGATTGGGCAGAGCCGCACCGTGGATGATGGCGGACCGATCGATACCTCTGGAAAGTTGCCCGACGGTCGTACTTTCAAGGGGGCCACGCAGCTGAAGGCCATCTTGAAGGACGATCAGGCCCGCTACGTCCGCAATCTTTCGGCTAAGCTCCTGACTTACGGCTTGGGCCGCGGACTGGAGTTTTATGATGAGCCCGCCTTGGATCGCATCGCTGAAGCCACGGCCAAAGGTGGAAATCATATCTCCGCCTTGGTCTTAGGCGTCGTGCTCAGCGACCCTTTCCGCCTCCGGCGGGGAACATCACAGGTTGAAAGCGGGTCAGAAACCATTAAGAAGAAATAGCCCCATGAAATCAGACCAGCAGATAAAGCGCCGTACCATCCTCAAGGGCATGGGCGTTGCCATGGCTTTACCGTGGCTTGAGGCGATGGGGATGCAGACGAGCTGGGCAGCTGGAAATACCCCGGCAGCCAAGGCCGCGCCTAATCGCATGGCCTATATTTATGTGCCAAACGGCGTGAACATGGACGGCTGGCGCGTCAATCGGTCTGCCACCTCCGATGGCGTGCTGCCCTCTAAACTGCCTCCGATTCTTGAGCCCTTGGCTGACTTGAAGAACGACTTTTCGATCTTGACCGGATTGACCTCCGATAAGGCACGTTCCCATGGCGACGGCGGCGGCGACCACGCTCGAGCGATGAGCGCCTATCTGACCGGCGCGCAGCCACGGAAGACCGACGGCGCGAATATCCGCGTGGGC
Source organism: Verrucomicrobiota bacterium (assembly GCA_026397965.1). Classification (GTDB taxonomy): domain Bacteria; phylum Verrucomicrobiota; class Verrucomicrobiia; order Opitutales; family UBA953; genus UBA953. The sequence continues at coordinate 15,798 of JAPLTU010000031.1, read as the reverse complement.
ATCTCGGCCGACCAGCTGGCCGCTTCGCGCATGGGCGATCGCACCCGCTTAGCTTCTTTGGAAATCGGTGCCGACGCCAGTAAACTCGCCGGCGGTTGCGACTCGGGCTACAGTTGCATCTACGAATCTAATCTTTCTTGGCGTTCCGCTTCGCAGCCAATGCCCAAAGAAGTGAACCCCGCCCTAATCTTTGAGCGGCTTTTTGGTTCCGGTACGACGGTCGAGCGAGCCCAGCGCGAATCGCAGCGAAAGAGCGTCCTCGATGCGGTGCGCGACGACTTCCGCGAACTTAACATCCGGCTGGGTGTCCAAGACCAGCGGAAGCTCGACGAATATTTTACGGCGGTACGGGAGCTCGAATTACGTATCCTTAAATCCGGAACGATGGGTAAGCCCCAGCTTCCGCCCGGTGCCCGGATGCCGAAAGGTATTCCGGAAAGCTATGCCGAGCACCTTAAGCTCTTGGCGGACTTGGTCGTGTTGGCGTTCCAAACGGACACCACCCGCATCTGTTCGTTTGTCTTTGCGAACGAGGGCAGCAATCGATCATACCCCTTCATCAATGTCCGCGAAGGGCACCACAACCTTTCGCACCACGGCAACGATGCCGCGAAGCTTTCGAAGATTCAGGACATCAATAAATTCCACTCGACCCACCTGGCGTATTTCCTGGCCCGCTTGAAATCAGTCAAGGAAGGGGATGGCAACCTGCTGGACCATTCGATGATCGTCTACGGCAGCGGTAACGGCGATGGCGACCGTCATAATCACGATGACTTGCCCGTCTTACTTGCGGGTCGGGGTTGCGGTACCATTCGGCAGGGTCGGCATATCGTGTACCAGAAGGAGACGCCGATTAATAATCTCTGGGTCAGCATGTTAAACCGCATGGACATCCGCGACGTTCAGTTTGGAGATAGCACGGGTGAATTGAAGCGATTAACCTAAGAATAGTTTTCGAGCGGTTAGCAAAGCGTGGGTAATGCTTGCGGCTTAGTTCGGGCATGCTCTTTGCTAAGATAAAACCGACACGATGGCGAAAGCGCACCGCATTTGGCTAATCTTAAGATGAGATTAAGCAAATAAAACGCCTAGAATCACGATGCGTGAAACTTGTCTTTCTGCCGTGGGGTTTCATTTTTAACCTTACCCCTATGAGTCTGCCCGAGTCATCTTCCGAAACCAAAGGCGAACGCCTTAATCCGTTCTACCGACCCGTTGCAGAATTTTCCGGTCTCGTGCGGCGCGAGTTCCTCGGTCTGATGGCGGCGACGTTTGGCTGGACGCTTTTATCTTCGCCGCTTTCTGCTCAGGAGAAGAAGGGTAAAGGCGGCAAAGGGGGCAAGGGCGGCGGCGACGATTCGTCGAAAGCCCGTGGCCCTTCGTTCCAAGGCGAGTATGTGTTACCAGCGTCCCTGGCCGAATTCGCCAAGGTCTCACTGATCTTCGGGCGTGCCACGGACAAAGCCATCACGGCGAGTTTAGTGCCCAAAGAGGCAACCGAAGCTTTTCTTGAAATCGGGACGGCGAAGGGCAAGTACGTGAAGAAAACGGCGATGACGTTACTCGCCGCCGGTAAGGCTACGGAAATCGTGATCGATGGCTTGGCTCCGAATACGGAATATTTTTACCGATTGAACCATCGTAAGCCGGGAGCTGGCAGTTTCACGCAGCGCGTCGAGGCCCGCTTTGCGACGCAGCGCACCCCGGGCGCTTCCTTCGTCTTTACGATTCAAGGCGACTCTCACCCGGAGCGGCCGCAGTCGAGCCATCCGGACCTCTATGCGCGGACGCTCGTCACCGCGGCCGCCGACAAGCCGGACTTCCATATCTGCATCGGCGACGATTTTTCGGTTGAGCGCATACGTACCATCACTGACGCCAACTGCCAGATTCCTTACCTTCTTCAGCGCCCGTTCCTCGGCCTCGTCGGTTCGGTCGGCCAGGTCTTCCTGATGAACGGCAACCACGAGCAGGGTTCGCTCTTCAACTTCTCGCAGAAGGATGAACGCCACGATGTCGCGGTCGGCGTGCAGAAGGCCCGCAATTCGCTCTACCCGACCGTCGGCAACGAAGGCATCTACAGCGGTAACGCCGAAACATTCAAGGATATCGGCGCACTCAAGAGTTACTGCGCCTGGACCTGGGGCGATGCGCTCTTCATTTTGCTGGATAATTATTGGCACTCGCCGTCGCTCGTTGATAGCGCCTTCGGCGGCAAAGGCGGCGAGGAAAAGAAGAACAGCGATTGGTGGGGTAGAAGCATCGGCGACGCTCAATACCACTGGCTCAAGAAGACCCTCGAGATGAGTAAGGCGAAGCATAAGTTCGTTTTCGCCCACCACGTCCTTGGCTCCGGCCGCGGCGGCGTCGACGAAGCCGACCAGTATGAGTGGGGCGGCCAGGGCAAGCGGGGCGACGGTACCTTCAAGGAGAAACGCCCGGGTTGGGAGCTGCCAATCCATCAGTTGATGGTGAAGCACAAGGTTAGCATCTTTTTCCAAGGTCACGACCACCTCTACTGCCAGCAGGAGAAGGACGGAATCATCTATCAGGAGTTACCGATGCCTTCGGACCACGGCTACATCGCCTATAACGAAGAGCGTTACGAGACTGGCAAGAAACTCCCCAGCGCTGGCTATGTGCGCGTGAGCGTCACGCCCGCGAACGTGAAAGTGGAATATGTCCGCTCGTTCCTCCCGAAGGACGAGACCAAGGACGTCAAGCACGGCATGATCGCCCACGCTTACGAAGTGAAAGCCCGCTCCGCCTAAACATCATGGCGAAGGCGATTAAGGTAGCGAAAGAGGGATGGGCGTAGTTCAATAGGGGTGTCGGCAGCACTGTCGGCTCTCCTTCATGAATTATCTCCACATCGCTCTTACCCTCATCGTTTCTTTGGGTATTCTGAATGTTTGGGTCCTGCGCCGCGATAAGCAGACTCCGTACCGCGGCCAAGGTGCAAAGACTTTGCGCGAGGAATTCGCAGTTTATGGCCTGCCCGCCTGGGTCTTTGCTGTCATCGGCGTGACCAAGGTCGGCTTGGCGACAGCGCTTCTGCTTTCCCTGTGGAAGCCGGCACTCGCGCAGCCGGCAGCGTTCGCCTTAGGGCTGATCATGGTGGGCGCGTTCGTTATGCACTTGAAGGTCAAGGACGCGGCAATCAAGGCTGTTCCGTCTCTCGCCGTATTGGCGATGTGCGTGGCTATTATCCTACTCTGAGTAGGCTTCAGAAGCCGGCGAAGTAAAGATAGGCGTTGAGTCCGAGGTAGCCGAGCGCAGGTAGCATCTGCAGCAGACTGTCGCGGATGCGTAGTCGGACACCGAGGGCGACTAGCATCATCAAGGCCAGCCCGGCGGCGGCCGCTTGGCCCAGCCTGGGTTCGCGGAATCCTGCAACCAGCCCAAAGGACGCGCTACACTGGAGGATGCCGACGAGCTTGCACTGGGCACTCAGCTGATACCGCCGGAATTCCTGCTGGAAGTAGCTTGAGAAGAAACAGCCTAAGCCGTAGCCCAGAAAGGACAGGGCGGAGAAAAGGATGAGGGCGGTTTTCAAGGCGAGCCGATAGGCGTATCAGCCTTCGCCGCATTCACAAGGTTTGCTTCCGTCTCGGCTCAGGGTCCTTTTGTACGATGGCTTAGCGACCAGTCAGCCAGGCCGAGGTGCAGGCAGTGAGGGGTGAGAAGCCTCAGCCTCAGCCTCAGTATTGCAGAAGAGGTGGGGGGGGCTAAGATGGGCAGATGAAGCGACTGCCCCTATTCGTAATTATGCTGCTGGCCATCGGCGGCCAGGCGGCAGAAGAATGCCGCCAAGGCATGGTCGCGGCCGTGCATCATCTGGCAAGCGAGGCCGGGGTCGAGGCGATGCGGCAGGGTGGCAACGCGGTTGACGCGGCCGTGGTGACAGGCTTGGTGCTGGGCGTCGTTGACAGTCATAATTCCGGCATCGGCGGCGGTTGCTTCATGTTGATCCGACGGCCGGATGGTGAAATCGTCGCCCTCGACGGGAGGGAGACCGCCCCCGCGACCGCGACCGCCGATATGTTTGTGCGCAACGGTCATGCCGTACCAGAACTCAGCCGCACGGGTGCCCTGGCGGTGGCGGTGCCTGGACAGGTGGCCGTCTTCTACGAGGCCGTGACGCGTTACGGAAAATTACCGTGGAGTTACCATTGCGAAGCGGCGGCAAAGATCGCCGAGCAGGGCTTTCCGGTGCCACGCGCTTATGCATCGCGGTTGGCGAGCGTCGCCGGCAATCTCGCCAAGTTCCCGGCCTCCCGCGCCATTTTTCTGCATGCTGATGGGACGCCTCTGCAAGAAGGCGAAATGCACAAGCAGCCCGACTTAGCGAAAGCGTTGCGCGCGCTCGGTGCTGGCGGACCAGATTGGTTTTATCGCGGCCCGTTCGCCCAGGCCACGGCCAAGTGGATGCGCGAGAACGGCGGGCTGATCACGGAGGCAGATTTCGCGGCGTATGCGATTAAGCGGCGGACTCCCCTCGAGACGACTTATCATGGGCACCGCATCGTCGGCATGCCTCCGCCCAGTTCCGGCGGCGTGCATGTCGCGCAGATCCTGAACATCCTCGAGGCCAAGGGGCCGGTAAAGTCTGAGGATTCCGTCCACGTCATCGCCGAGGCCATGAAGCTCGCCTTCGCGGATCGGGCATTCTGGTTGGGCGATCCGGCGTTCACCAAGGTGCCGCGCGGGCTGGCCGACAAGGACTATGGCCAGAGCCTCGCCGCGAAGATCGAAGTTACCAAGGTCACGAAGGTCAAGGACCACGGCACGCCGCCGCGCGCGGATGAACATGTCTTCGAAAAGCACACCACGCATTTTTCGTCGGCCGATGCGGCGGGCAATTGGGTAGCGTGCACTTCGACCATCAATACTTCCTACGGCTCCAAGGTCGTCGTGCCAGGGATGGGTGTCGTGTTGAATAATGAAATGGACGATTTCGCCGCCGAGCCTGGCGCGCCCAACGCCTTTGGTCTGGTCGGAGCCGAGGCCAATCTGCCGGCGCCAGGTAAGCGGCCGCTCTCCAGTATGTCGCCTACGATCGTCTTCGAAGGGCAGCGTCCGATCTTGGCCATCGGTGCGGCCGGCGGCCCGACAATTATTTCCCAGACGTTACTTTCGATCCTACATATCTTGGATGAAGGTGATACCCCGGCGCAGGCTTTGGCCCGTCCACGTTTCCATCAGCAGTGGAGTCCCGATGAACTTCGCATCGAGAAGGCTATGCCGGAAGCGATGAAGGCAGATCTCCGCCGGCGAGGGCATGTACTTAACGAAGTTGAATTCATCGGTTCGACTCAAGCGGTAGGCCAGCCTGAGGCCGGCGGTCCCTTCCTCGGCGCCCATGACCCGCGCTCACACGAAGGCCGGGCGGCAGGCTGGTAATATTTTACCCTTCTTCGGGGGGCGGCAGATCCGGAAGACCCCTATGTCAGACTATGACCGGTGGCCCCCTAGACAAACCGGGCTAAAATAGTAGAATTATTCTACTATGAGTTACAACCGTCGCGAATTCCTGAAGAACATCACCCTGGGCGGCCTCGCCCTCTTCGCCGATGACTGGTGCAAGCGAGTGGCGGAGACGAAAGCGGCGACGGACGGTAAACAGCTGCCCGACGTGTCGGGCAAAAAGAGAAAAAAGGGTACCCAGGTTCTGAATGCCTTCTGGATTGAAGGGGCAGGCTATTTTGAGCTCTGCCTGAATGGCACGAAATATGATGAGGTTCCGAAGTTCGAAGATGACGATGATGAATCCTTTGACGAATCGGAGCACGAGCAGGAGGACGACGAATCGAAAGCAGATTTTAAGGAGAGGGTTGAAGCCGCCCGGGAGGAATGGGACGAGGAGCGAGCCTCAGAGCGGCGAGAGCGGGAAGAAGAGCACGAGATGGATTGGTATCGCCACAGCTGCCCGGGCGCTCAGGCCGTGCCCTATTTGCAGGGGCTCTTTGATGCGCTTGACGAACAAGGAACTCAGGTAAGCCTCGCTGACGTCAGCGAAGTCGGATCGATTGATTTCTACGACGGCGCTTGTCCGGGGAATGACACCTATGTCGCGGCGACCGCGCCCGATTACGCGACGTTGGCAGCATTGCAGCGCGTCCTCAAAGAATTGGGATGGAACTGCCAAGTCGTAATCGTGGAGCCAAATCCGAACGATGCGGCGGACCGTCAAGATTGAGATAACGGCCAGAGGGTAAAAGAGCGGCTTCGGCCGTTAGTCCGCGCGCCGTTATTTAGTCTCGATGGTTTGATCTCCGCGTGCGATTCGATTGTGCCAACGGATTAGCGGGCAATTTCAAGAAAAGGTTAAAGTTAACGCTTCATAAGTTACGGGCAGGTGACGGTTTGGCATCGGCTGGCTATGGAGATTGTGGGTTTTGGCCCCCCTGCAAAAGTCGGACACTACGCGATGAGTGTTGATGAGAATAGCCTGTTACGGCCCAGACCTACGGACGTGCCGCCGCCGCCCTCTTTGCGCAAATTGGGCATAGGCGAAATTTTTAGATATTGGCTGACCCGAGTAATCAGCAGCCGGGGGTTGATCATTTCCGTCGCGATTCATTTCTTCCTGCTGATTGTCGCTTTCCTCTGGGTGATCTCCGCATTTACGGATAAAGCGGCCAGTCAGGCTGTATACATCGCCACTGGCGCGGGCGGCGGGGCTGCCGGCGAAAGGGCCAAGATCGTCGAACACAACTTGCAGGCGAAGAAAGAAAAGACGCACGCGAAAAAAGTCGCTCGTATTACCACCAAGAGCACCGACGCCAAAATCGCCTTACCTGATTTGCGGGTGAGTGCGGTGATGCCTGATGCCTTATCTTCTAAACTTTCGGGCACATCCTCGAAGGGCTTTGGCGGGGGTTCGGGCGGCGGCATCGGCTCCGGGAAGGGCCTGGGCGTCGGCGGCACGCGTAATTTCGTCGGCAAGCCCGTGATGGGCGCCCATATCGTCGCGACTAAAGTCGCGGTCTTTATGGACGCCTCGAAATCGATGGCCCGTTATCTTGATCGAGTGGAATCCGAAATCCGTAAGCAGTTTCCCACGGCTGATATCTTCATGTATTCCGGAGTTTGGACCAATGTGAAAGACGACGTGATTATCGGCGGTTCTCGCTACAAAGGCACGACCGGACGGACCGGCGCGCCCCCAGCCAAGACCACTGACCCGGAAAAACTCACCGCGAACGGTAAGCGAATCTTTAAACAATATGATGATAATTTCAAGACGGGTTGCGTGGGCGCGTGGATCGACATCATGCGCAATGAGCGCGCTTACGACGGCTTGGTCATCTTCTCCGACTTTCAGGACGGCGTGACCCAATATCGCAGCCCGAAGGGCGATAAGTCTGCCAGCTATTCGACGCGTGACGCCACGATTATCTATTGTGACAGCGTCCGCTCTCGTTTGCCGACCGACGACCGGAAGCCCGCCGAGAAGCATTGGGAAGATGAACTGGTCAATGCGTTCGCGGGGGCGAAATCCGGCCGCGGCCCACGCCTTTACCTCTTCTCCACCGAGATTGAGCCGCAGCCGATCTTCGCCCGATGCGTGGCTGCTTCGGGCGGACAATCTAAGATGGTCGAATGGTTGCGGAGCGGCGGCAATCCTCCGCCTGACGCCGATGAACTCACCATCGGTAAGCCGACGGTCGTGCAAGGCCGTTCGGGCGATTTGACGCCGAACGAGGTGCGGGCGATGCGGTGAAGAAGGGGCCGGAGTTCCGGCTGGGGAGATAGGAACGCGGAGACCCAAGCAAGGTGTTAACGTGTCTCTGAATCCAGCGACGTTGTCGTCGCCGTCCGCCGCCGCTACTTTATTTGTCGGTATCCGCTTCCGCTCTTTTCCCTTTCCGTCCATTTTTCGCCATCTCCTTCTTCTCCTCCGGGCTCAGATTATTGACCGGCGAATCCGGTTCATTGTGCTTCGGCATAACCAGGCGCAGTCTCTCCATGATCGCTTTGTATTCTGGCTGAGCGGCTAGGTTCTGATGCTCGAGTGGGTCGGCCGAATGGTCGTATAGTTCCTCGGCGCCGCCTTTCGCGCCGTAATACGTGAAGCGGTATCGGCCGTCGGTGACGGAATGGTTCCCGCAGTTGTAAGTCGTCAGCGTGGGGTGGTTCCAGTCCAGGGTCGGATCCTTCAGCAAGGGCGCGAAACTGCGCCCCTCGTTCTCGGGGTTGGCGGGCAGGCCGCAAAGCTCGATCAGCGTCGGGTACATGTCGAGTAGGTTGACCACGGCCTCACTTTTCAGCCCCGCTTTGGTCACGCCCGGCACGCTCACGATAAAAGGAACCCGGTCCGACTCTTCCCAGAGATCGGTCTTACCGTATTTGAGTTTCTCGCTGAGGTGCCAGCCATGGTCGCCCCAGACCATGATGATGGTATTGTCGGCGTATTTGCTCTTGGCCAGGGCGTCGAAGACGACGCCGAGGCAGTGGTCGGCGTAACTGATGTTCGCGAGGTAGGCGCGCTGGGCCTGCTTGTGCATGTTCGCCTTGTCGGCGGCCAGGAAGCGCGGATCAGCCGAGAACAGCTCCTTGCCCTCCTTGTTCGTGATGTCCTTCAAGTCGTCGCGGAAGATCTCGACGGTCTTGAATTTATCCAAGGGATAGAGGTCGAAAAACTGCTGCGGGACTTCCCAGGGCAAATGTGGCTTGGAGATACCGAGGGCCAGGAAAAACGGCTTGCCGTCGAAGTCGCGCTTGAGTTGATCGGCGGCCCATTTGCTGGAGACATAATCTTTGGTCTGTTCAATGGGAGCGGCGACCGCCCCCCACCGGAATTCTTCACCTTTTTCTTTCGTGGCCTTTTCGCTTGCCGATTCCTTCAGGGCGGCGGGAGATTCTGACCAGAGCATGCCGCCGTTGTTGCCGCCAGCGTCCACGAACTCTTTGAACGCCCACTGTCCTTCGTCCATCCCTTTCGCGGTCGGGTGCTTATGGAAGACTTTCCCCGTGGAGAGAGTGTGATAGCCGTGCTTGGCGAAGTATTCCGGCAGTGTCACGACATCCTTCGCCTTCGGTGCGTTCTTCAGGTTCTGCCGATTGCCGTAGACGCCAGTCGATGCCGGCTGCTTGCCAGTCAGGATGGCCGAACGGCTTGGGCAGCAGACCGTGGAGGGGCAATAGGCCTTGTTCAGGACGACACCTTTTTCCTTAGCCAGTCGATCCATGTTGGGGGTGATGGCCTGCGGATTGCCGCCCAGGCAGCCCACCCAGTCGTTCATGTCATCGACGGCGATGAACAGGACATTGTACCCCTTGCTTTGATATTCGGCTGCCTTCTGCCGTGCTTCATCGGCGGCGAACAAGGCGACCGTCATGACCGCCTGCAGGCCGAGGAACCAAAAGAATTTCACGGGGACGGATTTAAAGGAGGACATCGTGACTCTTTTGCTTGGGGTTGATGAAAGTGTCCTGGCGGAGAGGAAGGGATTCGAACCCCCGGTACCTTGCGGTACATCTGATTTCGAATCAGACGCAATCGACCACTCTGCCACCTCTCCTATCCAGGACTGTTGAGGAAGTCCCTGGATGGCGGGCGGGCAAGAATTAAACGCCAAAGGGCTGCAGGGCAGCGGGGTAATGGGGGTTATCCGAAGGCATCTAATGAATCAGGCCGCCTCAGGGCGGCCGAAGGGTGGGTCGTGGCGTCGCGCCCTCATGATGCATCGTGCTCTTACCTTGATTCGCCCTGCTAGGGCAGCACGCGGTGCTGCCCCTACCTGCGGGGCGTGTCTCAGGGTAGGGCGGGTTGTCCCCAACCCGCCGTTGGCCAGATCGAGAATAGTAAGTCGCCCGAGGGGCGCAGCTCTGTCCGCGAACGGACGGCTCGTAGAGCCGTCCCTACCCGATTGAGGGTGCAAACAAAAAGGGCGGCCGAAGCCGCCCTCCTAGGACAGGACGAGGTGCTGTCCTAGCCCTGGGGTTTGCGCTTACTTCGCGTACATCTTATCCTTCGGATTGGCGCCGGAGATGAGGTAGGCCATGAGGTCGGCGACTTCTGCGGCATTCAAGGAGTTGATGAGCCCGACAGGCATGGGGCTGACGTTCGAACGATCGATGGCCTGGATGTCCGATCGGTTGATTGAAATCTGGACCGAGGGGTCGAAGGGATTGACCGCGAGCTGAAGCTTATCTCCTTCTTCATTTAAAATTCGCCCGATAATTTTCCCGCCATCGACGCGCGTGATGACCGAGTTGCTATACTGATCCGAAACGACGGCGCTGGGGTCGATGACGCTCGTCAAGATATCGGCCGGAGCCGTACGCGAGCCGACGCCGCTGAGGTCAGGGCCTTGGGCTCCGCCATTTGCGCCGACGCGGTGGCATTGCGAACAAAGGGCAGCGGAGAACATTTTTTGACCGTTCTCGAAATCAAGTGACTTGCCGGCTTTGGCGCCATCCCAGGCCTTAAGCGCTTCAGCGTGGGTCCAAAGGCGGCCAGGGCCGGCGGCGGTCGGAATCGGTGCGGCCGGCTTTCGTGCGGTGGTCGGTGCGATCTTTTCCAGTTCGGCGCGTTCGGCTTCCGGCGCTTCGGCGAGGGCTTCTTTGCGGATGTTGCGAACGAAGCCTTTCAGCGAATGACCGCCTTCGGCCTGGCCGAGTTCATCGAGGTAGCCGAAGAATTGCTTACGGAGCTCGGGCGTCCAGCCATGGGTGGCACGGGCTAGGTAGACGGCCAAGCCGATGCGGGTGGAGGCAGGCGTGACGGCCATGGATGCGCGTACCGCAGTCGAATAACCTGGGCTGCGGGCGATGATTTCTGGATCGGCGATAACGGCTGGGCCTGCTTGGGCGACCTTCATGGCCTGGAGCACGCGGGCGGGGGCCGATGGTTCACCGAGGAAGATGGCGAGCTGGGCAAGCTGTCGATCGTAGGCATCGTTACCTGATGGCAGGCGGATGGCGGCGTCCTTGCCGAGGCGGCCTGCGGTGGCGTCGTCAGGGCGTCCATGACGCGAGAACGCCACTTGGAAGATACGCTGACGATCCTGCTGCTGACGCAGGTCCTTAGACTTGGCGGCAGCTTCGGCGGCGGCAACGATGGCGGCGAGGTCATCCTTGGTGCCGCAACGGGCGAGGGCTACGGCGGCATTGAGTGCGAGGTCGATGTTGGCGTCGGGCTTCACTTGGGCGCGCCAAGCGGCGACGGGTTGGTGTTCGACCGCGATGCGGGCGGCGAAGCGGACCCACAGGTCAGGGTGACCCATGAGTGGCCAAGCTTTGGCGAGGGCGGCGGAGGAAGGCGCGACATCGCGGAGGGCTTCGAGTTCACGACGCAACTTCTGTTCCGGTGTCGCTGGGAACCAAGCGGCGGGCGCTGTGGATTCCGTGCCTTGGTAGGTGATGCGGTAGAGGGCGGACTGGCCACCGCGGCCACCGATAGTCACGTACATGTGGCCGTCCTGCGGGCGGATGACGACATCGGTCACGGAGAACGGACGACCGGCCGCAAAGACCTCCTTGCGGGCCTTCCAGCCGCCGCCTTCCGGCGTTAGGTGAATCGCGTAGAGCGTGGCGAAAGTCCAATCGCAGGCGTAGAACGTGCGTTGGTAAGCGGCGGGGAATTTAGCACCCGTGCCCATGGCCGTTCCGGTGGGGGAACCAGGGCCCACATCGACCAGCGCAGGCTGCATGTCGAGCGTCGCGAGCGTATTATTGCTGGCGCCGGAGCGCCAACCCAGCTCGCCACCGGGCGTGCAGAGGTAGATACGCGTTGGGCGGTACCATGGAGCGCCCATGTCCCATTCCATGTCGGAATCGTAGGTGAAGATATCGCCGTCTGGCGCGATGGAACAATCGTAGGGATTACGGAAGGACGCCGTCACGCGGACCCAGTCCTTGCCGTCCTTGTCCATGCGGGCGATCCAGCCGCCGACAGCCTTAATGCCGGATGCGTGGCCGTTGGCGTCTTCGAACTTCTTCAGCAAGTCATCTTCGTCGTAACGCTTAACGGGTGCGCCGGGCTTTTCATCATCGGGCAACTTAGTATGGTTACCGCCGACCACGAGGATCGAGCCATCGCGGTCGAGGACCAGTTGGTGGGGGCCGTGTTCGCCAGAGCCCTTGAGCGACCGAATCAAAGTCTGCTCAGCGTAAGTGCCGTCGCCCTTGACGTCGCGGAGGCGCCAGATGTCACCCTTGCCCTTTTCGCTCGTGCACGCGTAGAGCGCGCCGTGGGCGAAGAGCAGCCCGTGGCAACCGATGGCCTTCGTATCAATTTTGGTGATGGTCAGTTTGGCGGGGTCCTTGAGGGACACGTGCCAAAGCACGCCCCCTTGGTCGCCGGCGACCAGATCGCCGGTGGGCGTGACTGCGAGTGAAACCCAGGAACCCTGTTCGGACTTCGGGACGGTGTAGAGCAGCTCGGCCTTGAAGCCCGGCTGGAGGATCAGCGAATCAGCGGCGGCGACGGAGCCAGCGGAACCGCGCTTACCAGCGCCGGCCGTTTTACCAGCAGCGCCGCCAAAGACATTACCCCACGGCTCTTCGCCGAGCGGCTTCACCACAGTGGCCTTTTCCCACTTCGCATCGTCGAACTCCGCCGTCTGCCATTTCGCGTCGGGCTTTGCATTGGTCACGCGCCAAGCGGCGTTGGATTCGCTGAGCACGACCTTGCCGGACTCCAAGCGAACCACGAGGGCGGCGATCCCGCCATCATTACGGGCGAGGACGGAGATGGTATTACGGCCGGGCTTCAGGAACTTGGTGACATCGGTCTGGGCGGCTTCGGCCCACTCATCGGATTTCCCGGCGGGCTGACCATTGACCCACACCTCGATGTGGTTGTCGGCGGAGGCGAGCAACGTGGCCTTCGCGGGGACCTCCTTGAGGTCGATGACCGTGCGAGCCCACGTTTGCTGGTTGGTCACGTTATTCTTAGCGGTCCAGATCCACTGGGCTTCAGCGAACGTGGAGACGGGTGAGGAGAGTACGGCCAGGCAGGCGGCGGCGAGGAGGGGTAAGCGGGGCATGGGTGTTTGAAGGGGGTAGGGGATGGGGGATAGGGGAAGAAGTTAGCAGCAGTGCAAAAGTGCAAATCGGCCGGTGGCCTGTGCAAAAAGGAGGTAAATTTAAGAGAGCAAAGGGAGTTTAAGAAGGGGGGCCGGGGAACGGAAGGGAGGCAGGGTCGAGGACAGGGGGTATCCTTGTTGGGGAGACAGGGCGGGGCAGGGAAAGTTTCAGTCGGATTCTGAGCCGATTCGATATTATTATTAATGAAAGGTTATGGAGCGCGGGCTTCGCCGTGCCTGCGTTGGGTAGGGTCGGGACTGTGTCCCGACCTGGCAGGCAACTAGGTTGGCACGCAGTGCCAACCCTACCTTCATAAGCGGAGTGCGTGTCCCTACCCGCGAGCGTAGCTCGCGAGAGATAGTTAGGCTGCCTCGGAGATTGCGGGAGTGCTGCTTTGGGCTAGGTTCGTGCGATGATGCGCCGTGCTGTAGATTATTACCGCTGGGTCTTCCTAGTTGCGGCGGGCCTGAGCTTGGCCTGTATGCCGTGGCTCTGGTTGGCCGAGCGCTTTGGCTGGAGTCAGCGCCCAATTCATCTGGTGCAGACCTTTCTCGCCGTGCCGATCGCCGGTGTGGCGAGCGCCTTGTTTCTTTGGGCGAGTCGTGGTGAGGCTGGTTCGCGCGGCCTACGCGCGTGGGCGTGGGTCGTATTCGTTACTACCTTCCTGTGGGTCGCCTTCCTCGCTTATGTGCTCTGGGTCGCAGACTTCTCTTCGATGAATCAGCACTAGGTCCGCACCACGTGCTGCCGTAGTGCTGATTACGGAGTACAGAGTGAGGGGAAGAAAGGTGCAAAGGTGCAAATCGGCCTACGGCCTGTGCAAAAGTGCAAAGGTGAGGTACAGAGTGCTGCGGTTGTATCAGGTAGGGTCGGGACTGCGTACCGACCTAGGGAGGCAATTAGGACCGCACGTGGTGCTGTCCCTACCTTGTGCGCAAGAACTCACCCGGAGTGCGGATGGGGAGGCCGTAGACGGAGTCTCCAAGTAGGTCGTGAAAGTCGTCGCGGTCGAGGATGAGGAGGAAATCCGCGTGCAGTGTTAAGGCCGAGATGACCACTGGGCGGTCTTTGACGGCACGGTAGGCCAAGGGGCGATCTAGAACGAAGTGGGTGCCATGAATGGTGAGGGCAGGACGAATGATGGTACTCCACGCGCGTAGCCCGGAGCCGCCAAGTTTAGGTAGGTTATGTCCTGTTTCGCGGAGGCAGTAGTCAGACGTCACCAAGTCCCAGCCTTCCGCTTTAGCGGAGGTGATAAGAAGACGTGAAGCCCCTGTCGCCGAGCCCGCCGCCGCCAGCAGCACGCTCGAGTCCATGAATAGCCTCACTTCTTACGGCGGAAGGCTTTGAGGGCTTTAGCGTCGGCTTCATCGTTGAGTACCCACTGGCGGATGGTCGCCTTGGGGATATCGCGAATAGGCATGGCCACGGCAGACTGAAGAAAGAGCCCGCCGTCGCGTTCTTCGACGATGACCAGAGGCGAGGCTACCTGGTCGAGCTTGAGGCGCCGGCGTAGTTCGGGCGGGAGCGTGAGTGTGCCGCGCTTGCTGACAGGTAAAGTGTAGGTCATGCCGTAATACTGCATTACCGTAATGCGGTGACAAGAGGGAAGAGGCCTTAGGCGAAGCGGTGAGGAAGAAATGTGCAAATGTGCCAATCGGCCTAAGGCCTGTGCAAAGGTGAGGTACAGAGTGCTGCGGTTGTATCGGGTAGGGTCGGGACTGCGTACCGACCTAGGGAGGCAACTAGGTTGGCACGCAGTGCCAACCCTACCTTAAGGCAATGAGGACAGCACGTGGTGCTGTCCCTGCCCAATAAAAAAGACGGCCGGGTGGCCGCCTTTTTTACGTCGTTTCAACTGATCACGACTTAGCCCGGCAACGTAAAGGCGGGGAGCTTGCGGATTTCGCCGCCGGCCAGCGCGGACTCGTGGGCGAGGATGCCCGTGCAGGTCCAGTTAGCGGATTGGCGCGCGTTCGGGAACGGTTCGCGTCCGGTGAGGAGCGCTTGAATGAACTCGTTCGCCAAGTGCGGGTGAGAGCCACCGTGGCCGCCGCCCTGCGTGAAGGATAAGTGGTCTTCGCCTTCGCCGTAGACGCCCTTGGTCGTGAAACGCTGGATTTCCTTCGGCAGACGGTGCGCGTAGTCAGGTACCTTCACCTTCTGCGGGATTTCTGGCTCGGCCTTCTTCGCCGTGTGGATGACGGGCTCTTCGCCTTCAACGAGCGGCCACTCGAAGGACTTCTTGGAACCGTACACGTCAATCGACTCGCGGTATTGGCGGGCCGTGTCGAAGAGCGAGCGGATGATGCGCGCGGAGACGTCGGACTTGTGGAATTTGATATGAGCCGTCTCGACCGCGAAGGGCGAGTTGTAGATGGGGATCATGTCCTCGGCGATACGGCCGGAACCGAAGCACGAGACATACTCGGCGTCAGCTTGGGTCAGGGCGAGCATGGGCCCGACGCAGTGCGTGGCGTAGTACATGGGTGGGAGGCCAGGCCAGTAGCCAGGCCAGCCTTCCATATCCTGTTGGTGGGAGGCTTGGAGGAACTGCAGACGACCGAGTTCACCGTTGTCGTACATCTCCTTCACGAAGAGGAATTCGCGCGCGTAGACGACCGTCTCCATCATCATGTAGCGCAGGCCCGTGGCCTTGACCAACTTCACGATCTCTTCGCACTCGGCGATGGACGTGGCCATCGGGACGGTGCAGGCCACGTGCTTACCGGCCTTGAGGGCGGCGATGGACTGGCG
>JAPLTU010000055.1 GCA_026397965.1 Verrucomicrobiota bacterium | reverse complement strand
GGTCGCCGGACAACGAAGCGGCCATGGCCACGTGACCGCGAAGAATAATATGGAAGCCATTGATGCGCTCGCAGGTGCGGGCATTCATCTTGTGTGGCATCGCCGAAGAGCCCACTTGGCCAGGCAAGAAGCCTTCGCTCGCCAGCTCATGACCGGCCATCAAGCGCAAGGTCTTGGCGAAAGAAGACGGCCCCGAGGCTGCCGATAAAAGAGCCGAGACAACTTCAAAGTCCATCGAGCGCGGGTAAACCTGCCCGACCGCGCCGAGCGCATGCGGAATGCAAAGGTGCACCAAGACACGGGCTTCCAAGCCGGCGACCTTCGCCGCATCGCCCCCAAAGAGCGTGAGTTGATCAAGCTGCGTACCGACCGCGCCCTTTAGTCCGCGTGCGGCAAAATCATGCAGGGCACCGTCCAATTGTGCCACGCCGCGCAGGCATTCTTCGCCAAACATCGCCCAACGCTTCCCCACCGTGGTCGGTTGCGCGGCGACGTTGTGCGTCCGAGCGGCAATCAAAACATCGCGATCCAACTGAGCCCGACGAGCCAAGGCCGACAAGGCGGCGACGTATTTCGAGCGGATCAGTTGCAGAGAACGGAAAACCTGTAGCTGCTCTACGGACTCCGTGAGATCCCGGCTAGTCAGTCCTTTGTGGACGTGCTGAAAGCCGGCAAGGGCGCAGAACTCATCGATACGTGCCTTGACGTCGTGCCGGGTTTCTTCTTCGCGGACGCGGATGGATTCGAAGTTCACCTGATCTTTGACGTCTTCGTAAGCCTTCAGGGCGGCGGCGGGGATCTCCAAGCCGAGGTCGCTCTGGGCCTTCATGACGGCAATCCAATATTCTCGTTCGAGGACCACGCGGCCGCGGATGGACCAGATGGCTTTCATCGCAGGCGAAGCGTAGCGATCGGCGAGGACGTTGGGGACGATATCTTGTTCCATCGGAAAGGTCTTAGTTTGTATCAGGGAGAACGCCGGACGGCAAGCGCCCGCATATACATCGCCCGGATGGCGATCTCATCTTGCCCTCGATTCGAGGCATCGAAACAAGCCCCGCAGGCCAATTGCAGGTCGACTAATTCAGCCAAAGAATAACGGGCGGCCATCGGGGCCACTTTATTACTTATATACCAAGCGTTCTGGGAAAAGAGATTGGCGCTCGATTTGGCCGCCGAACCAAAAGTCGGCCCATGCCGCCCGCTGGCGGTTTCGAATTGCCCCTTCGGCAAACCCGCCTCCGTGACCCGAAAGTCACCCGAGTCGACGAGACAACGGATCTGGATAAGTAGACGGATGCGATTCTGCAGAGCTGCCAACAAAGGCCGGCTTGAATCTTCGTTGAAGAAATAACGGTCGAGCGCAGCCAGCGACCATTTCAAGTCACGCATGGCCAGCGCCTCGACGGGCTCGAAGAAATCACCTTCACCAAAAGTCGGGACCAGCAGAAGGACATCCGTCTCCTTGATGGTGCCGCCCGCCCCTACGTAAGTCGCTAGTTTTTCGCACTCCCCCAAGACCAACCGGGTGGACTGCCCCACCCGACCAATGATAGCCTCAGGCACACCGCGTTCAAATTTTACGCCTAATGACTTTAAATGATTAACGGCCAGGCCCTCTTGGAGGTCGGCCTGCGAGTCGGTCTTGTCGAAGAACCCCTTGGTGGCGGCCGCGTGCACGACAAATTCGTTCGCGACCTTTTTTAGTTCCGTCAGGTCCTTACGACGGCCGTCATAAGGTGTCGCCGAAATAATAATCGAAACCTCATCCGAAGCCTCCGTCGCGATTTGTAAGATATTTTCAAGGCTCTCCTTCACCTCAGGCGATTTGGCCTGCTTGGAGTCCGAAACCCAATTAAAGTTACGTAACCAAATGACGCGCCGGCCACCGAACATCGAAAGTGTCTTCACCGATTCAGAGAACTGGATTTCAATCGGGCGGGCGTCTTCCACCCTAATCATGGCACCCGAAATCACCTCCGCTTCCGCATCCGCACCCGCCGCCGCCTTGGCCTTATCATAAAAAGCACGGGCATCCTGGTCGACGAGGTATTCGTCTTTCCCGGCGACGATGGCGAAGAAGGCTGGCATCCGCTGGTTAATTTCGCCCCAACGAGGGTTCTGGCAATCCTTTGTGCTTCACATGCCCCAAAAACACCTGGGGGTCGGAACGACGATTGGGCTCAAGCCCCCTGAATCAAATCCTCGACGCAATATTTATGCAAATTACGTCGCATCCAATCCAGGGCGGTATTCACCGCCCGGACTTTGACCTGCAAGCGATCGCCGGAAACGAAAAGCCGCCGCGACCAGACGCCGCTCGGCGAAGCATAGCCTAGGTAAACCGTCCCCACGGGGTCGGCTGCCGTCCCGCCATCTGGGCCCGCGAAACCGGTCACCGCCACGCCGTAATCGGATCCAAATTTTTCCGCTGCCGCCGAGGCCATCGCCTCCGCGCATTCAGCCGAAACCGCGCCATGCTGCACCAGCAGGCATTCGGGAATCCCCAGTAAGTTCATCTTTGCATCATTGGCGTAGCAAACTGCCGACCCCGCAAAAACCTTGGAGGCTCCCGGAACATCCGTGAAAGCATTCGAAAGTAATCCGCCCGTGCAGGACTCGGCCAAGGCGACGGTCTTTTCCATACACCGCAGTTGCTCCACCACGATGGAAGCCAAGCTGGCATGGCCGGTACAAACAAAGTCGTGCCCGACGGCATCACGGACCTTACGGGCGACGTCGCAAAGTTGTTCGGCGGTGACGCCACTGCCGCCTGAGGCGATGCGGGCATCCACCACGCCGGTATGGGTCCCGAAAGTCAGAACCATACCCGGGCCGAGTAATGGCCGCACGATGGTCTCCAGCGGCACGGCGCCGAGGCCGAACGTGCGCACCTGCACATAGGCTTCGCCTTCACAAGCGCAGCCGACGTTACGCAGACGCGGCACGACTTCATTTTCAAACATCGGCCTCAACTCCAAGGCCGGACCAGGCAACATCACGAGCGTACTTCCGTCGCGATGGAAAAATACTCCTGGCGCCGTCCCGTTGGGGTTAGTTAATATTTCTCCGCCCTCCAGGATCGAGCATTGGCTTAAATCGGCTTCCGCTACGGTGCGCGAGATTTGTTTAAAACGTTGACGCAGGGCGGCTTCCGCCGGAGCCGAATGCACCAGTTTAACGCCCAGCGCCGCGGCCACGGCGGCACGGGTGTGATCATCCGAAGTCGGACCCATCCCTCCCGTCGTCACGACCAAATCATAGGCTCCCCAGCTGGCACCAATTTCCCGCGCGATTTCGCCGGCGTTATCGCGGACGATGATGGAACGCGTAATCGGCAAACCTCGGCGGGCCAAGTGTTCACCCAACCATAGCAAATGTCCGTTCTCGCGGATGCCGTCTAACAACTCGTCGCCGACATTAATGACAAGAACTTGGCGGGGACGATTAGGGCATGATTGCATTTGCGAGGTGGGGCGACCCGTGCAGAGTTATCAGTCTAGATTAAAAATGCAAACTGACCGGGAAGAACTTTCACCCAAGGCGAAGGCCAGGCGGGCTCCTCACACCCCAGGCGTCTACCTGATGAAGGATGTCGCCGGGGGGGTCGTTTATGTTGGAAAGGCCAAAGACCTCAAAAAGCGCCTCGCCTCCTACTTTATGCCCCGGATGCGCATGACGCCCAAGGTGGCAGCGATGATGGACACCGTCCAAGACCTCGAATGGCATGAGGTTCGCTCCGAGACGGAAGCGCTCCTATTGGAGGGAAAACTTATCAAACGCTGGCGTCCCAAATGGAATATCCTCTTCCGCGACGACAAACAATTTCCCCAAGTCCGGGTCGACCTCGCTGACCCTATTCCCAAATTCCGCATCGTCCGGGCCCGGACCAGCGACTCCTGCCGCTATTTTGGGCCCTTCCCTCACCAGCAAGCCGTCCGCCGCGCCCTGACGGAGATGAAGAAGAAATTCGGGATCCTGCTCACCGATAGTTCGCCCGCCTTGCTTCCCGACGGCCGATGGAAGCTTTACGATGACGCCCGGGCCGAAATCCAGAAGTTCGCCAACGAGGTGACGGTCCAAGAATACGGAGCCCGAGTCACCGCCGCCTGTGCATTCCTTGATGGCAAAGCCGTGGCGTGGGCCGAACAAGTCGAAGCAGACATGCGCGAGGCGGCGGCCGCCCGCGATTATGAAAAAGCCGCCAGTTTGCGCGACTTGCTCGATGCCTTGAAGCGCACGACGGAGAAGTCCCGCCGCTTCTTGCGCGACAATCCACTCCCGCGGCGCGATGAATCCGAAGCGCTGGCCTCACTCACTGCCGTGCTCAATCTGACGCGCGCCCCCGCCACGGCGGAGTGTTTTGATATTTCACATATTTCAGGCACGCTCGCCGTCGCTTCGATGGTGCGCTTTGTGGACGGCCGGGCCGACAAAGCCGGCTATCGTCGCTTCAAAATAAAATCGTTCGAAGGCAACGACGATTTTCGGGCCATGCAGGAAGTGGTCGGCCGCCGCTACACCCGCTTGCACGAAGAACACCGCGCTTTCCCCGAGCTCGTCATCATCGACGGCGGTCTCGGCCAGGTCGGCGCTGCGCTCGCGGCCTTCAAAGAACACGACCTCGTCCCGCCTCCGCTGATCGGCCTCGCCAAGCGCGAAGAGACGATCGTCTTCCCCGATGGCCGCGAACTGAAGCTGCCGCGTCATGACGTCGGACTGGCCCTGCTGATGCGCATCCGCGATGAGGCCCACCGCTTCGCCAACGACTTCAACGCCGAGCTTCGTAGCCGCAAGCTACGCGAGTCACTGCTCGACGAGATGCCTGGCCTCGGGCCTAAGCGCAAAGACGCCCTGCTGGAACACTTCGGCAGCATCCAGAAACTACGCAAGGCCACCGCCGCGGAGATCGCGGAAGTCGCCGGCCTCAGCGACAAACTCGCCGGCGAAGTGAAGGCTTACTTGGAAGCGCGCGGTTAATGGGTAGGGGCGCCACTGCGTCGCGTCCGTTCGCGGAAAGACAAAGGGAGACCGGAAACCGAAAAGGGTGCTGGGACTATAATACCCCCAGCCAATCATCCGGTCTCCGGTTTCCCTTTGAGTTGTGCATCTCTGCCTTGGGTAGGGTGGGCTCTCCGAGCCCGCCGTTGGGCCGATCTCGATTCGAAGCTCTCTTGGCGAACGGACGGCTCGGAGAGCCGTCCCTACCAAGATACTGCACGGTCGCGACGCAGTCGCGCCCCTACCTCGAGACAAGTGGATGCGATATCATCGCATCCCTACCTCTTCGACCCCACCGCGACTTCGCGCTCCACGAGTTCAGCGACCCGCCCGGCACCGCCCGCATCACCGAGCCCATCAATCGACGTTTTCCATTTTTTCCAAAGGGTCCAGTCGCGGGCGAAGGCTTCCGCAATGATCGAACGGGCGGTGGCGGGCGTCAGACCATAGGCGCCCGCGTCATGCTCGGTGATCAATCTACCGTTACCCGCTTCCTGCCCAGGAATGACCTGCGTGACAATCATCGGCACCCCCGCGGCAACGCATTCGTGCGTCGTCGCCCCCCCGGCCTTGCTGACGACCAGATGACTCGAAAGCATGAGGTGCGGAATGCGGTCCGTCCAGCCGAGCACTTCCGCACGGCCTTCGACCGCCCGCTCGACGGCTTCCTTGAAGGAAGCGTC
>JAPLTU010000064.1 GCA_026397965.1 Verrucomicrobiota bacterium | reverse complement strand
GAAAGGCTTGGGGGCGGGCGGTTCGAGGCCGCGCGCTTCGTAGGCGGTCTTGAAGTGAAGCTTAGCGAAATTGACGAGAATTGCGGGACCGAGACGGCCGACCAGTTCGATCGCGACATTCTTGGCTTCGGAGCCCGAGCCTTTGGGCAGGTGGATATTGCCGTCGGCGGAAAGCCGGTCGAGTTCGCGGACGAAAGCGGCGCGCGCGACGATGGAAGCGGCGGCCACGACTGGATCGGATTCCGCTTTCGTGCGCATGCGCAGATCGAACTCGACGCCCTTGCGCGCGAGTTCCTTTTGGACGATTGGTTCTTCGGAGAATTGGTCGAGCAGGCCCCATTTTGGACGACGCCCGTTCATTTCTTCGTAATTCTTCAAGGCCTCTTCGCAGGAAGTCGCATGCATCCAGCCCAGCAAGCGGTTCAGGTTTTTACCAAAGCGCGAGTGCAGCTCGTTATACTTCGCCATGCGCATGAATGTCGTCTTCACCGCAACGCCGGGCGTGGAGCGGATGGCGCGGTCGAGCTCGGCGATCTTGGGGTCGGTGAGCTTTTTGGAATCCTTGATGCCTAAGTCGATCCAGGCGCGGATGATATCGCCGGAAGCGATGACACAGGCCGAGACCATGGGGCCGAAAAGATCGCCTTTACCGGATTCGTCGAGACCGGCGTGTTCTTCGAACCATTCGGGATTATTTTCTTCTTCGTAGCCGAGAAGGGCCTGACCCGTCACGTCGGGCTCGAGGGTGAATTTAACGAAGTCCTCAGTGCCTTTGCCGGAGATCACGCATTTACCGGATTTGTAGTGCACGATGTTCAGGTCTTCGCCCTTGAAAGCGAAAGCCGAGTGGTCGACAGGAAAACTCACCCAGCGTTTGGCCACGAGGATGCCGCGAAGCTTTTCGGCCTGGGCGGAATCGAGTTTGACGGTGTGCATCGCCACCTTCTTGGGATTTTCGTCTGAGTCCGGCTTTGCCTTGCGAGTCATTGCGTTCTAGGTCTTACCCGAGTTAGCGATCAAATCCAGCCCCATCCCATGGCCCGCCCCGAACAAACCCTGATTCAAGCTGCTCCGGCATTAAGAAGGGCGCTTTTGGCTTGGTTTGCCCAGCATCAGCGGAGCATGCCATGGAGGTCGAAACCGACGGCGTATCGGACCGTGGTGTCCGAGCTCATGTGCCAGCAGACGCAGATCGCGACCGTCATTCCTTATTTCGAACGGTGGGTAAAGAAGTGGCCCGATTTCAAAGCGCTCGCCAAGGCCGATGATGCCGCGGTGCTTAAACTTTGGGCGGGACTCGGCTATTATTCCCGGGCGCGAAATCTGCTCGGACTGGCTAAGCAAATTGCCGCCTTGCCGGCGCCACCCCGTACCGCCGTCGAGTGGCAAGAATTCAAAGGCGTCGGCCCGTATACCGCCGCGGCCATTGCGAGCATCGCTTACGGCGAGCCCGTCGCGGTCGTCGATGGTAATGTCGTACGCGTGTTGTCGCGCCTTGCTGGTCATCGCGCCCAGCTCAAGGAAGCCGCGTCCGCCACGAAGCAATTCACCGGCTTGGCTGATGCGTTAGTCGACCCTAAGCAACCGGGAGATTTTAACCAAGCCATGATGGAGCTTGGCGCCTTGGTCTGCCGGAAGGCCGCGCCGGAATGCGCCAAATGTCCGGTAGCGAAATGGTGTGATGCTCGCCAGCAGGGCGACGCCGAACAATTACCGCGGTTTGTGAGTAAGGTGCGAAAGACGGCCGTCGTCGAACGTGCCTTGGTGGTGCGTTCGGGGAAGTTGCTACTCCGTCGGTATGGGCAGGATTCGCGGCGACTCGTCGGCATGGCGGAGATCCCCGAGATGGTGTCCTTGGGCGTTAAGTCGAGCGGTGAGCCGACGTTGGTACGGCGGCGCACCATCGGCACGATTACCTACGAAGAACGTCTGCATGTCGTTGCAGTCGCTGCGGGATTTTTACGGCGTTGGACAAGTGACACTGAACTCGAGTGGATCGCCACGGCAACACTGGAGCAGGCCGCGTTGACCGGGCCGCATCTGCGCTGGGTGCGCGAGTGGCTTAGTCTAAGCGGTCCGAAAGCGCGCGGCAAACGGCCTTAAGGGTCGCCACGCGCGCGAAGCGCTTATCGTTGCCTGAAATCACGTGCCAGGGGGCGTGCGGGGTGTCGGTCCGCGCGATCATATCTTCGGCGGCGCGGATATTATCATCCCACTTCCGACGATTGCGGTAATCTTCCAAAGTCATCTTATGGCGCTTGTGCGGTGAGCTCTCGCGGGCCTTGAAGCGGTTCAGTTGTTCTTCCTTGGAGATATTGATCCAGAGCTTGAGCACGATGGCGCCAGACTCCGCCAGGCGGGCTTCGAAATCATTGATCTCGGCGTAGGCGCGGGCCCATTCCGCATCTTTGGCGAAGCCCTCGACGCGTTCGACCATCACGCGGCCGTACCAAGAACGGTCGAAGATCGCGAGGTGGCCGGCGCTGGGGGTCTTGTTCCAGAAGCGCCAGAGGTAGTGTCGCGCCTTTTCTTCTGGCGTCGGGGCCGGCGTCGGGTGGACTTGATAGTGGGCCGCATCGAGCATGCCGCAGAGACGCCGGATTGCGCCGCCCTTGCCGGCGGCATCGGGTCCTTCGAGGGCGAGAACGGTTGCGATGCCTTTCTCTGAAGCGATGCGACTGAGCCTACCGAGGCGGGCTTGCAGCTTGGCGATCTGTTGACTGTAACCTTTTTTATCGAGCGTCGGGTGAGGGGTGGCGCTTTCAAGTAGGCCACGGGGGCGACTGCTGGGTTTCTTTACCTGATGCGCGGCGCGCCGTCGCGAAATTTGGGCGAGTTGGTCGGCGATGACCTGGCCCGCATGCAGATCGCGCTGTTTGGTTTCGGCGGCCGACACAATGACTTTCCAAGGCAGATTTTTGCCGCTACCTTGCACGCGGAGTTCGCGGGCTTTCTTGTGGACGGAGGCTTTCGTCAGCAGCAGATCGTGGTCGGTGACCACCCAGCCTTCGGCATCGGTATCTTCGGCTTCGCGCAGACGTTTGCGGAGAAGTTTTTCCGGTGATTCGAGCCAGACCTTGACCACCGAAGTGCCATCGGCGGCGAGCAGCTCTTCGAATTGACGTAGTGATTTCAGGCGCAGGCGGAGGGCCTCGCCCGAAATCTGATCGGATGCCGTGGCGACGACCGTGTGGGTGAGCCAATCGCCTACCACGATGGTGAGGTGGCCTTTTGCCGGCATCTTTTGCCAGTAGGGCCAGAGAAAAGGGTGACCGTTATTTTCCTTTGCTTGGGGTAGCGGGGCGCAGATGCGCACGGAACGGGAGTCGAACCATTCGGTCAGCTGATTGGCCAGCTCCGAGGCGGCGAGGCGGTCGTTGCCGCCGATCAGAATCACCGCCGATTGTTTTTTCGTAACTAAGCGGCGCTGCGCGGCGAGCAACCGCAGGTGCAGGGCGGAGCGAAATCGTTCAAGTGCGCTGCGGGTGGCCATTGTCGGGGGCGGTCACTATGGGCTGGTCGCGAACCGATGGGAAGCGCGATTGAGTGACAGGATGGCAACGGCTCACTTTTCGTCGTCTTCGGGGAAATTAGCTTTGGGTAAAATGCCCTGATTGAGGGCGTCGAGGGTCTTTTGGAGTGCGACGCGGAGATCAGGACTATTGGCACGCGTGACGGCTTTCTCTTGCAGCTTGATGGCGTCGGCCTTGCGGCCTTGCAACCAACGGACGCGGGCGAGCGTATCCAGCTTATCGCCTTCTTTTTCTTGGCTTAATTTCACGGCGCGTTCGGCGCAGCGTTCGGCGAGGGCGAGGTCGGGCTTCTTGAGGTAGAGCGGATTCGTGACCAGATCCCAGGCGAGTTCGTTCTGCGTTTCGGCGTCATCTTTTTCTTCTTCAGCGATCTTGGCGATTTGCGCGTAAGCCTTGGTGGGGTCGCCTCTGGCCAGGGCAATCTGGGCGCCGACGGAATTCAGGAGATCCTGACGCTCTTCGGGCGGAAGGACGGCGGCCGCGATGGGCAGAGCCTTTTCCGCCGCAGCCCAATCCTTACGCATCATCGCCGAGGCCAGCTTATCAAGCTTAGCCTGTTGCCGTTCCGTTTCCGCATCTTGAGTCGGGCCGGCCTTGCGATTCGCTTTCGGGGCATAGGTCCCCGTGATGATATCGCCGAGCATCTCGTCGTTGAGTTCGGCGGGATGTCCGATCCAGGCGACTTTGCCTTCGGCGATCACGAAAGCATGGGGAATGCTGTCGATGCCGGCGGCTTCGAGCCAATCTTTGATGAAGGCCTTGCCGCCGAGAGCGGTGCGGTAGGACATCTTGGCGCCTTGGGTGTTGACGAAGTCGCGGGCCTTTTGCGCGGCCTCGGCGTTGCGTTCGGCTTCCCAGACATTGACGCCCATGATCACCACGCCTTTTTTCTGAAACTGTTGGTGGAGCTGATTGAGGTGTGGGATGGTGGCCACGCAAGGGCCGCACCAACTCGCCCAGCATTCGAAGACATAGATTTCGCCTTTCTTGAAAGCTTGGACCGCTTCGCCTGTGATCATCGCTTCGGGGCGGGTGGTCGGAGCGATATCGCCGACTTTTAATTCGGCGGCGGAAAGAGTGGCCGCGAGTAGCAGGAGAAGCAGGGTGCGCATGGGTGGAGATATGGGTGGAGATATAGGGGGAGAGATGAGGGGAGGCAAGGGTGACGCACGAGAGACAAGGGAGGCGAAGGTGCAAAAGTGCCAATCGGCCTACGGCCTGGGCGAAGGTGCAAGGGTAGGGGCGCCACTGCGTGGCGTCCGTGGGCGGACGGATGGCGTGGGGTCCGATGGCTTGCCCGGCGCGTCGATGATCTCACTGCGAACGGACGCGACGCAGTCGCGCCCCTACCCAAAGACAGAGAGACCAACTCAAGGGGAGACCGGAGACCGGAATGGATGCTGCGGGCATCTCATTACTTTAGGTGACGGGTGACGGCCACCGGGGTATCGGCCATTCGGGAGTCGGCTGTTCAGCTCTCGGCCATTGGCTTCGGGTTCCCGCGGCTGGTTCCCGAACGGCCAGAGCCTGAACTCCAGACTCCCGTGCCCGTTGCCCGTCACCCGAAATGGGTTTGCATCGGGTAGGGTTGAGCGGCCTCGCTCAACCGCGGCTGACCAAGGGTGGTCAGCCCTACCTAAGGCAGCTAGGTCAGCACGCAGTGCTGACCCTACCCACGAAAGGGGAAACAAAAAGACCCCGATGGGTGTCGGGGTCTGGAGGCGAAGCCGTGGTAGCTTAACCCTTCGCGGTATTAAACTTATTACGGATGGCTTCGACCACGGCCGGGTCGGCCAGGGTCGAGATATTGCCGAGTTCGCGGCCTTCCGAGATGTCGCGGAGGAGACGGCGCATGATCTTACCCGAGCGGGTCTTGGGGAGATCGGGAACGAACACGATGCGTTCCGGGCGGGCGAACTTGCCGATCTTGGCGTCGACCATCCCGTTGAGCTTCTTGGCAAGTTCGGCTTCGTTGACGTTTTTGGCAGCAGCGGACTTCAGGATGACGAAAGCCATCAGCCCTTGGCCCTTGAGGTCGTGCTTCACGCCGATGACCGCAGATTCGGCGACGGCGGCATCTTCGATGAAGACCGCTTCTAGTTCGGCCGTGCCGATGCGGTGGCCGGAGACATTGACCACGTCGTCGACGCGACCCGTGATCCAAAGGTAACCATCCTTATCGCGGATGGCGCCGTCGCCGGGGAAGTAATATTTGCCGCCCCAGCGATTCCAGTAAGTATCCACGTAGCGCTGTTCATCACCGAAGATGCCTTGCGTGATGCCGGGCCAGGGTTTGCGAATGGCGAGGATACCGTGATCGGTCTCATTACCGTTTTCGTCGAGGACGGCGGCGTCGACGCCAAAGAAGGGCAGGGTAGCCGAGCCGGGTTTGGTGGGCGTGCAGCCGGGCATCGGCGTGATCATGTGGCCGCCGGTTTCGGTCTGCCACCAGGTGTCCACAATCGGGCACTTTTCCGCGCCGATATTCTTATGATACCAGAGCCAAGCCTCGGGGTTGATCGGTTCGCCGACCGAGCCGAGAAGGCGCAGCGAAGAGAGATTGTATTTTTTCACCCACTCGTCGCCCCACTTCATGAAGGCGCGAATCGCGGTCGGAGCGGTGTAGAAGACCGTCACCTTATGGTCTTCGACGATTTTCCAAAAACGACCGAAGTCCGGAGCGTCGGGGGCGCCTTCGTACATCAGCACCGAAGTGCCGTTTAACAGCGGACCGTAGACGACGTAAGTGTGACCCGTGACCCAGCCGACGTCGGCCGTGCACCAGAAGAGATCGTCGCCGCGGAGGTCGAAGACATACTTGTTGGTCGCGTAGGCATGCACCATGTACCCGCCGGTGCTGTGCATGATACCCTTCGGCTTGCCGGTGGAGCCGGAAGTGTAGAGCAGGAAGAGCATGTCATTGGCATCTTGCCAGACCGCTTCGCATTCATCGGAGACGGAGGTCGCCGCTTCGTGATACCAGACATCGCGGCCGGCTTGCATGGCGCAGGCGGCGTCGGGTTTGCCCGGGTGGCGCTGGAAGACCAGCACGCTGGTGATCGAAGGACAATCCTTCACGCCTTCATCAACGGTTTGTTTCAGCGGAAGGAATTTACCGCGACGATAGCCGCCATCCATCGTGATGACGGACTTGGATTTGGCGTCGTTGACGCGGTCGCGGATGGATTCGGCGGAGAAGCCGCCGAAGACCACCGAGTGGACGATTCCGAGGCGGGCGCAGGCCAGGACAGCCATCGCGAGTTCGGGTACCATCGGCATGTAGATCGCGACGGTATCGCCTTTTTTCAAACCGAGCTCCTTGAACACGTTGGAAATACGGGAGACCTCGCGGTGCAATTCGCGGTAGGTTATTTTCCGGACTTCGGTGGCGTGGCCGTTGGCGGTCGGTTCGCCTTCGTAGACGATCGCCACCTTGTCGCCGAGACCTTTGGCGATCTGGGCGTCGAGACAATTATAAGCCACGTTGGTCTTCCCGTCGACGAACCAGCGGAAGAAAGGCTTCTTGGATTCGTCGAGCACCTTCGTCCAAGGTTGGAACCAAGAGAGCTCTTTCGCTTCGTCGGCCCAGAAGCCATCCGGGTCCTGGAGGGAGCGGTCGTAGAGGGCTTGGTAGCCATCCATGCCTTTGACGCGGGCTTGGGCGACGAAAGCAGCGGAAGGTGGGAAGACCTGTTCATTGGAGCCGAAGCCTTCGGCGCTGGCCTGGAGGACATCGGCCATCTCTTCATTGACCTCGGTATTCGCC
Organism: Verrucomicrobiota bacterium; assembly: GCA_026397965.1. Lineage (GTDB taxonomy): Bacteria > Verrucomicrobiota > Verrucomicrobiia > Opitutales > UBA953 > UBA953. The sequence continues at coordinate 1,901 of JAPLTU010000064.1, read as the reverse complement.
TTACGTTTGGCACGGATGATCAGGTAGACGGAAAAAATAACGAGCAGCGCCAGGCAGAGGACCAGCTCAGGGGTGGAACTGATATCAGGATTAACTTTAGCAACTGCCAGGGAAAGGGCCATGAGGGGGGTGGGGTGATCATATAAGAACCGAGCAACCGACCCGCGGGCAACAAAAACCCCTTAATGTGAGTAGGTTGGTCGGCTGGTGCGGCCCGGCCTAAAGTTCGGCGGTTAATTCGGCAAAACTATCCACGACCCGGACGCCCAGGCCCTCCAGCCGGTCGCGATGTTGGTGGCCGTGGGCGACCAAGACGCAGTCGACGCCCATGGCGGCGGCGGCTTCGGCGTCGTGGGCGGTGTCGCCGATGTATAGTACTTTTTCAGGCGCCACTGCGAGGTCGGACAAGTGATGGCGAGCGCGTTCCGCTTTGCTGCCCGCATGGATATCGTGGCCGCCGCAGGACTTGAGGAAATGACGATCCAGCCCGTACTGCGACAACGTGGTCTTGAGCAGATTACTTTCGTAGGCAGACAGGACTGAGTGGGTTAGCCCTTGGGCGGTGAGGCCTTCGAGCAACGCTTCACTTTGCGGATGGAGGCGACATTCATGTTTGCGAGCCTCGTAGCTGTTCATGAAGTGGACGGAGATAGCCGGAAAGTTTTTTTCATCTGGTGCGAGACCAACCTTGTGGTAGACGTTGATGACTGGGAATTCGAAGATCTGGCGGTAGCGCACCGGATCGACGGGCGGCAAGTCGGCTTCCGCGAGCATAAGGTTGAGTGCTTCGCAGCAGAGCCAGGTGTCATCGAGTAACGTGCCATTCCAATCCCAGACCGCGTGGCGGTAGTCTTTGAGTTTCTTACGCATGGGCGGGCGTTAGGGAGAAAGCCTCGATGGACACGCCATGGCAACAGTGGGCGAGCTCGGGAGCGCGTTCGCCGACATCAAAGCCGTCCCAGCGGAGAGGAAAATTGCTCCAAGATGTCGTGGCGGCGGGGCTGAGTTCGTAGGGAGCGTGGTGGACTTGTCCGCGCCTGAGCCGACCGCCGCGGAGCGAAAAGAAGTTATACCTTTCCGCCAGATGGAATTCGAGCGAGCCTGGGGTCGCGGCCCGTGGGGCGGCGGTGGCCGACCAAGCGTAACGGGTGGTTTCCGTCTGGCCTTGGCGGCGGCAGGATAATGCAAGCCCTGGGCCGAAGGACATCGTCGCGTGTTCATAAGGTAGGCCGAAACATCGGCGGGCAATTGCGACGGCCGGGGCGCGGTCGCAATCGAGGGAGAAGAACCACACGCCCGGTTCGCCGGCGGCGTCGCGCACGTAGGTTCGGACGTTGAGTTCGTTGAAATAAGAAAGCCACGGCAGGGCGGGTAGGCCGACGGGTCGGACCGCGTTCATGCGGAAGCCCACGACGCCGAGGTAGGCCTTGCCTTCGAACGTATCGACCGTGACTCCGGCGGGTAGGCGCGCCTGAATCGCCGCCGACTCATATTCCCAGTGGAGAAAGAAGAGGTCGTCCCAGCGTTGGCGCATGACTACTCGGCGCGTCGGTCGGACGCGGGCGCACAACAGTCGGTCGGTAGCGTCGCTCACCTCGTCATCCTCTTCGCTCTTTGAGGGCGGTCAAGCGGGTCGGACTTTATTTTCCTTTCGCGAACGGCGGTTGGGAGAGGTCGACCTGATAAAGCACCTGATTGTAATCCCAGCGCGGGGTCGGTTGTTGGTTGGAAGAAAAAGTCGCGGTGTAAGTGCCTTCGAAATGAATGATCGGTGAATCGTCTCGGAAAAATTCCGGATGCAGTACCGGATTATAGAACGTGTAGTTGTCGTGCGAAAGCACCAGCCGGGCATTGACCCAGGGACCCGTGGGTGCGTCGGCTTCGGCGAGCCAGATGTCGCC
>JAPLTU010000007.1 GCA_026397965.1 Verrucomicrobiota bacterium | reverse complement strand
GTCGACGCCGCCCTGAAGCGTTAAGATGTCCCTGCGGCTCGCCATCCTGACTTTGCTCTCCGCCCTCGCTTCGGCCGCGGAACCGCGGGCGTTCCTGGAGAAGCATTGCTACGAGTGCCACGACAAGGAGACGAAGAAAGGTGGACTCGACCTCGAATCACTTGGTTCGGAAAAGCAGCAACTCGACCGGTGGATCATGATCCACGACGCCGTCGCCGATGGCGAGATGCCGCCTGCCAAGAAGAAGACGCAGCCGACCGCGACCGAAAGAAACACCTTCGTCGCCGAACTCGACACCCGCCTGACCGCGGCCGCCACCGCCGCCCATCCGGCAGGAACCCAGCTCCGTCGCCTAACGCGTCAGGAGTTCGAGAACTCACTCAAGGACCTACTGGCCCTGCCTCGTCTGGATATCACGGGGATGCTCCTGGCCGACGGACGCGTGTCGGGCTACGATAAGATCGCCAGCGGACTCGACCTCTCACCCGGCCACCTCGCCGCCTACCAAGAAGCGATTGAGAAAGCCCTCGATATCGCCATCGCCACGCAGAGCACCGCCCCCCGGGTCTACAACAAGCGCATCTACCCGGCAGGCCTGTTCAAGTTTGGCGCCAATCTCTCCCACGGACAATACGTCCTGCTCAAGGACAAGCAGCCGGACCCCGCCCTGCCCATCCGCGGCGGCCACGAGAATAAGAAGGGCCACGTCGGCTTCGAAGGTCCCGACCTCAAGGAACGTGGTGCCTTGGTCAAGAGCCCGGCGGTCGCCAAGAGCCAGAGCGCCGTCGGAGCCAAGAGCCAGAGCGCCGTCGGACTGCTCAACCCCAATCTCGCCGGCTATGAGGCCGCGATGAACGTCTCACCGATCTTCGCAGGTAATTATCGCCTGCGACTGTCGGTCTGGGGCTTCCGCTGGGCGAACGGTAAGCCGAATCCCTGCGACGCACCTCAAGCCGCCGTACTACGCGCGCACGAAGAAGGCAAACAACAGGAAGGCGGCCGACTTCTCGCCGCTTTCACCGCCCCCTCGATGGAATCCAAAATCGGCGAGATCACCGCTTGGCTCGATGCCCATGAATCCATCGTCTTTGACCCGGTGTCTATTCCTTGGATCGGCTTACGCGTTGGGCAGGTCGCTGGACGTGCCGTCAAACATGTCGGCCCCGGCGTGGCCCTCGATTGGTTCGAGATCGAAGGCCCGCTCAATCCGATCTGGCCCCCAGCCAGCCATACGCGTCTCTTCGGCAACCTACCGATCAAGCCCTGGACCGGCGGTGATGCCTTGCCTCCGCACCGGGAAAAGATCCGCAGCCAAGGGGGCTACTTACCCAGCATTTACTTCGACCTCACACCCGCCGAACGTGAGCCGAAACTTGAGACGGTCAGCTCGGCTCAACCCGTCGAAGATGCCCGCAAACTCCTGACCGATTTTCTGCCGCGTGCGTTCCGCCGCGACGTGGCCGCCGCGGAAATCGAACCCTGAAACTCCTGCAGACACGCCTCGACACCAAGGACTGCTTTGAAGACGCCATGCGTCGGGTGTACGTCGCCGTGCTGACCTCGCCCGAATTTCTCTTCTTGCCAGGCGACATTAAGGAAGAATCGCCCCTATTCGCAGACAACCCCGACTTCGCGCTCGCCTCGAGGCTTTCCTATTGGCTCTGGAACGGCCCACCGGACGCCGAGCTCCTCGGAACCGCTCGACAACGCAAACTCCACAAGCCCGCGCTGCTTCGCGTCCAAATCGACCGCATGCTCGCCGACCCCAAGGCCGAACGCTTCACTCGCGACTTCGCCCGCCAGTGGCTCGAGCTCGGTCGACTCGACGAAACGAATCCCGACCCAAAACTTTATCCGGAATACCGCTTCCTGCTCGGCGAAGGCGTCGCCGAAGAGACTCCAGTCTTTCTCCGCGAGCTCATCACTCAGGACCTCCCAGCTCGCTCCTTACTGAAGCCCGGCTTCGCGATGCTCACCCAACGGCTGGCAGAACATTATGACATCGGTGGCATCCAAGGCGTGGAAGTGCGCAAAGTCACCCTACCCTCCGAGAGCTTGCGCGGCGGCCTACTCGGCCAAGCCGCGATCCATAAGCTGACCGCCAACGGCACCACGACCTCTCCCGTCAAACGTGGCGTCTGGGTCTCCGACCGACTCCTGAACGACCCCGCTCCGCCGCCACCGCCGGGCATCTCCGCGGTTGATCCCGACACCCGCGGCACGACGACGATTCGCGAACAGTTGACCAAGCACCGGTCCGACCCCAACTGCGCCGCCTGCCACGCCAAGATCGACGCGCCGGGCTTCGCCCTCGAAGCCTTCGACCCGGTCGGAGGACTGCGCTCGCGTTATCGCTCCAACGGCCAGGGCGACCTGCCGCCCGAAAAGGGCCACACCGACTGGAAGGTGGAATATAAGCTCGGCCCGACGGTCGACGCCTCCGGCGAACTACGTGACGGCCGCGCCTTTCGAGATACGTCTGCGTTCGTCGACCTGCTCGCTTCCGATGACGAGAAACTCGCCCGTGCATTCGTGGCGCACCTCGCCCGCTATGCCACTGGCTCCGAAATCAGCTACGCCGACCGCGCCGAGATCCGCCGCATCGTCGCCCAGACCAAGGAAAGCGGGTACGGACTACGCTCGCTACTGCACGCGCTCGCCCAAAGCCCGCTGTTCCTCCAGACTGCACCCAGCCGATGAAATACA
>JAPLTU010000076.1 GCA_026397965.1 Verrucomicrobiota bacterium | reverse complement strand
CGCGACTGCGTCGCGTCCGTAGGCTAACAGTCTTTATCGAGTCTGATAACCTGGCCCGTCTCATCGTGCCTTGCCTTGCGAACGGACGCGACGCAGTCGCGCCCCTACCTTCGGGCCTTCAGCCTTCCTTGCCCACTAGTCAACTTGTCAACCGGCCAGCTAATCCACAATCCACCTTTGCACCTTTGCACGCGGCTCCGCCGCATTTGCACCTTTGCACTGTCTCGATCTGCCTCTCCCCTTGTCCCCTTGCCCCCGTGCCAGCTTGCCCCCTGGCAACCACCCATGTCCTTCCTCACTTCCCGTTTCTCTTCCTGGGCCGATAAGCCTGCGATGGTGGGAGCTTGGGGCGCGACGACTTTTGGCGAGCTAACCGCACTATTAGCCAAGGCCCGAGCAGAATTAAAAGCGCTCAGCATTCATCAACCGACGGCCTTTGCGCTCATCGGTGAACATGGACCCGCTTCGACGGCTTGGCTCTTAGCCCTGGAAGAAGCCGGTCATTTTGTGGCACCGCTCTCGGGTAATGTCGCCGAACACCCGAAGAAGCTGGCCCAGATTAATGCCCAATGGCTCATCACGACCGAACCCTTGGCTTGGAAAATGTTTCCGAGGGTCGACGAGCCTTCGACCCATCCTTTGTTCCATAAACTGCGCGAACAAAGCCGGGCTGGCTTGATATTATTTTCTAGTGGGACCAGCGGACAGCCTAAGGCCATGGTGCAGGATTTTACCACCTTACTGGCTACGTATGAGTCGCGTCATCCGAGCCGGTTGCCGCTCCTGGCGCTTCTGGGGTTTGATCACATCGGGGGGATTAACACCTTACTTGGGGCATTGGCGTCGGGGGCGATGTTGGTCATTCCGGGAAATCGATCAGCCCAGTCCGTCGCCGCGGCGATTGCGGCTCATCGGGTCGGGGTGCTGCCGGCTTCGCCGACTTTCTTGAATCTCCTGCTCGCATCTGGCGAAGTCCAAGCCCGGGACCTAAGTTCGCTGCGGGTCATCACCTACGGCACCGAGCCGATGCCAGAAACTTTGCTCGGACGTTTAAGGCAGGCGTTCCCTCAGGTTCGATTTATCCAGACTTTTGGGACCAGCGAGACCGGGATAGCCCGCACGGAAAGTCCCGAAGCAGGCTCAACCTTTTTCCGATTTTCCGACAGCGGCTTGAAATGGAAAATCATCGACGAGGAACTCTGGCTTCAAAGCCGGACCCAGATCGGCGGCTACCTTAACGCCAATAATGAACGCTTTACGGAAGATGGCTGGTTCCGCACCGGAGATAAGGCCGAACTCGGGCCGAATGGTACATTACGGATTTCAGGCCGGGTGGGGGAGATGATCAATGTCGGGGGCGAAAAACTCATGCCCATAGAAGTCGAGTCGGTCATTCTCGAGATTGAAGGTGTGACTGAATGTCGGGTTTTCGGAGAGAGCCATGAGCTGACTGGGCAGACCGTCGCCGTGGATGTCGTGGCAAGCGGAAATTCAGATCAGGAAAGCCTTCGCGCCAAAATCCGCACGATTTGCCGCACGAAACTTGCACGGTATAAAGTCCCCACGCGGGTTAATTTTGTTAGCCAAGCCGCCGACGTCCGAGTTAAAAAAAGCCAGATAAAAAATACGGTTCGTCATTCCAAGCCAGCCTAATCCCCGTCCCTGCAACTTTCATCGGTTTCTTATCTTTTAGCCACCCTCTCGTTTTGCTCTCGCGCCCCTCCGCATGCCGACACTCATCCCTTACCTTATTTTCGATATCGTCTTTCTCGCGACGGCGATCGTGTTCTTGTTCCGGAAAGGTGCATTTTGGCACCCCTTGACTGTTTATCTATTCTTTCATGGTTACGGCTTCACTTGGCGCGCCATCCAGCTGATTGATGGGGCCGTGCCGATGTATGGGCTTCTTGGCGATGTGATCCGACCGGAAGAGTTCCAGCGGGCCTTGATGCTGGCTGACGTCGGTTTGATTGCCTTCGTCGTGGGAGCCATCTTCGGTACGCAACACTTCTGGGAAAAAGCCCAACATAAAATAACTAGGGTCAAGGCGAGCGTTCGAATTATCTCCGTTATTAGCGCCATCTGTATCCCGGTCGGTGTCGTCGCGTTATTTGTAACTAAGACCGGCGTAGAGCTTAGTTCAACTTATGCGGAAAGTAGTTACGTTCAGGTTCTGAATATGTGGCCAATCAGCTGCTTACTCGCCTTACTTTTTGCCAAAGGGTTTCGCGGGTTTACGGTCTTACCCATCTGTCTATACCTGGCCATGGTGGGATTGCAGGGATATCACCGCTTTATGCTGATTTTGCCCTTGATGTTTGTCGCCGCCATTTATTTGCAGGGAAAAGGGAGAAGGTGGCCGACGATGGCAATATTGATCATCGGTCTTGCCGTCATGTTAATCTTCCCAAGATTAAAGCCAATTGGGAGAGCTTTCGAGGCGGGAGATTATGAAGCGATGGCCAGCTTAGTTAAGGAATCGTTTACTATAGTCGACGACGAAAAAATAATAATGAAAGAAGACAGCGAACAGTTTTTTGATCAATACGCAGGGGCGTTATCCATGATTGATGATTATGATAAAGTATACTGGGGCTCGACTTACCTTGCGATCATAACTTTGCCGATTCCCCATGAGTGGTGGTCCAAAAAACCCGGACTTGCCGATCACATGCATGACATCTCAACTTCGGGTAGGCAGTATAATATCGAAGGTCGGATTATCACCTATATCGGCGAGTCCTACCTTAACTTTCGTTATTTTGGGATAGTGCTCATCCCGCTGGCGTTGGGCTTTACCTTAACCTATTGGTGCTATGTAGCTACCTCGGGGCCTTGGTTGCGCTTGAACCGATATGTCTACACCATTGCTTTCATGGCGTTTATCCAGCTCTTCCGTGATGGTCTATTATCGTTAGTGCTTTTCACGATGGTGCATAACCTGCCCCTCTTATTTATCTGGGTAGCCCACAAAGTTGCTGGACGCAGACTGTTAATCGATGACCTGCCTTCGGGAGGCTCTCAATCGGGGCGAGATTTAATCCCTAGCGCCAGATAAATTAGTACGCTCCCCGCACCCCAACTTAATTCTCGGTCGGCGCTTACCCGCCCAGCCTCGTATGTCTACATCCTTCCCCATCCGCCATATCGTCTACGATTGTGTTCCAGGCGCTTTTGCCGGGGGGGTACAAAAAATGGTCTTTGAATTAGCTTCGGCTCAACGCCGGCTGGGAGCTGACGTTGAGATCTGGGCGCCGAATGCTATCCGTAAGGGTGCGGTTGAAGATCACGACGGCCTTCCGATCCGTTATTTTAATTCACACGCCTTTGGTCATGTGATAACATCAAGCCAGATACTACGGGAACTGAAGTTACTTTCTCCGGAAACAGTTTTTCACGCTCATAATACTTTTCACCCGCTGGATCTGCAAGTGGCGGCGGTCGCTCACGCACAGGCGCATAAGGTTTTTTACCATCCGCACGGCGCCTTGGACCCGGTGTTGTTCAATGACTCGACGGTTAAATCACTCAAAAAACGCTTATATATCCGCTTCATTACGTTGAAAAAGCTCAACCGCGCGACTGGCATCATCGCTCTGACTCCGCTGGAATCAAAGCAGCTTAAGTCCTTGGGCGTCACCAGCCCGATCCATGTCGTGCCCAATGGTATTAAGCCACTAACCAAAGCGACCGACCCCGAAGTTCAGGCATTCCGGAGGCGACATGCCTTAGCGGGATCCATCCCGACCCTGCTGTTTGTTGGGCGAATTAACCGCAAAAAACGCATCGAAGATATCCTCTCGGCTTTGGCGCTTGTAACCTCAACCGACCGGCCCGTGCAACTGGTCATCGCGGGTGACCCCAAAACCGAACCTGAATATCATCGCGAATTGGCTAAATTAGCAGAGCGATTGGGAGTAAAAGACCGCGTCTATTGGGTTGGTTTTTTAAATGAGAAAGAAAAATTGGCTGCCTTTGCCGCCGCCCATTTTTTTGTGCACGCCTCAGATTCAGAGGGGATGGCCTTAGCTATCCTTGAAGGCATGTCGAGTGGCCTTCCGGTGGTCGCGACTCGGGGGTGCTACATGCAAGACGCGGCCGATGCTGGTACTTTAGTGCAATGCGAACAAGGGGCGGCGGCCCTTAGCGAAGGCCTGCAACCTCTATTAAACGATGCGACTAAGGCCCTGGCTTTGGCGCAAAGTGGACAAAAATATGTCCATAGCACTCATGCCTGGCCAATGCTTGCTCAGCGCTTACTGACTATCTATGCGGAGGGCGTCCTTCGCGTCTAATCAAATGTGTGGCATCGCTGGATATCTAGGAAAGTTTGAGCCGGAGTTGCTTGAGCAGATGAATGCGGCGCAAAGTCATCGCGGGCCTGATGGCTCAGGCCTCTGGTCCGAGGGTAGGGTCGGGCTTTCGCACCTCAGGCTTGCGATTATCGATTTAACGGATGCTGGGCTTCAGCCGATGTGGGATGAGCGCCGAAAGGTGGTAATCAGCTTCAATGGTGAAATATACAATTACCGTGAACTGCGGCGGCGCTGCGAGCATGCTGGCGTTGTTTTTCGTGGCGAGAGCGATACCGAAGTCTTGGTCAACTTACTAGCTACGTTTGGGACCGACTGCCTGCCTTGGCTGAATGGCATTTTTGCTTTTGCGGCTTGGTTCCCGGCCGAGCAGAGGATGATTATCGCACGCGACGCCGCTGGGACAAAGCCACTCTATTGGGCTAAGACGGAAGCGGGCTATGTTTTCGCTTCAGAAATAAAAGCCCTCCGTTGCGTCCCAGGAATTGATTTGTCTCTAGATCCTCTCGGGATGGCGTCTTATTTATCACTCCTGTATGCCCCGGGTACATTGACGCCGGTAAAGGGGATTCGGAAGGTTTTACCTGGAACTTACCTGGAATGGAAAGAAGGGTGCGAAGAGGTTACGCATTCGTTCAGCCCAAAGCATTACGCGCAAGAAGTCCAAGATTTCACGAAGAGAGATGCGATCGAAGGATGCCGGCATTATTTGAATCAGGCGGTCAAAAGGCAGTTGATGTCTGATGTGCCACTAGGTGGGTTTCTTTCAGGGGGGACGGATTCGTCGGCCATCGCCCATTATGCCATCAAGAATCTTTCAAGTCCGGCGCAGTATCCTTGTTTTACCGTGGGCTCCACGGGCCAAAGCTATACAAGCGGAGAAGGGTTTGTGGATGATTTTCCTTATGCCCAATCCGCTAGTAAATCTTTCGCAACTACGCTTCATGTATCGAAATTGAACGTGAAGATAGTCGATTGTCTAGATTGGATGGTTTGGCAACTGGATGAACCGACGCCGGATTTAGCTCCCCTCATGGCCTATACGATTTGCCACATGGCCCAAGAGCGTGGCATCAAGGTTTTACTTTCGGGAGCGGGAGGTGATGATATCTTTTCTGGTTACCGCCGACATGTAGCCTTAAATTCCGAAACTTTTTGGGGATGGATGCCCCAAGGGTTGCGCATCGGCCTAAGGCAGATGAGTAATCGGGTTTCTCCCCGTACTCCGGTGGGTCGGAGGTTATCGAAATTATTTCGCCATGCTAATCAAGCGCCAGGCGAGCGCCTTGCGAGCTACTTTTTGTGGCTACGCGAAGACTCTTTTTGCTCGATTTTAAGTGCGGAGTTCAAGGTCGCTTTGGGGCTGCATCGTCCCGTGGAAACTTTGATCAACTCCTTGGACGACCTTCCGGAAGGCGTGAGTCGGCTTAACCAGATGCTCCACTTGGATCGGAGCTTCTTTTTGACCGATCACAATTTAAATTACACGGATAAGATGGCCATGGCTTGCGGCGTCGAGGTGCGCGTGCCGTTTTTAGACAACGATCTCGTAGCCTTTACGGAGCGTCTGCCAGATTCGTTGAAGCAGCGTGGCGCTCGAGGAAAATATATCTTACAAGCAGCCCTCAGAGGAATCTTACCCGACGAAATCCTGGATCGACCGAAGTCAGGCTTTGGGTTGCCTCTTCGCCAATTAATGCACGGCGATCTTGGACGGCGAATCGAAGAATTGGCCCGGAATGGAAGGTTAGACGCCACCGGTGTTTTTAATGGGCAAGGAGTGCTTGATTTGTTGGCCGCCGATAAGCGTGGTGAAGTTGATGCAATCTATCCGCTGCTGGGTGTATTATTCATCGAATCTTGGATACGTCAGTTCACGGGAAAGTGAGCGAAAGGCTTGGAGTCTTTAATGGGGTAAGCTGCCTCACCTCCGTTTGGTACATGTTATTGGCGCATCATTAGCTCGACTACCCTTACCCAATCGCAGCCCCCAAGAATAGTCACTCACACAGTCTCAAGGTTGCGCTGCATCTCCCATCTCTCCTTTAAGTGTTTTCCACTCTTTCTAACATCCGCATCGCTGGATTAGCCGTGTCCACGGGATCCGTTACGCGCGACTTCATCGCCGACGGGCTGGCTCTGGGCCTTGCGCGGGCGCAGCTGGAAAGAATCTCCCAAACCATCGGGCTAAAAGAGCGCAAGGTGGCTGCGGCTGGGATCACGGCGTTGGACCTATGTGAAGATGCGGCCCGCCGCCTACTCGATGAGATGGGTATCGATGCGTCCGCCATCGATGCGGTGATTTTCGTCACGCAAACTCCGGATCACAGCCAGCCGAATAATTCCTCTCTCCTGCATGGCCGGCTGGGCTTGAGCAAATCCACCACTGCTTTTGACTTGGCGATGGGTTGCTCCGGTTGGGTCTATGGACTCCAGCAGGCGGCCTTGCTCTGCGCCCATGGCGGTGCCGCTCGCGTTTTGCTTTGTGCGGGCGATACTTTGAGTCGTCTGACCAATCCCCTAGATCGGGCAACTGACCCTCTTTTCGGCGATGCCGGCTCCGCTACCCTCATCGAGAAAACCGGCCATGCCCCCGCGATGCATTTTAACTTAGAAGCTGATGGGAGCGGCGCAAAGTCGATTTGCGTACCCGCCGGTGGCGCCCGTTTGCCTGCAACGCCTTTGACTAAGCAGGAAATAAAAGATGCGGAAGGGAATATCCATCATGCAGAAAATCTTCACATAAACGGATCCGATGTCTTCAATTTCACCCTGCGTGAGGTCCCGGGTTCGGTAGCTTCGGTTTTAAAGATGGCAGGTTGGGCGCCCGCGCAGGCCGATGCGCTCATTCTCCATCAAGCGAATCGCTTCATGGTTTCGACAATCGGGAAGAAGTGTGGCTTCGCCCCGGAAAAAACCCCGATGGATAGCGTGGAAACCTTCGGTAACCAGAGCTCGGCTTCCATTCCATGTACGTTGATTCATGCCCTGGGGGTGCCGCTCCAAGAAAAAACCCTGAAGGTCGTGGCGAGTGGTTATGGCGTGGGGTTATCTTGGGGCTCCGTTGCACTCGAACTCGGGCCGCTAGTCATCGCACCGCTGCAATCCTTCCCCAAACTTTAATGGCCAAATCAGAAGCAGAACTTTGGTCAGCCCTGCAGGCCGATGTCGATGGCCTCACCGGGCCAGGTATCACACCGGAGACACGGCTCGAAACCCTACCCCAATGGGATTCGCTGGCGATTCTCTTGGTGATCACCCATTTCGAGCAGGTGCACGGCATCGTCCTTTCGGGAAGTCAAATACGTGCCTGTAAGACGGGCCGAGAAATCCTCCAACTTATCCCCCGCTAATTCATGAAAAAACTATTGATTGTCGGGGCCGGTGGATTTGGGCGGGAAATGTATGCTTGGGCCGCTCAGCATCCGGACTGCGGACAGGTCTGGACGCTTGCGGGTTTTCTTGATGACAATGTCGAAGCCTTAAAGCCGTTTGGAAGTTTTGCCCCCGTCTTGCCGGCGGCAGGCCATCACCCCTCGAACGAGAATGTTTATCTTTGTGGGCTTGGTTTACCGCCCGTGAAAGAGAAAGTTATCGGCCCTTTGTTGAAGGCCGGGGCTGAATTCATCACGTTTGTCCACCCCACGGCCTTAGTGGGCGCCCGGGTTAGTTTGGGCCAAGGCGTCGTCCTCTGCCCTGGAGCAATCCTTTCCGCCGATATCACCGTGGGAGATTTCGCGATGGTAAATCTGAACAGCACCATCGGCCATGATGCGAGCCTTGGAGCTTGGACCACGCTAAGCGCCCAGTGCGATATTACCGGTCATGTGAAGGTTGCCGATCGAGTCTTCATGGGTAGTCGAGCAACCATTATTCCTGGAAAGACCGTTGGTAGCCGGGCGATTTTAGGGGCGGGTGCCGTTGTCATTTCAGATGTGCCCGCGAACGTTACCGTCGTCGGCAATCCGGCCCGGATTCTCTAAAGTGCGCAAAGGACTGCTTATTGTCGGAATCTTATGCCTCGTCGGGCTCATCACCCTCGTGGTCGCTTCGGAGTTTTTTTCCCACCCCCCCAGGCGCTTCACCGGCAAGCTCAAGGAAATTTTGCCACAGGAAGCCGGCGGTTGGGTGCGTCGTGATATTCCTATCGGGGCTTCGTCGGCTTCAGCCGCCAGTGTCCAAGGAATTCTAAATTTCAGCCAAGCCGTCCAAGCCGAATACAGTAAAGGAAGTAAGCGAATTTTAATTTATGTTGCCTATTGGGAGCCCGGTAAAGTTTCGGTCGTCGATGCCGGCTCACATAATCCAGATTCTTGTTGGGTGAATAATGGCTGTGTGCGGACGGCGCGGCAATTTGCCGTGGCCGGCCAGGTCGCAGGCCGGGCCATGATCCCTTACGAGTATGCTCAATATTTGGTACCTCAGGCAGGGCAGCAAAATGTCGCTTTTTGGCATCTCGTGAACGGCGAACCGAATCGATATGAAGCTCAGGCGGCGGGATGGAGAGATGGATTAATCGGCCGCCTTGAACGCCTGCCTCTGCTTTGGAAAGATATTCGGCAATATGGGATTAATCAGAAGAATGAGCAGATGTTTATTCGAATCAGCAGCAGCCAGAGGATGGAGGAAGTGATGGCAGATCCTGCGAGTGAGGCACTCTGGCAGGCCCTAGCCCCGCTCGGGGTTTTTGTGGACCAACGGTGGAAATAAAAAACTCGCTCAAGGGGAAACCGGAAACCGGAATGTTAGCTCGGTCATTTGATTCGATTAAGTCTTACTTCGCTTAGTTTGTTGAGCATACGGCAGACCTTTGAGTAGCCCTCATGAAGACTGACAGCTTTAGCGTGTGGCAAAGCTCGCATCTTCGAGGCCAGCTCAATTTGAATCTTCGTCTCGGCGGCTGACGCGATTGCTATACTGAAGAAGCGAACCGCATCTTTGGTCGATGGCCGCCCGTCACCTTCCGCAATATTGCTCGTCACAGATAAAGCAGCCCGTTCAAGTTGGGACTTAAGGGCGGCAAGCCGCCGAAAATCCGGCTGCGAGGTCAGGGCATAGATTTCGTCAGAAAGAGATTTAGCAAACACCAAGACCTGAAGCGGCTCATGAAAAGATTTCATAGCTAAGACATAGGGCCTCGCTTTGAGCCGATAAACAAAAGCCTTTCACAGATTTTACACGGCCACCGCCACTCGCTTATACCTAAATAAGCACCCCAGCTAACTATCCGGTTCCCTCTTTAGCCCCGCATCCTGCCTCACACTTTTACACCTTTGCACAGGAGCTCCGCTCCGATTTGCACCTTTGCACGGCCTCTCCTGAGCCTCCGGTTTCCGGTTTCCCCTTTAGCCCCGCATCCTGCCTCACACTTTTGCACTTTTGCACAGGAGCTCCGCTCCGATTTGCACCTTTGCACTTTTATCCCACATGTCTCTCCCTCGTCTTTACCTCTCCCCCCCCGATATGGGTGGCGCTGAACTTCATTACATCCAACAAGCTTTTGCAACCAATTGGATCGCTCCCGTTGGCCCGAATCTCGATTCCTTCGAAAAACAATTCGCAACTACCGTAGGTTCCAAATACGCCGTCGCGCTATCCTCCGGCACCGCCGCCCTACACCTAGCTTTACGCCTCGCCGGCGTCGGCCCCGGAGACGAAGTGCTCTGCTCGTCGCTGACTTTCGTCGCCTCCGCTTCCCCGATTACTTATGTCGGCGCCACCCCAGTCTTCATCGATTCGGAAGAAATCAGCTGGAACATGGATCCGGCCATTGCGTGCGAAATCATTGAGCGCAAAGCCAAAACTGGCAAAACGCCCAAGGCATTAATCTTAGTCCACCTTTATGGCCAATCGGCGGATATCGCTCCCATCAAAGCTTGTTGCGATAAATACGGTGTCAAACTCATCGAAGATGCCGCCGAAGCCTTGGGGGCGACTTATCATAGTCGGGCGCCTGGATCATTCGGTGTCGCCGGCATCCATTCTTTTAACGGTAATAAAATTATCACCACCTCTGGCGGCGGGATGATGGTTACGGATGATGAAGCCTTCGCCCAGCAGGCAAGATACTTGGCGACGCAGGCGCGCGACGCTGCTCCGCACTATCAACATTCCGTCATTGGGTATAACTATCGCCTTAGCAATATCTCCGCCAGTATCGGCTTAGGCCAGCTCGAGGGTCTGGCCCAAAAAGTTGCGGCCCGCCGCGGGCATTATCAGGCTTACAAAGAGGCGTTCAAAAATAGCCCGGGCATCATCATGCAACCCGAAGCCCCTTGGGGCGAGAGCACGCATTGGTTGACGTGCCTCACCTTGGATCCCCAGCGGACGAATATCACCGCGGAGCAACTTCGCCTCGCGCTGGAGGCGGAGAATATCGAAGCCCGGCCAATTTGGAAGCCGCTGCACCTCCAGCCGGTCTTCAAAGATTCGGAATACCATGGCCGTGGTGTGAGTGACCGACTCTTTGCCACCGGTATTTGTCTGCCGTCCGGCTCGGCCATGACCATAGCGGATCGCAAACGCGTGATTGCGGTCGTGCTGAAGCACTTCAGTTGACAGGTTGACCAGTGGGCCAGTTGGCAAAATCGATGCAGCGTTAGTTGACCCGTTGGCAAGAAATGTAATGGGTAGGGGCGCGACTGCGTCGCGTCCGTTCGCCAAGCAATTCGGTTATCCGATCAACTTAGCTAAGCCTCTCAATGGGTGACGAGTGCCGGCCATTCGGCCTTCGGCAGCCGGCTCCAGGTTCCCGCGGCTGATGGCTGAAAAGCCGAAACCCGAATCCCCGATGCCCGCGGCCGTCACCCGTCACCCAATATGTGCCTTTCACGTTTGCACCTAGGTCAGCACGCAGTGCTGACCCTACCTAATGCCTCCCTTGTCAACTGGCCCACTGGTCAACCGGTCAACTAACGTTGTAACATCCGCTCTCCGGTTTCCCTTTGAGTTAGGCGCGCGGCCTCCCTTGCCCACTGGTCAACTTGTCAACCGGCCAGCTAGTGTGCTTCCGGGCCCTTAGCCCTCGTGCCAGCTTGCCCCTGCGACACCGTCGCTCCACCTTTGCACAGGCCGTAGGCCGATTTGCACTTTTGCACTATCAAAGTCGTAATCGTCTCACCTCATTCAGACCATCCATTACATATGAAACTTCTCATCACCGGTGGCGCTGGCTTCATCGGCTCTAATTTGGCGCGATTCGCCGTGGCCAAGGGGCATACCGTGACCGTCATCGATAAGTTGACCTATGCGGGAAATCGTTCCTCCTTGGCGGATCTGGAGGGCAATCCAGGTTTTACTTTCCTTCAGGCCGATATTTGCGATGCCGAGGCGATGCGTAAGGCCATGGCGACGCACGGCCCGGACGCGGTGATGCATCTGGCCGCCGAATCGCACGTGGACCGCTCGATCGACGGCCCGGGCGAATTCATCTCCACGAACATCACGGGGACGTTCCAGATGCTCCAGGCCGCCTTAGGTTATTGGCGGCAACTATCCGGTCCTCTTCGGGATGCCTTTCGTTTCCTGCACGTCTCCACCGATGAGGTCTTCGGTTCGCTCGCGCCCGCCGCGCCCGCCTTTAATGAAGCAACGCCTTATGACCCGCATTCGCCTTACAGCGCGAGCAAGGCCGCCAGCGATCATCTGGCCCGGGCCTGGATGGATACGTATGGGTTGCCGGTCGTCATCACCAATTGCTCGAATAATTATGGCCCGTATCAATTTCCCGAAAAGCTGATTCCAGTCGTCATCTTGAAATGCCTCCGCGGCGAACCGATACCCGTCTATGGCAAAGGTGAGAATATCCGCGATTGGCTTTATGTTGACGACCACGCCCGAGCCTTACTTGCCGCCGTCGAAAAAGGTACGCCGGGAAGAACTTATTGCATCGGCGGGGACAATGAGCAGCGCAACATCGACCTCGTGGGGCAGCTTTGCGGGCTTTTAGACGAACTCCGGCCGCGACCGGACGGGAAGCCGCATGCTACCGCAATCACCTACGTCACCGACCGCCCCGGTCATGATATGAGGTATGCGATCAATGCCGCCCGGGCGAAACAGGAACTGGGCTGGAGCCCGCAAGAAAACTTCCAAAGCGGCTTCCGAAAGACCGTCCAATGGTATCTAGATAATCCGCAGTGGATCCAAAAAATTCTGGATGGCTCCTATCGTCTTGAGCGAATCGGCCGCGGATAATTTAAAAGTAAGACTTAGCTCATGCCTTTCGCTCGCATCCTCCGCTCCAGCGCGCTCATGGGCGGAGCTCAAGTTGTGACTTTGGCGACGGGTTTCGTGCGCACGAAAATCGTGGCTCTCCTCATCGGGCCATCCGGCGTCGGACTGGTCGGGGTGCTGACTGCTTTTAACGGCAATCTCACCGCGCTCGCCGGTTGGGGGTTGGGCACTTCAGGGGTTCGGACCATCGCCGGATCGAGTAATGAAGAAAAGGCCGGGAAAATTGCGGCCGTTCGACGCTTCGGGGCCTTGCTTTCATGGCTTGGCCTGCTTGCCATGGTATTGCTGTTTTGGCCGATCGGTTGGGTGACGTTTAAGAATAGTGATTATAGCACAGAATTATTTATTGCGGGTATGGCCATACCGTTGGCCATCGCCACGAGCATGTGGTCGGCCCTGCTTCAAGCGCATGGTCAATTAAAGACTCTGGCCAAGTCGCAGGTTATTTCGGCTTTGCTTGGCCTATTGGTCGGGTTACCTCTGATTTACTATTTTGGCTCTAAGGGAGTCGCGGGTAGTATTCTTTTGGCCGCCGCGGTACCTGCTTTCATCACTTGGCGGGCCGCTCGGCGGCATTGTCCTCCGACGGCAATGACGGCGAGCCCCCAAGATATTAAGCCGCTCATCCAGTTGGGCGGTGCTCTCATGATTGTTGGCCTGAGTGCGCAAGTTTCCGCCTATGTCATTCGCCTCGTGATTATCCGGCATGAGGGCTTGGCCGCTGCCGGTTATTATCAGGCCGCCTTCGCCATCGCCGGCAGCCTGCCCGGATTCGTCTTTATGGCGATGAGTGCCGACTTCTTTCCCAGGATAGCTGCCGCAAAAGATGAAATAGAGGCACAGTATCTGACTGAGAAACAAATCCAGGCGGGGCTTTTGCTCGCCCTACCATTCATTGTCGCGCTTTTGACGATGGGTAAACTTTGTATTCGGCTGCTTTATGCGAATACTTTTGATGCCTCGATTCCTTTGCTCACGTGGATGATTTGGGGTGTATTCTTACGCCTGATTTCCTGGCCGATGGGCTATTGGATGTTAGCCCGGGGTTCTTCGTCCACCGTTATCGTGGTCGAAATAGTTGGGAATTTCATCTTAGTGCTCATGCCTATCGTGCTGATGCCGATTTATGGACTGGCAGGTGCGGCCACCGGTTATTTTGTAAGTTACGTTTGTCATGTCATCTTCATGACGATCATATCATGTCGCCGCTCGGGCCATTGGCTTGGTCGGCAGACCTTGGCTTGGCTTGCGGGCGCAGCGGCAATACTGGGCCTATCTCAATGGATTATAGGCTTACTTGATGGATTATATTGGGGGCTTATCCCCTCGATCATCGTCACGGCGGGCTGTGCCTGGCTCTATTTTCACACCCTGAGACAGGCCAAGAAGCTACCGCTTGATTAAATTGCCCTGCGTCAAATCACAGATTTATAGTAATCTCTAGTCTCTCTTTTCGACAAACTTATGAAAGGCATCATCCTCGCCGGCGGTTCCGGCACCCGACTTCATCCCTTGACCCAGGTCATGAGTAAGCAGCTCCTGCCGGTGTATGATAAGCCGATGATCTACTACCCGCTTTCCGTGCTGCTGCTCGCGGGCATCCGCGAGGTGCTCATCATCTCGACGCCTCAGGATCTTCCGAAGTTTCGAGAAGTATTGGGCGATGGCTCCCGCCTCGGTTGTAAGTTCGAATATGTCGAACAGGCCGTCCCGAACGGCCTCGCCCAGGCTTTCGTCCTCGGCGAGAAGTTCATCGGCTCCGACGACGTGTGCCTCGTATTGGGAGATAACATCTTTTATGCCGCGGGCTTGGGCGAGCTGCTCAAGTCGAGACCCAGGCGGCCGCCCCCGCGCGGCTCGCGCGCAGCCTGCCCTTCGGCCGCTACCGGCTGGAGGTGCAGGAGGCGAACGGGCTGGCGATCTCCTCGCTGCGCTTCCGCAGCGGCT
>JAPLTU010000089.1 GCA_026397965.1 Verrucomicrobiota bacterium | reverse complement strand
GTAAGCCCCCGCATGGCCGCGACCCCAGTCATCCGCGATGACGAAAAGAATGTTAGGATGAGCGGGTGCCGTCTCGGCAAAAGCGGGGAGAGCGAGGCAACTAAGCAAAGCAGCAAGAAACAAACGAGGCATAGGCCATTTTGTATCTCCCTCCCAGCCAGACGAAAGTTTTATTTAAGCGGACAGCCTGAGGTCAGCTTTTCTGGGGCTTTATCGAGGCTCAATGGCTTTTCAGGTAAGTGGGTGAGCAGGGCGGCCAGATGGCCCACGTCTTTGATCACGGCGGCGCTGTAGCCAGGATTGGATTTAAGGATGGTGCCCCCGGGAGCAATCACGATGGTGCTGGCGCTGCGTTCGGCGTGGTAAGCGTCAATGATGGCCAACTCAGGGTCGGCGAGCACGGGGAAGCGGGCGCCCACGGTCTTGGTCCAGGCGGCGGCCGAGGTCGCATCCGCATTGATGATACCCATGATGGTGGCTTTGTTTCCGTAAGCCGACTGGAGTTGGTCGATGAAGACGGCGGCATCGCGTGAGCAGGGGCATTCTTTTTCGATGAAGTACAGGATCATCGGTTTGTCCGCCATGAGCGCTTTGGCGGTGAAGGTCCCGCCTGCCGGGTTTTTCCATTCGAAGTTCGGCGCGAGGGTGTCGGCCTGTCGCGCGGCGCTGGCGATGAGTTTGGCCGTGAGTGGATGTTCGACCTTGGTCCGGAATTTAATCGTGCCGTCCGTCTCGCGTTTGACGGCTGACGGGTTCTTGCTGACGATGAACTGCCCCATCATCCCGCCGTCTTCATGATTGGCCATGTGGCAGTGGAACATGAACGGATCGGAGTCACTGGCGTAATCTTCGAACTTAGCGACAAAGGTCACGGATTGTCCTTTAGGCAGGTAGGCCGTATCTTTCCACCCGTTTTCGTAATCGGGTACTTCGCCGTTACTTCGGGATAGGATCTTGAATTGGACGTCGTGGATGTGGAAGGAATGTCCGAAGATATTATTATTCGTGATTGTCCAAGTTTCGGTGGCCCCCAGTTTCACCACGATGTTCGAGCTGTGCATATCGAAGGATTTTCCGTCGAACTTGAAGAAGGGTCGGCCATCGGTCACGCTCAGGCGTCGTTTTTCGGTGGCTTCCGTGGCCTGCGGGTAACGATTGGTCTTCAGGGCCGTGGGTAAGGTCGTAAGCTTCTGAGGGGTGGCGGGAGCGACGTTGATTTTTAACACGCGAAAATCTTTGTCATTCAGCAAACTACCGTTCGCCCCGCCGCTATCAGGCTCGCCGCCCGGGAAGCCAAAAGTTTGGCCGGAGTTATATGCCGTCAGTTCCAAGCTGCTCCCCGGTTTGTCTTGGCCGAGGTCGACGAGGATTTCCGCGCGTTCGCCCACCATGAGGCGGATGCGTTTGAGGGCGATGGGTTTGTCGATCAGTCCGCCGTCGGTGCTGATGAGATAGAAGGGGCGGTCGTCGTTGAAGCCAAGGACGTAGCCGCGTTCGATTTCCGCATTGAGGAGGCGGAGCCGCACGAGTTGGGCGGGGAGTTTCGTTTGTGCGTCCATCACGCCGTTGGCGAGTGGGTAGTCGCCATATTTATCTTCATCGCCGGCGTAGGTGAAGTTGTTGGCGGCGTTGAAACGACGGCTGGTCAGGACCAGCGGTACGTCGTCGACCCCGTAGGTTCGGGGCAAGGCGAGCTTGGCTTCTTCCGGGTCGCGGATGATGATCAGTCCCGTGGCGCCTAGGGCCATCTGCTTTTGCGTCAGTTCATGCGGGTGCGGGTGATACCAGTAAGTGCCGGCGTTATTCTTGACCACCCATGAAGGATTCCACGTTCCTCCTGCGGGGATGAGCTGATGCGGTCCACCGTCGGTCGTCGCGGGCAAGTGTAAGCCGTGCCAATGGACGGTCGTGGGTTCGGTATAATTATTTTTAAAATTAATCTGGACGGTTTCGCCTTGGTTGAAGACCAAGGTCGGCCCCATGAAGTTGGCCCCGTTATACCCGAGAGTCGGTGTCGGAGTCTCGGCAAACTTCTTCGTGCTCGCCGCCATGACGAGGTTGAGCGTCTTGCCCTCGAGGAGCGGGGGGATCCAAAGTTCCTTGAGGGAGCGGTCCGTGATGACTTTCGCGCTGCTCCCGCCACGCTTGCCTCCACCAGGTCCGCGTTTGCCATCAGGCCCGCCTTTGCCTTTGCCGGGCGGTTCGCCATCAGGGCGCCGGGGCGGGCGCCCCTCATCGCCATCGGGATTGGCTTGGGCGGCGATCTGAACGGAGAGAACGCCCGTGAGCAGGGTTAGAATCAGGATTAAACTCCGGACGGACAGGGTCATGGTTAACAACTATATCTTATTAGACCTTAACCTAGGGTTAAAGCCAGCCAAGCCGCCAAGATTTAAGCCAAAAAAGGCCGGGCGACTTGCGTCGTCCGGCCTCAGGTCAGCCATGATGGGCTGGTTTACTTCTTAGCCGTATCAGCACCGTCGGTTTTCTTCGCGGGAGTCTTCTTGCCACCTTTGGCCGCAGGCTTCGGGGCGGGTGCCAGGTCGCGGAGCTTCACGTTCTTGAACCAGACCTCATCGCCGTGCTCTTGCAGGAGAATGTGGCCGTCGGCCCACTCGCCGAAGTTCTTACCATATTTCGGATCAGCATATTTGCTTTTTGAGACCAGGTCGCGGAATTCGGCGGTCGAACGGTCGTACGCAACGACGAGGCGTCCGTTGAGCCAGTGTTCCACTTTGGTGCCTTTGGTGATCACGTAGGTTCCATTCGCCGATACGGTTCGGACGCTTATCCTTGGAAGCCGTGATCAGGTCGTAGAGCGATGAAACGGTGCGATTGCCATTACGTCCAAGTTTGGCGTCAGGATGGACGGCATCGTCGAGCATCTGGAATTCGAGGCCGAAGGCCGAGCCCGCGCCTTGGTTGAGGTCTGGCTGGACGTAATATTTCAAGCCGCTGTTGGCGCCCTTGGTCAGCTTGAAGTCGACGGAAACCTCAAACTGTTTGAAGCGCGCAATCGTGATGATATCGCCGGCCGCTGCGGATTCTTTGCCGCCTGAGGCCGCCGTGTGGAGCATGCCTTTTTCGACGCTCCAGCCTTCTTTGGGGAACTCAGGGCCCTTGGCGGAGCGCCAGCCTTTGCTGGTCTTGCCGTCAAAGAGGAGTTTCCAGCCGTCTTCCTTTTCGGAAGGTGTGAGGGAGTTGTCCGAGATTTTGGTCAGCGAAATATTACGCCATTGGACGGTCGTTCCTTCTTTGGTCTTATCTTTGCCGATGCCGTGGACCTGGAAGGCGATGAAGCCGTTCGGGTAGCCGTCATCGCGGACGTCGACGCGCTGCACGCCGTTAAGCCAGGTGCGGATGCGGTTACCGTTGGCTTCGACCTTCACGTGGTTCCATTCGCCGATACGGTTCGGACGCTTATCCTTGGAAGCCGTGATCAGGTCGTAGAGCGATGAAACGGTGCGATTGCCATTACGTCCAAGTTTGGCGTCAGGATGGACGGCATCGTCGAGCATCTGGAATTCGAGGCCG
>JAPLTU010000088.1 GCA_026397965.1 Verrucomicrobiota bacterium | reverse complement strand
TGTACTGTGCAGTGATTCCTATGCCTCTCCCTTTTGCACCTTTGCACAAGCCGAAGGCGGGTTGCACTTTTGCACTTTTAGATTCTGACCTGCACCCGCACCTGAACCTGATAACCCGTACCAGAGACCTGAGGGCCGAGACCTGGGACCTGAAAATGGATTCTAGGTCGGCACGCAGTGCCGACCCTACCTCAAAGCAACTAAAGGTGACGGGTGACGGCCGCGGGCATCGGGGATTCGGGTTTCGGCTTTTCAGCCATCAGCCGCGGGAACCCGGAGCCGGCTGCCGAAGGCCGAACGGCCGACTCCCGAATGGCTGATGCCCAGGTGGCTGGCACCTGTCACCCATTGAGTGGCTTAGCTAAGTTGATCGGATAACCGAATTCCTTGGCGAACGGACGCGACGCAGTCGCGCCCCTACCCATTGCATCCCATGCCAACTTGCCAGCGGGTCAACTAGTCAACTAACGCTGTATCGTTCTTACCCAACCATCTCCTGCATCTTCACGGCCCATTCCGAGACTTCGATGATTTGCTCCAAAGGTATGGGCGCCTTGCCGGGGGCAATGCCTTCAAGGAAAGCTTCCAGCGCCTGGGTATGGCCTTTATCGGGCGCCGCAAACCATCGACGGCAATCAACCCCCGTCAATCCGGTGGCTCGAACGGCCTGCCAGTTATCCAGATGAATCGTCCAATCTTTTCCGGATACTTCGACCGATTCTTTGGGTAGATGCGCCGGTTGATCGGTAAGGTAATTAATTTCACCCGTATCGCCATTTTCAAAAGTCAGGGTGTAACAACCCGCATCTTGGCCATCGGTCCCGCGCGTCCGACACTGCACAGCGCGGATCGGTGAAGCCGTCAAGTAGCGCAGTAAATCGATGAAGTGACAGGCCTCACCGACAATCCGGCCGCCACCGACGGCCGCCGGCAATGTCCAATGGTCGGCCGGCAGACTGCCCGCATTGATATTAATCTTAAATTGTTTTGGTCCGACACATCGGTCCAAGGTCCGCCGAACGTGGACGGCGAGCGGGGCGAAGCGCCGGTTGAAACCGACCATGAGGATCTTACCGGAACGGCGGGCCGCCTGAGCTACGGCTTCGATTTCGGGAAGGCTGAGCGCCAAGGGCTTTTCCACCCAGACGTTTTTACCCGCCTGCAAAGCGGCGATAGCCTGCTCCGCGTGCTGATGATGCCGTGTGGTGATGAAAACGGCTTCGGTCGCCGGGTCAGCCAAAGCGGTTGAAATATCCGTGCCGGCTTCGGAGGCGCCAAACTTCTGGGCTGCAAAATATGCGGTGGCGCCTTGGGCCGAGACGATGCATCGCAATACTGGCTTCTTTTTTAGCCCGATCAGGGCCGGCAATAAGGTCCGCGTCGTGAAATTACCGGCCCCCATGACCGTCACGCCGAGACCGGATGATAGGGGTCTTTCGAATTTAATCTGCCGCGCAAAAGCCGCCTCCGCCGGCGCATACTCCAAGATGACCCCCAACGCTCGGGCTTGATTCAAGTCCGCATAAACTTCGGCGGCGGCAGCAAAATTTGCCCGACTGGAAATCAGAGGTCCGACTTTTAAGGCGCCTTCGGCCATCCAGCGGAGGGCTTGGCCGAAATTTTCGTGCGCCGAACCTGGTCCGGTTGATTCCCGGTTGCCGTAGGAATTAGAAACCTGGAACGAAATTTCGTGCCGATAAAAATCCGCCCGGTTGAGATGCAACCCGACGACGCCGACCAAGACGACCCGGCCGCGCGGACGGCAAAGCCGAGCCGCTTGATTGACGGGCTGATCGGAGGACGTGCTGGCCGTAATCAAAACGCCGGCTACCCCCTGCCCTTGCGACCATGATAAGCCGGCAGCCACCGGGTCAGCATCTTTTGCGAGAACCAAAACCTCTGCACCAGCCTGAGCTGCCAACGGCGCTTTTGACGATGATCGCCCGCGAGGCGCACAAGGAGATCGAGCCGAGGATGGCGATGGGAATCGCAAGGAGCATCGGGCAAGGAGTCGCGACGACCAGGACCGAGAG
>JAPLTU010000046.1 GCA_026397965.1 Verrucomicrobiota bacterium | reverse complement strand
GCTGGTAGCGTCCGGTGAGCAGGCCGGCACGCGTCGGCGAGCAGAAGGGGTGAGAGACATACCCGCTGGTGCAGCGTACGCCCGAGGCGGCGAGTTTATCCAGGTTTGGGGTCGGTACGGCCTTGCCGCCGTTAAAGCCGACGTCGTTGTAGCCTTGGTCGTCGCTGACGATGACGAGGATATTAGGCTTACGGTCCGCGGCAAAGGCTAGGGCGCAGGCGCAGGCCCATGAGGCTAAGGCAAAAAAACAGGCAAGGGTGTAACGGCGGAGCATGCTTAAATAACACCCCTTAGGGGCGAAAGTTGCCACCCGAAACGCCTTCGTCGGTTTGTTTAGCGACCGGTGGGGCTAGTTGGTAGTGCTTTTAACCAAGCGAGGTTGAAAACGTAATGATTCTTGCTGGAGATGAGTTGGACGCGTCCGTCGCGGGTTTGCGTTGCGGCGAGGTAGCCTTGGGGTTCGGCCGAGGTGTCGCTGAGGGTGAATTGCCCGCGGTCGATGCCATTCACAGTACGTGGGCTGCCTCCCGGAGTGATCAGCCGGCGGTTTGACCACGTCTTGCCCTCGTCGAAGGATAACGCCGCAAACAGCCCGGCACCATGCAGCGTCCCTCCTTCACGGGGGAAATCCATGCCTTTGGGTTTCTTGGAGTTAGCTGACAGGTCGGTGAAGGAGCAAAATAAGAGTGGGCCCTCACGTAGACGCATGAAGACCTGACGTTGGACGCTGCTAATGGCCGGGAAGGGCGTGGCTTCGTGTGTCCAGGTGATGCCGCCGTCGCTGGAATAACTGGCAGGAGTCTTGAAACCGAATTTCGCCTGCTCTTCTTCGGTGTTCAGACGACCCAGGGTCATGAGGCGCCCGTCGTTCAGTTCGACGATAGGCGCATGGATGCCAGCGTGTCGCGCGGAACTTCCATCGCGTCGCCTCAGACTTTTATCACCTATGATAGGGGTGAAAGACCAAGTCCGTCCGCCATCGCGGCTGACGTTGAGGCTGGTCGTGGTGACGTCGCAAGAAATGAGGAGGCGGCCGTCGCGCGTGCGAATCGGAGCGTTGCCCCATTCGCCGACGGGTTGGGTGGTGATGGCTTGCGACCAAGTAGCTCCGTTGTCGGTGCTGGTGCGCACGATATTCTCACCTAGGCCACGGGCGAAATGAAACAAGGTGCGATCACCATCCCACCAAAGTTTCGGCGCATGGTCATTGATATCGGGACCCTCCCAGAAAACCGAGGCAGGCTCCCAGGCGTCGCGACCGAAGCGAAGCCGGCTTGCTAGATTAGTTAATTCCGTACCCGCTTCGTCGACGCACGAATACCAGACGGCCAGCAGATCGCCGTTGGGGCACTGGGTGATGGCGGGGCTGTGGTTATGCCCAGAGAAAAGGGGGCCGGAAGATTTTGGAGGAATGATGACGAAGGGGGTCGGGCCGGCGAAGAATGGTACGTTCGGGTCGGGCATTTGAAGCTTCGGGGCGGCTTGAGAGACGTTCTGCGCGTTCAACGCCGGTGGGGCGGACGGGAGCAAAGTGCCTTTGGGCCATTCGCCGCAAACAACTCGGAAGCCGGTTTTTTCGTTTCGCGTGTGTGGTAGCCAGCCGCTGCGATTGGCGGAGCGGAGCAAGCGGGTCTGCATCGAATGGCTTCCGCCTCGGATGACGCGGAAATCGCCGGAAATGCGACCCAGCGGATCGGTCTGCGCGTCGGCTTCGTAAGGTCCGTACCAATCCGCACACCATTCGGAAACATTGCCATGCATGTCTAACAGACCCCACGGGTTAGCGGGAGTCTGGCCGACTCTCAGGGTGTCACCTTGGGCTGTGAGGGTGCGATATTCTTCGGGTAGTTTTCCGCTGGGGAAGAAACGGTCACGTAGGCCGTTATCGCTGGGCCATTTATGAAAACCGGCAGGCAACGCGTTGCCGGTGTGAAAGAGCGTCGTCGTGCCGGCCCGGCAGGCGTATTCCCATTCGGCTTCGGTCGGGAGGCGGTAGGTGCGACCTTCTTTTTTTGAAAGCCAGGTGCAGAAATTGACTGCGTCATGCCAACTCACTTTGGTCACCGCATCTTGATCCGCTCCTTGGTTCGCCTCGTGTTCAGGTTGGTATTGGCGATATTGGCTCAATGTCAGCTCTGTGGCGCCGATTTGAAAAGCAGCCGTCAAGGTCACGAGGTGGGCTGGCTTTTCATCCCCATCCGCATCGTCAAATTTAGCAGCATGTACCTTGACGTTATAATCCGCCGCCGGCCCGTCCTGTCCCATGCGAAAGGAGCCAGGCTCGATCCGGATCAGTTTGACGCCGATGGAATTCGTCTCGGTAGCGAGCTCCGCTGCTACGGCCGCCGTTGGCGCGACCTTGACCGGTGCGGCAGTGAGACCGAGCGGTAGAAGTAGCCAAAGAATGTAGCGGTGGTGCATGGAAAATTATTTGCTGACCGTCTCCGCGGCGGCTTTATTTCCTTGGGATTGACCCAGGCTGAAGTCCGCCGGCTGGCCTTTGCGTTGGCGCGCGAGCCAGAGTACGGCGGAAGAGGATTCAGACTCATGGCCGCCTTCGAAGACCGTCACGCGGGCGTTGCCGGAGTTGCGGCGGAAGAGGGTCGCCTTCTCGCGTTCGGGGTCGACTTGGGTCTCGGCGGCGAGGGCGCCGGGGATCTTTTGTTCGCGGACCATGAAGTCGATGTCTTCGGTCGAAATCTGTTTGTCCGACGAGGCCAGTACATTGAAGGCGCGGAGCGAGTGGCTCACAGGCACCGGGCCGGTAGGGCCGTCGTGGATGCCGGTGTTGATGTCGAGCGGCACGCCCTTGGCGGCGGCGAGATGGAAGAGGGACGAGCGGTGGCGGTATTCCGCTTCGGTCGCTGGACTTGGTGGTCCGCCGCAGGAGTGTTCGAGCATCTTGGCGTAGTTGTTCTTGCGCGTCTTGCTTTCGGCGTGCCACGCGGCGAGGTCGGTGATCGGCACCCAGGCGCTCACGCCGGCCCAGAGGTCCGGGGCGCGTTCAGCCATGACGAGCGCCATGTGGCCGCCGCCGGAACCGCCGACAAGGTAGATGCGTGAGTCGTCGATACGCGCGTCGCGTCGGGCATACGCTACGGCATCAAGGATGTCCTGGGAGGCGAGGTCGGAGGCGCAGGCCTCGGGACGGCTGTTCGGTCCGCGGAAATCCGGGGCGACGAGTACCCAGCCCATCTTCTTCGCCTGGGTAATCCAGGGCGGACCTTGTTCGAAGCCGCCGCTCCAGGAGTGGAGAAACACGATGAGTGGCACGGAAGGTCCAGCGACATCGTGCGCCGCAGATTCGGAGCGCCAGTAGATGACCTTCTGAAGTGAGCCGTCTTTTGAGCTCGTGACATCCACGGTCAACTTGAGCGCGGCGGCCCTGGTCTCCGCGGCCGAAGGGCGTTTCGTCGCGACCTTGGTTTCGGCGGCGAAAGCGACGGAGGCGAGGAGAAGGGCGAGAAGTCTCACTTCAGTTCGGGGCGTAGGTACGCCT
>JAPLTU010000072.1 GCA_026397965.1 Verrucomicrobiota bacterium | reverse complement strand
GCTGCCGCGAAGAAGGGCGACCCCGTCGCCGGTCGCGCCGTCTACGAATCCGGCCGCGGCGCCTGCATCGCCTGCCACAGGATCGGGGACAAAGGCAACGAGCTTGGCCCGAACCTCAGCAAGATCGGCGGCATCCGCGCCGAACGCGAACTCGTCGAGAGCATCCTCTTCCCGAGCAACAGCATTGCCCGCGACTACGATCAGCATTCGTTCCAGCTGACCGACGGCTCTAGCGTGCTCGGTCTCATCAAGGCCCGTTCCGCGGAAGGCATCATGATCAAGGAAGCTTCCGGTCAGGAGCGCCTGCTCGCCACCGAGAGCCTTGCCTCATCCACTCAGCTCACCACGAGCCTCATGCCCATGGGCCTGGACGGCATGCTCAGCGAGAAGGATCTCATCGATCTCGTGGCGTATCTAAGGTCGCTCAGATAAGTTGAACAGTTGGCCAGTTGGCCGGACAGATTCACTCAAGGGGAGACCGGAGACCGGGATACTAGCTGCGGACTTAATGACCCCAGCCAGTCATCCGGTCTCCGGTTTCCCTTTGATCGTTAAGGCGCTGCAACTACCCCAGGAACCAGAGTGCCAGGGCGGGGAGGGCGAGGATCATGAGGCAACCGCCGGAGCGCGGGCGGGAGTCTTCGTAGATGTCGCCTATGCGGTCATCGACCTCCTGCTGGATCTTTTCCTCGATATCGTCCGGGATTTCGTTGTCGCCGCTGTCGCCGTCGAAGTCGTTGCTCATGAGGCCATAGTATGCCTGGGGGCAGGGGGTATGCAAGTGGGTCGCAGGGTCCGGCAGGTCATAGGAAACAGGCTGGAGAGTCGGCGGGGAATCCCCACGCTGGCCCAAGCATGGCGACCATCCTTTGCATGAAGTGGGGCAAGAAATACGGACCCGAATACGTCAACCGACTCCATTCCATGGTGAGTCGCCATCTGACCATCCCGCATCGGTTCGTCTGCCTGACGGACGACAAGGCCGGGCTCGATGCGGGTATCGAGACCTTTCCGATCCCCAGCCTCGAGCTGCCTGCGGGCGCACCTGAACGCGGTTGGACCAAGCTCGTCTCGTTCTCGCCTGCGCTGACTACTCCCGGCGGCCCGGAACTCAAAGGAGATATCCTCTTCCTCGACATCGACATCGTCATCGTCGGCAACATCGATTCGTTCTTCGCGCAGCCCGGAGATTTCTTGATCATCCGCGATTGGCAGAAGGGCGACTACACCGGCAACTCATCCGTTTACCGCTGGCGCGCTGGCACGTATCCTGACGTCCTCGAATATTTCCGGACGAACTTGGACGTCGTGCGCCAGCGTCACCGCAACGAGCAGGAGTTCCTCACCGCGCACCTGAGTGCGCAGGGTAAAGTCAGTTATTGGCCCGAGGCTTGGTGTCGCAGCTTCAAGAAGCACTGCGTGAAGGCTTTCCCATTTTCACTCTGGCAGGCGCCCGAGATTCCCGCAGGCGCAAAAATCGTCGTCTTCCATGGCCTGCCCAATCCGCCCGACGCCTTGGTTGGGCGTAGCGGCAAATGGTATCGCCGCGTGTTGCCGACGTCGTGGATCGCAGAGAATTGGAAATAAGAGCGAAGCTCTTATTTCCAGGGGACACGGGGGCAAAGGGTCTTCAGGTAGGGGCGCGACTGCGTCGCGTCCGTTTGCGCCGGCATATCCGAAGGACAGCCGAGCTGAGCTAAGTCCCGATTACTGCCGTCTACAGTCTCGAACGGACGCCACGCAGTCGCGCCCCTACCTGAACGCGCGGCTGACCAAGGGTGGTCAGCCCTACCATAAATAAAAAGGGCATCACGTGGTGGCGCCCCAGTTCCCTCGAAGGCGCTGCGCGCTTTCGCGCTTACTTCTCCTCCGAAGCGTCGTCGTTCGCGGCTTCTTCCTTGGCCTGAGCTTGCGAGCTGAGGATGGGTTGGGCGAAGAGGCGGCCGTCGGGTAAATTGGCGATATAGCCTTCGCCGATCAAGAAGCTGAGGTCTGCGAGGACTGCCGTCTTGGCCGCGTCTTCCGCTTGTTCGCCAGCAATCGAAAGCACGATGTCCTTGGCGTGTTGGGCTGGTTTGCGGTCGAGAGCGTCGAAGATCTTGGCCATTGAATCGCTGAAGGTGGCCTTAGGGTCGCGGCAGCGGCGGCGGACGGAGCACGCGTAGGTGATGCCCTTCGAGCCCTTCTTATAAAGATGGAAGCCTTCCTTACGGAGGCGGCCGCGGATGCCGTTGGCGGTGTCGAGAGGGAAGACGCGTTGATTTTCGAGGGCAAAACGCACGGAGTCACGGAGGGGTCCAGGATTTAATTCCTCGAGTAAGCGGCCGGCGAAACGGATCCACGGATGTAGTTTGACGACTTGGTCTTTACGGAAGGCCAGCAAGAAGCCGCGCGCGGCGTCGATGGATTCGAGGCGTTCCGGTTCACCTTCTTTGCGATCCTTCGGAGCGTACTCGCTCCGCGTCGACATGGATTTGAGCCAAGCGTCGATCGACTCCTGTTCGCGAATCATCTCCAGCCCGCCTTTAAAGCGATCAAACGGGACGTTGGGGCAATGACGTGCGTGGTGTTCGCGCAGATTGCGTTGGTAGCTGTGGTGGGTCGGTGCGCCGAGCAACTTGCCGGTCTCGCGACACTTCGCGACCATTAGGAAAGAACCCTTGGGAGCTTCGACTTCGACTTCGACGACCTCGAAGAATTTATCGAGGTGGCGCGACATCACGTGCGAAACCGCTTCGGCTTCGGTGAGGAACGGGTGGCCGTCTGGGAGCGAGACTGCGAGTAGGGCGTCAGGGCGGACGTCAGCGTCGAGGTGACGGATGACGATGGAGAGGCGGTCTTCTTTGTCTAAGATCAAACGGGCGACCTCGAAGAGCTCGTAGGTCATCTTGCTCTTCTTCATCGCGCCGCCGAGAATTTCAAACTTCGTATCGTCCGGGAAAAACGCCGAGGCGACGACCGGACGGAATTGAGGAGCATCATCCTGCCATGGGCGTTGGCCGCGCGAATCTCCGCGCGGATCGCTGCGACGGTCATCGCGACGGGGGCCGCCGGGACCATCACGGGAAGGGCCGCGGCTTTGGCCATCGCGCGGAGGGCCCCGACGTTCTCCGCCCGGGCCATCGCTGAAACGCGGACGTTCGCCATCACGACGTGGTCCGCCATTGCCGGAGCTTACCTTCTCAGCTGGTCCGCTGACCCAGGATGGGCCAAAACCAAGGGAGGAGAGGTCCAGTTCAAAGGACTTTTCCTGAGGAGGGTTGTTTTCGGCCGGGTCGGTGGACATGGAGGACTAGGTTCTTTGGGAAAGAAGTCCGCTTGGCAAGCGTTGGAACAATCGCTTTTTTCTTGCACCGTGGCCGGGGTCTTCCAACTTCCACTTTCCTTTATTGCTCAGGTGGTGGAATGGCAGACACGCATGCTTGAGGTGCATGTGCCGCAAGGTGTCCGGGTTCAAGTCCCGGCCTGAGCACCAATTTAGGCTGGACCGGTTCAGAAATGAGCCGGTCCTGTTTTGTGTTCCAATTCGACGCTAGTCCCTCACAACTAAGGGTATGGCAACGCAGGGAAAACTCGATGTTCTGATCCTTGGCTCAGGCGGCCGGGAACACTCTTTGCTTAAAGCCTGCTTGCGCAGTCCGCGCGTTGCGCACGTCCGCGTGGCTCCCGGGAACGGCGGGATGGCGTTGGAAGCTGAGTGCGTGGCGGTCGATGTTAATAACTCCGCCGCCGTGCTGGAGCTTGTCCGCCGAACGGGGACGAATTTTGTGATTGTGGGGCCGGAGGTGCCGCTGGCGGCTGGGGTCGTCGATGCCTTGGAGGACGCGGGCATCCCGGCTTACGGGCCAAGAGCAGCGGGGGCACGATTGGAAGCCAGCAAGGCCTTCACTAAGGATTTTCTTTTCCGTCATAAAATCCCGACGGCGGCCTCGGCCACTTTTAATGCGTTGGAACCCGCTTTGGCTTATGTTCGTCAACAACCCGTCCCCATCGTGATCAAGGCATCTGGTCTGGCGGCAGGGAAGGGTGTCGTGATTGCATTGACCCATGCGGAAGCCGAGGCTGCGTTGCGCGCGATGATGGAGGCCAAGATTTTCGGCGCCTCGGGTGACGAAGTTGTCATCGAAGAATTCATGCAGGGCGAAGAAGCTTCCATCATGCTGATGGTTTGCGGAGAGGATTATCTGATGCTGCCGCCGAGCCAGGATCACAAGCGCGTCGGCGAAGGGGATACGGGTTTGAACACGGGCGGGATGGGTGCTTATGCGCCTACCACGGTCGTCACCGCCGAAGGGGAACGTCGTCTGCGGGCAGAAATCATTGAGCCTACTTTGCGCGGATTGAAAGCGGATGGGATTGATTATCGCGGTACGCTTTACGTCGGTATCATGGTGACTTCGATTGGGCCGCGGGTCGTCGAATTTAACGTGCGCTTTGGTGACCCCGAATGCCAAGTCCTGATGCCCTCGCTCGAAACGGACCCGGTACAAATCATGGAAGATATCGCCTTGGGGCGTTTTAAGGCATCGGCCGTCAAACTTCGTCCGGGTGCCACGATTATTGTCGTCTTGGCGGCGGGTGGTTATCCGGGTGAAATCCGTAAAGGAGATGTCATTTCCCTGCCGACCCAGCTTCCCGAAGGGGTGGATATCGTCCATGGTGGCACTAGGCGCCTCCCTGGCGGACAGATTGTGACCACTGGGGGTCGGGTCTTAGGCGTGGTGGCGCATGGGAAGACCTTGGCCGAAGCCGCTGAGCGGGCCTACTCCGTCGTGCCCCAGATTCATTTTGAAGGCTGTCATTACCGCCGCGATATCGGTTATCGGCAATTACGGCGCGACGGGGTGCTTTGAACTCTTGAACCTCGGAGGTTCTCCCGCATCCTAAGACTATGGCCGTGGAGCGCGATACCGTGACGTTTGTCTGCACAGGAAACACCTGTCGTAGCCCGATGGCCGAAGGGTTGCTGCGTGCGGCAATGACGAAGCGCGGCGGCGGACTTGAAAAATTAAAAGTAGTCTCCGGCGGCTTGGCGGCCTATGCAGGCGATTCGGCCTCGGCGAATTCAGTTAAGGCTATGGCCCGTATCGGCCTCGATATCAGCGACCATCGCAGCCAGTTGCTCACCCAGGCGGAAGTCGATCGTAGCTTGGTGATTTTTGGCATGACGGAATCGCACTTGGCCGCCCTCCATGCGCGCTTCGATCGCCTGCCGGAGCATGTCATGCTCTTGCGCGATGTCATGAAGACGGAGGTCCCTCGGGGGGTTGCGGACCCTTTTGGCGGTGGTTACCGCGATTATGAAGAGTGCCGAGATTCCATGGTTGAAGCCGTGCCATCGCTGCTTGAGTTTCTGCACCAGATTATTTCCCCATGACCCACGCTTCAACCCTCTCCTTTGGCAGTGATCACGGCGGATTTGCCCTGCGTCGCGAATTGATTGCCGCGTTGAAGACCCAAGGGCATACCATCCTTGATCGCGGTACCGAAACGGAGGCGTCGTGCGACTACCCGGATTACGCCCAAGCCGTGGGTGCCGACGTGGTTTCGGGTCGCGCCAAATTCGGCTTTCTAATCTGCACCACCGGCGTGGGGATTTCCATCGCCGCCAATAAAGTGGCCGGTATCCGGGCGGCTTTGGTCCAGACGGTTGATGCCGCTGGTTTAAGCCGTCAGCATAACGATGCTAACGTACTCTGTTTTGGAGCAAAATACGTCGATTTCAAACTCGCCCTCGCTTGCGCCGAGGCCTTTTTGGCCGCCGATTTCGAAGGCGGTCGGCATGCCCGGCGGGTGGATAAGATCGAATCCTGTGGATAACTCGGCCCCTTTTCCGTTGCCACGCTTGCTTCTTATTTTTGCCCTCATTTCTTAACTTCTCATGGCCGCCATCACCCGCACCCCTCTCGCTCAACTCGATCCGGAAATCGATCGCCTCATCAAGGCGGAGCTTAAGCGTCAGCAAACGCACCTCGAGCTGATCGCGTCAGAGAATTTCACCCTCCCAGCCATCATGGAAGCTCAGGGTAGCGTGCTGACCAACAAGTATGCCGAAGGTTATCCCGGCAAACGCTGGTATGGTGGTTGCGAAGTCGTCGACGCCATCGAGCAATTGGCAATCGATCGCGCGAAGGCCCTTTTCGGCGCCGATCATGCGAACGTCCAGCCGCACTCCGGTAGTCAGGCGAATGCGGCCGTCTATTTCGCGACGCTCAAGCCAGGCGATAAGATTCTTACCATGAATCTTTCGCACGGCGGACACCTGACGCACGGCAACGCCGCAAATTTTTCCGGCAAACTTTACACCGCTGTGCATTACGGCGTCGGCGCGGACGGCCGAATCAATTACAACGAAGTGGAAGAAATGGCGAAGCGCGAGAAGCCGAAGATGATCACCGTCGGCGCCTCGGCCTATGCCCGTGAAATCGACTTCGCTCGTTTCGGAAAAATCGCCAAAGAAAACGGCGCTCTCTTGTTGGCGGACATCGCCCACATCGCCGGCCTGGTGGCGGCGGGGGTTCATCCTTCGCCGATTCCTCACGCCGATTTCGTGACCACCACGACGCACAAGACGCTGCGTGGTCCGCGCGGCGGCTTGATTCTTTGTAAGGCCGAGTTTGCGAAGGCTATCGATGCCTCGGTTTTCCCCGGCGCCCAAGGCGGCCCGCTCGAACATGTGATCGCCGCCAAGGCGGTTTGTTTTGGCCAATGTGCTACGGCAGATTTTAAGGATTACGCCCGTCAAGTTGTCGCGAACTCTAAGGCCATAGCCGACGCTCTTGTCGCCTTAGGTTTTGGACTGATTAGCGGCGGCACCGACAATCACCTGAGCTTGATTGATTTGCGTAAGAGTCACCCAAATGTCACAGGCAAAGAAGCGCAGCTCGCTTTGGACGCTGCGCACATTACGACAAATAAGAACACCGTTCCCGATGAAACGCGTAGCCCGTTCCAAGCCAGCGGTATCCGTGTGGGAACCGCAGCGGTGACTTCACGCGGAATGAAAGAGACAGAGATGAAGGAAATCGCCCGGGCGATCTCTATCGTGCTCTCCGATCCTCAGAGCCTCGAGAGGATTGCGGAAGGGCAGGCCATCGCGACCGCCCTTTGTGCCCGATTCCCCTTGCCCTACTGAGTTCTTTCCGCACTTTTTCACTTTCCAACCCTTCTCATAGCCCTAATCTAACAGATACCCCTCCCCACCCATGAATACTCCTATTCGTCACCGCAAAGGTTTTACGCTCATCGAGCTTCTGACCGTTATCGCCATTATCGGCATCTTGGCCGCTGTGCTCTTCCCTGGTGTCCAGGGCGTCATGCGCTCAGCCAAAAAGAACAGCGCCTTGAACAAGGTTCGTTCTATTGGCCAAGGTTACATGAACTGGGCTGGTGGCACCAAGAACATCGCCACGGGCTCTTGGTCCTCGGGTAAGACTCAATCGACCAGCATTTCTGGTTACGCCGCGATTTTGGCTGACGGTGCTTCCTTGGACTCCGGTGAACTATGGTTCGTCGATGCCGATCCAGCTGCTGACACTATCACGTTGATGCCTAAGAATGTCATCACCAAGACCGGTACGGTGGTCACCATCAACGCAACTTTCGCCACAGGCTTCACTCAAGGTAAGTCTGCTTGGGATGTTTATACTCCAACTTCTCGTTCGTTAGTAGGCAGCGTAACCACGCCCTTGGCTTGGTCTCGCGGGTTGAAGACGGACGGTACTTGGCCAGCCGCAGGAACGGGAGCTGCAGACTCTGTGTGGGGTGCTGAAGGTGGTCATATCGCTTACGGCGACGGTCACGTGGCTTGGGTTTCTGATACGGCTATCACGGGTACGGGCTATTTCGTCAAGACCACCGACGGATCTCCTTCGGCCAGTTATAAGGACGCGATTCCGACGACGGCGGCTCTTTGCTCGCAGAACTAATCGTCGGTTGTTCCCTTCAAAAAGCCCCAGAAATCTGGGGCTTTTTTTGTTTTCATCTTTTGCAAGACTCCCGCAATCTTCCTGAAAGATGGCTTCACTTCGTTCCTGGATCGATGCCTGCCGCCCCAAGACTTTGGTGGCTGCCGCTGTTCCCGTGGCCGTGGGTGGGGCGGTATATTGGAATGAGGCTCATCATGGCCCCGTTGGTTTCTCCTGTGATGAGGTTCTCACGTTAGGCTGTTGCCTCGGTTTTGCCCTCGGCGCGCAGATCGCCAGTAATTTCGCGAACGATCTCGGCGATGCGTTGCGGGGCGCCGATAACGTCGCGCGCATCGGGCCACGGCGTGCCGTTTCAAACGGCTTGATTTCGGCTTTTGCGATGCGCTGGGCGATTGCCCTGGCCTGTGCCCTTGCTTTTCTTGCCGGCACCCCGCTCGGGTTGCGTCAACCTGTCCTCTTTCTTGCCGGTAGTCTGGCGCTGGTCCTTGCTTTGGGTTATACCTTGGGCCCGCTGCCTTTGGCTTATTTAGGATTGGGCGATATTTTCGTGGTGGGGTGCTTCGGTATTCAAGCGACGACTTTGACGGTGTATACTTTGCACACTTCGCCGATGGGAAATGGTTCTCACGTCCCATGGTCTCCGGCTTTACTGGCTGGCTTGGGCCTGGGGCTCTTGGCGGACAATATTTTATTGGCTAATAACGCCCGGGATAAGGAAACAGATACATTGGCTGGTAAGCGTACGACGGTCGTTCGCTTTGGCTATGGTTTCGCCAAGAACCTGCATGCCTTTAATATTCTGGTCGGGCTGGGCTGTTTGACGCTCGTTTTCGGCTGGGTGGTCGGGTTACTTCTCCCCCTTGGCCTATGGCAGCATTGGCTTTTCCGTAAGGCGCAAGCACCCCTTGATTTCGTCCCATTCTTGGCCCGTTCCGCCCTCTTGCTTCTGCTGGTCGGGTTGTTGTGCGTAACTGCCACTTGCCTTGGCTGGGCCACTTCCAGCAATATTTTTGGGCGATGAATAAGCCACCGTCACTCGCTGGTCAGCTCGAAGACCTCGTCCATGCCGCCGCGCGGCCTTCGTGGGACGAATATTTCATGGCGACGGCGGTCTTGGTCAGCTCTCGTTCCAGTTGCGAGCGTTTGCACGTGGGCTGTATCATTGTTTCGACCGGCAAGCACCCGAACCGCCTCGTGGCCGCCGGCTACAACGGCTTCCTGCCGGGCGCACCACATGACTCGCATGTCCGCGCTGGCCACGAACTCGCCACCGTGCATGCCGAGCAGAACGCCGTGGCGGATGCGGCCAAGCGCGGGGTCTCTCTTCAGGATACAATCTGTTACGTGACACACTTTCCTTGCGTCAATTGCACGAAAATCCTGGCGGCGGCCGGCATCACGGAGGTGCGATACCGTCATGATTATAAGAATGACCCCTTGGTGGCGGAATTATTCGCCCAGGCGAAGGTCAAGGTCACGCATCTCGGCGGCTAATGGCGAACAGCTTCCAGTCTTTGGCTGGTCGCTTGCTGGTCTCGCACCCTTCCTTGCGCGACGATAATTTCCGCGAAACCGTCGTGCTGATTTATTCCCACGATGAAGTTTCGGGGGCGATGGGCGTAATCATGAATCGGCCTTTCGGTCGGCTACTCGGCCATGCGCAAAAAGAATTTTCCGATACGCCTTTGGCCGGGGTGCCGTTGCATTTGGCCGGACCGGTGGCGACGGATAAGATGGCCTTTGGCGGGTGGAAATTTTCCGCCCGCGGGCCAGCGGCGATCCGCTACGGTATTGGGCAGGATGAAGCCGCCGTGCTGGCCCAAGCCGGGCAATTCAAGCTCTTTGCCTTCGTGGGTTACGCGGGCTGGTCACCTGGCCAGCTTGAAAACGAACTCCGTCTTAATGCCTGGATTATTTGCCCCTTTGAGCGCGGGTTCGAAGAATTTGAAGGCGAAGAACTATGGAAGCGTCTACTCATGCATCATTGCCCGGAGTTGCGGCTTGAAATCGATTCTCCCGAAAATCCTGGCCTGAACTAATTACCGTCCGTTGCTGAGCAGGATCTCGACGTTTTGAATCAAAGTCTCGCCCGCTT
This sequence comes from Verrucomicrobiota bacterium, assembly GCA_026397965.1. GTDB lineage: Bacteria > Verrucomicrobiota > Verrucomicrobiia > Opitutales > UBA953 > UBA953. Next base: position 105,605 of record JAPLTU010000072.1, on the reverse strand, counting down.
TTTTGGCGTCGGGCGTGATCATTTTTCGTAACGTCAGCAAATTACGGTATTGATAGTCGATTGCCGTGTAACTCCAACGCCCTTGGGGCAATTGCGGGCTGTTGGCGGCGAGGGCGGTCCATTTCTTGGGCAAGCCTTGCCAGGTGAACTCCACGTACCATCCGGCGGCTTTGCCGACGTCGCCGCTGACCAAGGCCGGGTGGCGGCTCACGAAGTCGGGGGCTTTGCTGGTCCGGATGACGACGACGAGGGCGGTCGGCTGGTTGCGGATGGCGTCGAGCAAGTTGATACGCGAATGGGTCAGGAGCGGGCCTGGATCTACGCCCATCAGGTTTTGACCGTTCCAAACCCCATGCAGATTGGAGGTTTTACCATATTCCGGTCGGGTGCTGCACCAATTTTCAAAACTATCGGCAAGGCGTAAGCCGATTTCAAAATGGAGGTGCGCCCGATCTTTGGGGATGGCATCGCTTCCGGTGGACGTATGCCCCATCACGCCAATGATTTTTCCTCGGGCGATAGCGGCACCGATTTTTAGGCTCGGTTCGATGGAGCTGAGGTGGGCGTAGAGGGTGTAGACGGGCAGTTCGGCCCGGGGATGGACCAAGACGATGTATTTGCCGTAGGCCCCATTGGATTTGGGGTTCAGGTAGGCGACCTGCCCGTCGAGCGCTGAAAATATAAGGTCAACCGGCTCGCCCGATTTTGTTTGGCGAATTGAGCGGATGTCGATGCCTTCGTGAAAGCGATGTCCAGCGTCGCGCACCATGCCGAAGGCACCCGATTCAACTTTGCGCGATTCGGTCGCCTGCAGGTATTCGGCTGGTGTCAGCGCAATCGCTCGATCCATTTCGGTGGGCCAAACGATTTCCGAGGCAACCAAGGACGTCCCTACTCCCCAGAGCAGGATAGCGATCGATGGACGCACGAAGCGAATCACAAACCTTCGGATTCCTTGAGTTTGCGAAGTTTTAAGATCGAAACATCGAGGCGCTTGCTAATGTCGGCCACGGCTTCGGCATTTGATAAGCCTTTCTTTTCGACGTGGAACATGAGGTTCCCGTCGACGATTTGCATGTCGATGGGCATGAGGCCGACCGCCTGGTCGTTGATGACCAAGACGAAGTGCCGCCCGATGGCTTCTTTCGTATACTTCATGATATCGATGGCGGACTTACGGTTTACCTGCACCAAGAGGAATTGTTGGCGTAAGTCAGCTTCACCGCTGGTGATGATGCGGGTCCCGAGGATATTTTCGGCCGGCACGAGCGCGGCAGTCATTACGGTGATGCCGATGCCGCTGACCGGCAGGCGTACCTCAAGCCGCATGGAGGGGCTGGCGGAGGGAGAGGCCTCGACAAAGATGGAGGCGATTTCCTTAGGAATGTCCGGCGTGCAGCCGAATAGGAAAACCGCAACGAGGCTGAATGAGAAACGAAGGAGTGACATAAAGATTAACCCACGAGCAAATCGAGGCTCGCGCTGACTTGGATGATATGGGCGGGCTGCAGGTCGAGGACGGGCACGAGGTAAATTTGTTTGGTGGCGGAGTGTTGATAGGGCATATGAGCGTTGGCCGCAGGGCCGGCCGCCCGAACGATGCGTTTACGTTCAAGCAGCATCGCGAGGATATGCTTGAGGACTTTCTTGTCGCCTGACGGATCGGCGTCGTCTTCGAAGAGCGAAAGAAAAAACTCTTCGCGGGAGGCCAGCAGTTGCGCCCGCTGGGCTTGTTCTTCTTCGCCGCGCTCTTTCACTTCGCGCGTCCAACGGCCGAGTAGCAGCCCGTTGGGCGTGAAGCTCGCAACGTGATTTTTCAGGACGTCGACCCGCTCGATATTACTCCCAAGCGGCTTATAGACGATGCACGTGACGATGTCGCCAGCACGAAGTTCGTTGCCGCAAGCGGCGCAGTGACGCGCAATAGGTTTAACCTGCCAATCCATAGGCGTTAAGAGAAGAGCAGAAAGGCGGGCGAGCAATCCCATTCCCCCTTGGTTTGCGGGTGACTTATTAGCCTCCCGGTTTTAAGCCTGCGACATGACTGAAACCCAATCTCATGGCGTGGCCTTGCTGGTGGTCGATGTGCAGCCCACGTTCTTGAAGGTCATGCCTGAGCCGGAGGTCTTTCTGCGCCGCTGCCGCTTAGCCGTCGCCGCGGCTCGGCTGCTGGACGTACCGGTGATTTTTACCGAGCAAGTGCCGGCGAAGCTCGGGCCGACCCATCCCGATTTGCTCGCAGGAGGTGAGGGTGCTCCGCTCATGGTACCTAAATCCGCTTTTTCAGCCTTGGGTGCGCCGGGTTTCCGGGAGCTGCTCCGCGACCGGGGTATCGTGCATCTTTTGGTCTGCGGTCTCGAGGGGCCAGTCTGCGTCTACCAGACCGCCGTGGAAGGCCTGCGGAGCGATTTGGGTATAACATTATTATCAGACGCCATCACATCGCGTCGGGCGGAGGATCAGCAGGCCTGTTTTTCGGCCCTGCGTCACGCGGGGGCGCAAGTCTTGCCCGTGGAGACGGTTTTCTACGCGCTGTTGGGTTCGGCCAGCCATCCGCAATTCCGGGCCTTTACCGATTTGGTAAAAAATGGCTAGACGGCTTCGACCGTTAGTTGCGGAGCGGGGGCCGCGGCATCGTCCTCGGGTAAGCCGAGTTCAGTCCAAGCGGCAAAAGCAATCATGCTGGCGTTATCTCCGCAGTGCTTGGGTTCGGCGATCAGCAAGGGCAGTTTATGTTGCTGGGCCAACCGCTGCAGGCGTTCGCGTAAACTGCGATTATTGCCCACGCCGCCGGAGAGGCCGATAGATCGGTAAGTTCCTTGACCGAGAGCCGCGTGGGTTTTCGCCAGCAGTTGAGCGAGGATGGCGTCTTGGTAACTGGCGCACAAGTGGGGTAAGGCCGTCGCAACTTGTTCGTCCGACATTTTTTCTAACTGATAGCGGAGTGCGGTCTTGAGGCCGGAAAAGCTCATACGCAGGTCAGCTTTTTCAGGGATGCCTCGCGGAAAAGTGAACAGGCTTTTATCGCCGGTCTGGGCCAGCTTTTCGACCAGTGCACCGCCGGGATAGGGCAGGCCGAGCAGCCGTGCGCCTTTGTCAAAAGCTTCGCCGGCAGCATCATCCACTGTACGGCTGACCACCGTTATCTTCAAATTTTCATCTAAGCGGACAAGGAGCGTATTTCCCCCCGAGACGATCATACCTAAGTGCGGAAGCAGGGCTTTCTTGACTGCGGGAAAATCTGGCGCGCTTTGGGCGTGAAGGGGAATGAAGGCCGAATGGACGTGGGCCCGGAGATGGTTGACGCCGACGAGGGGGCATTTCAGCGACATTGCGAGCGCGCGAGCCATCGTGACGCCCATGGAAAGGCAGGGGAGCAGCCCTGGGCCGCGAGTGACGGCAATGCGCGTGACCAGAGGCAGATCGCCACGAAAGCCTTCCAGGAGCAATGGGAGGGCCGTGAGGTGCATGCGGCTGGCCAGCTCGGGTACGACCCCGCCATATTTTTCATGCGAGGCGGCCTGGGAGCTGATGAGCTCGCGTACGACCCCCTTAGCCGGGTCGAAAAGCGCCAAGGCTGATTCATCGCAGGAACTCTCGATGGCCAGTATCATCTCGAGGTATTCAGGGTGAATTATGGAGCGGCTCAATCTCGATTCGTCTGGCGGAGAAGAAAAGACCGATTATCGCTGGTGGCTGTGGATTCAGCGGCACGTCATCATGCAATCATCGATCTGTTGCGATCCCGGTCTCGAGGCGGCTTAGTCTCGATGGCCCAGTTGATCGAGGCCGCCCTTTATGCACCTGGCCTGGGGTATTATGTTTCCGAACGCGTGCGGGTGGGTAAATCAGCGGGTTCCGATTTCACGACCGCGGCGGCGCTGGGCCCGATGTTCGGTGAGCTGATTGCAGGCGCGGCGCGCACTTTGGTCGGTGGCGATACTTGTTCGTATGCCTTGGTCGAAGTCGGCGCAGAGCCTGGTCAGTCGCATTACGAAGGCGTGCGCCCGAAGTTTTCCGAGTTCCGCAGCTTTACATTCGGAAGTACGCCGGAATTCCCGGCTCGTTCCGTCTTGGTCGCCAACGAACTGCTGGACGCTCAGCCTTTTCATCGGTTTATTTTTCAGAACCAAACCTGGCGGGAACTCGGCGTGCGGGTGGATGGCGGCGAATTATCTATCGAGATTTTACCGGAATTCTCGTCATCGTCGGCCGAAGAGTTTGCAGGTTCGCTGCCCGGCGCCGCCGAAGGCTGGATCATCGACGCGCCGCTGGCTGCGGAAACCCTGCTGACGCGATTGCTCTCCGGAAACTGGTCAGGCGCCGTGATTCTTTTGGATTACGGTAAGACCATCGCCCAATGTCTCGAGGATTCGCCCGCGGGTACGGCCCGGGCCTATCGCGGCCATCAACTATCTTCGGCAATCCTGGAGAATCTCGGTTCGCAGGACCTCACGTGCCACGTGCTGTGGGATCGCATCGAGTCCGTCTTGGTCGGGGCTGGGTTTAGGAGCGTCCGCTTGGACCGCCAAGAGGCCTTTTTCGTCAAATATGCCGGCGGTGAGATGGAGCGGATTGCGCTGTCGGGCGACCACGAGGCTACTGGCCGCTTACGGGCCCTGACGCACCCCGCTCATTTCGGGGCGAAGTTCCAAGTCTTGCACGGTATCCGAGGTTAATCGGAAGTTTTTGGAAGCCACGCTCGACCTCTTAGGAAAAACCCCTTTTTTGGGGTGTATCTCTATTTTATCCCATGAAGTCATCTCTGTTTGTTAAGTTAGTATTCTGCCTTGGCGCGGCCTCCTTGCTGGCTGAAGTAAAAATCATCCAAGCCTTCGAAGGCGATGGCTTCGACAGTTGGCAGACCACCGGTACGGCGTTCGGGCTGGCGCCGATCGCGGGCAAGGTCGACGGCGTGAACGGCGAGTTCCGCCAGTATGCGGGTAACGCGCTCGCCTGTTCGGGTCACCGGGGTGATGCCGCTATCGGCACGCTGACTTCTCCGGAAATCAAGCTCACCCATCCTTTCCTCGGCTTCCTTATCGCCGGTGGTAATCATCCGGGCAAGGCCGAGGTCCAGTTATTGGTGGGCGGCAAGGTCGTCCGGCATGCGACCGGAGCTAATGATCTAACGCTGCGCGAGACCGTTTGGGATATCGCTGAATTCAAGGGCAAGAAAGGCATCATCCGTATTATCGATGACGCTGTCGAAGCTTGGGGCATCATCGCCGCTGATCAGTTCATCTTTTCTTCCGATGCCCAGCCGAAGTTCGATAAGGCCGGCCGCCCGAAGCCTAAGGCCGACGCTACTCTCGTGCGCGTCGCCGGCGAAGGCAGCGCCGCGCTTGAAGCCGGTGCGACTTTCAAGACCAGCGCCGACCATGCCGTCACCGGCGTCACCTCGCCAACGGCGATTTCGTTTGGCAATGACGGTAGTCTTTACGTCGCCGAGACACATCGGTTCCGCTTCGGCGTCGAGGACGATCGCAGCAACCTCTTCTGGTATCACGACGACCTCGCTGCCAAGACCACCGCTGATCGTTTAGCCCTGCACAAAAAGTGGGAGGCCAAACGCTCCCACGAGTGGATGACGGCCAAGTCCGAGGTGATCCGTTATCTCGGCGGCGAGCAGGCCGACGGCACTTTCACGACCCAGAAAGTCTTCGCCGAGAAATTCAACGACGTGCTTGATGGTACGGGTGCTGGCGTCATGGCGTGGGATGACAACGTCTACTTCGCCTGTATTCCGAAACTCTGGATGCTGCATGATGCCAAGAACGACGGCGTTTCCACTGAACGTAAGGTCATCGAAGAAGGCTTCGGCGTCCGGGTTTCTCTGTCCGGTCACGATATGAATGGCTTTGCAATCGGCTACGATGGCCGCGTCTGGGGCACCATCGGCGACCGCGGTTTCAATTTCACCACCAAGGAAGGTAAGAAATATGATTCTCATAACCGCGGAGCGGTCTTCCGTTTCGAGCCCGACGGCACGAACTTCGAAGTCGTCCACTTCGGTCTGCGTAATCCGAAGGAAATCGCCTTCGACGAATTCGGCAACGCTTTCTCCGTCGACAATAATTCCGACCAAGGTGATGCCGCCCGCGTCGTTTATGTCGTCGAAGGCGCCGACTCCGGATGGGAAATGGAGCACCAGGCGATGCACACCTTCCACCGCGAGATCGGCCTCGAACAGCGTCCGCTTTCCCGCTGGATGACCGAGAAGGTCTGGGAACTCCAGAATTCTGCCCAGCCCGCGTTCATTATTCCGCCGGCTGCTTACATCTCTTCCGGCCCTTCGGGCCTGACTTATCACCCTGGAGCTGGCTTCCTCGAATCCGAGGCCCAGCATTTTCATATTTGCGATTATCGCGGTTCGGCCGGGGCTTCCGGCATCTGGTCTTTCAAGATGGAGCCAGCGGGTGCCGGCATGAAGATGACCGAATCACACCAACTCCTGTGGGGCGTCGCCGCGACCGACATCGAATATGATTGGAAGGGTCGACTGGTCGTCGCCGACTTCATCACGGGTTGGGAGTCTCATGATGCTGGCCGCATCATCACGCTTGAGGCCAATAAGGTCATGAAGCCCGATGCCGTCGCGACGGTGGCAGATCTGATCAAAGGCGGATTTACTAAGTCTTCGTCCGCCGACTTAGCCAAGCTGCTTTCGCACGCCGATCAACGCGTGCGTCTGCGCGCCCAGATCGAACTGACTCGCCGACCTGACGCTGCCGACCGTTTTGAGGCCGCTACCAAATCGGACAACGCCCTTGAGCGCCTCCATGGCGTCTGGGGTCTTGGCATCCTTGCCCGTCGTGGTGCCGCCATCGCCCCGGGCGAAGCTTTCAGTGGTAAGCCTACGCCTTTGGCACCGCTCGCCGAGCGTACCGCCGCGGCTCAGCGTCTCGTGCCTTTGCTTGCTCATGCCGACGCCGAAGTCCGTGCGCAGGCCGTCCGGGCGCTCGAAGAAGCCCCGCTGAAGGGTAACGACCTTCCGCTCGGTAAATTGATTCTCGATCCGTCTCTGCGCGTCCGTTCTTTCGCCGCCATCGCCGCGGGTCGACTGGGTGCCGATAAGGCTCTTCCCGAAATCCTTACGATGCTAAAAGAGAATGCGGATAAAGATCCCGTACTTCGTCACGCGGGGTCTTTTGCGATCGACTTAATCTGTCAGAACTCCACCGCGTTGGAGGCCGTCGCCCAAGAGGCCAATGAATCTGTCCGCCTGGCGGTAGTGATCGCTCTCCGCCGTCGCCTTGATGCTTCCGTATCTCGCTTCGTTGCCGACCGCTCGGTGTTGGTCGCCGACGAGGCCATCCGGGCGGTCCACGATTTAGGCCTCGAAGCGGGCCGGCCGGCCGTTGCCGCCTTGATCGACCATCTGGAGACGCGGGAATGGACGACGTTCATGCTCCGACGTCTGACGCACAGCGCTTTCCGGCTTGGCGGAGAACAGAATGCGGCCCGCGTGGTCGCGATCGCCGTGAACGAAAAACTTCCGGTCGAGGCCCGCGCCGAGGCCCTGCGCCTACTTGCCCAGTGGTCTAATCCCTATCCGGTTGACCAGTCTACGGGTCATTGGGCTCCGCTACCCTCGCGCGATGCCAAGGAACTCCGGGACAGCCTGAGTGCCGGTCTTTCCGCTTTGTTGAAGGGTGATTCGGATATCCTCCGCGCCTCCTTGGAACTCGTCGAACTGTATAAACTCGAAGTCGCTTCGCTCTCGAACGAACTCCTTTCGAGCCTGGTCGCTAACGTCAAGTTGAGCGGTTCCGCCCGAGCGAAGGCTTTGGAGTTATGGCTTGAACGTAAACCTGCCGACCTCACCGACGTCGCCGGTAAATATGCCAAGGATACGCAGGACGACGTGGCCATGGTGGCCGTCGGCGCCTTGGCGCACCTAAATCCGTCGCAAGGCCTGGTCGAGCTTGCGAAGGCGGTGACGGCGCCTTCGGCGGCCCGTCAGCAAGGGGCATGGAAGACCCTTGGGAAATTGCAGGCTGCCGGAGCCGAAGTACTCTTTGTTGAGAACCTTAAATCCCTCGAAAAAGCCAAAGGGATTTCCCCCGCCGCTATTGAACTGCTCGCCGCGGCGTCGCTCCGGGCCGAACCCGCCGTCGTGGCCGCGCTCGCCGCGACGCAGAAAGCCTTGGCCGAGGGTGCGGACAAACTTTCCAAATGGATGCCGGCCCTCGAAGGCGGCGATGCCAAGAATGGCTTCGCCTTATTTCAGGCCCTTCCTGCCGGCCAGTGTCTGCGCTGCCACCGGGCTTCCGATGATTCTCATGCCGCTGGCGGTGAAGCTGGTCCGAATCTCGTCGGCGTGGCCAAGCGTGGTGATCGTCGCTACTTGCTCGAATCAATCGTCAACTCCGGCGCCGTCGTCGTCGCAGGCTATGGTTCGGTGAATATCGAGCTCGCGAATGGCGGGGCCTTGGTGGGCGCGTTGCTCAAGGATGCGCCGGAGTTCGTGGACATCGATGTCGCGGGCAACCGCTGGCGGGTCGCGCGCAAAGATATTAAGTCCATGACTGCCCCGGTTTCGGGCATGCCAATTTTGGATGCCGTGCTTTCGCTTAATGAAGTCCGCGATTTGGTCGCTTGGCTCTCTTCCTTGGATAAAGAAGCTAAGGTCGCTAAGGGCGTAAAGGCTGCGAAACCCGCCATGCCGGCCGAACCTAAGCCCTTGGATATTTCGACGATCAAGCCGGTCGCAGCCGCCGCCGGGGTCGATTCGGCCGTGATGGCGGTCGGCAAACAGGGCTTCATGCTGTGCATGGCCTGCCACGGTCCGAACGCCGAAGGTACCGTCATCGCGCCTCCCTTGGCCCTGTCGAATTGGGTCAATGGTCCGGCGGAAAACCTGATTCGCATCCAGCTCCGCGGGTTGCAGGGGCCGATCAAAGTTTCGGGTAAGGATTATGTCACGCCTGTGCCTATGCCCCCGCAAGCGCAACAGACCGACGAGCAGATTGCCGCCGTCCTGACCTATGTGCGCAACAGTTTCGGCAATTCCGCCCCGGCCGTAAAGCCAGAGCAGGTCAAGGCGTTGCGCGGCGAAGTCGGTAAACCGCCGTTAACGGCCGTCGAATTGGTGCCGACAAAATAAAAATCATCCTCTGAACTTGGCTCGGCCTCTTCTTGGGTCGGGCCAAGTTTCAGTTTACCTTATCGCGGCTGATGACCCTGCCGTCGGGGTTCCGGAATTCCACGAATTCGATGCCCGCCCGTGGCACGATGACGGCGGCTTGCGGTATCGACTTGTGAGATTGTTTAACGCCAGGTTTTTCTTCCACTGTGGCGACGAGTACCCTGCCGTCGCGTTCAGTCTTCAGGAAGCGCACTTCGGTGCTGAAGTTAGTCTCGTTGAGCGTATACGTGAGCACCATTTCCTTAGAGAAATCTGGGGCCACGGCGTTTTGCCCATTGAGTGCGGCAGGCTGGTAGGTATCGGCGAAAGCCTGGGTCTCGGTGAGGATGGTGGTAGAAACGCCGAACGGTTGATTCATGGCGCTGGGTCCTGGCGCATCGTTTTTTCGCACCCTGAAGAATCGTTCGAGCGGACGAAAAGCGACTGGGATCAGGACGGCCTTGGGGACGTTCTTAAGATTGATAAGACCCGCGCGGCCGTCGGGCAGGATGCCGATTTCAGCCGCCAGGCCGCCTTGGTTGCGCAATTGCTCCCATTTCCGTCCTTCGCCTTCCTTGACGTAAAAAGCTTCGATACCGAAGCGGAAGCCATTACCACGGGTGAGGCCTCTGAGGTAGGTGCCAGCGTTTGGCCGTGAGAGAGTTGGCGTGCCTGCCTCGCCGAAACCCTCGGCGTTCTTGGTCAAGGGCAGGAAGATCAGGGTGTCGTCCGGCAGCCGAAAGAAGGGCGCGCGCAAGCTCCTGTTATTTTTGATTTCGGGATGAAGTTTGTGCCATTCCTCATCGAGAAAGCGCTGTTGCCATTGGTGAACGGGGCTGAAGTCGTAGCTTAGAATCACATAGTCGCCTTTCAGTAGATCGCGCGGGTCGATGGGGCGGCAGCGGAGGGTGAAACGTTCCCCTGAGGCCATCGGTTGGTGATGATGCCAGACCATCCAGCCGATTGTTCCGGCCTGCAAGGCGATGAAACCTAGGAGCAAAATGCGGACATACGGTCTGGCTTGGTTGATTAAGGCCTCCATCCCTGCCGGACGGTAATCCGCCATTTCAGTAGTGACGTTGTTTTCGCTCTGGGTTTTCCATACGCGCGCAAGAACGAAAAGAATGACCCCGATGAGGGCGAAGAATCCAGCCATCGTGAGCATGCCGAGGTCGTGTCCGATGTCTACATAGCGCGTGATGAGCCAGGAGAGGAAAACCAGTGAACCATAAACGTAGGGCCGAAGCCGGCCTTCGTTGAGTCCCAGCCGAATCAGCCACACGGCCAAGGCGAGCGTGCTGAAGTTGGCGATTGCCTTGATGACGACGCCGCCAATCGGGCTTTGCGTAAAATCGTAATTGTTCGCGATGCCGATGAGGAGCGTTGCGCATGCGATACCAGCGGGCCAGATACGTAAAGTCAGTTGCGAGCGGACGGCGGACCAGAGGGCGAGCAGGGCGAGGCTAAGGATGAGCAGGCTGGTTAAGGTCTCCAACTTAAAGAAATCCGAGCGGTGGGTGCTGTTGATGTCGCCGAGGAGCAGTGTGATTACGGTGACGCCGACGCCGCCGATGAAACGCCAGCCGCGCGCCCGAGCATCGCCGGTCGTATGGAGGGAAGCTATGACCAGGGGTAGGACAAAGTAAGGTATGCCGATGTCGCCTCCGAAATAAATCCACGAGAACATCGTCGCCCAGGCTACGGCACCAGCGAGAGCCGGCCGGGCTTTGCGATACGCCGCCCAGGTCGCCGGCGCGAGAAGTGCGAAGAATAAGAGCCGATGATTCGCGGCCTGGTTGTGCCATCCCGCCCCGAAGCCAAAACTTTGAGATTCAAAACTAAGCCAGACGCCCGCCAGAATGAGGCCGCCGAGGTAGAGCAATGTCGAGTCGAGCAGGACCGCGAAGGGCAAGGTGCCGATACACCAAGCCAGGATCGCATCGGGGCTATGCGCGTCGAGGTGGTAGATCTGCCCGGTAAGTATGATGGCCGCTCCGAACATGATGCATCCCGCGAGGTGCCCTAGGACGGAGCCTTGGCGTGAGTGGCGGTTCGAATACCAAAGCCCGATACCTTGGATGCCGACGAGACCGCCGAGAACCGTGGCCAAGCGCCCCGAGCGCGAAAAGTCGTCCCAATTATGTCCGATGACAAGAAGGAGGGCGGCGCCCAGCAGGAGCACGCCGAAGGTGCGCAGGGCGAAGGCGAGGCGACCGCTGGTGGCTTCTTCTTCGGGGTAGCGGGCGAGGAGGCGTTCGCGTTGTCCGGAGGGCAGCAGTCCGTCCTGTTGCCAGAGTTGAGATTCCTTTTCCAACCATGCGCGAAAGCCTTGAGGGAGGGGCATGACGGCAGGATGAGGAAATCGGGCGGAGAGGGCGAGGGCGAAGGCGGGCGGGGGTGCAAGAAGGCAGAGGGAGACCGGGAGCCGGAAAGTTTGCTGCGGTCATAATAGCCCCAGCCAATTATTCGGTTCCCGGTTTCCCTTTGAGCAAAATGCTTTGCTGTTGTGGGAAGGGGGGGCGCGACTGCGCCGTGCCCTCCGCTAAGGATTGCACGATGAATCGTGCCCCTACCATGGTTCGCCCTGCGGCGAACGATGGTAGCACGTGGTGCAGTCCCTCCCTCCGGAGGTAGCCCAACAAAAAGCCCCGGGGTCGCCGGGGCTTCGTGGGGAGAGGTCCCGTCGCCTTAGGCGATGGTGACTTCTTTGTTGAGGTAGACGTCTTGGATCGTGTGCAAGAGCTTAGCACCTTCGGCGATCGGGCGTTGGAACGCCTTACGACCGGAGATGAGGCCTTGACCGCCGGCGCGCTTGTTGATGACGGCGGTCTTGACGGCTTCGGCGAAGTCGTTGTTGCCCGAGGGGCCGCCGGAGTTGATCAGGCCGATGCGACCCATGTAGCAATTGGCGACCTGGTAGCGGGTGAGGTCGATCGGGTGATCGGTCGAAAGGTCGGTGTACATGCGCTTGTCGATTTTGCCGTACGAAGATTCTGTGGCCTGGATGGCGAGGTAGCCGCCGTTGTTCTCGGGAAGCTTCTGCTTGATGATGTCGGCGCAGATGGTGACGCCGAGGTGGTTGGCTTGGCCGGTAAGGTCGGCGGACACGTGATAATCTTTGTCCTTCGTCTTAAAAGCGTTGTTGCGGGTGTAGCACCAGAGGACGGTCGCCATACCCATTTCGTGGGCGGCTTGGAAGGCGTGGGAGACTTCGATGATCTGGCGATTGGTTTCGGCGGAGCCGAAGTAGATCGTCGCCCCGACGGCCGCGCAGCCCATGTCGGCGGCTTGCTTGATCGTGCCGTACATGACTTGGTCGCCGACGTTAGGGTAGGTGAGCAACTGGTTGTGGTTGATCTTCACCATGAAGGGGATCTTGTGGGCGTAGCGACGGGAGACGCTGCTGAGGACGCCGAAAGTCGAGCAGACCGCGTTGCAACCGCCTTCGATGGCGAGCTTCACAATATTTTCGCCGTCGAAGTAGATGGGGTTCTTGGCGAACGAAGCGCCGGCGGAGTGCTCGATGCCTTGGTCGACCGGTAGGATCGAGACGTAGCCCGTGTTAGCGAGGCGACCAGAGCCGTAGAGGCGCTGGAGGTTGGCCAGGACGCGATTGTTGCGGTCCGAGGCGGTAAAGGCGTGCTCAACCCAATCAGCGCGAGGCTGGTGGATCTGATCCTTTGAAATCTTGGGGTTCTTAAACCCGAGAAGATTTTCGGCTTCGGTGCCGAGGTGTTGTTGGATTTCGCTGTAGGTGCTCATGGTTCGAGGAAAGTGCGGTCCGAATCAACGCGGACACCTCCCCAAAAGGGGGAGTCGGAGGGCAGGCTTCAAGCCATAATTCATAAACCTCCATAAAACCCTCAAGGTCCCGTTCCGCTTGTCCGAAAAAGGCGGCAGATGCCTAAATCTGCCAATCCTCCCCGGTCGCCGAGGCGGGTCGGGGTAGCTCGGGGTGCGGGGCGGTGACGATGTGCAGGACGGCTTCGCCACCGCCTGCTAGTTCGCGGGCCCGACGGACGGCTTTGGCCAGCGCGGCCGTGGGGTTTGTTTCGTCCCAGGGGATGACGTTCTCCACTCCGATGGTTTCGACCAACCCGGCATTCTGGAAGATCGCCATGGTCTCGGGCTTAGCTTCGCAAAGGATCAGATGGCGCTGCGCCGCTTTCAAGGTCTCGGATAAATCGCGCAATAAAAGGACGCCATTGGCGTCGAGGTGGATGGCCTCGCGGAACTTTACTACCATCACTTTCAGATTCGGATCCGAAGAGGCGCGACGCAGATGTTCATGGAAGGCTTGGGTCGCACCGAAGTGCAGACTGCCTTCGACGTGCAGGATGGAAATGCCCGTCGTGCCTTGGCCTTTGGGGCGTACCTTGATTTCGCCGGCTTCGGAGAAATCATATTCAACGACTTCGGGCTTCGAAGTCTTGCGGAGGTAGAACGCCACGGCGATGCCGGTACCGAAGAAGATTGCCACGTCGAGCGGGGCGATGAGGGCCGTGATAAAAGTCGCGAGGAAGACCGTGCGATCTTGGGCGCCGGATTTTAAAATCAATTTAATCACCGCGAAGTTGGCCAATTCAATTTCTGCCAGGATGACCAAGATCGCCAGGCATGAGAGCGGTACAAGGGCGACCCAGCTGCTAATTAGCAAGCCGGCCCCGAGGATGATTAGGCCGCAGAACAACGAAGCGTAAGCCGTGCGGGCACCGCTGGCGACATTGAGCGCTGAGCGGCTAATCGAGCCTGAGGCGGCCATGCCGCCCGAGAAGGCGCAGGCGAGGTTGGCCATGCCGAGGCCGAAGACTTCTTGGTGCAAATCGGAAGCGCGCCCCGTTTTCAGCGCTGAAGCCCGGGCGTTGGCCGTCCCTTCGATGATGACCAGCACCGCGAGGGCGAGGGCTGGGGAGAAGAGTGTGGATAAAGTGTGCGCAGTAAATTCAGGTAGGTGGAGCACGGCGGCGGAACGCGCGGCGTCGCCGACATAATGCACGAGATCGGCATGGGAGCCTTGGTTATGGATGACCGATTGACCCAGCGCCGCGCCGATGGTCGCCACGGTAATGGCGCCCACGATGGCTTTTCCCGCACCGTAGGGTTTGCGGAGCAGGAAGTAAGTTATCCCAGTGACGATGGCCAAATAGAAATCGACGTTGATGAGCAGATGGCGGCCCATTTTTACGGCGGCCCAGATGACTTCGAAGAGCGATTCGCCGCTGTGGTCGCCGGGCATACCAAGCGCGGTGGGTAATTGCAGGGCGATGACGCGGAGCGCGGCGGCGGCGATATAAGCCGAGATGACCGTGCGCGGTACGAAATCAGCAAAGCCTCCCAAGCGAAGCCATGAGGCCAGTAAAAGGAAGATGCCCGCCATCAGTACCAAGGTCGGCAAAGCCGCCGCCCGTTGTTCGGGTGAGATCGCACCTAAGGTCGCAAAGGCACCGAGGAGCAAGGCGGCGGAAGCATTGGTCGGGCCGGCGGACAGATTGGCCGAGCCGCTGAAAATCGGCGCTACCAAAGCGGCCACCCCGCAGCCCACGAGACCGCACCACACGGGTAGGCCCGCTTTCATCGCGAAAGCCATCGACATCGGAAAGGCCAGCAAGGCCACGCTCAGTCCGGCAATTAGGTCGGCCTTCACGGTCGGACCATCCATCTCTTTGGCCACGCGTCCAATCGGGAAGAGGGCGGGACGGGGAAGGGCGACGGCTTTCTTAAGCAGTCGGATGAGATTTTGAAGTAGTCCGGTCAGGCCCTGTAACACAGTTGAGTTGTTGACGAGGCAAGGTACTCCTTCAATCGCTTTCTTGCTTTAATCAAAAGCTTCGGGGTCAAGCTGCCGGACTAACGATTGTTGCAAGAGGCCGAAGCAGGCGTAGCAGGCGAGGGCGTGGCGCTTTTCGGTCGGCAGGCTTTCGTCGTCGTCCAGGTCGCTAGGGTCTTCCAGCCGGTCGTCCGAAATATCGGCGAAGACGAGGTCGCGTAGGGCGAAACGGACGGCGGAGAGCGCCCGTAAGAATGCACAAGCTTGGGCCTCGTCTCTTAATATGATTATGGCCGGGTCGCCTTTGGCCTGGATAAAAGCGTGGGCTAAGAGGCGGGCTTCTTCGGCGGCATGAGCGGAAAGGTTCTCCGTCCAGAAGCCGGCGATTTCTTGGTCGTTATCGGGGATTTGGGCTCGATTCACGCTGACGCGGGCCGCCGCCGGCGCGATGAGTTTAAGCAGATCGGTTAGGACAGTCCGGGCTTCGGCCGTCATGCTGAGGCGTAGTTCAGGCATCTTTTTCGAGCAGGGCGTTCAGGTGCCATTGCTGTAACTCCAAAGCGAGCATCTCCGCGCGTTCGCGTTCGCCAGTCCAGACGGTGGTGCGCCCGTTTTGATGGATGGTCCGCATGAGTTTCTTGGCCTCCGGGCTGGTGATGCGCAAGACGCTGACGAAGGCGATGACGACATAACCTTGATAATTGATCGGATCGTTCAGTACGACCACGTTCCACTTGGGAGCGGGGGCGACAACCGTCTGGGGTTTATTTTCGAGCTTAGTTTTCGGCTTAGCCATGTGGGCTTAGGTCTGACCGAGACTGTAAGGTCTCGAGCAGATTCCGCAAGCCGACGATGAGCTCATTTGCTTGAACGCTGATATCCGCTTGCCCGGGGTCTACTTCAATCGAGTTAGCCAGGCGGGCGAGGCTGGCACAGGACATCAGCGAGAGCATGCCTTTGATTCCGTGGGCCTCCCGGCTTAGTAATTCGAGATTACTGGCATCTCTGGCGACCTCCAGCCGGTGAATCATGTCATGGGCATGGCGCACGTAAGATCGGGCGGCGCAGCGCAGGTCTTCCGCTTCCTCGGCTTCGGCTTGATGGATAGCTTGGCTGAAATCGTCAGTTTCAGACTTGTTTACCATTATATTCTGGCTGGCGAAGACTTCCAATTTTTCGAGGAGTTCGGTGCCGCGGACGGGTTTGGCCAGGTAGGCGTCGAAGCCGGCGATTTCACAGCGGGCCCGATCGGTTTCTTGGGTCATCGCCGTCAGGGCGAGCAGGAAAGTGTGGCGCCGGTTGCGATCCCGCTCCTCGGCCCGGATGGTCGTGGCGACATCGATGCCGTCGTGCAGAGGCATTTGGATGTCGAGGATGGCCACATCAAAATCCTTGGCCCGCCAGAGCTCCAAGGCGGCCTCGCCGTCGACAGCGGCATTGACCTCATGGCCAGCCCGCCGGAGCCGCGCGACCGCGACTTCGCGGTTCACTTCATTATCCTCGGCGACGAGAATACGTAAGCGGCGGCGCGGAGCGTTCGGACGGTGCACGGTGTCGTCACCGTTATCTCTTGGGAGTTCGGCGACAAATTTTGCAGCGAGCGCGGTCAGCGTGAGGGGTTTGTAAAGTTGGGCATGACGGCGCAGTTCTAATTCCGGTGCGGTCATCAGGATGGTCAATTCTCGGGGAATGGCCGGGAGGCGTGGGTTGACGTCGTCGGGTAAGTCAATGAGGGCGCGGGTGAAGGGGGTGCCTTGCGCAGCGGCTTCGTTCCAGGTGACTTCGATGGTCTCGTTATTTTCGATTTCGATACAGGTCGCCCCCCAGTGCGTGAGTGCGTGGTTGAGCCAGCGTCTAATCGTGGAGTCGCCGCCAACAATCAGGAGCCGTTGCTGGCTTAGGTTCGGGTTGGGCAGAGAGGTGAACGCTGGGTTAAGGTCGAGCTGGACGGTCGCCGTAAAAGTGCTGCCGCTGCCGGGCTCGCTCTTGACCTTGACGAAACCATCCATGGCTTGGGCGAGGCTGCGCACGATGGTCAGGCCGAGGCCGGTGCCGCCAAATCGTCGCGTCGTCGAGGCGTCGGCTTGGGTGAAAGGTTCGAAGATGCTTTCCAGCCGATCAGTGGGGATGCCGATACCGGTATCGCTGACTTGTAGTTGCGCGCGCAGCCTTCCGTCGCGATTTTCGAATTCCAGAAAAGCGTGGACGTGGCCCTGTTGGGTGAATTTCACGGCGTTGCCGACGAGGTTGGCGATGATTCGGCGGAATTTGACGGGGTCTCCCATGACCGATTGCGGTGCATCTACCTGACATAACGCCGCCAACTCGATGCCTTTACGGCGTGCTTGGTGTTGGAATTGTGCGGCGACTTCTTCGAAGGCCCGGATGGGATTGAAGGGGATGTTCTCGATGGTGACATTGCCCCGGTCGAGGCGGGAGAAGTCCAGAATGTCGCGCACGGTGTCTTCGAGCTCGCCGGCGCACTGCTGGATTTTCTGCAGGATATCGTCGTAGGCAGAACCAGGATTTTCTAGGCCGGTTTCGCAAAGGCCTTGGATGGCGTTGAGCGGGTTGCGGATCTCGTGGGTCACGTTGGCCACGAATTGCCATTTGGCGGCGGCGACTTCCTCGGCCTTGTCGAGGGCGAGGCGCAGGCGATTATGCTCGTCGACCGTTTCGGTCACGTTACTGGCGAAGGTAAGGAGGCCGGCGGGCAAGCCGCCGCCGCCTTTGATACGTTCATGGACGACCCGGACCAGACGAGAGCGGCCGTCATGGGTGGCGAAATGCATCACGGCGTGGCGCATGCTCTGGCCGGTCCGCGTCACTTCTTCGTCGAACTTTTCAAACTGCTCAAACGTCACTTGATCGAGGATGTCTTTCAGCTTCAGGTCGGATAAAAAGCCGCGGTAGGGCAGGGCTAAGAAGTCGTCGAAGCTGCGGCTGGTGTGCAGGATGCGGCCTTGAAGGTCGCGGAAGATGATGAAGTCAGGCGAGTTCTCGATGAGCGTACGCGCGAGGCTGACACTCGAACGCGGGGTGAGGAGGGGGACGCCGTTGAGTTGGGCGTCGTCGACGAAGATGACCCAGACTTGGTTCGGTAATTTCGGGTCAGGCTGAAGGATGACCTTGGTGGCGAGAGTAGGGCGGCCTTTATCCGGGTGGCGTAATTCCAATAGTCCGCTCCAAGCCGACCAGCGGGCCGCGGTTTTCACTAAAGATGAAATCGGCCGACCGCTTTCCAGCTCTTGGAAAATTTCGTCGATCTTTGCGTCTTTGGCGATCTTGAGCCCGATCGCACGTTCGACGTGCTGGTTGGCGAAAAGGACCAAGCCTTCGCGGCTGCAGACCAAGTAAGGCCAAGGCAGAAGTTCGGGAAGGGTAGAAAGGTCGGCCATGCGAGGACGGTTCGGGTCTAATCTTATCTCGGGATAGGCACAATAATAGTTATTAGTTAAACACCCTAGTTCCTCGTCAGGTGGGTGGGTATTTTACCTTGGGGTAGGCTTTTAGGCAGGTTTTATGATGTAAGTGTATTTCAACTACAACTGTGACAGGCGCAACCCCCCGAGGGCGGCCCCGGAAGATCCGGGGCCGAAGAACGATGGTGCTCAGGAAGGGACTTGAACCCTTACGCTTTATGGGCACTAGAACCTGAATCTAGCGTGTCTGCCATTCCACCACCTGAGCGAACAATCGAGGGTCTGAGCAAAGGGTTCGCTTCCCCCCTGTCAAGGTCAGGGCTTTCGCAGCGATTTTAGGAGGTAAACGCAGTCCAGGTCTTGCTCGAACTTGCGCCCGACGGCCTTTAACCGACCCGCCGGCTCGAAGCCGAGAGCGGCATGCAAGCGCAAGCTCCCAACTTGTTCGCCTGAAATACGGGCAATCACGGATTTATGGCCCAATTGCTCGGCTCGCAGCAGTAGGTCTCCCAAAATCAGCTTACCCAGCCCTTTGCCCTGGTGGGCGTGATGGACAAAAACCGAGTCTTCCACGGTCGCTGACCAACCTGTCCGGGTGTTATAGACTGAAATCGACCCCCACCCGACGACCTGATGGTCGAGTTCAGCCACGATGACCGGGTGGGCCTGGTCCCTGGACTTCAGCCATTTCAGCCTATTTTCCTCGGTTTCTTCGATGGTTTGCCAAGTGCAGGTGCACGTCCGGACGTAGTGATTATGGATGGCGTTGATCGCTTGGGCGTCGGCGAGGGTGGCGGGGCGCACGCGAGTTTCCATGCCGCTATTCAAAGCCTTCGCAGAGACTCTCACAAGCCTAGGAAATCCCGTTGACACTTGGGCATGGGTTAACTTTGTTGGCCGACCTGCCGTTCCCATTACGGCTCTCCTGACCATGAAAGTCTCCTCCTCTCTCAAGTCGCTCAAGAAGCGTCACCCGAATTGCCAGGTAGTCCGCCGTAAAGGCCGTATCTACGTAATTAACAAGCCCAACCCTCGCTATAAAGCACGCCAGGGCTAATCACACTCTAACCCCCTATTTATATGAAGAAGGCAGGCCATCCTGAATACAACAACGTCGTCTTTGTGGATGTCTCCACAAACCGTGAGTTTCCAGCCCGTTCGACCATGAAGTCTAAAGAGACTAAGATGATCGATGGGGTTGAATTCTTCGTCGTTCGTCGCGAAGTCACCATGGATTCGCACCCCGCCTACACCGGCGAGAAGCGCTTCGTGGACTCCGCCGGTCGCGTCGAAAAGTTCAATTCGAAGTTCCGTCGCAAGTAAGGCTCAAATCGAGCTTTACCCCCAAACCCGCCTGGCTCGCCCAGCGGGTTTTTTGTTGGCCTAGCGGTGGTGGCCGGGGTGGGGGCTGAGTGGTTTGGGTGGGTACACCTAAAGGCCGCCCAAAGCCTCGATTAAAAATGGGAAGGGGAGTTCATTGGAAGGGCTAACCCATATATTAGGCAAAATAAGGCAATTTGATGATTTTAAGCCGTTTCTTCCCTATTTAGGGGGTAAGGATCAGCCGGTCAGCTGAGCCAGAGCCGGCGCCTTTAGTCTAGATCGTGGCCCGGATGTGTTTGGAGCAATTGCCCCTAGTGTATGACTATCAACGCCCCCCAGTCTTATTCACATACCATTGTGAATAGCGGTGTATAATGTGAGCAAAACAGGGGTTGTCGCAAATCCGTCACTTTTTGCTTGTTTTTGTCTCAGACCTGTAGCAATACTGTCACCGCTATGAAGCATATCCTACCTATCATCACCCTCACGACCTTAGCCGCCGCAGCCTCTGCCCAGAGCGCCGCTCCTGCCGGTCTTATCTACAACCGCGTCACTGTTAACCAAAATACCAGTGGCTCAACCAACCGTAATATCAGCGTTGCGAACCTCATTGGTGGTTCAAACGTTCTGGTAGAGCTTGTTCAGGGCGGTGACATCAACATCGGTTACGTTTTCAAAAACGTCACCAATGGCATTGATGCAACCGTTGGTATCACCAGCGGCACCTCCGACGGGATCGGTATTAATCTCCGCCGCAGCCTGAGCGAAGTGTTCGCCGGCCTCGAACTTGGTGTTGGTTATTCTCGTAAACAGAGTCATAGCAACGAATGGAGCTACGAAGTATCCTACAACATCAACAAACAGTTCTCCGTCGCTTTCGGTGCTGCGGACTTTCAGAACGCCAACGCCAAGTCTGTCTCTGTTCGCTTTAACTACTAATCTTAGGATTAGAGGTTAAATCTAAGGGCCCTGGCAACGGGGCCCTTTTTGTTGTCCGTGTATAAGTGCTGGTGGCTTGAGCCTTTTACCGCCGCTGTTCTCGGTATCTATAACTGGGCTTAATCCACTCCCTGCGTGTTCCTTTAATATGCAGGTAGCGTTATTTAAGGGAAAAACGGGATTGTTTTTGGACAGTTCGGTGTTTAATAATAATCCCGCTATGAAAAATATCCTCCCCATCATCACCCTCACGACCCTCGCGGCCGCAGCCTCTGCTCAGAGCGCCGTAGCCCCAGCCGGTCTCTCCTATAACCGCGTCGGCCTCTCCTATGGCTTCGACACCAAGAACTACGGACTCACGGCTTCGGCCTTGATCGGTAATTCAAACGTGCTCATCCAGGGTGCGACCACGATTAACAGCAAGGCCGCTCCTGGCTCCTCAAATGGCGCCGATGTGGCTTCCATCGGTTACGTCTTTAAGAACGCTGCCCTCGGCACGGATGTCATCGTTTCGATTGGTTCGAACGAAGTCTACGGCATCAGCTTCCGTCGCGACCTCGGAAATGCCTTCGAAGGCGCCCTCGGTTACAGCCAAGCGAACCAACCCGGTGCAGCCAAGAACATCCAGACTTGGACCGCGGAAGTCGCTTATAACCTTAACAAGCAGTACTCGCTCGCTCTTGGTTACTCCGACAGCAACGCCACCGGCGTCGCTGGCGACAGCCAGCTCGGTCTGACGGCTCGCTATAACTTCTAATCTTAGGATGAGAGGTTAAATCTAAGGGCCCCGGCAACGGGGCCCTTTTTGTTGTCCTTCTAGCAAGGTCTTTGCGCCAGCGGGCTTAGGGAGAACCGAGGCTCTGGGCTACGGCTGCCTGAATGAGGTCAAAGAGTGCATAGCGCCGAGCATACAGGGCCCGTTTATTGGTCTTAGTCTCTTCGCGCGTGCGGCGGACCTCTCGCGTAGGTATTTCAAACCAACCGTCTTCCACGGCTTTGCCGTCAGCCTCAGTCCACAGGGTGTCGTAATTGAAGGAAATTTTATTCCAAGGTGCCCGGATCATATGCTTAGCGCTACTCATCTGGATGGTATTGCCGGCGCCGAGGAGGCGAGAAATGCCTAGGGCGCTCACGACTTCTTGGACGGCGAAAATGCCCATGGCCTTGGCCCGGACGCCGTGCATGGCCTTCCAAGAGGCTTTAATGGTCTCTTCGTTAGCTCCTCTGCCGCCTTGAATAGCCCCGACATAAGCCACCCATTGGCCATTCACTTCTTCGACCGCAAAGGCGACGGAGCATAATTCGCCCCCAATTTTATCGCAGAAAACCCGGAGCGTCCATTCACCCTCACGGCGGAAGCGCTGGTCTCGTCCGAGCGTGATGCGAATCGTACCAGTTTCTTCACCCAAGGGCACTTCGGCGACCGTGATTTCCTCCTGATTCAATAGGGTTTGGTTCGTCGGGCCAGGGTGGGTTTGGGCGAAGCGGTAGGTGTCCTGCAGCACTTTTAATTGTCGGTCAGCGCTCCAACGCGTGGAGAGGTAGCCCAGTAAAGTCCGGTGCCAAAGCAGGGGGTTCGACTTTGCGTAAGGTAGGTTTTCGGGCTGGAGTAAGAAAGCGACCCAAGCGGTGAAAGTCCGGTGATTGAACATCGCCGTAAACGCCCGGGCCGGGCACTTGATGAGAAGGCTTTGCCAGTAGCGGCCGCCGCCATGGATTTGGAGCGTTAATTTCCAAGCGCAGACAAACGAATGAAAGGGGCTGGCCGGAGGCCTTGGGGGAAAGATGAAAGTCATGAAGCGGCGAAGCCGTCGTACGACGCCAACTTACCGCATCCGCCTGTTTGGGCGATACTAGAAAGGGGGTCTTTATTTTGCTTCTACGTGGACCGTCACGCGCATTTCGCGATCACCGGAGCCCCAGTAGCTGCCGCTGATGGGCGTGGCGTCGCGGTAATCCCGCCCCACCGCCGAGGCCACATAGGCTTCATGTATGATGGTCTTATTGGTCGGATCTACGCCCAGCCACCCGTAGCCTGGCACCCAGACTTCGCACCAGGCATGCGAGGCGTGGCTTCCGATGACATCGCCCCGCTTGGCATCATAGACATAGCCACAGATATAACGCCCAGGGATGCCAATAGCCCGGCAAAGCGCGAGGAGCAGATGGGCGTAATCTTGGCAGACACCTTGAGGTTTGGCGAAGAATTCATCGGTCGTGGTCCCGATGTGCGTTGCCCCTGGGACGTATTTACATTTCTGGTGGATGAAATCCATGAGTCCCAAGATCACTGAGAAAACATCGCCTTTTTCAGTGAGCACATCGACCGCGGCTCGCCAAATCTCGGGAGTGATGCGGATCGGTCCATCTGACAGTAGGTAGGGTTGGAAGCTCTCGACGATTTCGGGAACTTTGACCGCGGACAATGGGCAATCCCTTGGGATAGCGGATGGCGGTGTAGGTAGGGTTTCGACCATGCTGGATACGTCGATGATCAGTTCTTTGTGCATCTCCTCGACTTCGAAAAGGTGGATGGTGTTGCGGTATAAGTCGGGGTAACGGCGTAGCCGCACCGCCGGGAGGATACGGACCAAGTGTAGCCCGAGTTTTTGCCGATGACTCGTCAAGGGCGTGACCCGGAGTTCGTTGTGGTTATTCCGGACCGGGGAGCTGTAGCGGTATTCGGTCCGGTGGAGGATATGCAACTTCATCGATGCTCAGGCCTTACTGTTGTTGCTGTTGCTGCTGTTCCCTTTGCCAATCCGATAGTGAATCTTGTCGCGAGTGTCGGGGGAAGTGGCGATCAACTTCTCCGGGAAGTAAGACGTAGCTTTCGAAGACGGCTTGGCCGGCGGAGTTTAACTGCACTTGGAGTTCGTCGATATAGGCATGAAGCCCGCGAGCCATCACCTCGGAAGGGCCGGCAAAGCTCAGCCGGGCGAGCAAGGCGCCGGTGATTTTCTCGGATGCATTAGAGTAGCGGCCTGTCGGCGTCCCCGAAATATCGTGAAGGATCCCGTCAGCTCGCCGTAGACAATAGCGGACTGATCGGGGGAATTCGTTGGAGAACAACAGCAGATCGACCACACGTTCCACGCTGATTTCGCCGCCGTGTTGCCGCCGATAGCTGGCGTGGGCGCTGCACGCGCGAAGCACCGCACCCCACTGGAGGGATTCACCGGCCGAATCGCCTGACAACGTCGCGGACTTCGAGCGGATGTCCAGGAAGCGGCTCGTCATGTCCGCGCGTTCAAGAAGCCTACCCAGTTGGAGGAAGTTCCACCCCTCATCTCGACTTAACGTCGCCTCCGTGATGCCATCGAAGAGCATCGAGGAAGTAATGATTTTTTCGTAAAAACTGTGTGGAGAGCGGGCCAAGAGCAGGGCGCCCTCAGGTGAATTCACCAGCATGTAGAGGGCGTTGATTTCAGTCCACATCTCGTCGGAGATCTTATCGCGGACTGACCGGGCGTTTTCTCGGGCCGCCCGGACGCAGGATAGGATCGAATCTGGGTTGCGCCCGTCGAGGGTGAGGAAGTTCGAGGTGTCGCCTTGTTCGGGATGCGGGTAAAGGCTTTGGAAGGTGGCTTCCATCGCCGTGGCGGTTAGAACGGGAGCCCAATATTCTTGGGCGGAGCCGCGCCCGAGAGATTCATCGTCCAAGAGTAGCTCTTCGCTCACGCGTACCAGTCGGGCGAGGTTTTCCGCCCGTTCAATCTGACGGGACATCCAGTAAAGGTGGTCGGCGACCCTTGAAAGCATCATAATCAGTCTGGATTAGGCGGTGAGTACCCAAGTGTCCTTGCTGCCGCCGCCTTGGGAGGAATTCACGACGATGGAACCACGCTTCAAGGCCACGCGGGTGAGGCCACCCGGCAACACCTTGACGGAATTTCCCCACAGGACAAAGGGTCGGAGGTCGACGTGCCGACCCTCGAGGCCCCCGTCGATAAGCGTCGGGTGTTGGGAGAAGTTGACCACGGGTTGCGCGATATAATTACGCGGGGTCTGGAGGATCTTTTGGCGAAACTCGGCAAGTTGGTCCGCCGTGGCTGTCGGCCCGATGAGCATGCCATAGCCGCCGCTTTCATTGGCCGCTTTGACGACGAGTTTGGGCAGGTTATCCAAGATATATTTCTTATCATCCTCTCGCCAAGCCAGGTAGGTCGGCACCTGATCGAGGATGGGTTCCTGACAGAGGTAGTAGCGGATCATGTCCGGTACGTAGGCGTAGGTGACCTTGTCATCGGCCACGCCGGTCCCGATGGCATTGGCGAGCGCGACGTTGCCCCGGCGGACGGCATCGACCAGCCCCGGCACGCCCAAGCACGAATCTTTACGGAAAACCTGCGGATCGAGAAAATCGTCATCAATCCGCCGATAAATCACATCCACCTGGCGGAGGCCGCGCGTGGTGCGCATGTAGACGAAGCCATCGAGGGCGATGAGGTCGCGTCCCTCCACGATTTCGATACTCATTTGCCGCGCGAGGAAGGAGTGCTCGAAGTAGGCGCTATTATGGACCCCGGGCGTTAGCAGCACCATGGTCGGATTCGGGTTTTCGCGCGGAGCGATATGGCGCAGCGTCGCCAAGAGATCGGAAGGGTAGGTATCGACGGGGCGGACGCCGCTGGCACTGAAAAGTTGCGGGAAGACGCGTTTCATCGCCGCTCGGTTTTCCAGTACGTAGGAAACCCCGGATGGGCACCGACCATTATCTTCGAGGACCAGATAGCGTCCGTCTGAGTCCCGAATCAGGTCCGTCCCGCAGACGTGAATGTAGGCGTCCTTAGGCACGGAAACCCCGACGAACTCCGGCCGGAAATGCGAGGCTCCAAAGACGACTTCGGGCGGGATGATACCGTCTTTGAGGATACGTTGCTCGTGGTAGACGTCGTAGAGGAACAGGTTCAGGGCGGTGATACGTTGGATCAGGCCGGCTTCGATGTGTTCCCATTCATGGGCGGGGACGACACGTGGAAAAGGGTCAAACGGGAAGACGCGTTCCGTTCCTTGTTCATCGCCGTAAACCGTGAACGTGATGCCTTGCTTGAGGAATAGCAGTTCGAGGCTGCGCAATTTTTGAGATAATTCTTCGGGGCTTAAGCCTGAGAGCTTGTCGGCTACGCTCCGGTAGTAAGGTCGGATCGTGCCAGATGAGTCGACGAGCTCATCGAAGAGGTTGGCCCCCTTGTAGTCGGACAGAATCATGCTGATTAGTAAGCACGACGCTTGCCATGGCGACGCCTAGGCAGATGTGCCTAAAAAGGGATAGGACTCAGCCCGAACTTGGGCAGGCCGTGAGGCAAAGTAAGCGGGGGCTGGCTTCGGTGCCGGATGGCCCCATCAGTCAGGGCTATGGGCGGCCTCAAAGCCCCTCGCGTAAAGGCTTTGGCTTATCCGTCGGCTTCACGCCTTTGGATTTGAAGAAATCGCTCAAAACTCCAGCGCGTGCTTCGGCGAGTTTGTTTTTTTGCACATCCTCGGGGGTTAGGAGTTTCTGCCGCCCATCATTGATACGACGCAGCTGCATGAGAGCTGACTGTTGCAGCTGTCGGACGCGTTCGCGCGTCAATTTAAACATTTCGCCGATCTCTTCCAGAGTGAGCGGGCTTTCGCCGTTAAGCCCGAAACGCAGCACTAGGATCTCAGCTTCGCGCGGGTCGAGTTGGGCGAGCATATCGTTGATTTCGGTGCGATCCGATTTCGTTCGTAGGGTTTCGAAAGGTGTCCGTTCCGTCTCGTCTTTGACCAGGTCGCCTAAGGTCGCATCGCCTTCTTCACCGACCGGCTGATCCAAGGAAGCGGCGCGATTGGCGACGGACTTCATGTGCACGATCTTGGCGATGGGAATTTCCATAGCCTGGGCGATTTCTTCGTTATGCGGTTCGCGGCCTAATTCGGCGGTCAATTTATTCGTCACCCGTCGCATCTGCGAGATGCGGTCGACCATGTGCACGGGTAGGCGGATGGTTTTACCATTCGAAGCCAAGGCCCGTTTGATGGCCTGCTTAATCCACCAGGCGGCGTAGGTGCTGAGCTTACCGCCCTTATCTGGATCGAAACGTTCGACGGCTTTGATTAGGCCAAAATTCCCTTCGCTGATCAGGTCGAGCAAGGGCAGGCCGAAGTTATCGTAATCTTTGGCGATGCGCACGACCAAGCGGAGATTGGCCTGAATCATATGCTGGCGGGCGGCTTCGTCGCCTTTGAGGATGCGTCGAGCCAGGGCCGTTTCTTGCTCGAGCGTCAGCAGGGGTGTCTTGCCGATCTGGTCTAAGTAGTACCGGAGCGGCGAACGCTCTTCGGGCGAAAGCTCCTCCCAGGGCAGCCCGGGCTCGGTCGGGTCGAGGTCGGCGACTGGAAGGTGAGCCGGCTGAACGATGGGCTTCTCGGAAACCGGAGGAATCACGATTTTTTTCAGTACGACAGGCGTAGCCGTCGCCTTCTTTTTGGCGTTCTTCTGTGGCTTCGACTTGGACACGGCAGGGTGTGATCAGGGCCGCAGGCCGGCGGCCAGGCCGAGCGCGCGAAGCACGCTCTTAGACTTATTGATAGTCTCTTCGAATTCTAAGGTCGGAACGGAGTCGGCCACGATGCCGGCGCCGGCTTGAATACTTGCGACGCCGTTACGCAGCGAGGCGGTCCGAATGACGATACAGGAGTCGTGACCCCCATCGAAACCAAAATAGCCCACGGCACCGCCATAGATGCCACGGCGTTCACCTTCGAATTCCGAAATGATTTGCATGGCACGCACTTTGGGCGCGCCCGAAAGCGTTCCGGCTGGGAAAGTCGCACGGAAAAGGTCAAAGGCGTCTTTTTCGGGAGCCAACTCGCCTTCGACTTGTGAGACGATGTGCATCACGTGCGAGTAGCGCTCGACGATCGCGTAATCAGGCACCTTGACGCTACCCGGCACGCAGACTCGGCCGAGATCATTACGAGCGAGATCGACCAGCATCAGATGTTCGGAGCGTTCTTTGGGGTCGGCCAGGAGTTCGACTTCAAGTCGGCGATCGGCGGCTTCATCTACTCCGCGAGGGCGGGTGCCGGCAATCGGACGAATCTCGCAGCGTCGTCCCGTCAGGCGGACATTGACTTCTGGAGAAGCGCCCACGACGTCGAAACCTCGGCCGGTTTCCATGACGAACATGTAGGGCGACGGGTTGACGTGACGCAGCACGCGGTAGAGGTCGAGCGGGTCGCCTTTGAAAGGGACGTCGGTCCGGCGAGAAAGCACGACTTGGACGCAATCACCGGCGCGGATGTAGTCTTGGATCTTAAGGACGGCGGCTTCGAAGCCGGCTTGATCGACGTTGGCTTGGCCTTTGGCAAAATCGGCGACCGCCGGTAATTCCGCGGCGATGGCGGCCCGCGGGCCGGTCACGACGGTGCGAAGGGCTTCGAGTTCGCTTCGCGCGGCTTCCCAAGCGGCATCCGCTTGGGCGGGTGAGCTCACGCGAGCGTTCACGATCAGGCGAAGTTTCTGGCTCGCGTTGTCGAAGGCCACCACGCGGTCGACGAGCATGAAATGGAGAATGGGGGTGCCAGCGGGGTCTTTGGCGGGCTGGGGGACGGTGGGTTCGACCCGATGAATGTATTCGTAGCTAACCATCCCCACCATGCCGCCGACAAAAGGGGGAAGCCCGGGCACCTTGGCTACGCGAAGGCCGGAAAGCTCCTGCTTGACCAGCATGAGGGGGTCCTTGGGGGTCGGGATGGTCTCTTTCTTGCCATCGCGATGGATGATTTCAGTGCGATCTTCCCAAGCTGTCAACGTCATGGCCGGGGCTGCGCCACAAAAACTGTAACGACCGATGCGCTCGCCGCCCGTGACGGATTCGAAGAGGAAAGGGGAGCCGAGTGTGCGGAGTCGTGCGTAGACGGACACCGGGGTCTCGAGGTCAGCCATCATGTCCAGACAGACCGGAATTAGGTCGGATGTTTGGGCCAACTGGCGAAAGGTAGCTTGGTCTGGGACTAGGCTCACGAAGTCGTATTAGAGACGGAAACCTTAGGGGGGAAACCTTTTAAGCCAAGAAGTCCGTTACGAATGCCTTCAAGTAAGTTAGGCTATAGCCCTTTGCCAGACCAGCGACCCCACAGGGAAAGGGGCAACAGCCGGCCATTACCCTCCTGTTTGAGGGCCAGTTCACCAATATCAATCTTACCACCGAGCCCCTTCGTCGTTTCTTCGAGCAGATTATGGCAAAGAATCGAGGAGGCATCGATGGTGTAGACCGTGAGCAGCAGGAATTTAGCTTGGGGCGAAAGAAGGTCGCGGCAGGCCCGCAGGAGGGGGGCGAGATCGCGTTCAACTTTCCAGAATTCGCCGTTGGGGCCGCGGCCAAAAGCTGGCGGGTCGAGCAGGATAGCCTCGTATTGGTTGCCGCGCTTTACTTCACGATTCACGAACGTCATCGCATCTTCGATGATCCAGCGGATGGGGGCTTCGGCTATACCGGAGAGTTCTTGATTGCGGCGACCCCAAGCCACGGCGGGTTTGGAAGCATCGACGTGGGTGACGTGCCAGCCGGCTTGAGCGGCGACCAGCGAGGCCGCTCCGGTGTAGCCGAAAAGGTTAAGCAGGCGTGGGCGCTGTTCGCCGGTTTGTTTTTGTTGAGAAACCCACTTCCAGTGAGGCGACTGTTCGGCAAAGACCCCGAACTGCTTAGAATTATCCATGAACCGTAACTGAAAGCGCAGTTGGCCAAGTTTGGTTTCCCATTCTTTGGGGCAATTGCCTTGGAGCTTCCATCGGCTATCCCGCCCCGCCTCTTCGTGGACGGCAACGGCCTTATTCCATTCGCTTTCGGGCAGGGCTTTGCTCCACCAAGCTTTGGGTTCGCTCCGGACCATGCGGACGCCGCCAATCTCCTCGAGCTTGAAGCCGTCGCCGGTATCGAGGAGGCGATGTCCCTCCCATTCGCTGACTAGTACGCTGATTTCCACGCGGGCATCGTGGAAGACTCCGCCGCCAGAGGGAAGCCCGCTTTTGCTCGCCAAATGTTTTTTAGCCCGCCCTCATTAGCCCGATGATACCGCAGCTAGCCAGTGCACGTTGGGAGGCCAAGGCCTCCGGTATCGTCGCACTTACGCAAGATTGGCCTGGGGAAAGTCTGCCGCCTTTGACGCTTAACCCACCCGCAAAGATGGTCGCGCTCGAAAGGGCTGACGCGCGGACCTGGTCTTTGCGTTCGGGGCATTGGTTCGAGGCGGGGCGAATCCATTTCTTTTTCTGGAAATCGCTTTGCCCGGAGATTACCGATGGTTCCATCCAAGTAGTCGGGGCTTTTAATGATTGGGGGCGGGCCGTAAATAGGGAGGCCTGGACGCTTTTACCCGTGTGCGTGCTCGGCGCAGAAGGTTTTGAGTTAAGCGTCGCACAGGAGGATGTCTTACGGGGCGCCGAAGAAGCGGAATTTAAATTCATTCGTCTCGACGGCCGTTGGCTCGAGCCCCCGCACGATGCCGACAATATCCGCCGTAATACCGCCGGGCACCGTAATTTACTGCTCACGCTGCGCCGTACGGGAAAGCACGTTTTCCGCTTTCAGGCCACCGATGTGGACCCAGCGGCCGCCCCGGTAAGAATGATTTTCGAAACCCCAGATCTTTTGGAATTAGGCGATATCTTGGCCTCCGATCCGTTGGATGTTCTGGAGCCTCCAGGTACCTTTGGCGCCAGCGTGGCAGGGCAAAAGACGACTTTTAGGGTTTTTGCTCCGAGAGCGCGTTCGGTGGAAGTCATCTGGCATCAGGCGGCCGCCGGAACCCAAAATATCGTCGCCTTAAAACCCGAAGGGCAGGGTGCGTGGGAGGGGGTCGTACCGGAAAATCTTACCGGAGCTCATTACGTTATTTCGGTGGGCGGTAAGGATAATTTGTTGGGCGGCAGATTTAGTGAAGCCACGGCAGTCGATCCGTGGGCTCGGGCCGTATTAGGACCAGAACAGCAAGCGGGCATCGTGCTCGGACCCGAAAACTTACAGCGTTTCAACGACGGTTTTAAAGTTCCGGTCGTGGAAGACCTAGTCATCGTTGAGGCGCATCTCCGCGATCTCTTAGGGCTCTCAGCAGAGGATGCTACTCGCGGAGGTTATCAGGCCTTGGCCCGCGTGATTCGTTCGCAGGGTAATTACCTGCGCTCATTGGGCGTCAATGCCTTGGAGCTGCTGCCTTGCGCCGAATTCGAACACGCCTCCGCGGATGAATATCACTGGGGCTACATGCCAGTCAGCGCCTTTGGTGTCGCCACTAGTTACGCCAGCGCGCCCGGAGCTCCCGCATTGGAAGAGTTCCGCGATGTCGTGCGGGCCTGCCATGAAGTGGGCCTCACCGTAATCATGGATGTGGTGCTTAATCATTTCGGCTCACCGAACGGCCTGATGGCCGTGGATTCGGCTTACTATTATCGGACCGACCCGCAGGGTGGTCTGACGAATTGGAGTGGTTGCGGCAACGATGTGCGGGCCGAAGCACCGATGTTCAAACGGCTCGTCTTGGCGGCCTTGGAGCATTGGACGGAAGTCCTCGGCGTCGATGGCGTGCGCTTGGATTTGGCCGAACTGCTGGGCGCGCCATTGCTGCGCGAGATCGAAACGGATTTCCGGCTGCGCAGTCCGTCTAAGGTATTAATCGCCGAACCCTGGAGCTTTCGTGGGCACATCGCGCGTGACCTCGATCATTCGACTTGGACGAGTTGGGACGATGCCTTCCGAGAATTATTACCCACCTATGTTCGGGGAGATGCCCGAGCCGCGGATTTACTACACCATGTCGCAGCTTGTGCGATTCGACCTTCCGCCCGATTGCGATATGCGCAATCCCACGATGACATGGCTTGGTTGGATCGGATCACCGAGCGTTCGGGGGCAGATGCTCTTGATCCCACCCCGAAAGATGTTTTGCGCACTCGCATGATGCACGTGATTTTACTTTGTGCGGCGGGCGTGCCAATGCTTTCGGCGGGACAGGATTTTCTGATGACCAAGCGGGGCGTCGGTAATACCTGGCGAAGGGGGGATCTGAATAAACTCGATCCGGTCCGGTTAGAGCGATTCCGAGCCGAACACGAATTTGTCGCGCGCTTGGTCCGGTTCCGGCTTTCTGACCTTGGTGCCCCGCTGCGGCCGCGCGAGGCCGTGTCGCCGGCTTGGATGCAAGTGACCCACGAGGACTCTGGGGAGGCCTTTGTGGCGGTCCTGAATGCTGACGGCCGTCTCGGACCATCCCGCATCCTTATCGCCTGCAACCCCCATGATAAGCCAGTCGTGTTGGCCCTACCCAGAACGGCTAACTGGTTGCCCGTAGTCTTTTCGCCTTTCCCGACTTGCCTGCATGCGCCGGGAGATATGCCTAAAATCGAGAAGGATATGCTGATTCTTCCTCCCTTGGGGTGCGGAGTTTGGTCGGCGGGCGCCTGATTTGCATTCTCCGCTTGCCAATGAGGGGAAGGACACCCTTTTTCATCCCTTTCCCGTCAGTCGGGAATCACCCACTTCTCTATACACACCATGGCCACCAAAGTAGCTATCAACGGATTCGGCCGCATCGGCCGTCTCGTATTCCGCGCCCTCGTTGAACAGGGCCACCTCGGTAAGACTTTTGATGTCGTTGCCGTCGGCGATATCGTCCCCGCGGACAATCTCGCTTACTTGCTGAAATACGACTCCTCGCAGGGTCGCTTTAATGGCACGGTTTCTTCCAAGAAATCTTCGCCTGATAAGCTCGAAGACGACGTCCTAATCGTGAACGGTAAAGAAATCCTCGTCGTTTCGGCCCGTTCGCCGGCTGAATTGCCCTGGAAGGCCCTCGGCGTCGAAATCGTCATCGAGTCTACTGGCCTCTTCACCGAAGCCGCTAAGGCCAAGGGACACCTCGAAGCGGGTGCCAAGAAGGTCATCATTTCCGCTCCGGCTAAGGATGAGGATATCACCGTAGTCATGGGTGTTAACGACGATAAGTATGATGCTGCTATCCACCACATCATCTCGAACGCCTCTTGCACGACGAACTGTCTCGCGCCTCTCGTCCACGTGCTCCTCAAGGAAGGCTTCGGCGTTGCTGAAGGCCTCATGACCACGGTTCACGCTTACACCGCGACCCAGAAGACGGTCGACGGTCCTTCCAAGAAGGATTGGAAAGGTGGCCGTACCGCCGCTCAGAATATCATCCCATCCGCCACCGGCGCCGCTCGTGCCGTCGCGCTCGTGATTCCTGAAGTTAAAGGTAAGCTCACTGGCATGGCCTTCCGCGTGCCCGTTCCTACCGTCTCCGTCGTCGATTTGACCGTGAAGACCGTCAAGGATACCTCCCTCGCTGAAATCAAGGCCGCCCTCAAAAAGGCTTCCGAGACCTACATGAAGGGTTACCTCGCTTACACCGACGAAGAAGTGGTTTCTTCGGACTTCATCCACGACAAGAATTCGTCGATCTTCGACGCAGGTTCTTCCATCGAGTTGAACAAGAACTTCTTCAAGCTGATCAGCTGGTACGATAACGAGTGGGGCTATTCTAACCGCGTCGTTGAGCTCCTCAGTAAGGTTTCGGCCAAGCTGTAAGCTAAATCCCGACCTTTATTCGACAGGCGACCCAACCGGGTCGCTTGTCTTGTTTTAGGCGTTCTCGAGGGCAGGGGGCCCCAGAAGTGATGTTTCGACGGGGTTGGTTAGGTTTGTTCTTCCCACCTTAGGGCTTACTGCTTTCTCTGCACCTTTCCTCCCATGCCTGTTCCTACCCTCCGTGCTCTTGGTTCTGTTTCCGGTCAGCGTGTCCTCGTCCGGGTCGACTTCAATGTCCCCCAAGATAAGAAGACGGGCGCCATCACGAACACCCAGCGTATCGCCGCGGCCTTGCCAACGATCCGCTTCCTGCTCGAGGGCGGGGCTTCGCTGGTACTCATGTCACATTTGGGCCGTCCGGATGGCAAGGTGGTCGAAAAGTTTTCCCTCCGCCCCATCGCCGTTGAGCTCGAGAAACTCCTGGGTCGCCCGGTCAAGTTCGTGGCGGCCTGCGTGGGTGCCGAAGCCGAAGCCGCGGCCCAGTCGTTAAAGGCCGGCGAAGTCCTTTTGCTCGAAAATCTCCGCTTTCACATCGAAGAAGAGGGCAAGGTTAAGTTGGAAGACGGTACGAGCATGAAGGCGGATCCGGCCCAGGTCGCGGAATTCCGCGCATCGCTTTCGCGCCTCGGCGACGTCTATGTGAATGACGCTTTCGGCACCGCCCACCGCGCGCATTCGTCGATGGTCGGTGTCAATTTACCCCGTAAAGCCGCAGGTTTCCTGCTCGAAGCGGAGCTCAAGGCTTTCGACACGGTGTTGAATAATCCCCAGCGTCCCTTGCTCGCCATCCTCGGCGGAGCGAAGATCGCCGACAAGATTCCTCTCATCCGCAATCTGATCGAAAAGGCTGACGAAATCATCATCGGTGGCGGCATGGCCTATACCTTCCGGAAGATCTGCGACGGGATGGAAATTGGTAATTCTCTGTTCGACGCCGAAGGCGCCAAAATCGTTCAAGAGCTGCTCGATAAGGCCAAGGCACGCGGCGTGAAAGTTACGCTCCCGGTCGACTTCAATTGCGGCGACAAGTTCTCTCCCGATTCCAACACGCAGGCGGCCACGATGCAGTCAGGCATCCCCGCCGGCTGGGAGGGGATGGATGCCGGTCCTGAATCCATCACGCTTTACGAACAAGCCATCGGTCGCGCGGGTACCGTGGTTTGGAATGGTCCTTGCGGCGTCTTTGAATTCGAAAAGTTCGCCGTCGGCTCGAAGGCCATGGCGGCAGCGGTGGCACAGGCGACGGCCCGGGGCGCCGTGACCATCGTCGGCGGAGGCGATACCGCCACGGCCGCCAAGAAGTTTGGTGTCGATACCAAGGTGACCCATTGCTCCACGGGCGGCGGTGCTTCGCTCGAATACCTCGAAGGCAAGATTCTCCCCGGCGTCGCGGCCCTCTCGGCCTAACCCTTTGTCCTTAACCTCCATCTTCACCCCTATTTACTATGTCTAAACGCACACCTCTCATCGCTGGTAACTGGAAAATGAATAAGACCGCCACCGAAGGCGTCGAACTCGTCCAAGCTATTGCCGCCGCCGTCGGTATCGAATCCGCCGTCCAGATTGTACTTTGTCCGCCCTTTACGGCTCTCTCCGCCGTCAGTGCCGCCGTCGAAGGCACCCACCTCGCCGTCGGGGCTCAGAACATGCACGACAAGGTGAATGGCGCATTCACGGGCGAAGTCTCTGCCGTGATGCTGCGTAACCTCCACGTTACTCACGTGATTTTGGGCCACAGCGAACGCCGGAGTATCTTCGGTGAAGACGATGCTTTTATTAACCGTAAAGTTCTCGCCGCTTTGGAGGCCTCCTTGAAGCCCATCCTCTGCGTCGGTGAACTGCTGGCCGAGCGCGAAGCGGGCACCACCAAGGACGTCGTGCGTCGTCAGCTCGAGTTGGGCCTGCAGGGCGTTCCGGCCAATAAGGCCGACCAGGTGATTATCGCTTATGAGCCAGTCTGGGCCATCGGTACGGGCAAGACCGCTACGCCTGCGATGGCACAAGAGGTCCACGCTTTTATCCGCCAATTACTGACGGCCCAATTCGGAGCCGAATCGGCGGGCCGGATGCGCATTCTTTACGGCGGATCGATGAAGCCGGATAACGCCGATGCCTTGCTGGCCGAACACGATATCGATGGCGGGCTAATCGGTGGCGCCGCCCTGGATGCCAAAGGTTTCGTCGCCTTGGTGCAGAGTGCAGCTAAGTCGCTTGCGGCTTAATTCAGCGCGGTTTAGCATCAGGCCAGCGACGGATTAGACCGACAAGGGGTCTATCCATCGCTGGTCTAATAGTTAAAATCACGCCCAGACCGACGTTTTACATTTTTTAACAATTTAGAATTATTCTAAATAATATAAATATATACCCATCAATGATTTAAATATCAAACCCCCAAACCATTCACAGGCTTATTCACTTAATGACCCTTTTTAACCCCACGCGAAGGGTAAAATGGGACGAAAATTTGGTTGCGAAGGGGGTGGGGGTTTCGTGCCTCTGAATGCAAAAATAAATGTGCGAGCTTCCCGCCTCTTGTCAGAGCCAACTGGTTCATCCCAGCCCTCTTCGTGCGTCTAACGCCGGCTCAGGTTGCTCCATCTCCCCGCCATTTAACCGCTAACTTCTAACGATTTTTCCGCGATGCGTAAGCTCCTCGATTACCTTAACCGTTCGGCCCCTCTGGGGAATTTCTTCTCCCGTTCCATCAATGCCGCCCCTTTCCAGATTTTGGTCTGTCTGCTGATTACGGGTGTGGTCGTCGTCGCGGCGGTGAACGAATACGCCACCAATAAATATCTCAATGTCGGTTATACGCCGGATCAACCCGTGGCCTTTGATCACTCCTTGCATGCCGGACCTGATTCGGTCCTCGGTATGGATTGCCGCTATTGCCACAACTTCGTCGATCGTTCGGGACACTCCAACGTGCCGACGACCAATACCTGTTGGAACTGTCACAGTATCGTGAAGCCCGAAAGTCCCGCCTTGGCTTTGGTCAAACGGAGCGTCGAAACCGGCGAAGCGATTCGCTGGGTCAAGGTCCACAAGGTTCCTGATTATGTTTATTTTAACCACTCCGTGCACGTGAATCGCGGCGTCAGTTGCGTCGAGTGTCACGGCCGGATCGACCAGCAGGTCGTGGTCGGTCAGCAGAAATCTCTGAACATGTTGTTCTGTCTCGATTGCCACCGCAATCCGGAGCAGGTGTTGCGCCCCTTGGACAAGGTCTACGACCTTTCCTGGAAAGCCTCTTCGCCCGCCGCTCAAGTTGAGCAAGGTTCGAAGTTCGTCCACGATTGGAAGGTCAATCCACCCCAGAGCTGCTCTGGCTGCCACCGCTAATCCCTAAATAATTTTCACGATGAGCAAGAAAGTCTTTGAACACCCCGTCGCCCAAGCCGGCGAAACCACGGGCCCGAGTTATTGGCGCAGCCTTGAGGAGCGTAATAAGACGCCCGAATTCCGCACCCGTGCGGAACGTGAATTCGTCGAGGGCGCTTCCGCCATCTCGACCGTCGAGCGCCGCGAGTTCCTGATGCTGATGGGTGCCTCCTTCGGTTTGGCCGGTCTCGGTCTCGCGGGTTGTCGCGAACCTCGTAACCACACGTTACCCTACGCCAAGCAGCCCGAGAATACGATTCCGGGCGTCCCGACTTTTTACGCGACGTCCTTCCCTGGCGAATCGGCTAACCAGCCGCTCTTGGTCGAAACGCACCAGCACCGGCCCACGAAGGTAGAAGGTAATCCCAGCCACGCCGCGAATGGCACCGCTTCCTCGAAGTTCGCCCAAGCCAGTATTCTTGACCTATACGATCCAGATCGCGCTCAAGCTTCTTATGGCGCCAATGGAGCCCAGCTTTCCGTCGCGGAAGTCCGCGATTTGTTGCGCGCACTTGCGGCCTCCGCTAAAAGCGATGCCGGCGCTGGCTTAGCCTTCCTTGCCCGCCCTTCGTCTTCGCCGACGCGCGCCCGTCTAGTGGCTGCGATTCAAGCGGCATATCCGAAGGCCCGCTGGGTTGAATACACGCCAGTCTCACAACATAACGCGACCCGTGCCCTCGGTGCGCAGGTCTTGCCCGATTACGCGAAGGCCCGTCGGGTCTTAAGCCTCGATCGCGATTTCCTCGGGGCACATGATGGCACGGTCGAAGATACCCGCGCGTATTCCGCCGCCCGTCGCGCAGATAGCGCCGACCAGGCTGAGAAGATGACCCGTCTCTATGTTGTAGAGTCGACCTTTACTTTGACGGGTGGCGCCGCCGACCACCGTCTCCGCGCCTCTACTTCGCATATCTCATCCCTGGCCGCTCTCTTTGCCGCCGAGGTTTTGACGCAGTCGGGACAGGCTTCCGAAGGCGCTGCGCTGAAGGCAAAAGTTTCTGGAGTGCAAGTCGACGAACGCTGGGTTAAGGAGTGCGTCGCCGATCTGGTGCAAGCCAAGGGCGAAGCATTAATTGTCGCCGGTGATCATCTCACGGCCGATGCGCACCGTGCCGTCTTCCTTGCCAATCAGGCCTTGGGCGCAGCTGTTCTCTACGTTTCAGTACCGGCCACATCGGCACTTTCGATTTCGGATTTGGCCACCAAGCCAGCAGAAACGTTGGTAATACTCGGTGGTAATCCTGCGTACGATGGTCCGGCAGACGTTAATTTCTCATTCGCCGTCAAGTCAGCGAAGAAAGTCGTCCGTCTGGGTTATCACGGCGCCGCTTTTGATGAGACCTCTTCTTGGGTGAAATCCGTGGGCGGTACGGTCATCGCTTCTTCCCATTACCTCGAGAGCTGGTCGGATGGTCGCACCGTTGACGGCACCTACGTGCCAGTTCAGCCGATGATCGACCCGCTCTTCCCGACGTTCTCCGAACTCGAGGTGCTGGCCCCTTTCGCCGGCCTGACGAAAGAACCTTTTGCCTTGGTGCGCGAAACTTTCAACGCCCTCGCCAAGGATAATTCCGATCATGCCTTTGCTGCCTGGCTCGCCGAAGGCGTGTTGGCGGATTCCGGTTACGCAACGTCGCAACCTCGCGTCACTGCTTCGGAGTTCAAGGCTTTCAAGGCTCCGGTGCTCTCCTTTGACGCGCTTGAAGTCCGCATCCTCCCCAGCGTGCATGCGGGCGATGGTCTTTACGCTAACAACGGTTGGTTGGCCGAGGCACCCGACCCGATGTCCAAAACCTGTTGGGAGAATGTGATCCTGATCAGTCCCAAGTTGGCCGCCAAACTCGACGTCGAGCCCGAGCCGATGCTGATCAATAAAATTGGACAGATGAATCGTAACATCAATCTGACCGTCGCCGGTCGTTTGCTCTGTCGCGTCGCCAAGGTCACCGTCGACGGCGTCACGATTCAAGGTCCGGTCTTTATCATGCCAGGGATGGCAGACTATACGCTCGGCCTGCAGCTGGGCTTTGGTCGCACGGTCGCCGGTCGCGTGGCGACTCGAGTCGACGAACGTCTCGCTGGTCGCGTGACGGGTAACGGTTTTAGTGTCTACCCGCTCGTTGCTTCGGTCGCCTCCGCTTATCGCCCCGGCGCCCACCTCGAGCTCACGGCTGCGACGGTGCCCGTCTGTAATATGCAGGACCACTGGTCCATGGAAGGTCGCGATATCGTGCGTGAAGGAAATGCCGAAGATCTCCGGGAGAACGCGAATTTCGCTAAGCTGGGTATCGATGGACATGCTCCTGCCGTTTACGGTAAGGACGGCACGATGAGTCCCGGCCAGAAAGCAATCACCACCCCGCGGGGTAATTCTGCGTACGAGCACCCCGACCATTCGGTCGCTCCGAACGTCGCTGTCTGGAAGGGCCACGAAAGCGAATTCCTTCCGTTGCAGCAGTGGGGGATGTCCATCGATTTAAATACTTGCACGGGTTGCAACGCTTGCGTGACCGCCTGTCAGTCCGAAAATAATATTCCCGTCGTCGGTCGCGATCAGGTCCTCAAGGGACGTAACATGCAGTGGATTCGTCTCGACCGTTATTTCTTCGACGGGCGCGATAACGCCGGCATGGCGATTCCCGAAGACCCGCAAGTTACTTTCATGGGTGTCGCCTGTCAGCATTGCGAAACGGCTCCCTGCGAAACGGTTTGTCCGGCGAACGCCACCGTCCACGACGACCAAGGTCTCAACACCATGGCCTACAACCGTTGCATCGGTACGCGTTACTGCGCCAATAATTGTCCGTACAAAGTTCGTCGCTTCAACTTCCTCGATTACAATAAGCGCGAAGCGGGTCACTACTACGAAGGGCCTCTCGGACCTGCTAAGTTGCCGAAAGATCCGGCCGACCTTCCTCAGCTTCAGAAAAACCCTGATGTTTCCGTGCGGATGCGCGGGGTCATGGAAAAGTGCACCTATTGCGTCCAGCGCATCCAGGAAGCCAAGATTCACGCTAAAGTCCGTGCTAAGAACTCGGCGGACGTTAAGGTCGCTGACGGTACGCTGCAGGTGGCCTGTCAGCAGGCTTGCCCAGCTGGGGCCATCGAATTCGGCGACATCACCGACCCGAACTCCCGTGTTTCCAAGGCCAAGGCTTCGACTCGCTCGTATGGCGCATTGACCTACCTGAATACCCGCCCGCGCACGACTTACCAAGCCAAGTTGCGCAACCTCAACCCGAAGATGCCGGGTGCCAATCGCGTGCCCCTCTCCCGCAAGGAGATGGCTGGCCGCGAAGGTCACGCCGCTCCTCACGGCGCGGTTCATACCGAAGTCCATGGCGCTGCCGAAGCCCACGGTTCGAAACACCCCTCTAAGTAACCCTTAAACGCATTACCGTCCCATGGCTCACGCCCACGACAGCTCGCAAGAGCGCCCTGCCATCCTTGATAAGGTCCGCCCTGCCGAGCTCCCTCGGGCCAAGCTGATACTTAACGATCGCAGCTTCCATTGGATCACCGACAAAGTCTGCGCTATCGTCGAAGAGCCGACGCCGACTTGGTGGAAAGTTCTTTTCGTCGCCGCGCTTTTCATCGCCTCGTTTACTTTCCTCGGCATGGCTTACCTTGTTTCGACGGGTACGGGTACGTGGGGTCTGCGTTCGCCCGTGGGTTGGGGCTGGGCGATTGTTAACTTCGTCTTTTGGGTCGGCATCGGCCACGCGGGTACACTGATTTCCGCAATCCTCTGTTTGCTTCGTCAGAAATGGCGAACGTCGATCAATCGCGCTGCTGAAGCGATGACGATTTTCGCCGTCATGTGCGCCGGCCTCTTTCCGCTCTTCCACGTCGGCCGCGTTTGGTTCGCTTGGTGGCTCTTCCCCATTCCCAATCAGAACGGCATCTGGCCTCAATTCCGCTCGCCACTCGAGTGGGATGTCTTCGCGGTTTCGACTTACTTCACCGTCTCCACACTCTTTTGGTACATGGGGATGATCCCTGACCTCGGTGCCATCCGCGATCGGGCCAAGACCTGGTGGCGTAAGGCGTTTTACAGCCTCTTGGCGATGGGCTGGAGAGGGGGTAATCGTCAGTGGAGTAATTTTGAAATGGCCTACTTGTTGCTCGCCGGCCTTTCGACTCCGCTGGTGCTCTCGGTGCACACCATCGTTTCGTTCGACTTCGCGGTCTCCAACGTCCCTGGCTGGCACACGACGATTTTCCCTCCGTATTTCGTGGCCGGGGCGATTTTCTCCGGCTTCGCGATGGTGCTGACTTTGATGCTGCCGCTGCGTGCGATCTATCGCCTGCACGACGTCATCAATCAGTACCACATCGACAATATGTGTAAGATCATCTTGGCCACGGGCTCGATGGTCGGTTACGCGTACGCCACCGAATTCTTCATCGCCGCTTATTCGGGCAATGCTTACGAGAAGTTCGCCTTCATCAACCGGGCTTTCGGTCAATATTACTGGGCTTATTGGATCATGGTGTCATGCAACGTCATCACGCCGCAGTTATTCTGGTTCAAGAAGGTGCGCGAGAACCACTCTCTGGTCTGGATCATCTGTCTCTTCGTCAATGTGGGGATGTGGTTCGAGCGTTTCGTGATCACCGTCACTTCGCTCGCCAATGACTACCTGCCTTCGAGCTGGGGTTACTACAGCCCAACCATCGTCGATATCTTTACGTTCTTCGGGACCTTTGGCTTCTTCTCGGTCCTCTTCCTCCTGTTCATCCGCTTCCTTCCGCTTCTGCCGATGGCAGAATTGAAGATTGTTTCTCCGCAGGCTGACCCTCACGCCCACTGATCTCGCCGTCCCTCCACCCATGAACGAACGCAACGAACGCATCCACGGGGTCGCCTGCACTTTCCGCCGGCCCTCCGACGTGTTTCACGCCGCGGAACGCGTGCGCGATGCCGGCTGGAAATGCTGGGATGTCCATACGCCTTTCCCAATCCACGGTATGGATCAAGCCATGGGCTTGCCCCGCTCGCCCATCCCGCGCCTGACTCTCCTCGGTGGCGTGACTGGCTTCCTGACGGGCTGTCTGCTCACCTGGTACATGAACTCTTACGACTACCCGTTGATCGTCGGCGGTAAGCCTTACTGGAGCGTTATTTTTCCATTCCCGATCTTGTATGAGTGCACGATTCTTTTTGCGGCGTTCGGCACGTTCTTCGGGCAGTTCATTTTTAATCGCCTGCCTCACCACCACCACCCGTTGTTTGACCTGCCGCAGTTCAGTCGCGTCTCGGACGATACTTTCATGATCGTCCTCGAAGCGCGCGATACGAACTTCCACCTCGATGAATCCCGTAACTTCCTGCTGTCGCTGGGCGGCCAGGAAATCACCGTCATCCGCGACTAATTCGTCTCATGAGCCGTTACCTCACCTTTCTTGCCGTCGCCGTCCTGGCCCTCATAAGTTTCTTAGGATTTCAGGGTAAGACCTCCAAGGATACTCCCGTCTATGTCTTCGATGACATGGATTACCAATCTAAGTACAAAGCCCAGGGGGAGAACGTGTTCTTTGCCGATGGCCGCGATGCGCGCCCGCCGGTCGCCGGGACGGTCGCCCGGGGCGACGCCCTGCACCCAGAAAAGGTTTTCGCCGCTGACTACCGTCGGGCCGAATCTTTAAATCCTTCTTTCGTGACGGCTAAGGATGGCAAGGGTAATTTCCTCGCGGAGTTTCCGGTCAAATCCCTTACGGTGCTCAAGGGCGGCGAACTCCAGCCCTTCACCATCGACGGTAAGACGTTGGCTCTCGGCCAAGCGAAGTTCCAAATCTATTGTGCGGTCTGCCATGGTCAGGCGGCCGACGGCAATGGCATCATGAAGGTCCGTTCCGCCGTCGAAGGCGATGTTGCCATCGTCACGATTGCGAACTTACAGACCCCGATTTTTCGAGCTTACCCGCACGGACAGATCTTCGACGTTATCACGAACGGCAAGAACACCATGCAGGGCTACGGCGACAAGCTTTCGCCTGAAGAACGCTGGGCGGTCGTTGCCTATGTCCGCGCCTTGCAGCTTTCACAGGCTTGCCCCGCTGAACTCGTCCCAGCCTCATTGAAGGCTAACCTTAAGTAATCCGAATATGAGAGATACTTCTTCATCGCCCTCCGCCCATCCAATCACGGCTCACTGGAAGAAATTCCTGGTGCTGGGCCTCATGGGTCTCGGGGTGTGTTGGTTCTTTGCCTTCCAGGGAATGCTGGAACACAACTACCGTCCGCTTCTTTCCGTTTTGGTCGGAGGCCTTTTCTGGGTCTCGGTGCTCATCGGTTTGCTGATGCTCACGATGATTACCCGGGTCTTCGACGCCGGTTGGGCACCCGTCATTCGTCGCTCGTG
The DNA here is from genome assembly GCA_026397965.1 of Verrucomicrobiota bacterium. Classification (GTDB taxonomy): domain Bacteria; phylum Verrucomicrobiota; class Verrucomicrobiia; order Opitutales; family UBA953; genus UBA953. Next base: position 62,709 of record JAPLTU010000072.1, on the reverse strand, counting down.
GGAATTAGTCTTACCCGCTTTGCCTTTGGTGCTGTTGCTGAGCGTTGTACCGATGGCGCTCCTTCCTAAATTCCGTCACTTGCTTTGGGATTGGACCGATGCCTCGCACCTTCTGCCAAACGGCCATGAAGTCGGGCATGATCCGATTCTCCAGGCTAAGAGCTGGTTCCTGAATGAGAGTTTCTTCCTCGGCCGCATTTTCGGCTACGTGATTATTTTGGGCGGCTTAGTCTGGGCTCTGCGTAAATGGTCCTTCGCCCAGGATACCGATCGGACGGCGGGGCACACCCATCGCCTGCACGCGGTTTCTGCCGTCGGTATTCCTCTCGGCGCAGTCACCCTCACGATGTTGGCGTTCGATTGCCTGATGGCGCTTTCCTACCACTGGTTTTCCACGATGTATGGCGTGTGGTTCTTCTCCCTTTCCATCCGCCTCGCTTTGGCGTTCACGGTGATTATCACTTATCGGCTTTCGCATGGCGGTTGGCTCGACGGTATTTTCAACCAAGCCCATCGCCACGTCTTGGGCTGTCTGATGCTGGCTTTCACGGTCTTCTGGGCTTACATCAGTTTCTCCCAATATTTCCTGATCTATACGGCGAACATCCCGGAAGAGACGTATTGGTATAATATCCGCGAGTTTGATTCCATTACCGGACTCAAAAACCAATGGTGGAGTGTCTCGATGTACCTCATCTTCGGGTTCTTTCTGCTACCTTTTCTTATCCTGCTTTTTTACCGTACCAAAATCATCGCCGGTCGTCTCTTGTCGGTGGCTTGGCTGATTTTCTTCGGGGGGCTCGTCGACCTTTGGTTCAATGCCGTCCCGCGTCAGATTGCGGATAAGTCCGGCCCAGAGGGCTTCATCGTGGCGCCTTTCCTTACCCCTCATCTTTTCCTTGATTTGGCCGCACTGCTTGGTTTCGGCGGTATCGTCATCGCCGTCTTCTTGCGCGGTGCCACACGACACGAGACTATTCCTGTTCACGACCCCCGTATCCTCGAGTCCATCAATTATCATGAGTGATCATTCTCCTTCTGGAAGCCGCCCGCTGATTCCTGGGCAGATTAATGCTTGGCTCGGAACCGTCATTTTAGCCGGTCTGGCTTTCTTGGTCATCGCTTACGTTTACGTCGCCAACCGCCCACAGGGTGGGGCGGACACGGAACGTCGCGTCGCCCAAAAAGCATTGCGCGCGGATGCCGAATCCAAGGCCCAGGCGCTTCTTACCACTCCGGCACGTAACCCCGACGGCACCGTTCGTATCCCAATCCAAGATGCCATGGCGTTGATTGCGGCGGACAATAAAGTCCTCGGAAAATTTGCGCCCCCCATCGTAGCTGTTGTCGCCGGGGCCGCTCCAGCCATAGCCTTCGTGAAAGCGGATGACGAAGTGATGAAGCGGGGCGCAGCCGTCTACGCCCGCACTTGTATCGCTTGCCACCAGCCTACGGGCAAAGGTCTGCCCCCCGTCTTTCCCTCGATCGCTGAGACGCCCATCGTCGTCGGTAATCCTGAACTGCCGATCAAGTTCATCACGAACGGGCTCATGGGTCCGATCACGGTGGGTGGTATGACCTATAATAGCATGATGCCTCCGGTAGTTGGAGTCACGGACCAGGATATCTCCGACGTCCTTACCTATGTTCGCCAAAGTTTCGGCAATAAAGGTAATCCGGTTTCCGTCGAACAGGTTAAAGCTGTTCGTGCCGCCAATGCGGCCCGGACCGCGCCGTGGACCACCGCTGAACTCGGCCTCAAATAATCCCAACCCTTTATACGCACGATGAGTCAGGACCCTAACTACCGCCGACCGCCCGGCCGTTCACCCGGAAACCCATCGCGTGCGCCCCGCGGTGAAGCCCAGCTTCGCGGTCCGTTTCTTTTCTGTTTTGGCTCCGCCATCCTTTGGTTGTTGCTGGCTTCCGTGCTCGGTTTGGTCGCCTCGCTCAAACTGCACCTTCCCTCTTTCCTGAATTCGGAATGCCTGACTTTCGGGCATGTCGTCGCCGCCCAAAAGAACGCCTTTATTTATGGTTGGGCCTGCAATGCGCTCTTCGCGGTCAATCTTTGGCTGCTCTCGCAATTAGGACGCTTTGAATTGCGTAGTGGTTGGCTTGCCACCCTCGGCGGTTTCATCTGGAACGCCGCTTTGGGTTACGGTGTCTTGCAGATTTTCACCGGAAACATGAACGGCTTCAGCTTACTGGAAATGCCGCGGGAAGTCGGCCCCGTTCTGATGGTGGCTTTCTTACTCGTCGGCTTCTGGCCAATCGTGGCCTTCGCCCGTCGGCCGACTGGACATTCTTTTGCCTCGCAATGGTTCGTGGTCGGCGCCGCCTTTACCTTCCCGATTGTTTATGCGCTTACCCAGCTTTTAGTTCTCTGGTGTCCCGCTTCTGGCCCCGTGCAGGCCTTGGTGCATAGCTGGTTCATCCAGAACCTGATGCTGCTTTGGTTGGGTGCCTCCGGATTGGCGGCGGTCTACTATTTCATTCCTAAGGTGCTCGGACGTCCGCTCCACGGCTACTACCTCGCGACCGTAGCTTTCTGGACTTACTTCCTTTTTGCCGGCGCGACCGCTCCTTCGGCGTTATTAGGCAGTCCTATTCCGGTTTGGGTTCAGTCCGTTGGCGTCGTCGCCTCAATCATGATGATTATCCCGATCATCATCACCGCGATTAATTTCCATGGCACGCTTTTCCAGCGGGGGGGGTGGGCGCAGGCGTGGAATAGTACGACGCTACGTTTCGTGGCTTTCGGGGCCGTCAGTTTCACTTTGGCGGGTCTGCTCAACACGGTTTTTTCGACCCGGGGCTTTAATGCCGCGGTTCGTTTTACCGAATTCGCCCAAGGCCAAGAGCAGATGCTGACCTACGCTTTCTTAACGATGGTCATTTTTGGGGCTGCCTACTTTATTCTGCCGCGCCTTACGGGTGCCCTCTGGCCATCTGCCAAGTTGATTCATCTTCATTTCTGGACGACGGCACTGGCGGTGATCGGCAGCGTGGCCGTTTCACTTGTTCACGGCTACCAGGCTGGGCACCAACTTCTGAATCCGGCGGTCAAGATGGCGCAGGTCGGATCATCTTCCCTGGCTTTAGCGGGAAGCATTTTCGCAATCCTTTTCTTGGTCGGCCATTTGGCTTTTGCCCTCAACGCTTTCAGCATGATTTTCTCCTCATCGGCTCCGACAGCCTCGGAAGCCCAATCTGACTAATTCACCACCGCCATGAAGAACCTTAACTTTCTCTTCGCCGGGCTGTTTTTCACGATCGCTTTGCCCTTCGGCGGCTTATTGCTGAGTAGCCAGATTCAACTCGGTTCACTCTCCCGTGCGCCTGCCGAAGAAGGGGGTCCTTTGTTTCCTGCCCGTGAGCCCGGCTTGGCAATCCAAGGTCGGGCGGTCTACCGTGAGCTCGGCTGCGTTGCTTGTCATACGCAGCAAGTGCGTCCAGCGGGTCAAGGCAGCGATATCGCCCGCGGTTGGGGCTCTCGTCCCTCCGTGGCCCGCGATTACGTGCTGCAGTCCCAAATCTTGCTCGGCGAACGTCGCCTGGGTCCCGATCTGGCTAACTGTGGTGCCCGGGCTAAGTCTGATGATGATATCCATGCCCTGATACGCGATCCGCACTCGGCAGGTTATTCGCTCCAGAAGCCTGACTTCGCCTATCTTTACATCCTTTCCGCTGATGGTAAAAAGGCGCGGCCCACCGAGCGTGCCGTCGCCCTCGTCGCCTATCTTAAGTCCCTTCGTCAGGACTACGCCTCACCTGAAGCCAAATTAAAGCAGTGAACCCATGAACGACCGTAATCGTCCCCCAGATCGTAATCGCCCTCGCCCGGGCTCTCCTGGCCATCCCTCCGACGGGCTTACCGACGGACGTTTGGTGGAGCTGCACTCGCAGCTTTCTCGGGATAAGGATGAGCCGGCCCAGGGTTTCTCCCTGACGCCGATTTTCATCGTTTTCCTATTTTGCGGATTCGGCTTCTGGGCGGGTCTTTACTTGACCCGCAATTCTGGCCAATTTTCGCCGGGGGTTTTCGACCTCGATGCCCCTAAGGTGGTGGCGGATACCGGCCCCAAGATTTTTGAGCCTGATGCCGCGAAGGGCGAGAAGCTCTTCTTGGTTATTTGTGCCGCTTGTCACCAGCCTACCGGTCTGGGTGTTCCTGGCGCTTTCCCTCCACTGGTTGGCTCGCCCTGGGTGGCTGGTGCGGATGAACGTATCATCAAGGCCATCCTCGTTGGGCTCGTGGGCGAAATCGAAATCAAGGGCGCCAAATATAACGGCAATATGCCTAACGTCGGTGCCACTTTGAAGGATGCCCAAATCGCCAATATCGCCACCTATGTCCGTTCGGCCTGGGGTAATTCGGCTGAACCGGTGATGGATACCAAGGTGGCCGAAGTCCGGAAGGCCATCGGCGCCCGCGGACAATACGCGGCCAAGGAGTTACTTGAGGCCCATCCGTTAGAAATAAAGTAAGCCTCGAAAAAGTTCGAAAAAAGACCCGGAATTTTCCGGGTCTTTTTTGTTGTTATAGAGACAGCGGATGCCGCTGCCGGGCTTAGGCCGAATGCTTCTTGATGAAGGCGGCGATATCTCCCTTAGGGCGGGCTCCGACGATCTTGTCTACCACGACGCCGTTCTTAAAAAGAAAGAGGGCAGGGATGGAAGTGACGCCAAGGTTTTGCGCCAAGGCCGGGTTGCTATCCACGTCCACTTTGCAGATTTGAACCGCTGCCCCCATTTCGGTGGCAAGCTGATCGAGGACAGGGCCTAACTGCTTGCAGGGCCCGCACCAGGTGGCCCAGAAGTCTACCAGCACCGGAACGGTCGACGCTTTGATGGTCGAGTCGAAGTTGGTGGTGTCGAGATTAGTAATGAGTTCGGAGGCCATGAAATAACTTAACCTTTGGACTTGGTGAAGAGTTCGGCAGCTAAGAAGAAAACGGCCACGCCGGCAGCGACGAGCGTGACGACGTCGACGAGTCCTTCGGCCTTGGTGATGCCGCGGTCTTTGCCTGGATTGAAGCTCGGGGAAGGTCGAGGGGCGGAGGCGGCCGGTGCGGCTGCACCTACGGGGGCTGCGGCCGAAGCAGCGGCGGGAGCCGGTGGAGGTGGGGGCGGGGGGATGGCCGCCACAGGTTTTGCCAACTTAAGCTTAGGGGCTTGAGGAGCTGAGTTGTCGCCTTCAGGAGGCGGAGGCGGGGGCGGGGGCAGTTCGGTGCTCATCTAAGGGAAGGTAATGAAGTCTTAGAAAAGAGGTGAGTCAATCAGCCAGTGTAGTTTTTAAGAGTCAAGACTCCGGGTTATGCTTGCGCAAAAGCTCGGCGATTTCTTCCGGATGGGCTTCGGTGATTGTTCGGCCGCGTCGGCCCAGATCTTCGACCGTTTTAATCACCGTCTCGGTCATTTTTTCGTGGGTCTCGGCCGACCCGCCGACGAGATTGAAACCCTCACCTTGCGTGATTCGTTTGTGGGTATCTTTACTGTCTAGGCCTATGCCTAAGAGGTGGTTAGCAGTTCGCTTAATCTTAGCCATGGCTGGTAGGTTGGCGGCTTGGATTCAATTTCAAGTCCAGAGCTTATTCGGCGGGTGCAGTCGAGTTATCGAATTCCGAGCCACCCTCGAGGGCTTCGCCCGCATGAGGTGCGGCGGCTGGTTGGGCCTTGCTACAGTTAATCTCTGCAAAAGATGCGTCTTGTTCCAGTCTCAACGATCCCAGTCGGGCTAATTCGAGGCAGGCTAAAAAGGTCGCAACCAAGAAGCCCACGGTCGGTCGTTCGGGTAGTAAGCTGGTAAAAGCGAACGTGGTCTCGGTCTCGAGCCGCTTTAGGATATTTTCCATCCGGTCAGAAACCGTGACGATTTCGAGCGCGATATTTCCAGGCTGAATCCGTTCCGCTAGCCGACGAAGGACCAAATTAAAGGTATTCCAAAGCTCAATCCGGTCAGCCGGCGCCACGGGGCGGACGACGGCGTCTTCCCCTTGAGGTTGGTTGACGTAACGGGCAAGCAGCCCTTGGCGTTCATCCGCCAAGCCGCGGATGATGGCCGCCGTTTCTTTGACGCGTTTATACTGGATGAGTTGTTGAACCAGAGCCCAGCGCGGATCCTGGCCTTCGTCGCTGGGCGAGATCTCTTCTTCTGGGCGACTTTCCACCGGCAACAGCATCCGACTCTTGATATACATCAGCGTGGCGGCCATGACGAAGAAATCTCCCGCCAACTCCAGGTTATCCTTTTCCTGGGTGCGTAAAATTTCCAGATACTGCCGGGTGACTTTCTCGATTGGGATATCGTAAATATCGATTTCGTTCTTTCGGATTAAAAAAAGTAGCAAATCGAGAGGGCCTTCGAAAACATCGAGGCGGATGGGTAAGTCCGCTGGCGGTAAGATACCGTCCTCCGGGATGACAGGGGCTTCGCCAGTATTTTCCATGGGCTTAGAATTTGAACAAGCGAGCCCGCAGGAGGAAGCCCAATGCGCTGTCGCCTCGGTCGGAAACTCTCTTTTGGAAGCCATATTCGAGCTCCCATGAATTGCCGACTTTCTGAATCAGGCCGATGCTTTGGTAAATCGAGTGCTTGGTGATCGCGTCGTAATTGGACGTGATGAAGGCCGAATAAACCGAGTTCAGGGTGATTTGACCCGTGAACACCAACTGGCGTGTCGGGGTTACTTCGCTGAGTTCGACCCAGCTCACGGACGTTCGCCAGAAATCTCCGGAATTAAAGGCGATGCTTTGGTTGGATTCTAGGGGGGTGCTGCGCCCGTTGGGTAGACGCATGAACGAATCAATGGTCACCCACGATGCCGGAGTCAGGGTGATGTGCGTGAGGAAGTCGCTACGTCCAGTCTCGGCCCCCGTTGCCCCCTTGTGCCAATCGGTGTAAAAGTCTGCCCGCAATAGGTCGCGGGTTCCGAGCTGGGTATCGCGGGTTGCCAAGGTGTTGCGGATCCCAAAGCGGACCACTTCGGTGTCCGTAGTCGAGGCGGCATCCGCTCGATCTGCCAAATCGACTTCATTCAAGACCGAAATGGCCGTGGCTCGCTCCGCAATGGGGAGTTGCCCGATACCGCGGTCCGCACCTGGCAGGGCGCGGAATTGGATGATGGGTCGGAGGGTGTGCCTCATTCCGTTGATACCCCACTTGTCGGCGACTAAATCCCAAGAGCCCGTAACCAATCCTTCGAGATCGAAGCCAGCCTGTCCGATGACTTTTGAAGCGCTGCCCGAATGGTCTAAACTCGAAGACCATCCAGTGGTGCGGACGCCGGCGACGGGCTTGAAGGTCAGCCAGTCCTGCAGGGTGATGGGATAAGATATTCCGTAGTAAGCGTCGATGCGACCCGTCGACCAGTTCGTCTGATTTACCGGCTGTGGGATGACCGCCGAAGGGCGTTCGGAAAGGTAGCCAACGGTCACAAAACTTCGCTGCGTCAGGCCGGAGTCGCCCAAGGAAGTTTGCGGCAAGTCGAATCTGACTTCCGGATACTTCTGAACGATGTCCTGATAGTTGTCGACTTTGGCGACGACTTTGGCCGAAAGGTAGCCGTTGGCGAGCGGGGCGGAGATCTCAAAATTAGCCTGGGGTAGGCCAGTGCGATCTAAGAGATTAGGCCGAAAGTCGCGAATGAAGTCCGGATCGCTTTGGGCGAAAAGTTGACCGGCGATTTCAATTCCACCCGAAGTGCGACCGTTGATTTCTCCCATAATAAAGTCGCGATTTCGTTCCGGTAAACGCCCAAAGGTATTCAAGAGCAACTCGCTGCGATCATTAATGAAGCCAGCCTGAAAACGGCCTTTCCAGACGGTATCTCCGTTGGCCACCTTGGCGTTATCATAACGTAACGCCGGTCCGTAAAGGAAGCCGGATTTGGTATAGTAATCAAATAAGCCACCGACCCAGAGCGAAGGGGTTTGGCGCGCGAGGGCCGTCGTGCGAACGAAGAAGCCTTTGTTGTCCGCGTTGCCCATGCTCAGGTAGACGTCATAAGGGATGTCTTTATAACCTTCTTGACCGTAGTAAGGCAGGACGAAGAACGGCATGCCGGCGAGGTGCGGCTTCACGTTACGCATTGTCAGCCAATTATCTTTTTCAGAATAGTTGGCTTCGCTGATATCCAAGTGCATACCCCATTCCGAAGGTTCGTTATTCCACATCCGGACGCCCTTCATGTACTTGTCACCTTTGACGATTTTTAATTCCTCCGCGGTGAAGTAGATCGGGCTCTTCCCGAAGCGAACGTTGGTGGCGATGGTGGTGTCGGTCTTCGGGTCGACGACGACTTTTTCTCCGATGACGCGCAGTGCCTTGGTCGCGTAGACGACATCCCCCTCGGCGGTGATCACGCCCGTCCGATAATCAATGCGTATCTTTTTTGCCCACAGCACGGTGTCGCGGCTTTCGAGGCGCGCATGGGTTGCCACGAAGACTTTGCCGTTTTCCTCAAATCCCAAGTCGTCCCCTACGATATTAGGCATCTGGTTGATGGCCTTCTGGGCGGCCGACGTTTCCTCGACGGCATACGCAGTCAGTGCGAGCCCAAGGCTTGCGGCAAGAATCCAGAAACGACGGCCAGGCATCCTTCGGAGACTTGTCGCTCTGGGGCTTCCCTCAAGTATTTTCGGGCAATGAGCGCTTGCCGACCTTGGTGGAGCGTAGATTGTCCTCCTATGCGCATCAGTCCAGCCGAGTTGACCGCCCTGGCGGATGCCACCGAGATCTCGCCGCACCGATTTTTAGGCCTCCATGCCATGGCCGGTGGGGGTTGCGTCGTCCGGGCGCTCTTTCCTGGGGCGGTGCGGTGCGAGCTTTTCAAGGCCCAGAGCAAGCAGGGTGTCGCCATGGTGCGATTACACGTGGCAGGGATTTTTGAGTTAGAACTGACCGGGGCCGCTGATTTCCACTACCATTTCCGGGTCGCCTATCTGGATGGCGCCTTGCTCGATACCGAAGACCCTTACCGTTTTTTACCCACAATCTCCGAGCAAGACCTCTTCCTCATCGGCAAGGGGGATGACCATGGGGCCCACTATAAGTTCGGTTCTCATGTGCGGACAATCGACGGTGTCGCCGGGGTTTCTTTCTTGGTTTGGGCCCCCTCTGCCCGCCGGGTTTCCGTGGTCGGCGATCATAACCTCTGGAACGGGCGTTCCCATCCGATGCGGGCCCTGGGGGCATCCGGAATCTGGGAGCTTTTCCTTCCCGGTCTCGCGGCCGGCGCCCGCTATAAATATGAAATCGTGGGTCCGCATGATGCGACGCCTTTCCTGAAGACGGATCCCTACGGCTTGCATTTCGAGCCTTCGCCTAATCATGCGGCAATCGTGTGCGACCTATCCGCCTATGTCTGGCATGATGCCGAATGGATGGAGGTCCGGAAGCGGACCGATTACCGTCGCCGGCCGATGTCGGTCTACGAGGTGCATCTCGCTTCTTGGCGCCGCGTACCTGAAGAAGGCGGACGAGTCCTGAACTACCGCGAGCTCGGGGTTCAATTGGCCGAATACTGTAATCAGCTCGGTTTCACCCACGTGGAGCTGATGCCGCCGTCCGAGTACCCTTTCGACGGCTCCTGGGGCTATCAGGTGACAGGCTTCTTCGCTCCCACGCACCGCTGCGGCTCCCCGTTGGATTTCATGCGGATGGTCGACACGCTCCACCAAGCCGGCGTCGGTGTGATCGTCGATTGGGTGCCCGCTCATTTCCCTCGCGACTTTTTCGCCTTGGCCCGCTTCGATGGGACGCATCTTTATGAGCACGCTGATCCGCGTCTCGGTGAGCATCAGGACTGGGGCACGCTCATCTTTAATTACGGCCGACATGAAGTCCGCGGCTTCCTGACTTCCTCCGCTCTTTCCTGGCTGGAACGTTTTCACGTCGACGGCTTGCGCGTCGATGCGGTGGCTTCGATGTTATACCTCGATTATTCCCGCAAAGCCGGCGAGTGGATTCCAAACCGTCACGGCGGCCGCGAAAATATCGAGGCCATTGAATTTTTACGTCACGTAAATTCCCTCATTCATCTTTATCAACCCGGCGTGGTGTTAATCGCGGAGGAGTCGACCTCGTTCCCCGGAGTCACCAAGGCCGTGGCGGACGGCGGACTGGGCTTCGACTTCAAATGGAACATGGGCTGGATGCACGACACGCTTTCTTATTTCCGCCAAGACCCTTTATTCCGCAAGTTCAACCACGATAAGCTGACGTTCGGGATGCTCTACCAATGGTCCGAATCGTTCATGCAGGCTTTTTCGCACGACGAGGTCGTCCACGGTAAGGGCTCGCTGATCAACAAGATGGGTGCCGGCGATAACGAGGCCAAGGCCGCCAATCTGCGTTGTCTGCTGGCTTTGCAGTGGGCTTGGCCTGGCAAGAAGACCCTTTTCATGGGCTGCGAATTCGGCCAGTTTGCAGAATGGAAATATGACCAATCCCTCGATTGGCATCTGCTCGCATACCCCTTGCACGCCGGCTTACAAAGCCTCGTCCGTGACCTTAATCAGCTCTATGTCGGCGACGTCGCGTTGGCGGAGAACGAATTGAATCCGGATAGTTTTGCTTGGATTAACGCGGAAGACGGCGCCCAGAGCGTCTTGGTTTTTGAACGCAAAAGTTCGGCTTGCCACTGGGTCGTGGTGGGTAACTTCACCCCGGTTGAGCGGACGTACCGCTTCGGCGTGCCCCAGGCTGGGCGATGGGAAGAGGCCCTGAATACCGACTCTAAACACTATGCCGGCAAAGGTTTGGGCAATCTCGGCGGCGTGGATTCCGAAAAGATTCCGTGCCACGGGCGCGAGCACTCTCTGGAAGTCCGTCTGCCTGGTTTGTCCTTGGCGATTTTCCGACAGGCCGATCATCCGTTGCCGCGTCCGTCGCTTAAGAAAGCGAAGAAGTAAAAGATGGCCTCCCGCTCAGACACTTTCCGTACGCATGTGGCGGCCGATTCCACCAACCCGCTTTTTCGTTTTTCGCTCGGGCAAGCTTTACTGACCGAAGGAGATTATGGGGGAGCGCTGGAGCATCTGCGCATCGCCGCGCATTCAAAGTCGGATTGGATGATGCCGCGCATTCTCCTCGGGAAATGCTACCTCGCCTCTGGGCTTCGCGCCGAAGCCAAAGCTGTCTTAGACGAAGCCCTTGCGCTCGCCGTGTCCCAAGGTCACGAGGAGCCTGAAGCAGAGCTGCGTGCGCTATTGGCGACGCTCTGAGGGCTTACTCCGTCTCAGGATAAGGCAGGAAGGTCGTGAAGCTGATCGTCTTGACCGCCGTCTGTTTCATGAAGGCGCTGCGCATCGGGCCTGGCTGGTCGATGCGTTCAAGGATGACGCGACGGAGATCCATGACCGCGGACTTTGCCTTCTTGAGCGGACGAATCGTCAAAGTATTATCGCCGGCCGTCAATTCGACCTGGCCGACTTCGCGTGGGACGAAGCGCTGGAAGTGGCCGGTCTCCTCGACCGTGAACTCGCATTTGCTGGCGCCTGTTTCGACCGAAACAGTTGAGCCACCGTTGCCCTTGCCACAGCCTTGCAGGACCGTGACGCGATACTTGCCGGCCAGCGGGGCCACGAATTTCCACGAAGCGGTATCTTCAACGTTCACCCAGAAGCCCAGGGTATCCTTTTGTGGTAGTTCTTCGTAATGCATCTTTGTTGCCTTCACCTGGGCGTCTTTGGCTTCCAAGTAGATGAGCGCATTACCCCCTTCAGTGCTGGCATCGTTCATGACCTTACGCCAATCGGCTTGGAGCGGGCGCATCGCCTCGGAAGTGGCGGCCGCTTTGATGAGTGTGGAATCGAATTTGACGAAGCACTCATCCCAGAGGCTTCGATTGAACTGAGGATTAGCGCCCATCGGCTTCGCTCCGACGCTTCGGCGCCAGGCTTCCAGCTTGCCGCGCATCGCGGCCACGCGGGCTGGCTCTTCGGCGGCCAGATCCAAGGTTTCGCTGGGATCTTTAGCTAGATTAAACAATTCCATGCGTCCGGTCTCGTAGAACTCGATCATTTTCCAGTCGCCTTCCCGAATCACGCCACCGGGTTGGCTGCCTTGATTCATGTAGTGAGGCTGATGCCAGCAAAGAACGCGTGTATCCGCCCGAGGCTTACTGTTGAAAAGGATGGGCGAAAGATCTTGGAAATCCTGGATGGCGGGAGGCGTGATTTTAGCGAGAGCGCAGAATGTGGACGTGAGGTCGCCCAGCACGACTGGCTCTGCGATCACTTTGGATGCGAGGTGTCCCGGGTAGCGGATGATTAGGGGGGTGCGGAGGCCTCCTTCGTAAAGAAAGCCTTTACCGGCGCGCGACGGCGCGTTGAAGGTAGGCGGGCTTTCCTTTAGTTCGGATACATGCACGCCGCCATTATCGGAAGCAAAAATCACCACGGTATTTTTAGCCAGACCCGCCTCCTCGAGTTTCTGCAGGACGCGTCCGCAGGCCATGTCCAAGGACTCTACCAGCGCGGCGTAGGTCGGGTGAAAGGCTTTCGCATTAGCTTCGATACCTTTGGCCGGAGCGGCCAGCGGGATATGCGGATTGTCGAAGGCCAGGTAGAGGAAGAATGGTTTGGCTTTGTTGCGCTCGATGAATTTCACCGCGTAGTCCGCATGCCCAAGCTCGCCTTTTCCGCCCATGGGGGACTCGGCTCCAGGGTTCGCTTTGCCAGCGAAATATTCATCGAAGCCATGGTCCGTGGGCTGGTGACCTTTGCCGCCGAGGTGCCACTTGCCGACGGCGCCCGTCGCGTACCCTTTGGCTTTAAGGAGTTCGGCGATGGTCTGCACGCCCTCGGGTAGGTTATTGTTAAGTGTCGGGGCCATGAGGCGGTGGGAAGCCCGATCTGAACGGCCAGGTAAGAACGTAGTGATATTGAGGCGCGCTGGGCTCTGGCCTGTCAGGAGGGCGGCTCGGGAGGCGGAGCAGACCGAGGCGGCCGCATAGGCCGAAGTGAAACGCGCTCCGTCAGCGGCGAGTTTATCGAGGTTAGGGGTGTTCTGGTCCTTCCGGCCGAAACAGCTCAGGTCATTGATGCCGAGGTCATCGGCGAGGAGAATGACAAAGTTGGGCGGAGTCTCCTGCGCGGCGACAACAGGGACGAGCGCGAGCAAGGCGCCGAGGAACAGGCCGAAGTAGAGACGGGGCATGACTTGGGTTTAACGTCTCGCCGAGTTGTGCAAAGGGAAAAACCCACTTCGGTACCCTCATGGACCTTCGTTTAATCCAATCCGGTACGGCGTGCATCGATGTCGCCATGGCCGCGGTCTCGTGGCTGATCCTGCTTTGTACATATCCCGATTTCGCTCGTTGGCGGGCCGAAGGCTTCGCCGAGGCGCATGAGGCTTATACCCGTCGCGTCGGCTGGGTCGTGGGGCCTCTGCTGCTCGCCCAACTGGGCGGACATATCTGGCTGACTATCGTCGCGGGCGGTGGCATTGGCCTCGGTCTCGTGGTCATGTGCTGGGCGCTGACGGCCGCTTGGTCCGTACCGTGTCATGGGCGGCTTCAAAAAGAAGGGCCCTCGTCGCCAGCTCTTGCCGAGCTGGTTCGATCGCATGTCTGGCGGACGGTGGGATGGTCGGTCTTGGCCGGCGTTTCCTTCGCGAAGGCGGCGGGTTGACAGGGTGAGGGGGTCGGCGATGCTCAATGGTGATGAAGACAGATGAACTGACCCAAGCCCGCCAAGTATCCCGCTTCTCAGCTTTTCGTCGTTTTCTTGCATTTGTGGGGCCGGGCTTTTTGGTCGCCGTTGGCTATATGGACCCAGGGAATTGGGCGACGGATCTGGCCGGCGGCTCTCGCTACGGTTACTCGCTCCTCTGGGTCATCTTGCTTTCCAATTTAATGGCGGTGCTTTTCCAGCATCTATGTGTCCGTTTGAATGTCGCGACGGGGCTCGACCTCGCGCAGGCCTGCCGCCAGCGCTACTCGCCCTTCGTCGGTAAATTCCTCTGGGCCTCAGCTCAACTTGGCATCATTGCGTGCGACCTGGCCGAACTGCTTGGCTCCGCCATCGCGCTGCAGATTCTTTTCGGTATCCCGCTTTTTTTCGGAGCCATCATCACGGCCCTTGATGTCTTAATCCTGCTGGCCTTGACGCGGTTGGGCTATCGATGGTTGGAGGCTTTTGTCGCCGTTCTTGTTTTTACCACTGCCGCCTGCATCGGAGTGGAACTCTTTCTAGCCCAACCCGTGGTGGCGGAGTTGCTGCAGGGTTTTATTCCGACGACGGAAGTGTTTGCGCGCCCGGGCATGCTCTTTATCGCCCTTGGCATTATCGGCGCCACCGTGATGCCGCATAATCTCTATCTGCATTCCTCGATCGTCGGGACGCGGTCTTTCGGGCTGACGGAGGCGTCTAAAAAGGAGGCCATTCGGTTCGCGACTTTAGATTCCACCATCGCCCTGACTTTTGCCTTCTTCGTTAACGCTGGTTTGCTCGTGCTCAGCGCCTCCGCTTTCCACGGTCGACCCGAAGCGGTGACAGATATCCGCGAAGCGCATCGTTTGCTTGATGGCGTTCTTGGTTCGACGATCGCGGGCACGCTGTTCGCCTTGGCCCTTTTGTCCTCTGGTCAAAGCGCGACCATTACCGGTACTTTGGCCGGGCAAATCGTGCTCGAAGGTTTCCTTAAGATCAAAACCGTAGGTTGGATCGTGCGCATCGCCACCCGTCTGGCCGCGCTGCTGCCTGCCTTGATTGTTCTCGGGTTATCCGGAGAGGGCAGGGTGGAATCCCTCTTATTATGGAGTCAGGTGATTCTTAGTTTGCAGCTCGGCTTTGCCTGCTGGCCTTTGGTTAGAATGACCGGTGACTCCGCCTTTATGGGTAATTATGTTTCCCCCCGGTGGATTAACCTTTTGGGCTGGTTTGCCACCGTGGTGGTCGTTTCCGCCAGCCTCTGGTTTGTGACAGATTTTTTTATTAATTAATATAAATATCTGCTCATGAATGGGTTAGGCACACTTTCTAGATTTGTATTTCCTTTTTGGCATAATCATTTAATCATAAGTAATAATATCAACTTTTAGATTGATGCGACTTTTCTGCCTTATCCTTTTACTTTTGGCTCCGCTCCTGACGGCCGCGGCCCAAGAGGCCGTGACTTTGAAGGTCGGCTATTTTCCTAATTTGACGCATGCCCCGGCATTGGTCGCACGCCAGTGGGAGCGTGAAAAATCTGACTGGTTTCAAGCTCACTTGCCGCCGGATTCAAAAATCGAATGGCGATCCTTTAACGCCGGGCCTTCGGCGATGGAGGCTTTACTGGTCGGATCGGTAGATGTGGCTTTTGTCGGGCCATCCCCAGTCCTTAACGCTCATCTCCGAACCAAGGGGGCGGAGATTCGTGTCCTGGCCTCCGTCGCCCGGGGTGGCAGCGCCCTGGTGGTGCGTAAAGGTCTTGGATTAAAGACCGCGGAGAATTTTCGCGGGCTTCGGCTGGTGACACCGCAACTCGGCAACACCCAGGACATTGAAGCCCGCGCTTGGCTTCGTGGGGCAGGGCTTAAAGTGATGCTGAGCGGCGGGGATGTGCAGATCATTCCTGCTAGTAGCGCGGACATGGCCATGCTTTTTTCCCAAGGTAAAATTGCGGGCGCCTGGACAGTCGAGCCTTGGGTCACGCGCCTGACGACGGAGTTCGGGGGCGAAATCCTCCTCGAGCGGACCGATTCGATCGTGACGGTGTTGGCCACTTCCCGGAAAGTCTTGGAACAGCGCGGTCCGGCGGTCCGTGCATTTGTGCAGTCCTATTATTTATTGCGAGACGCGCTCCTTGCTGACCCGGTCCGCTACGCCCAAGCCGTGCGCTTAGGGCTGGGGGCGGAAACCCATTCCGCGCCCCCTTCGGAAAGTCTAATCGCTGCTTCCTTGGGTCGAGTCCGCTTAGAGGCTCGCGAAGAAAGTTCGGCCCGAGTCGCCCGGCTCAAGGATTTTTTTGCCCGTTCCCTTAAAGATTCGCAGGACTCCGGCTTGCTGGTCGGGACGGCTCCGCTCGATCCGCTCTTGGAGTCGTTGGTGCCTGACCCCTCGCCGATGTCTCGGGGAAAATAACGACTAACCTTGCCACGTTTCTCCTTCCACCCCGCAATCCTTTCGTGAGGTAACCCATGAATCCCGCTTCCTTTAAGACCCATCCTTCGGCCGCCCTGACGCTCCGTAATGTTACGAAACGATTCAATGGCGCTGCCGGTTGCGTCACGGCGCTCGATGACATTACGCTCGACGTCAAAGAAGGGGAATTTCTGGTCTTAGTCGGTCCGTCCGGTTGCGGAAAATCCACTTTGCTCAGCTTGCTGGCCGGCCTCGATCAAGTGGATGAAGGGGCGATTCGCTTAGGTGAGGAACCGGTGCGCTCGCCGGGTCGTGATCGGTTGGTCATGTTCCAGCAAGACGCACTCTTCCCTTGGTTGAACACCTTGGAAAACGTGATGTTCGGTTTACGGTTAAAGCCTGATTTGACGGAAGCCGAACGGCTGGAATCGGCCCGCTACTACCTTTCGCTCGTCGGCTTGGCGGATAAGGAGAAAGCTCGCCCGCATGAATTATCCGGTGGCATGCGCCAACGCGTGGCCCTCGCTCGCTCGCTCGCTCCGAACCCTCGGGTACTGCTCATGGATGAGCCGTTTTCTGCGTTAGACGCTCTGACGCGCGATCAGCTCTACCGTGATATTCAGGATATCTTCACCAAGCGGAAGAAGACGATTGTGTTGGTGACCCATAATATCCGTGAGGCGGTTTGCTTGGGCGACCGGGTGGTCTTGCTTTCGCCTAACCCCGGCAGGGTTCGGCAGATTTTTGATATCAATCTCCCCCGGCCGCGCCGCATCAATGACCCTGAACTAGCCTCGCTCGCCGCCGAAGTGACCGATGCGCTTTCTTCCCACCTTTCGCGCTCGCAAGAGGGCCTCGCATGAAACTTCCCCGCTTTGTCATCCCTACTTTGGTCGCCGTTACTTTTCTCGGCGGCTGGGAATGGTTTGTCCGCGTCGGACACGTCAACGACGTGTTGGTGCCCGCTCCTTCGCAGATCCTGCATTGGTTTTGGGACTCGTTGCTCAATGGTGAATTACTTTCAGCCACTTGGGTGACAATGCGCCGTCTGATCATCGGCTTTGCCATCGGGGCGGCCCTAGGCGTGCCGCTCGGCGCGCTCTGCGCCCGCGTCCGCTGGATTCGGGATACGCTCGGGGTCCTCGCCCTCGGCCTGCAGACCCTGCCTTCCGTGTGCTGGGTACCGCTGGCATTGCTCTGGTTTGGGCAGGAGGAATCAGCCCTCTTATTCGTGGTGGTGATGGGGACGATTTGGGCCGTGGTCATCGCGGTTCAGGAATCCGTCTTAAACGTCCAACCGCTGTATCTCCGCGCAGCCATGACGATGGGCTCCAAGGGCTGGCATCTCTGGTTACGCGTTATTCTGCCGGCGGCACTTCCGGGCGTCCTCAGCGGCATGAAGCAGGGCTGGGCCTTCGCCTGGCGTTCGCTGATGGCGGCCGAAATCTTCGTGGTCATCCTGACTGGCTTTGGGCTGGGCTCGTTGCTGCATGCCGGTCGTGAGCTCCTCAGGATGGATCAAGTCATGGGCGTCATGACCGTCGTCGTGCTGGTCGGTCTATTGGCCGATCTCATCTTCTTTTCCCCGTTGGAACGCTGGTTGCGTCGTTCACGGGGGCTTTGAGAGTTTAAGTTAATAGTTTCCTGCTCGACCCCCGCTCGGGTCGTCTCAACCTTCGGCTTATGTTTATCGACGAAGCCAAGGTCATTTTGAAGTCGGGTGACGGCGGCCATGGCTGCGTTAGCTTCCGTCGCGAGAAATTCATCCCGAAGGGCGGACCCGACGGCGGTAACGGCGGGAAGGGTGGCGATGTCGTTTTTCTCTGCGACCGTAACCAAGGCGATTTACAGGCCTACCGCTGGCAACCTCATCGTCGGGCTCCTAATGGTACGCCCGGTATGGGCCGCCAATGTGCTGGTCCAGATGGGGTCGATCTTATCCTGCCCGTGCCTCCTGGGACGCAGATCCTTGAAGAGGGCACTAATCGCTTGGTCGCCGAACTGACCGAACATGGTGAACGGGTCATCTTGCTCGCCGGCGGGAAGGGCGGTCAGGGTAATATGAACTTTAAAAGTTCGGTGAACCAAGCGCCTCGTCGCACGACCCCCGGTTATCCCGGCGAAGAAGGTTCGTTCCGTATCGTGTTGAAGACGATCGCCGACATCGGCCTCGTGGGCTATCCGAATGCCGGTAAGTCCTCGCTGACCAATCTGCTTACGGCGGCCCGGCCGAAGATGGCGCCTTATCCTTTCACCACTTTACACGTCAATGTCGGGGTCATCGAATACCCCCATGTCTTCGGTCGCATCGTCATGGCCGATATTCCAGGTCTGATCGAAGGGGCCCATGATAACCGTGGCCTTGGTCACCAATTTCTGCGGCATATCGAGCGCTGTGCTTTGTTGGTCTTCATTATCGATATGGCCGGCAGCGAAAATCGTAAGCCCTGGGATGATCACCGTATCCTGGAAAAGGAATTACGCCTTTATTCCAAGATCCTCGCCGCTAAGCCGCGTCTGATCGTGGCCAACAAGATGGATCTTCCGGCATCCGCCGAGATGCTCAAGGAATTCAAATCGCGCATCAAAGATTTGGTGATTCCGATTTCATGCTACTCTCACGAAGGTTTAGAGGATTTGCGTATGCAGCTCTGGAAGGCCGTGAAGGGAAGTCCTGCGGAGCGTCCGCAGACCCCCGTTTTAATCGAGGAGGATACGGCTTCATCTCATCTGGCCAAAAAGCTCTCTAAGGCCAAGAAGGCCCCGGTTAAGGCTAAAAAATCATCCACCAAGAAGGCTAAGTCGGCCCCAAAGACCGCTGTAAAGGCGAAGAAGAAGCCGGCCGCGGCGAAGAAGAAACCCATCGCCGTTCCTAAAAAGGCTAAGCCATCCGTGAAGGCTCGGGTGAGCGGCAAAAAGAAAGCACCGAAGGCCAAGCCCTCCGTCAAAAAGAAGGCCACCCCAGTCAAGAAGGTGGCCGCGCGCACTAAATCGAAGAAGAAGTAATCAGTCCGCCCTGTCCGGCCGACGCATTATTTCTTTTCAGTTGGGCGCTCTTTGAATTTAAGGGATTCCGAATTCAGGCAGTAGCGCAAGCCAGTGGGCTTTGGCCCGTCTTCGAAGACGTGTCCGAGATGGCAGTCGCAGCGGGCGCAGAGGATCTCTGTCCGCGTCATACCGTAGGCGTTATCCACGATGGTCGCGACGTTCTCCTTGGAAACAGGCTGGAAGAAACTCGGCCAGCCGGTGCCGGAATTAAATTTTGAGTCAGAGGAGAAAAGCGGCAGGTCGCAACAGAGGCAGTGGTAAGTGCCGATTTTATGGTTGTCCAGGAGGGTGCCGCAAAAAGCCCGTTCCGTGCCTTTCGCGCGCGTGATGCGATACTGCTCGGGAGTGAGTTGCGCGGCCCATTCCTTATCGGTCTTCACGACGCGCTCAACGAGCTGGGGCTTGGTCAGGCCGCCTTTGCCGTCATCAAGGGTGACGAGCACTTTATTCGCAGCGCTCTGATCGGAGGATTTTTCTTTCATGGGTTGAGTGGCGGCTTCGGGGGTCGTGATGTCGAGGAACATGAGCCCGCAGGCGGCGAAGGCGAGGAGGGTGGCTTTCATGATTTTAGCTAAAGGATTTGCCGCAGCCGCAAGTGCTGCTGGCGTTAGGGTTGCGGACTTCAAAGCCTTTGCCATGCAAGCCGTCGTCAAAGTGTACCGTGGAGCCGTCGAGATAGGCGTGGCTGGTGGGGTCAATCAGGATTTTAAGGCCTTGGCTCTCGAACTCCAAGTCGCCGTCTTTTCGAACATCAAAGGCCATACCATATTCAAAGCCGGAGCAACCCCCGGTCTCGACGAGCACGCGCAAGACAGACTCCGGATTAGCCTGTTGCTGAAGGACGCGGACCTGCCCGGCGGCGGCTTCGGTGAGATTGATCATACTCTATAAGTTTAGGGGCAATTGCAGGGAGTCAAGGTGCGGGTGATTCCAGGTTGCCCCCTTTATCGTGGATTTAAAGGCTCCATGGCCTAGGCTAGGAGTAACCCCACCCCAGCCATGCTCCGATTCCTTAAGGCCTTCCTTTTTTCGATACCCTTGGCCTTCTGCTTTAACCTGCTCCTGTGGTTAATCGTCGGGGTGGTGAGCTGGGATTTTAAAGATATCGACCCGGATAATATTTTTGCGCTGCGGTTGCTCAAGGCCGACGCATTGCAAGATTTCTTCTGGCCGCTGGTTCTTTGGGGCCTCGCTTTCATGCAGGCATGTTTGCTCTTGGTGCCCATCCATTTGCCGACGCATTCGACGGAAAAGACGGCGCTCGGACCTCGCATCATGGCGGCGGCTTTTTTAGGCGGCCTGTTTATCGCCATCCCGCTTTTCGCATCGATTGATTTTTATTATTTTTCCCCCAAGGCCGATCCGAAGACCTTTAACTCGACGGGCTGCACCCTGGGGGTGCTGGGCGTCTGGGTGCTATCGTGGCTGATTTGGATTCCGGTTTTATTACATCGGGCGCGCGGCCAGGCCGATGCGGTGGAAAAATTCGTAGGTAAATCGATTGCCGGTTCCGCCGTAGGTTTAGCGCTCTGTCTCCCTTGGTATTATGTATTACGCAAGAAGCAGGCCTGCTATTGCTCATTGGGCGGGTTCTGGGCTTTGGTTCTAGGCCTTTGGTCCCTGCTGGTCGTGGGTGGCCCGCTCCTCTTTATCCTGGCCCGTGATCGTCGTCTTCGGGCCGGCGTGCGGTCTGATCAGGCTTCTTAAAGCTCGCAGGTCTGTTGGGTCTCCCGGGTGGGGCGGGCAATGAGACCGCGATGGGGTACGTCAGGGTAGGGCCGGGTTGCCTTTTCCCCGAGAAGGTATTGATCACAACATTTCATCAGTTCAGTCATCGTTTCGGTGCGGCGCATGTCGTGGAGGAATTGGCCTTCGGTATCGACGGCCAGTCCGACGAAGTTGAGGAATTTCTTTAAACGCCCAGCTTGTTTTTCCGCCGGGCGGGTGACGTCGCAGCATTCCTCGGCCAGCTCCTGAACGTAAATCCGTACGTCCTGGAGGGTGGGAGTGAACATCGAGAGGCCTTGTTGGACTTCGCGCCATTGCCGGAAAATCCACGGATTACGAATAGCGTGCCGACCCATCATCATGCCCCATGCCCCTGTTTCATTGATCAAGCGTTGGGCCTTGGTCGCATTGATGACGTCACCGTTGGCAATCACCGGACAGGGAACGGCGTTTACGGCACGCGTAATCGCGGCATAATCGACCTCCGACCAATACAGTCCTTTGACGGTCCGTCCGTGCACGGTCAGGAGGTCGACGTTATGTTTGGCGACAATCGCCAAGATTTCATCGAACCGTTCGAGGCTGTCGAAACCGATTCGCATCTTAACGGTAAAGCGCCCCGCGATTTCTTGGCGCATGGCTCCGAGGATTTCATCAATCTTAGCCGGATCGCGCAGTAATCCTCCGCCGACGTTCTTGCGGTAGACTTTGGGCGCCGGACAACCCATGTTGAGGTCGATGCCGGCGATAGGCAATTTGCCGAGCTCGCGTATCGTGCGAAGGATGTGCGGGGTGTCTTCGCCGATGAGCTGCGCGAACACCGGGCGTCCGGTACCGTGATTCAGGATGGAATCGACGATATGCTTTTCCGGCGTCGAGGTTTCATGGACGCGGAAGTATTCGGTGACGAACCAATCGGGCACGCCTCTTCGGCCGATCACGCGCATGAAGCCCGTGGTCGTGACGTCTTGCATCGGTGCGAGCACCGAGGGTCGGGTGCCAGCGACGACGGGCGATGGTAAAGGCGTGCTCAAGCTTGCTTACGCAGGCGGGTGAGCATCTCGGTCATGTCATCACACGCATCAAGGACGGCTTTGGCGATGAAGACCGGGCGTTTGGCTTTTACGGCGAGGACTAAGGCATCGCTCGGGCGGGCGTCGACTTCGGCGACCTTGCGCGCCACGGGCCCGTCTTGCCCGACGAGTATGCGGGCAAAGAAAACCCCGTCTTTGACATCCACGATGATCACGTGCACGACCACGGCGTCGAGCCCGAGGAGCAGGTGTAGCATCAGGTCGTGAGATTGAGGCCGATCAATGGTTTTGCCGCTGAGGGCCCCCTGCAAGGCCTCGCCCACCGACGGGTCGACCTGGATCACCATCGCTTTGTTCTCGGTTATGAGGAAAACCGCCGTCCCGCCTTTAGTGGGGATGACTTCGATGCCCACGACGGGGATTGCCTCCGGTTTGCTCATGCCAGGACGCTTGTCGGCCTGGGGCCTTTTCGCAAGCCCGAGGCACGACGAGCCCGAATTTAATTACTTTTAAGCCGCACCCGCCCTTGAAAGGCACCTGTTTTATAGGCAACTTTCTAGGGTGCACCCTTTTCTCGACGATAACTTCCTTTTCGCGTGGAGCCGTTTGACTCCTCCGTGCGTGGAGGCCGATCTTCGCGAAGGTCTTCGCCGTGCCCGTGTCTCCGTCGAGGCAATCAAGGTTCTCAAGCCCGAACAGCTTACTTACGCCCAGGTTTTATTGGGCTTAGAGTCGGCGACGCGGGAACTCTCCCGCGCCTGGGGTTTAGTTTCACATTTAGATTCGGTGCTTAATTCGCCTGAATTGCGAAAAGTTTACAACGCTTTGCTGCCGGAGGTGACGGCGTTCTTTACTTCTTTGACCCTCGATCCAGCTCTCTGGGCCGTGCTTAAGGGCTATGCGAATACCACCGAGGCCAAGGCACTCACGGGAGTCCGGCTCCGCTTCCTCAAGGAGACGCTGGCGGACTTCGAGGAGAACGGGGCGGACTTGCCTGCCGACAAAAAAGATCGGCTTGCGGCCATTAATGCCGCCTTGGCGGAGAAGACTCAGAAGTATTCGGAGAACGTCCTCGATTCGACGAACGAATGGGAATTGTTCCTCGATGATGCGAAGCGTCTCGCCGGCTTGCCCGCCAGCGCACTCGCCGCGGCCAAGCAATCGGCGGTCGCCAAGAGCCGCCCCGAGTCGTGGCGTTTCACTTTGCAGGCCCCGTCCGTTTTTCCGATTCTCCAGTATGCGGACGACGACGATTTGCGTCGGCTATGCTGGGAGGGACTCGGTCAGGTCGGCCTAAAAGATAAATGGGATAATACGGCATTGGTAGGCGAGATTCTAGCGTTCCGACATGAGAAGGCCCTACTCCTGGGTAAATTACACTTCGCAGATTTCACGACCGCCCGTCGGATGGCCCGTACGGGTGCCAATGCCCTGAAATTCATTGAAGATATCGGCCAGCGTATCCGACCTAAGTTCGAAGCCGAAGTCATCGAACTCGAGCAATACCGCGCGACTAAGTCCGGTGAGGCGATGCGGCCGTTGCACCCCTGGGAGTTCAGTTATTTCTCAGAAAAAATGCGGCGTGAGCGCCATGGTTTCGACGACGAAGCTTTGCGGCCTTGGTTCCCCGTCGACGGCGTCATCGCGGGGATGTTCAAACTCTTTGGCGGTTTATTCGGGATTCAGGTGGTGGCACGAGATACCTTTACGGTCGATCCGGTGACCGGAGTGCGTTCCGTTGTCACGGCCGCGGCTCCGCGAGTGGAGGGCGCCCCGGTGGAGGTTTGGCATCCGGAAGTACGTTTTTATGAAGTGCGTGATGGCGCCCGTCATCTCGGCTCATTCTACACGGATTGGTTTCCGCGTGAATCGAAGCGGGGTGGCGCGTGGATGAATTTCTTCCGGACGGGTGGGCCACGGGCTGATGGTTCGTTCGCCCCCCATCTCGGTTTGATGTGCGGCAATTTCACGCCGCCGGTCACGGGTCAGCAGGCCCTACTGACCCACGACGAAGTCACGACGGTTTTCCATGAATTTGGCCACCTGCTTCACCATTTGCTGGGGGAGGTCGAAGTCGAATCCCTGGCCGGCGTGCGCGTCGCCTGGGATTTCGTCGAACTCCCTTCGCAGATCTTGGAAAACTGGTGTTGGGAGGAAGAATCCTTGGCGCTGTTCGCCCGCCACCATGTCACCGGCGCTCCTTTGCCTTCTGACCTGCTCGCGCAACTTGATGCGGCCGCGAATTTCCGCGCGGCCTCGACCTGCATGCGCCAACTTGCCTTTTCCAAGCTCGACCTCGATTTGCATATTCGTGCCGAAGAACTCAAGGGGCGCGATTTAGACGCCCATTGGAATGAGGATTTTGCGCCTTGGCAGGCCCGCTCGACCCGTCGTGGGCCCGCCATGACGCGTCGGTTCAATCACCTGTTCTCCGAAGCCACGGGCTATGCTGCGGGCTATTATTCTTATAAATGGGCGGAAGCGCTCGAGGCGGATGCTTTTACCCGCTTCCTGAAGGAGGGGGTGCTTAATCCTCAGGTGGGTCGTGAATTGCGGGCTAAAATACTCTCAAAAGGCAATTCCGAGCCGGCCGAGGAGCTTTTTCGTGATTTTATGGGCCGTGACCTCGATCCCGAAGCCCTGCTGGTGCGGGATGGCCTAGCCTGACAAGGGTTCGGAGACGTCTGTGCCCCCATCCCCCAATAATATGGGCGGATTGCCTTATTCCCCTTGCGCCAAGGGGGATTTTCCTATGCGTAAGACCTTTACAGATGCATCTCCGCAACATCGCAGTCATTGCTCACGTCGACCATGGTAAAACTACCCTGACCGACCGCCTCCTTTACCAGTCCGGCATGTTCCGGGCTGAGGACCTTGATAAACTCGCCGGTGGCCAACACGGCCTCATCCTGGACTCGGGCGACCTCGAGCGTGAACGCGGTATCACCATCACTGCCAAGAACTGCGCGATCAAGTGGATCGACCCACGCAACAAAGAGGAATACAAGATCAACCTGATCGATACCCCAGGTCACGCCGACTTCGGCGGCGAAGTCGAACGCGTGCTCAACATGGCCGACGGTTGTCTGCTTGTCGTTGACTCTTTCGAAGGTCCGATGCCGCAAACTCGCTTCGTGCTTTCCAAGGCGCTCGCCCTCGGACTCAAGCCGATCGTCGTTATTAATAAGATCGACAAGTCTTCGGCCCGCCCAGACGCCGTCGTCGACGAAGTCTTCGACTTACTTGTCGCTCTTGACGCCCCGGAATCCGCTCTCGATTTCCCGATCATCTACGCCTCCGGTCGCGAAGGCTGGGGCACCCTTGATCGCGCCAAGACGGTCGAAGGTAAGCGCCCCAAGGACCTGATGGATCTCTTTTACACGATTGTCGATAAGATCCCTGAGCCCTACGCCGAAGGTTCCTCTCGCGGTGCCGCCGCCGGCTTTAAGTCCCGTGTCGAGGCCCTCGCCAACCCGCTCCAGATTATGGTGACGGCCATGCTTTACTCCGACTACGTTGGTCGTATCGCCGTCGGCCGCGTTACCGCAGGTAAGATTGCTCCCGGTATGCCGGTCATGATGGTCACCCGTAATGGTGAACAGTTCAAACAGCGCGTCCTGGAGGTCGAAGTCTTTGAAGCCCTCGGTCGCGTCAAGTCCCAGGAAGTCCTGGCCGGCGATATCTGCGCCGTCATCGGTCTCGATCACGTCGAGATTGGTGCCACGATCACGGACCAAGAAGATCCGCGTCCGATGCCTCCCGTCAGTGTCGACGAGCCCACCGTGACCATGGCCTTTCGCGTCAACGATTCTCCTTTTGCTGGCCGCGATGGTAAATTCGTCACCGGTCGTCAGGTCGGCGAACGTCTCATCAAGGAACTCGAAAAGAACGTGGCCTTACGCGTCGAACGCGAAGCCGGAGCGGATGCCTTCCAGGTTTCGGGTCGTGGCTTGATGCACCTTGGCGTGCTCATTGAGACGATGCGTCGCGAAGGTTACGAACTCTCCGTCGGCAAGCCCACGGTGATTATGAAGCAGATTGATGGCGTGCAGTGCGAGCCCGTCGAAACTTTAGCTGTCGATTGTCCGGAGGCCTCGCAGAGCGATGTTATGGCGCTTGTCTTGAGCCGTCGCGGTGAACTGCAGACGATGGATGCCAAGGCCGGCACCAGCGGCTGGATTCACATGGAATTCAAGATTCCTTCCCGTTCTCTTTTCGGTCTGCGCACCTTGATGCTCACCACCACGCGTGGTGATGCCGTCATGTACCATAACCTCCTCGGTTATGAACCCGTCAAAGGCGAAGCCCCTCACCGTTCGGCCGGCGTGATGATCGGCGGAGAAGGTGGCGCCGTCACGGCTTATTCCCTCGACCGTCTGTACGACCGGGGTGACTTCTTCGTGAAGCCAACCGACGAGATCTATATGGGCCAAGTCGTAGGCGAGCATTGTAAAGACAATGACCTCGAAATCAACTTGGTCATTAATAAGAAGCTCTCCAACGTCCGCGCTTCGGGTTCGGATGACTCGGCTCGCATCAAGCCGATGCGTCAGATGTCCCTTGAAGCCTGCTTGGAGTACATTGAGACCGATGAATTGGTCGAAGTGACCCCGAACTTCATCCGCATGCGCAAGCGCTACCTCACCGAAAATGAGCGTAAGCGTTTCGACAAGTAAGGTCGCTTAGGCGACGTTGCTGGTCAGTTGAAAATGATGGCCTCCGTCCGCCAGGATGGCGGCTTTTATTTTCCATAAGCCCTTCGGGAGTCGGCTGGCCACTTTTTCCGGCCATTCGATGACTACGTTCCAGGGCGATTGGGCGACATCCCAGATTAGTAATTCATCGAAGCTGGCCGGGTCTTTCAGGCGATAGGCATCGACATGGAAAATCTGGCGATCTCCTTCGTGCACGTTGAGTAAGGCGAAGGATGGGCTGGTGATGTTACCCCGGACGCCGAAGCCTCGCACCAGCCCGCGCACGAAGGTGGTTTTGCCGACGCCTAAGTTGCCCTCGAGAGCCAAGACGGTATCTCGGGGTAGTAACTGGGCAAAGGCCGCCGCCGCTCTTTCGGTTTCGATTCCTGAGCGGGTGGTGATGCCCGCAATCCAGGCGGCAAGGTCAGACGGTGGTCCCATGGGCGCAGTCTTCCCGTGGCGTGGTTGCAGGGCAAGCGTCCTTGCAGGCTTAGGAAACAATCCCCAAGGGAGGGATGGTCTTCCATCCGCCGCGCGTGAAGTCGGGGCAATGGATCGGCATACTACCTTCTTTCACGGAGCGGGCGGAAATCTCGAGGATGCTCGACCAGTCCGCGGCGTCGTAAACGGTCATGTCCGGCGTGAGGCCCTGGCGCACGCAGTCGAGCATGCGGTAGGCCATGACAAAATCCATGCCGCCGTGGCCGCCGACCTTCTTGCCGAGTTCGCCAATTTTTTTGATCAGTGGGTGTTGGTTGGCTTTCATGAATTTAGCGAGTTTCTCCTTCTCGTAGGTCCATTCATGGCTGCTGCGCTTTTCCTTCGGATCAAGCATGGGGTGTTTGTTATCTGCGTCGATCGCCAGACGGGCGGGGTAGCCGAAGAACGTCGCCTCCGTGCCGCAAAGAGCGTTGATACGCGTGTAGGGGCGGGGACTCACAACGTCGTGCTGGATCATGATGGTGCGACCTAGCTGCGTCTTGATGATTGAGGTATTCATATCGCCGCAGACGAACTTCTCGTCCTGGTGCTGGCCGTTATTCGGCTGGTGCTTGTCGCGGAACTGGGTGAGGTTGAATTCCGGAGACGAGACGGAGACCGCGAATTTAAAGGCATCGCCGCGTCCGATATTTAGATACTGCGCCACCGGGCCGAGGCCGTGCGTGGGGTAGAGGTTGCCGTCCATGAAACGGTGATAATCGCGGCGCCAATCGCCTTCGCTGCCCAAGCTCCAAAGCACGCCGCCGCCGAGGTTATGGATGTAGGCACACTCGGCATGCTTGAGGTCGCCGAAGAAGCCTTGGCGGGCCAGATTAAGGACGAAAAGCTCTTCTTCGCCGTAGCAGCAGTTCTCGATGATCGAGCAATGGCGCTGCGTCTTCTCGGCCATATCCACGAGCTGCCAGCACTGGTCGACCGTGACGGCCGGGGAGACTTCGACGAACGCATGCTTGCCCTTTTCCATGACCCTGAGGGCCATCGGCACGTGCCATTCCCAAGGAGTGGCGACGAAGACGACGTCGATGTCGTCGCGCTCGAGCATTTTCTCCCAGGCATTTTCATCCCCAAAATACATCTTTGGTTCTTTGCCGGTGATTTTCTTGACGCTCGCGGCGGCGCCCTTGGCACGGGCTTCAATGATGTCGCAAACAGCGACGACTTCAGCGAATGGGATGTTCGCAGCCGAGTTCACATGGGAACGGCCGCGGTTAAGGCCGATGACGGCGACCCGGACTTTCTCGATGGGCTTGGTGGTCAAGTCCCAGACAGGCTTGTTGCCGGCCGGGCGGGGGCGCGTCGCGGAGATATCGCGTGCATTGAGGAGTTTGAGGTCGCGCGGGTCGGGCTTCGCTTCGGCAGACGGGACGGCGCTGAGTCCGAGACCGAGGCCGGCGAGGGCACCGAGTTTAAGAAAGTCGCGGCGATTGGGATTTTCGGGAAGGTTCATGGGATGTGTCTTGTAGGGTCGTTAAGAGACGAGGGGTAGGGGCTTCAAAGTCTGCCAGCCGCCGCGGGTGAAATCCGGATAGGCGATAGGCAGGCTGCCATCGCGGACAGAGCGGTCGGAGAGATCCATGAGACATGACCAAGAGGCTGCATCATAGACCGTCAGGTCGGGGGTGATACCCTGGCGGATGCAGTCCAGGAATCGGTAGTTCATCAGATGGTCCATGCCGCCGTGTCCGCCGACTTTCTTGGCGTCGACTCCCGCCTTTTTAATAAGCGGGTGGGCGTTGGCCTGCATGAATTGCGTGAGCTTATCGCCTTCGTAAGTCCAGCTGTGGCTGTTACGTTTCTCCTTCGGATCAAGTATTGGATGTTTGTTGTCCTCATCGATGGCGAGACGGTTGGGGTAGCCGCAGAAAGTGGCCTGGGAGCCGCTGAGCATGTTGCCACGGGTATAAGGCCTCGGACTGGTGTTGTCGTGTTGGACCACGATGGTCCGGCCAAGCACGGTCTTGATAATCGTGGTGTTCATGTCTCCGCAGACGAACTTTTGATCCTGCGACCGGTCGCGATTCGGCTGGGTCTTCTCGCGTAACTGGGAAAGACCGAATTCTGGAGATGAGACCGAGACCGCATAGTTGAAAGCATCACCCCGGCCCATGCCGAGGTATTGCGAGACGGTGCCCAGACCATGGGTTGGGTAGACGTTGCCCTGCATGAAGGTGGCGTAGTGGCGGCGCCATTCGCGTTGCTTATCCAGGAAAGTGTGTGTGGCCGAATGACGTTGGTCGTGGATGTAAGCGCACTCGGCATGCTTGAGGTCGCCGAAGAAGCCTTGGCGGGCGAGGTTCAGGACAAAGAGCTCGTCCTCGCCGTAGCAGGCATTCTCCAGGATGGGGCAGTGCCGTTGATATTTCTCCGAGGCATCGACGAGTTCCCAACATTCGTCGACGGTGACGCCACAATTGACTTCGACAAACGCATGCTTGCCGAGCGACATCGCCCGGACGGCCATCGGCTTGTGCCACTCCCACGGGGTGGCGACATAGACAACATCGATATCCTCCCGGTCGACCATCTTCTCCCAGACATTCTCGTCGCCACTGTAGATTGCCGGACGCTTACCAGTGTTCTTAAAGACAATCTCTGCCTGGGCCTTGGCGCGATCATCCAAGATGTCGCACACGGCGACGACTTCGACGAACGGGAGTAAGCTTCCTGATTTGACGTGGGCGCTGCCACGATTGAGACCGATGACGCCGATGCGCACTTTTCCGATGGGCCGGGTGTTAAGATCCCAGACGGGTTTATTGCCAGCGGGCCGCGGACGCATCTTGCCGATCGTGTCGGCGGTCAGATGGGTTAACTGAGCGGGGTCAGGCTTAGCCTCGGCGGTCGAAGCCGCACTTATCCCGAGCCCTATACCGGTCATCGCCGAGTGTTTTAAAAAATCACGACGGCTCTGGCTTTCTGGGGTTAGCATAGGGGTAAAACCATAACAGTAAAACCGTACAAGGGTTGCAACGGATTTACTTTTTTACCCTCGAAAGTTTTAACTTATGAAGCCTTCGCTCCATTTAATCCCAAAGACTGCCAGATTACGCACGGTATGAGCTATAAAACAGGGCAGTAAGGAACGGCTTGGATTCAGCGGATTAAACCGTGCGAGATAAAGCCAGACCGAGGTCAGGAAGGCGAAGATTGTGCTGCTACGTCCGCTGGCGCTTTTTAAATCAAAATCATGAATCAGGGCGAAAATAAGGGAGCCCACGAAGATTACGCCGAGTAGTTTCGGTCCCGTAAGGTGCGAAGGAGCTGTAAAGCCGCGGAACACGACCTCTTCGATGATGGAGGCGCCGATCAAGGCCAGGATAGAGATCGCCGGTAGGACGGATTGTTGATCGGTGATTTCGTAGCGCAATTCGACGTTCGCTTCGGCAATGGTAATCAGTAGCGCCCCGGCGGCGGCGACGAAGTATGCCGCCCAGGGGGCCGATTCTGTACCGGGCCAAAAGAGTTCGCCGCTGTTCTTTACACGTCGCTGGCGATATTCGCCTACCCAGGCTGCGAGCACGCAGGCACCGAGAACGAAATAAAGCAGGGCTTCGACAGTCGTGCGGTCCATAAAATTACCGAACTCCCAGAATCCAGGCCCGGTAGGCCGGTGAAACATGGGCGGCTTCGATGACAATCCATTGCGGCAGTGCGTAAGGATGTCGGGCGTGAACCCATGCTTCGAGGTGGGGTCCTTGCGTCACGGCGAATTTAAAAGTTATGCGGAATTCGTCTTCGACCTGGGTGCGCCCTTCCCAAGTGAAATGCGAGCGGATGGGGCCGTCCACCTGCGCACAAGCCGCCAAGCCTGCGCCAACGGCCTCGCTGGCGAGACGTTCGGCCTCTTCGCGTTGCGGGAGGGTCGTCCAAGCAATGGCGATCGCTTGGGCTTCAGTCATGACCAATATTATCCGACTTCAAATATTGCTCCGTGATGATGCTAATGAGGAGGTCGCGGGCTTCTTCCACCGAATCGACGTGACGATAAAGATCGCGGTCTTCGGGAGAAACCATGCCCCATTCGTGGAAAACTTCGACATTCAGGACGCTCTTCCAGAAGGCGGAACCGAAAAGCAGAACGGGGATACGCTTCTTAGTCTTACCTGTCTGGACGAGCGTGAGCATTTCAAAAAGTTCGTCAAAGGTACCGAAGCCTCCGGGAAAAGCGACGAGTGCTTTGGCGAGATAAAGGAACCAGTATTTGCGGACGAAGAAGTAGTGGAATTCCAGGTCGAGCTCGGGGGTGATATAAGGATTATGTTCCTGCTCGAAGGGTAGGGCGATGCCGAGGCCGACCGATTTTCCGCCGGCTTGATGAGCGCCCATGTTGGCGGCTTCCATGATGCCAGGGCCGCCGCCGGAACAGATCAGAAAGCGTTGCCACTCCGGGAGCGACATCGACCACTTGGTCATCTCGTAGGAGAGCTGGCGGCAGGCCTCAAAGTAGGCGGAGCTACGCAAATTGATTTCGGCGACGCGGAGGCGGCCGGCGCATTCGGCACCCGAGCATTCACCGCGGGCGATTATCGCTTTTACTTCTGCGAGCTGCGCCTGGGCTTTTTCTGGTGGCAGTGTGCGAGCGGAGCCGAACATCACCACGGTATTGCGTACCCCATACTTTTTAAAGCGCTGGTAGGGCTCCATCAGCTCCGCCATGACGCGAATCGTCCGGGCCTGGGGGCTATGCATAAACTCCGGATTTAGGTAGGCCCGAGGTGGTGTGGGCCTAAGTTTACCTTTTTCAGGGGTCATACCCCCCATCTTTCCCTTAGTTTAGCTTCTGCCAAGCCGGGAAGCGTGGTGCTTGACAGGCTCGGCGGGGTAGCCTTGGCTATTTCCTTTAAAGCCATGCATCCCACCTACCGTCCGTCTAAGATTTCCCGCGCCCGTAAATGCGGTTTCCGCGCCCGTTCCAAGACCCCAGGTGGCCGCAAGGTCTTGGCTAATCGCCGCAGCATTGGTCGTAAGCGCCTCGGCGCCTCCTAATTCTCATGCGTCTCCCGCGGGAGCGTAGAATTCGTGCCTCGGCCGATTTCACGCGTCTCCGCCAAGAAGGCTCGCGACTCGATTGCGGGCCTTTTCTTTTGAATTTTCGTCACACTAAGAGCGACGTACCCGCCCGTTTTGCGGTCATCGCAGCTAAGAAATCCATCCCGTTGGCCGTCAATCGTAACCGGGCCAAGCGTCTGGCCCGAGAGCTATTCCGGGCTGATGCCACGGCTTTTCCTCCGGGGTGGGAGATTGTCTTGGTGATTCGATCTGGGATGCTCCGTCGTCGGTTTGCCGACTTGAAGGCGGCCTATGCGTTGGCTGCTACCAAACTGGTCGCGCAGGCCGCACGTCAGGTGGAATGAACCCCAAGAGCCTATCATTCGTTGCCCGTTTGGCACTGCAAGGGGTCGGCTTTTACCAGCGATTTATTTCCGTTCCTTTGCACCGGGTCGTACCAGGGTCTGGGTGCCGATTTCACCCCACCTGTTCCTGTTATGCGGCTACGAGCTTGCGACGCTTTGGTTTTTTTAAGGGCGCATGGCTTGGTTTGAAGCGGATCGGACGTTGTCACCCTTGGGGTGGCTCCGGTGTGGATGAAGTGCCGGAAGCTTGACCACCCGGGGTAGGCTCACCGGCATAATATTCTCGCCCTGACTAGCGTTTTGAGGCGAAATCCATGGAGTGAAAACTGTTTTCTCCCGAGTTCTCGGTTCGCGCCAAGGAGGTACTTTGCTCTTGGCTGCGAGTTACCTGATTTTGGGGACGATTTTACGTTTAGGACTTCTAATCTTTTCAGCTTCCGCGGTGTCTTGGGGTCTTTCAACCGTTGGCGCTTTGGTCGTTGGGTTCTTTTTCGATGTCTTGATGGCCTGGCTCTTGACGTTGCCCTTTGGCTTGCTGTCCGCTTGCTGGCCCTCTTGGGCCTGGGCCCGCTCATGGCTCCGGGTTCCGCTTTACTTGGCTTGGGTCTTCGGCTGCTCCCTGTTCGTTTTCTGGAAGGTCTCGGAGGTTTTATTTTGGGAAGAATTTGGCGTCCGCTTTAATTTTATCGCGGTTGATTATTTGGTCTACACGCAGGAGGTCGTCAAAAATATCAAAGAGTCCTACCCGATGGCTGCCATCGTTGCGGGGATCTTACTGGCCGTGGGGGTTATCGTTTTTGCCTGGATTAAGACAGGATGGTGGAAGCGATGGCAGGAAGGCGCCCAGATGGATATGTCACCGCGATGGCGTTCCTGGGTCGGGCTTTTACTGCCGTTGTTCCTATGCTTAGCCCTCGCCTATACGGCCGGTCGGCAAGACTTGAAGGCATCCTCTCGCGTCGCAACTTCGATGGGCGAGCGCATGACGGCCGGCTTGCGTCACATGGGCGAACCGCAGCCAAGCTGGGCCAATAACTATGATGCGGAATTAGCGAAGAATGGAGAATACGCTTTTTTGGCGGCGTTTTGGGCTAATCAATTGGAATGGTATCGCTTTTACCCGTCCCGCCCAGAGGCGGTTGCCGGCTTGCGTGCACAGCTCGCCCGACAGGGTGTCCCCCTAGCGAAGGATGAATCGAAAGGTGTCAAACGACATATCATCGCCGCATCCGGACCAGGCCGTCGGCTCAATGTCATCCAGATCACGGTCGAGAGTTTGAGTGCGGAATACCTGAGCTGCTACGGTCAGAGTCCCTATGCGGAGCAGCGCTTGACGCCGGTCTTGGATCGGATTGCCCAAGAGTCTCTTTGGTTTCGCCACTGCTATGCCAGCGGCACGCGTACGGTCCGCGGGATGGAAGCGCTCACGCTCGCCATCCCTCCCATCCCTGGGCAGTCGGTTTTGCGTCGGGCAAAGTGCGAAGATCTTACGACCTTAGGTTCAGTCCTCGCCGCCCAAGGTTACGACAATGCTTTCATTTACGGGGGCGATGGCTTCTTCGATAATATGAATTACTTCTTCGAGAATAACGGCTATCGTATCGTGGATCAACCGGTGGCCTTGAAGGCCGGAGAGAAGATGACTTTTGGTAATGCTTGGGGTGCCTGTGATGAGGACGCTTTCAACTGGTCCTTGCATGAGGCGGATAAGGCCTTTGCTGCCCAAAAGCCTTTCCATCACTTCGTGATGACGACATCGAACCATCGCCCCTACACGTGGCCAGCCGGAAAGATCGACGCCAAGCTCGTGGGGCGAGAGGGGGGCGTGGCCTATACCGATTACGCGATCGGCGCTTTTCTTAAGGCGGCCGAATCCAAGCCTTGGTTCAAGGATACGGTCTTCATTATCGTGGCCGATCACTGTGCTTCCGTCGCAGGCAAGCGTGATCTCGAGATCAGGAAATATGAAATCCCGCTCTTTATTTGGGCTCCAGGTCTGATAGCCGCCCGCCCTGAGGATAAGATGATGAGCCAGGTCGATTTGGCCCCGACCGTACTGGGGTTATTGCATTCATCCTATGTGGCCCGCTTTGTCGGTTCGGATGTTTTTAGTCCGACATACCAGCCGCGCGCTTTTATCAGTAACTATCAAAAGGTAGCTGTGCTGCGCGAAGACGGGTTATTGACCGTGCTCAAGCCCGTGAAACAGGTAGTCCAATATCAGGCTGATCTCGCCACGGGTGCTTTAGTCCCGCTGCAGGAACTCCGTCCGGATGCCGTAGACGAAGCCATTTTCTATTATCAAGGTACCGATGAACTCTTTAACCAAGGTGGACTCGCCAACCCAAGTCGCTGAACGTCCGGGCGTCTTCTGGCCGTGCGCGATCTTGGTCGCCTTGGTCGGCTTCTTTGGCTTTCACGGTACGGGCGGCGAGTCGGTCGATCTTGGCTTTCAGGCTATTTTTTGGAACGGTTCGGCTTGGCTGATTCCCAAAGACTCAGGTTTTTTTCATACCCTTGCCTATAGCGGGCCCAAGGTGCTGATTATTATCTGGGCAATTGTTCTGTTAGCGGCGGGGGCGTTGCCCGCGTGTTTTCCCACCTGGTTGGGACGTCGGCGCGCGTTATACTTGTTAGCCTGCCTGGCCCTCGTGCCGGTGGTCTGTACGCAACTGCGGTCAATTACGCAGATGGCGACCCCGAGTGATTTGGCCATGTATGGCGTGCCGTCCAGCTTCCCTCATCTGTTGCTCTTTGATGCCAAGCCTCTTGGTTACCCCAGCCACGCTTTCCCGGCCGGACATGCCAGTGGCGGCTTTGCTTTGCTTTCGATTTATTTTGCCTGGGCAGAATTTCTCCCTCGTCGCCTCGGCCTCATCTTGGCCGGTGTCTTTGGCGGAGGGATGGGGCTTTATCAAATCGCCCGAGGTGAACATTTCATTTCCCACACCGTGGTCACCGCTGCACTCGCTTGGGTGCTCTGTGCGGGCTTAGCTCGAATGATCAGGCCCGCTTCGCCGCTTAATTATTCTGCCAGTTGACGATATTGTCGGCCCGGTAAGGTCCCGTGGCCGAAGGTTGATCAAAGTAAGAAGCCGGGATCATGCCGCATTTCTCCATAGTGCTACTGGCGACGCTGGTCGGATCCCAGTATTCTTCCAGGGCGGGTGCGGAACCTGTAGGTTCGGCATAATTCCCGCCGCAACTCACCAGCAAGAAATTGGAAGATTTCCAGTTGGCGTAGGGGGCGTTTAATTTCCCGGTGCTCGGATCGGTGATTGAGCTGCCTCCGTTCAGAATCCGGTAGCGATAATCAAAGGGATTATCCCAAGGGTCGCGGAATTCGAGTCGCGCGGACAAGTCGCTGAACTTGGTGTCATCGTTTGAGGGCACGTCGCCCGAGGTCAGGAAGGGCTTCTGCTTTCGATTGCCGCTCCCCGGTAATGTATTATCGTTATAATTCAACAGCTTGAGGGAGGAACCGCCGGTAGTGATGGGCGAACTTTTCAGGACTTTTCTCCCCATGATCTGATCGTAGAAATCGATTCGATAGTCGTCCGGCGTACTACTTTGCGCACAAGGATAATCGCCGTAGTTCTTTTTGAAATTCTCAGCGGCCATAATCATACCCTGCATTTCACCTTTCGCCTTCGCTTTGGTGCGGGCCGTGCTGGCAGCCTTAAAAAGACCGAAGGTCGCCCCGGCCAGGATGCCGATGATCGCCGTCACCATCAGGAGTTCGATGAGCGTAAAGCCCGACCGACGTTTGAAAATTGGGTTTTTCATGGGGGCTCAGATGTGGCGTGAGTCGTTTTCGTCTTTCTTCACGTAGCCAGAATCTTGGCGCTGGTGGTTCACGGCGTTCTTTTTGAGATAGGCTTGGTAGACGTCTTCGGCCGACATCCCTAAAACTTGGGCGATAGATATTAGGAAGTGGAAGAGGTCGATGACTTCGACGCGCGCATTCTGTTCGTCGAACTTCTGGTATTTGGCCCACCACTTCCAAGGTACGGAATCGGTCAGCTCCGCCATTTCCTGCTGCATCGCGCGGAGGTAGTTTAGGATCCACTTGATTTTTTCTTCCTCCGTCATGCCGGCGGTTTCGACGCCAATACGCTGGTTGAGCGCTTTTTGCATTTGGAAGATTTCTTCGAGTTTGTCGGCCATGCCCTCATCAAACTATCTGGGGAGGGGGGAGCAACAAAGGAAGCTAAGCCGGGCCAACCCAAGGCGGATTTTTGGATTTGTCCTAATTGTTCTTTGCAGGGCGGGTAGGTCTGTGCCTTGCTAGGGGCGTGTCTCCTTCCGGCCTAACCCATCCCAAACTCAAACCCGAGGTTCTGGCACCCGCCGGTGAGTGGAATTGTGCCCGGGCAGCCGTCGAGAACGGGGCGGACGCCATTTTCTTCGGGGTTGGTCGCTTTAACGCGCGCGTTCGGGCCAAGAATTTCGAAGAAGCGGATTTGCCCGAGCTCATGGCTTACCTGCATTCGCGGGGGGTGAAGGGGTATGTGACTTTTAATACCCTTATTTTTCCCGACGAATTGGCCGAGGCCGCCCGGACCCTCCGCTCGATCGTCGCCGCCGGGGTCGACGCCGCCATCGTGCAGGACCCGGGGATCTGCCGTCTGATTCGCCGGATTTCCCCTGACTTCCCGATTCACGCTTCGACGCAGATGACGGTAACAAGTGCGGCGGGGCTCGATTACGCCCGTGACTTAGGTGCCTCGCTTGCCGTGCTCGGTCGCGAAGTTTCCATTCCCGAAATGCAGAAGTTACAAGCAGAGCAAGCCACCAAGGGTACTCCGCTCGACCTCGAAGTTTTTGTCCATGGCGCGCTCTGCGTGGCCTACTCCGGACAATGCCTGACCAGCGAATCTCTCGGCGGTCGCTCTGCGAATCGCGGCGAATGCGCCCAAGCCTGTCGGCTACCTTATGAATTGATCGTGGATGGGGTCCTGCAACCGCTGGGTGATAAGGCCTACCTGCTTTCACCTCAGGATCTCGCGGGCATCGAAGTCGTCCCTGATCTGATTCGCGCCGGTATCCGTTCGCTGAAAATCGAAGGGCGTCTCAAATCGCCGGAATATGTGGCCGCGATTACGAAGGCCTATCGACGGGCCGTTGATGCCGCTTGGGATGCCTTTGAGCGGGGCGCCGATGCCGACCTGGCTGCGCAAAAGGTGAGACAAGAAGAGGACTATGCCATGCAGATGACTTTTTCTCGCGGACTCCATACGGGATGGCTTCGCGGCATCGATAATCAACAGTTGGTGCACGCTCGTTTCGGGAAGAAACGCGGTGCTTTCTTGGGTACGGTGATCGATGTGGCGCCTCCGGGAGTGACGCTTAAATTGGAAGGTGCTTTGAAGCCTGGCGATGGCGTCGTGTTTGACCAAGGTAAGCCGGCCGAGCGCGAAGAGGGTGGTTTCGTCCACGGCATCGAACCCGCTCGCGGCGGTCTCACCTTCGTCCGCTTTGATCGGGCGGGAGCGATGGATTGGGCCCGCGTGCTTCCGGGCGCTCTGCTTTGGAAAACTAAGGATCAAGACTTAGATAAGCAGCTGCATGCGTCCTGGGATCGGGAGAAGGCAAATTATCGCCGCACGATAGACATCCGCGTCATCGGGCGCGTCGCGCAGCCTTTGCGCGTCGAGTTTAGCGATACCGAAGGCCATGTGGTGACAGCTGAATCATCGATGCCCTGTGCGATCGCCGAAAAGCGGCCGATGGACGTCCCGTCTTTACGCGAACAATTGGGGCGCTTAGGCGATACTTGCTTTGTGCTGGGTGCACTCGAGGCCGACCTTGAGGGCGCCTTGATTGTTCCGATGAGTGAGCTTAACCGCCTTCGTCGCGACCTTTCCGATCGGATCACAGCTTTGCGTCGGCAGCCCCGCCGCTGGGCTTTGCTGCCTTACGAGGAATCCGCAACCAAGGTAGTGACGACGGCTGCAGCTACGACGAATAAGGTGCCGGAAATCGTGGTGGTGATTCGTGAGCCAGAACAATTGGAGCCCGCCTTGGCTTGGGGTGCTCGGGTGATTTATGCCGAATTTGAAGACCCAAAAAAGTTTCGCGACGCTGTCACCCGCGTGCGGGCCTTCGAACAAGAAACTGGCAAGAAGGTAGAATTTTGGGTGATGGGTCCGCGCGTGCATAAGCAAGGCGAAGATCGTCTGAGTGAAATCATGCTCTCCTCGCAGGCGGATGGTTATCTCGTCCGTAATCACGATAACTTTCGTGCCTTCGCGGGGCAGCGTCGGCGCGGAGACTTCTCGCTGAATGTCGCCAATGGGCTTACGGCGGAATGGTTGATGCAAAATTATAGCTTAGAGGGTTTGACGGCCTCTTATGATCTCGATGCCAATCAGGTCGCGGCCTTGATGCAATCGGCCCCGCCCGCCTGGTTTGAAGTCACTATTCACCAACATATGCCGATGTTCCATATGGAGCATTGTGTTTTCTGCGCCTTCCTTTCCAAGGGGAAGGATTACCGGGATTGCGGCCGGCCTTGCGAGAAGCACCGCGTAAAATTGCGCGACCGCGTCGGCGCTGAACATATCCTCAAGGCCGATGCTGGCTGCCGGAATACGCTCTTCAATTCCCGTGCCCAGACCGGGGCGGAATACGTTAACCAGCTCCTGGCGCTCGGCGTCCGTCGTTTCCGCGTCGAATTCGTTGACGAAGATGCGGTCACGGTCACGCGCACTTTGGAAAAGTATCAGGCCCTGCTCAAAGGCGAGCTCGATGGCACCGCGCTTTGGAACGATCTTAAGGTCCTGAATCAACTCGGCGTTACGCGCGGCACGATGCGCGTCCGGGTCTAAAGGTTATCTTTTAAGCGCGGCAATAAGCCCGTAATCCGACGGGAGTCCGAAGCGTTGCGCACGGCCATCGCGTACGCCGTGGGGTCCCCCACAAGGATGACTTGTTTGCGCCCCCGGGTCACCGCGGTATAAATCAGATTACGGGCCAGCATGATGCTGTGCTGGCGGAGCAACGGCACGACGACGGCGGGAAACTCTGAACCTTGGGATTTATGGATACTCACCGCGTAGGCCAGCTGGAGGTCGGATTGCTCGCCGCGTTCCAGCTCGACGCGGGTGCCGTCAAAATCGACCAGCAAGGTGCCGGCTTCGTTTTGGCCGAGGACGACTCCGAAATCACCGTTATAGACTAACTTATCATAATTATTGCGGGTCTGGATCACCTTATCGCCCGGCGAAATCCGTCCGGGTTTGGCGTCCGGTCCGCGGAGGCGGACTTGCAGGGCTTGGTTGTAGGCCTGGATGCCGCCAGTCCCTTTGTGCATCGGGGCCAGGACTTGGATGTCACGTAACGGGTCGAGGCGAAGCGCCTTGGGCAGGATGTCGCAGCAGATCCGGGTGACCATCGCCACGCAGGTTTCGGGGTCTTCCACTTTGACGAAATGAATGTCATCCGAGAAATCTAATTTCGTCGGATCTTCCACTGGCGTGGGCGGAGTCGTGTCCGCGTGCAAGATGCCGTGGGCCACGGTCACGATACCGCTTCGCGCGCCTTGGCGGAAGACCGTATCGAGCCGGGTGACGGCGGCGGTGCCAGATTCGATGAGGTCGCCTAAGACATTACCCGCACCGACCGAAGGGAGCTGATTGACGTCGCCGACAAGCAAGAGATGGGCGGTCGATGGCACGGCCCGCAAAAGGGCGGCGGCAAGCTTGGTATCAAGCATGCTGGATTCGTCGACGATGACAAAATCTGCGGCCAAGGGATTGTCGGCATTGGCGGTGAAGCCGCCCGCCGCATGATCGAATTTAAGAAGCCGATGAATGGTGGCGGCGGGCACGCCCGTCGCTTCGGACATCCGTTTGGCGGCGCGTCCCGTGGGGGCGCCGAGCATCATGCGGGTGCGCTTGGCGGAAAGAATATCGCACAGTGCTTTCAGGATCGTGGTTTTACCTGTACCGGGGCCGCCGGTGAGCACGGATACTTTATTTTTAAGCGCCATCAGGACGCCTGTGGCTTGGGCTTCCGAGAAGGTAAAGCCAGCCCGGCCTTGTGCCCACTCGATGGCTTTTTCCGCTTGGATCGCGGGCAATCCGCTGTCGCCGCCGATGAACCGGCGAATCGACACCGCGATGGATTTTTCGGCGTTTTCCTGCGGACGCAACTGCACGAGCCGAACGCCACGATAATCGAGGATACCCACGGCGTTTTCTTCGATGAGCCGTCGCATGCGGTCCTGAACTACGGCCCGATCCACTTCGAGCAAGGCAGTCGATTTTTCGAGCAAACCTTCGTCCGGGAAAGCGCTGTGGCCTTCGCCTTCAAGTTCTTCGAGCGTGTGCAAGATGCCTGCGTCGACGCGTTGCGGCCCAGCGGTGGGCAGACCCAGGTTGCGGGCGATTTTATCCGCGGTCTTGAAGCCGACGCCTTCGACTTCGCGGCAGACGCGATAGGGCTCGGCGGTCACGACTTTTTTTGCCTCTTCGCCGTAAGCTTTGACGATGCGTAGGCAGATGGAATTGGTGACGCCGTAGGTTTGCAAGAAGACCATCACCTCGCGCAGGGCTTTCTGCTCTTCCCAGGCAGCCTTGATGGATTTGGCACGCCCAGGGCCGATGCCTTCAACTTCCCGCAGCCGTCCCGACATGTTGGAAATGATCTCAAAAGTACGCACACCGAATTTCGCGACGATCTTATCGGCATAAGTCTTGCCGATACCTTTGATCAGGCCGCTCCCGAGGTATTTGCGGATACCATGCACGGAGGAGGGTAGGCGCGAGCTGAACGATTTGACGCGCAGTTGCGGACCATGCGAAGGGTGCCGCTCCCAGAAGCCCAGGAGATCGACCGTCTCGCCGCACTGCAGCCCCGTCATGTTGCCGAGGATGATTGTCTTCTCGTTATTTTCCGCCACCAGTTCGGCGATGGTGAAGTGCGTCTCCTCGTCCAGCCATAGGATGCGCTCGACCACGCCGGAGAGCGCAATTTCTGGACCTCGATCAGATTCCCGCGGGGGCGCCATGGTTCAGCCAATCACTCTGGCACCTTTGGGGCGAAACAAAATCATGCGAGGCGGAAGGTCTCCCGGGCCAGCTCGTTGAGTCCGGCATGAATCGTATCAGGGTTGTACGGCTGGAGCTCTTCGGCGGTATGGCTGCCCGTGGTGACGCAATGGATGGCGGCGAGTCCGCCATTCCGGGCGGCCGCGATATCGAAAGGCGAATCTCCCACCATGACCGTGGTGCTGATTTTTGCTTTTAGGGAAGAAAGGACGAACTGCGTAAACTCTGGCTGGGGCTTGCGCCAGGGATGGACGTTCGTCCCGTAGATACCGTCAAAGAGATGACTTAACTCCAGGTGCTCCATGATTTTCTTAGAATTAGCGTCATCCTTATTGGTGTAAACCGCGGTCCGCACTCCGCGCGCCCGGAGACCTTCGAGAATTTCGCGGCAACCGGGGTAGACGCGTAAGCCGTGGTACATGACACTGGGGAAGTGTTCGCGGAAGAGGCGGGTGGCGGTCGGCGCATTGGCTTCGCCGGCGAGCTTGACGACGGTGACGTTAACCGAACCTCCCACCGCACGGCGTATCTGTTCGAGGGTGACGCTGGGTAGCCCCATCATGCTCATCACATCATCATAGCAGCGGTGAATCGCCTCAAAGTTATCGACCAAGGTGCCGTCGAGGTCGAAAAGTACGGTTTCAGGAAGAGGGTGGGCCATATCTGCCATCCATGAGGCGTGAATATGTCAGGTTTCCAAGTTTGGAATTGAAGGCGAGGGTGGGTCATCTAATTTCCCGAACTCAACCTATGACCTTCTCGCTGGATCTGACCAAGCCACTCCGCCGCTTCGGCTTGGCCCTTAACCTCGCCCTTCTTTCCGTCGTTTTCTATGCGCTTTCGACGGCCGCCTTTCACTACATGACAGCATCGCTTCCTCATAGTGAAGTCGCCCAAAAGATCGCGGAGGTCTCCCGTAAGTCGGAAGAGGCTGCTTTTTCCAAGGCGAAGTCCTCCGCTAAGGGTAAGGCTTTTGACGAAAAAGTCGCCCGAGAACAGGCAAAGGTCGCCGCTGAAGCCGAAGTGAAGAAGCAAGAAGAAGAAATCCATCATCATGCCGTATCAGGCTGGGCTCCTTTTGCAGTCTTCCTGCTTATCTTATCTGCGGTTTTCTTCGCCGGTTTCCTTTCCGTCTATGTCCAGCGTCGGGCAAACGATGCGGGCTTTCAGGGGTTATGGCTCTTCGTCCATCACCTTGGAGCATGGTCTTTGGCGGGCTACATCGCCTTCTACCCTTTCTTGGCTCACAACGATCTGCGTAAGGCATGGATGCCTGCGTTCATCGCCGGCCTCGTGCTTCTCTTGCCTGTCTTCGTTGCCGGCGAAGGTCACGGCGACCATGACAACGACCACGGCCACGCGCACTGAGCTGACTCAGAGCGGGCCGACGTTGCCGAAGTCAAAGACGGTATGGCTGATTAGCCCCCGCTCGATCACGGCTAAATCCGTTTGGCCGCCTTCACTGACTTGTTCTCCGTCGTTCCAAGCGAAAGTAAAGCCTTGGGCGGAAGGTTTGAAAAGCGACCCATGTCGAACCAAGGCCGGGACGCTGCGTTCCATCGCTGTGGTATTCGTCACGGTTGCTGGGTAGTTTAAGCTGTGGACATGCAGGCCCCGGACGGGCTGGCCAATGAGACCACGGGCAAAACGTGCGGTGTGCTGGCAGGCAGCTTCAAGGTGGGGCCGGAGGGCGCCAGGGCACTCCGCAGATTGGCGATGGACGCTTTCAAAGATAGCTTGTTCGAGGTCCATGGAGCACGCTACGGCGGGCAGATTCCAGGCCGCCCCTTCGGTCGCTCCCGCTAAGGTGCCCGAGCTGAGGCATAATGGCATCGTCGCATTAAAGCCGATATTCATCCCCGAGATGACGACGTCGGGTTGCGTTTTTAACAAATGCCCGAGGGCGATATTAACACAGTCCGAAGGAGTGCCATCGATGGACCACGCTTGGCTGCCGAGATTGGGGTAGTCGGAGAGCGTGACTTCCCGGTGGCGAC
Source organism: Verrucomicrobiota bacterium (assembly GCA_026397965.1). Classification (GTDB taxonomy): domain Bacteria; phylum Verrucomicrobiota; class Verrucomicrobiia; order Opitutales; family UBA953; genus UBA953. The sequence continues at coordinate 19,226 of JAPLTU010000072.1, read as the reverse complement.
TAAAAGCTCGGCCGATCCAGCTGCGCTCGCCGGCGGGGGCGGCGACAATCACCTTAAAGCCCTCAGCTTCGCAGGCCGCGACCAAGGCATGAATGAAGGCCGCGTTGATGCCATCATCATTGGTGAGTAGGGCGGTGGGCTTCATACTTTTGGCTCAGCGTGCCCCGACTTGAAGGTCGAGCAACGCCGAAGGTTATTTCTTACTCTCAAGGGAATTGCCCTCTAAATCAGAAATCTGATCCCGCAAAACGGCGGCGGTCTCGAAGTCTTCCTCCTTGAGCGCCTCTTTGAGCAGTTGACGGGCTTTGGTCAGACGCAGCAGGGAGTCGGCGGTAGATCCCAGGGGGCGCCGTCCTTGGTGTTCGATACCGGGCTGGATGCGCGCAATGGTCTCGAGGGCCTCTTGGGCATGGGTCTGATAGCAGGTTGGGCATCCCATGCGGTGGATACGCACGAAGTCCGTCCAGCGGAAGCCACAAGTGGGGCATTTGCCCCGACCATGTGGGCTTGGGATCGTGAGTTTGAGGCCGAGGGCAACCGACGGGAGTTGCCCGTCTCCGGCCGCGGCTTGCAGGGCGGGGCAGTCTTGGCAACAGGCATGGGATATCGCCTTGCCGCCCGCGACGACGGTAAAGTAAACGGCGCAGGCTTTGGTGCAGTCGGTGCAGGATGATGGACGTGGTATCATCAAGCTTAACTATGAAGAAGAAAGTCTTCCGTTTCAAGCATCGGTAGGTCTTTTCAGGTTGAAGCCCAGCTCGAGTCGGATTGCCTATGAAAGCGATGCTTTATCCCGTCTTAATGGTCGTGCTGGCCGATACCGAAAAAGGCGCTCTCTGGTATTTTAAGCAGATGGATGCTCCCGGTCTCGCCGTGGCGGCCGTGCTGGTGGTCTGCTCCTTGATCGGTTGGGGTGCGATGATCCAGAAATGGTCCGACGTCCAAGAACTCCGTCGCCGTAATCATGGCTTTGAACGTCGCTTGCGCGATGAGCCTTCCGTCGTCGCTTTAAACTTTCCTCGCGGTGCCAATCTCGGGCCGTATGAATTCTTGGTCGCGGAAGGCGTCTCCGCCGTCCAACGCCACAAGGGTCGGTTGCTGAAGCCGTCCGACGTCACGCTTTGCATGGGTCACGTCGAGAATGCGATTCAACGCGGCGTTTCCCGGACGATGGTAAATTACGAAAGCAAAATGGTGCTGTTAAGTTCGTTAGTTTCGGGCGGTCCATTCTTAGGTCTCTTGGGAACGGTCTGGGGGGTGATGGTGACCTTCGGTGCGCTGACCGAAAAGGCCAGCATCGCCCAATTGGCGCCAGGTGTCTGCGGTGCGCTCGTGACGACGACGCTGGGGCTCTTGGTAGCCATCCCCGCGACGTTCGGTTATAATTATCTTTTAACGCAGGTTAAGATCATGACGACGGAACTCGAAAATTTCGCCAGCTCACTGGCCGATCGCGTTGAGTTGGAACTAGAAGGCGAAGCCCGCCGTAATTTTGCACAAGCCCAAGAGCGCGAAAGTCTGGTGCGCGCTGCTCAGATGGCGTCGATCACGGCGGCGACGGCGGCCAACATCCCCACGGTGAGCCCGCTCGACGCTCCCCCTTCCGCCCTGCCGGGCTGGGAAGACGCCCAGTAAGGCGATGGCGCGTTCCTTTTCCAGGCCGCATCGATTGCACGTGATGAACGATTTGAACGTCACGCCGATGCTGGATTTGTGCTTCGTTTTGCTCATTATCTTCATGATCGCGACGCCGGTGTTGGAGCAAACGACGGCCGTCAATCTGCCGAAGGCGGACAAGGGAGCCGGCAAACAGGCGGACACGAAGGATCGGTATCGTTTTGTGAACGTGGCTCGCGACGGTACCTATACGTTCGGCAATCACCCGGTGACAGTAGCCCAATTAGAAGCTGAATTTTCCACCATCGCGGCGCTACCAGAGGCGGATCAGCCGATTGTCCGTATTCGCGCCGACTCCACGTTGCCGTATCAAAAAGTGATTGATGTGATGTCCAAGGCCAAAGCAAAGGGTCTCACCAAGGTCGGTCTTGATACCGAAATCCGTTAAAGCCATGTCCACTGAAGGCAAAGGAATGATTGGTTCGATTGCAGTGCATGCGGGGATCATCTGTGCGCTGGTGGCGGTATCCTGGCTTGCTTCTCGTCACGAGGGCCAAGCCGTTGAGGCAGCGGATCCGCTCCTAGTAGATTTGAACGGTATCCCGGGTAAGCGTCCGGGAGAAATCGGCAAAGCCGCCGGCGTGGCTCAGGGTGAAGAAAATGGTACTAAGACGGGCGTGAAGATCGTCAAAATCAAGAAACTTGATGTAGAGAAGATTCAAGAAGCCAGAGCTCAGGCCGAAGCCGAGGCCGCCGCGCCTGCCCATGCGACGAGCAAGGCGACGGCTAAGACTACCCCCAAGGCTTCGACGGGTTCCGGAAAAACATCCTTGAGCGATTTCATGAATGCTAAGGGCGGTAAATCTTCAGCTTCGGGCAAAGTGGGTGGTATCGGCGGGGTATCCGTCAAAAAAGGCCGCAACTTTGGCACGGGTGATAATGGCGGCGAGGGCGGATCAGCGACGGAACAGCAGCTTTATGCAGGTGAAGTCTTGGCTCGTTTTCGTTCGGCTTGGACGGAGATCATTTCGGCCGAAGGCGGGGCGATTTCCTCGGCCGGCAGCTGCGGCGTGACGTTATCCGTCGATGCCGGGGGCACCGTTTCATTCTCCGGCTGGCTGAGTCGCCCGCAAGATAACCATCTCGCAGAGCTTGTCCGCCGCGCTTGCACCCAAATTGGTAACTGCGGCAAACCCCCTAATGGCAGGGCTTTCAAGATCGATTTCCCTAAGGTCGGCGTATCCGAAGGCTAATCTGCCGCTCAGTCGCGCACCTCAAGGACGATCTGCACTTCGACGGAAGCCCCCAGCGGTAGGCCGTTGACGGAAACCGCTGCCCGCGCGTGCTTACCGCTTTCGCCGAAAATCTGCAGAAGGAATTCGGAAGCACCATTCAGGACCTTGGGGCTATCGCTAAAGCCATCGATACCATTGACGAAGCCGTTCACCATTACCACGCGAGTAATCTTATCAAGCGAGCCCAGCGCGGCTTTGGCGTTGGCTAAGGCGTTGAGCGTGCAGAGCTTCGCGGCTTCGGCGGCTTGGCCGAGGTCGATTTCTCTCCCGACTTTACCGAGGGAGACAATTTTGCCATCGCGCATGGGTAAGGTGCCGGCGAGGTAAAGTAGGTTGCCGGTGCGGACGGCTGGCACATAGGCGCCCGCCGCCGCAGGCGGGGCGGGGAGAGTCAGTCCGAGTTCTTGCAGGCGTGATTCAGGATTTGGCATGGCGCTTACCAATGCTTGGGCCAGCGCTCCTGGCGAACGGTATTATTGTAAATGAGGGCGAAGAAAAGAATCGTGAGCGTCCCGACTAAGGTGGGAAGGAAGATGAACATCCACGAGGATTTGAGCGCGAAGACCACGACGGGGGTCGAACTTGCCGGGGGATGAACGGTGTGGGTAAGCATCATCGCGGCGACCGTCGTGCCAAGCGCCAGGGCCAGGATTAACCAGTTATCTCCAAATAGATGAAGAAAAGTGATACCAATGAAGGCGCCAATGACGTGACCAAAAACCAGGTTGCGCGGCTGACTGAAGGGGGCATCCGGGTAGCCGAAGACGAGCAGGCTGCTTGCACCAAAAGAGCCGATCAAAAGCACGGTGCCGATTTGGTCAGAAAGTTTTGACAGCAACGCGACTACTAAGACGCAGCCCGTAAAAGCCAGTCCGACCGCTTGCAGGGAAGGGCGCGGGGGCGGAGCGGCGCCATCGCCCTTCATCTTGTGGAGCAGTCGACGCACGGGACGGTTTAGTTCCCCTTAAGTTTTTTAATTCCTTCAATCAGTTCCAAGACGGCTTCGCGGCTGCGATTTTTCACTTCGCGCGAAAGGGTATTATCCGATGACCCCATGGATTTCTTGGTCTGCACGTAAGTCGTCGCCAGCACGGACTCTTTGTTCCGCGTTACGGTGGCGTTATCGCTGATGGAAAGGATGACGTCGGCTGCATAACGACCGAGGCCGCGGTCAAAGCGAACTTCAATCGTGAGCAAAGGGGTCGAGGTTTCGGGCGCGAGCCCATTGAAATCTTTCGGGGTGATGTTGCTGCGACGTAGTTCCAACTCGATCGCATCGCGGATTTCACCGCGCAGGTCAGCGTCTTCGGGGCGAGTTTCGGAGGTTTTAACGTCGATATAAAAGAAACTGACGCCGCGTAATTTCACGAAACTTTGATCGACGCCGCTTCCTCCCTTGGGCAAGGGCTCACCGGCGGCCTGAGCGTTGGCGAGGGTGGAGGTTGCGAGCAGGAGGGCGAAGGCGAAGAGACGCATGAGAGAAGGATGTTGGGGTTTGGGGTCCGCATCAATCCCCTTTCGCGGGGACGAGTTTAACCGCCGTGAAGGGGTGTTGATCAAGCACAGTGGGGTACCAGCCTTGGACTTCGGGCCGGATGAGGAACTTATTCTTATTAAATACGACGGGCAGGACCGGGGCTTGGCTGACGAGCCGGGCTTCCGCTTGCTGGAAATATTCGAAACGGCGAGCGGGATCCACTTCCTGGGCCGCCTGGCCAATCAGTCGGTCATACTCCGCGTCGCTCCAATTACATTGATTGAGTTCGTTCCCCGTGATGAACATTTCCAGAAAAGTGTTCGGATCGTTATAGTCTCCACTCCAGGCACCTCGGCCGATCTGGTATTCTCCTTTGTGCATGGCATTGAGGTAGACTTTCCATTCGAGATTTTTGAGTTCGACTTGGACGCCTAACCGTTCGCGCCACATCTCTTGGTAAGCCTGGGCGGCCATCTGCGCGCCTTCGGAAGTGTTGTAAAGGTATTCCAGTTTCGGGAAACCTTTGCCGCCAGGGTAGCCGGCGTCCGCCAAGAGCTTTTGGGCGCGGGCGACCTCTTGGCTCCACCGGGCTTTGGCGTGGAAACCGCCGGCGCCGGGCGGCGTGAAGTGGTAAGCTGGCGCGTCGTTCGTGCGCAGGACTTTGCGGACGATTTGTTCGCGGTCGATCACCATGCCCAAGGCCTGGCGCACGCGGGCGTCGCCCAAGGCCTTCCGAACGGGTTCGTTATTTTTGATATCATTATTTATCCAGATGAACGCTACGGACATGAACGGATCGAGGCGCAGGGCGGGAGATTTTTGTTCGAGCAGTTTGGCTACTTTGTAAGGCGGCACGGAGCCGGTGATGTGCAACTCGCCGCCCCGGAAGGCCCGCTCTTCGGCGTAGAGGTCTGCGATGGCCCGGAATTCGATGGCGTTGAGCGAGACCTCCCCGGCATTCCAATAAGTCGGATTCTTCCGCACCACCAGGTTGCGGGCCACTTCCCAACTTTCCAGGGTGAAGGCCCCGTTGCCCACGAGCGCGCCCGGTCGCGTCCACGGCGTGTTGAGCTGGTCGATGGTCCCGAACTTCAGGATCGTCGGAGGGTGGATGGGCAGCCAGCTGTGATGGCAAATGAGCTGGAGGAAATAGGGAACGGGATTTTCCAGGCGGATCTCGAGGGTGTGCGCGTCGGGCGCCCGGAAGCCGACGTCGCGGAAGGAGCTGATTTTTTTAGTATTAAAATCTTTGGCCCCTTTGACCACGTGCAGCATCGAGGCATATTCGGCTCCGAAGCTCGGCCTGAGCATCCGCTCCCAGCTGAAGAGGAAGTCTTGGGCGGTGACGGGGTCGCCATTGGACCACCGCGCAGCGGGGCGGAGTTTGAACGTCCAGGTCTTGGCGTCGGCGGAACTCGTCCAACTTTCGGCGACGCCCGGGATTGGGTGAAGGTCGACGGGGTCATAATTGACCAGCCCTTCGAAGAGGGCGTACATGATATGGCTTTCGGAAAGGCCCGTGACGGTCTGCGGATCGAGGCTGGACGGTTCCGCGATATTATTAATAACGAGCACGCCTGCTTCGGCCTTGAGGACGGCCGTACTTTTCTTGACGCCACAGCCGGTGAGGCCCAGGCAGGCCATGAGCATCAGGACAAGGTTTCCCATGAGGGGGCGCAACATAGGCTCAGATTAACCGCGGGCCCGTCCCCAGTGCAAGGCGGTCCGTGGCGCCAGGCCGACAAGCCGTCTTTACTCCCCGCCTAGGAGGGTTAGAACTGTGGGATGACACCCCTTACCCGTCGTGATTTGCTGGTCGCCACCTTAACGGCGAGCGTCTGCCTTGGCTTAGTTGGCTTCATGTCCTCGCCCCCAGTGGCCGCGGTCACCCCGGCAGCTCCTAAGCCCATCATGGGTTCGATGGCTTTCGATTGGGAAAAACTCATCGTAAAGCAGACCAAGGCCGGCGAATCCCGCTCCGTCTGTCGCGCCCCGACTGCGACCCTGGACGAGCTCGAGATGCATGTGACGACCCTGAACAAGGGCCAAGCGCCACACCCGCCTCACCAGCACGCCGACGAAGAGCTGCTCATTATCAAGGAAGGTAATGTCGAGGCGTTCGTTGCCGGCGAGTGGATCAAACTCGGCCCGGGCTCGGTCATTTTCCAGGCGGCCAATATCGAACACGGCATCCGCAACGTCGGTGAAGGGCAGGCGACCTACCACGTCATCAAGTGGAACTCTCCCGGCATGTTGGCCAAGCGCGAGGCCGCCAAGGCCGCCAGTGTTAAATAGGGGAAGGTTCGTACCTGTGCCAAAAAAAGGGCGACCCTTGGGTCGCCCTTTTGCTTTCTAATTAAACGCTTAGATGGCCGCCGGACCACGTTCGCCTGTCCGGATACGGATGACGTCAGTGAGACCGATCACGAAAATCTTACCGTCACCGATTTTTCCGGTGTGGGCGGCCTTAGAAATCGTGGCGATGGCCTTCTCGACTTGTTCGTCGGCGACGGCGGCTTCGATCTTCACCTTGGGCAGAAAATCGACGGTGTATTCAGAGCCACGGTAAATCTCCGTGTGACCCTTTTGGCGGCCGAAGCCTTTGACTTCGGTTACGGTCATTCCTTCAATGCCGATTTCGGCGAGAGCGTCCTTAACTTCTTCAAGTTTGAAGGGTTTGATGATGGCGACGACGAGCTTCATGGTGTATGGTAGGTTGGGTTAGGCGTTCGGTTGGGCAAGTCCACTTATGCATCCCCCGTGCCAAGTGGGTTGTAAGCGGGAAGGGGCTTAGGATTGGTCGTTTTTAAGCAAGGCTTGCTTCACTTCAAACAATAGTTCGGCAGATTTTAAGCCGGGGGCTAGTTCGACCCCGCTATTAAGGTCTAAACCCTTGGGTTGGGCTTTTAGGGCGGCTTCGACGTTGGTTGGCCCTAATCCCCCCGCCAAAATCCAAAGTGCGTCTGGGTAGGTTTGCGTGAGCTTTTGGAAGCGTGCCCAGTCCGCTTGCTTGCCCGTTCCCCCGAAAGAATTGGGCGCATGGGCGTCATGGATGAAGCCGGCCGCCAAGGGGATCAAGGTCTTGGGCCATTCGGCACCATCGGTCAATTTAGGCGCAAGCCAGAGATGAGCTTTCCCGATGCAGGTCGAAAGGCCGGCGGGGTCACACTCTTTTTTCGCAGGATCAAAATGAACCTGAACAATATCAAAGCCTTCGGCGATGAATGCCGATGCCTCGGCGTCGGTCGGGTTGACGGTGACGGCGACACGTTTGCCTGGCGTTATTTCGCGTAATAAAGCTGCCCGGCGGTCGGCCGGGACAAAGCGAGGCGATCCGTCCCAGCAATTGATACCTAAGTAGTCGGCTCCGAATTCAAGGGCGACGACAGCGTCAGCCTGCCGAGTGATTCCGCAAACTTTGACGATGATTTTTCCGATCATGTCAGGGCCGCGATCACGGCATCGCGGATGGCTTTGGCGGTGGGGGCTGCAGCCATGCCGGCTAAGGGCACGCCAGCTTTACGAAGGGCGTCGGCGGTTGTCGGCCCGACAGCGATGGCCTTGGGCTGCCGCGCTCCCACGTCCGGGCGCAGGGAAGCCGCCTGGTGTAGGAATGATTCCACGGCCGAAGGGCTGGCGAAGACAATCGCATCGGCGCCATGGCGTCGGAATTCGGCCGCTTCGGGCGTTTCCGCGACAGATTTTTCTTCGGTCGCATAGACTTTAATGACGTCGACGATGGCCAGGGCGCCCTCCATCAGAAGCCGCGAAAGTTCGGGTGAATTAAGATTGCCAGTGACGAGCAGGATTTTCTGATTCTCGACGTCGAACTTGGTCATGAGTTCTTGTCCGAGCGAAAGGGCGTCCGGTTTGGCGGCCGTCAGGTCCGAGTCTAAATGATAGCCGCGTAAGGCCTTCTCGGTCGAAGGGCCGACGCAAGCGAAGCGTACGCCCCCGACGGAACGGATGTCGGAAAAGCGTTCAAAGAATCGATCAAAAAATCCGCGGACTCCGTTGGGGCTCGTGAAGATGATCCAATCGTATTCGCCCATGGCGTCGAGGACTTCGCTCAGTACGGTATCGTCTGGCTCGAAGCTGATTTCGATCAAGGGTAGTTCGGAGACCGCGGCGCCGGCGTCGACGAGTAATTCTTTCCAATCGCCCCCGCGACCTTCCGGACGGGTGAGGACGACGAGTCGATCGCGTAAGGGAAGTTTGCTCATGATTGACGGGGCAGGAGGTGTTGCAGGATGCGGTCGGCGAGTTGAGAGGCGGCGGTCAGGTCGGTCGCGGGGAACTCCATCTCGTGGCGACCAAAGTCGCTCCGAAACAGGTGAATCCTTCCGGCGGAGTGGTGACAAGCAAAGGCGGTGTGGCAGCCTTCGCCGAGTTTGGCCAAGAAAAGTCTTTCGACAAAGACGGAAAAGGTCGTCGTTGCGCAACCTGCGGCCAGGTAGAGCGCGGTATCGGCAGAACGGGTCTGGATCGCGACGGCTCCTTGACCGGCGGCGGGTACCATCTGAACAATGTTGACGGGTTCGAAGGCGAGCCCCTCCCAGTTTTTAATTCCGAGACGATTCAGGCCGGAAGCCGCAAGGTACGAAGCTTCCGCATCGCCATTGACCAGTTTTTTAAGGCGCGTGTCCACGTTGCCGCGCAATTCCGTCCATTGGGCTTCGGGAAATTTCAAGGCTCCCTGCGCCCGGCGGCGCGGACTTCCGGTGGCGATCAACTTAGGCTCTGCGATGTCGGTCCGGCGGACGAGTACGTCGCGGGCGTCCTGTCGAGTCAGGCAGGTCGCGATTGCCAGTCCGGCCGGCATCTCGGTCGGGAGATCTTTAGAGCTGTGGACGGCCACGTCGGCTTCACCTCGTAATAAAGCCTGTTCAAGCTCGGCGGTGAAGAGACCCTTGCCCCCTTGTTTCTCCAGCGACCAATTGGCTTGCCGATCCCCCGTCGTCGTCAGGATCCGTATTTCCGTAGGGCGTTGCAGCGCTTGGGCAATCTGTGCCGCCGCATCATGGGCTTGTTGTTGCGCCAGCGGGCTGCCGCGAGTGACGATGACGATGGGTCCGGACATGACGTAAGTTTAGCTCTGACGGATAAGCCAGAGTACACCCCACGCGGCAGGGATGGCGAGGTTACCGACGAGCAGGATGGTGGCGGCGATGCGGAGGAGGCCCCAGGCGCGGTTCAGTGTGGCTTGGACGGCGATGACCGCGCCGCAGAGGGCGACGGGGATACCCATGCCGACGCCGAGCCAGACCACACGGTCGTAAGGGTCCGGGACGAGGCCGAGGAAGACCTCGGCGCCGCGGTAGGTCAGGAGGGTCGCCGCGTACAGGGCGCCGCCGGCGAGGGCGAGGGAGAACGCCTGGACGACGCCATAGGCGCGGGAGTCGTCTTCGGTGAGTTCGGTGGACACGCCGTCAGCAAAGACAGCCCCTGCCGGACTTCCAAGTTTCAAGTTTCACGGAGGCGGAATAATCCGCCCCGGGAATCCGGATCAGTGACCGCCGAGGCCTTCGTGCTCCTTGATGTATTCCTGCTTCAGGCCCAAGGCTTCCGGGGCATGTAACACGAGCATCTTCATGCGGATGTCGCCAGGAACCTTGGCCGCGGTGGCTTTGGAAACGACGATCATGAGCGTAATGGAGAGGGGGACGGCCCAGATGGCGGGTTGCTCGCAAAGGATGCGGGCGAGCGGATGGGCGACCCACATGTCCGCGAGGCTTTTCGCCACAGGATGGTCCTGCCAGAAGGCGGCCAGTTGAGCGACATCGGTAATTTTCTTCGCCCCAGCGGCGGCAACATCGGAAATGGAAGTCATCGTGATCGCCAGCAGGGCGCTGACACCGCCGCCAAGCATGCCAGCGGCTGCTCCCGGCATCGTCATACCGCGCCACCAGACGCTCATGAAGAGCAAGGGGAAGTAACTGGCAGCGGCGATGGCGAAAGCCTGACCAACCATGAAGTTGATTTCCAACGCTTCGACTTGCATGCCGAGAAATGGAAACCGCGCCGATGATGACGGCGGCCCATTTAAAGGCGCGCAGACGCTGTTCGGGCGTCGAGTCCGGCTTGAGCATACGTCCATAGACATCATGCGCGAGCGCGCCAGTCATCGAGACAAGCAGACCCGAGAATGTTGACATAAACGCCGCGAACGCACCCGCACAGGTGATGCCGGAGAGGACTGAGCCGAGTAGTGCGTGATTCTTGCCCGCGAGCAGGGTGGGTAGTTCGAGTACGACTTTATCCGTCCCCTTGGCGCCAACCGCATCATAAAGTTCGGGCGTGAGTGAGCGACCGATGACGCCGTACACCGGAGGGAAAACGTAGAAGACACCGATGAGGATCATCACCCACATCGTCGTACGTTTCGCCGCGACGCCGTCCGGGTTGGTGTAGAAGCGGACGAGAATATGCGGCAAGCCAGCGGTGCCGCAGACGAGTGCGATAATCAGTGAGTAGGTGTAAAGAAGGGAAAAGGGCTTCTTATTCGCTTCGAGTGCGGCTTTGGCTTCGGGCGTGGGGGCCGCGCCGATCGACGCATCGACCGCTTTGGTGGTTAGCTTGCCGAAAGGGGAAATCCACTGCTCGTCTTTCGGCGCTTTGGCGGGCAGGGCCTTTCTTTCGATGTTCGCCGGGGCAGAAGCGACGGTCTCAAAAGCGGTCTTATTAGCGCTGACGTGATCTTCGTAATGTCCGACAATCGAAGCTAAGACGAAGATGGGAACGGTGATGGCGAAGACTTTAAGCCAGTATTGGAAGGCTTGCACGAGGGTGATGCCTTTCATGCCCCCTAAGGAAACATTGAGCGTGATGACGGCACCGACGACCACGACTCCCGCCCAATAAGGCAGGCCAGGGAAGATATAGGCCAAGGTCGTGCCCGCACCTTTCATCTGGGGCATCGTGTAAAAGAAGCCGATGAAGAGCACGAAGCAGACGGCGATCTTGCGGAAGAGCGGGGAGTCATAACGGCCTTCAGCGAAGTCCGGAATGGTGTAAGCTCCAAAGCGACGCAGCGGCCCCGCGATAAAGAGTAATAAGAATAAATAGCCGCACGCATAGCACACGGGATACCAGAGCGCATCGTAGCCCGTCGCCATCACCATGCCAGCGACGCCCATGAAAGAAGCGGCGGAAAGGTATTCGCCCGAAATCGCCGAAGCATTCCAGCCGACCGAGACCGAACGGCCCGCGACAAAGAAGTCGCCGGCGTTCTTGGATTTACCAGCAGACCAGAAACCCATCCCGACCGTCACGAAGACCGTCGCGAGCGAGCAGATGGCAATCCATGGATCGACCTTGCCGAGTTCGGCAAGAAAGAGGGAAGCAAGCGGTAGGCTCATGTTCAGCGTTTGGCGCCATCCTTGGTGGCGGCTTGGGCTTCGGCGACTTCAAGGGCGATGGAGCGCTTGATGAAGACGAAGGAAATGATCCACACGAACGGGAAGAAGAGCACGCCGAGGATTAACCACGAGAGCGTGAAGCCAAACACCCGCTGCGCCATGAACGCCGGCTGAAAGTAATTCAGCAACGGTAGCGCGACGAGCGCCACGATGAAGCACAGCGCGCAAGCGATGGAGAGTTTGAGTTGGTCGCGCATCAGGCGCGCCAAAAAGGCATCCGAATGGATGGCATCAGGGGTGGAGGGGGGCTCGCTCATGGGGGTGGGGACAGCCAAGCCTTTTGGCCACGCTTGGCAATCCCTTGGATGGCCTCGGTGAGGACGGGGGTGTTTGGGGGCATAAAAAAGGCCGACTTGCGTCGGCCTTTTCGTTTCGGTCAAATGACCGTTTACTTGGTCGTGTACTCGGCCTGGGCACCCTTGATGTTGCGCTTCTGGACCCAAGGCATGAGGGCGCGGAGACGCTGGCCGGTCTTTTCGATCGGGTGGTTCTCGCCCTGCTTGAGCAACTTGTTGTAATTCTTCAGGCCACCCTTGTATTCCTTGACCCACTGGGCGGTGAACTTGCCGGACTGGATTTCCTTGAGGATCTCGCGCATCGCCTTGCGGGATGAGCTGTTGATCACGCGAGGACCACGGGTGATGTCTCCGTACTTGGCGGTCTCGGAAATCGAGAAACGCATGCCGGAGATCCCCGCTTCGACCATGAGGTCGACGATGAGTTTCAATTCGTGCAAGCACTCGAAATAAGCCATCTCCGGCTGGTAGCCCGCTTCAACCAGAGTTTCGTAACCGACTTTGACGAGCTCGGAGGCACCGCCGCAAAGGACAGCCTGTTCGCCGAAGAGGTCGGTCTCGGCTTCTTCCTTAAAGGAGGTCTTGATAACGCCGGCCCGGGTCGAACCGATGCCCTTGGCCCAAGCCAGAGCGGTCTTGGTCGCCTTGCCGGAGATGTCTTGCTGGATGGCGATGAGGGCAGGGACGCCCTTGCCTTCGACGTACTGGGCACGAACGACGTGGCCAGGTCCTTTCGGAGCGACCATGGCGATGTCGACATTCTTAAGAGGATTGATCAGCTTGTAGTGGATCGAAAGGCCGTGGATGAAGAGGACGGTCTTGCCACCTTTGCCGAGATTAGGGGCGATATCCTTTTCCCAAACATCGGCTTGTTTCATGTCGGGGATACCGACGAGCATGACGTCCGCGCGACGCACAGCTTCAGCGGTCTCGTAGACCTTGAAGCCTTTTTTCTTGGCCGCGGCGGCGGACTTCGAACCCTTGTACAGGCCCACGATGACGTTAAGTCCGCTGTCGCGGAGATTCATCGCGTGGGAGTGTCCCTGGGAACCGAAGCCGAGAACGGCAAGGGTCTTGTTCTTAAGAACGCCGAGATCGGCGTCCTTGTCGGTGTAGACTTTAGCAGGCATGGTATGTGATGGAAAAGATGGGTGATTAGCTGATTTTCTTCTTACCGCGCGTCAAGGCGACGGCGCCGGTCCGGGCGGTTTCGATGATGCCGAAAGGCTCGATCAGATCAAGGAAGGCGGTGATCTTGGTCACGTTGCCAGTGAATTCGATCAGGAGCGAATCGTGGGCGACATCGACGACCTTGGCACGGAAAAGTCCGGCGATTTCGAGGATCTCGGTTCGGGTCTTCTTGTCGCACTTCACTTTGCAAAGGATGAGTTCGCGGGCGACGTGGTCGACCTCTTCACGGGAAAAGTCCACCACGGTGATGACGTTGATCAGCTTGTCTAAGGCTTTGACGCAACGATCCAAGGCGGCTTCGTCGGCGCTCACGGTCGCAGTGATCCGGGAGTAGGCAGGGTCATGGGTGGGGCCGACGTTCAGGGTCTCGATGTTAAAGCCACGGCCAGAGAGCATGCCGGCGACACGAGCCAAGACGCCAAATTTGTTTTCGACGAGGGCCGAGAGGGTGTGCTTCTTCTTGATGGGCGTCATGGTGTTGGGGCGAAAAAAGGGTGGACGGAGAGGGACTCGAACCCACGACATCCTGCGTGTAAAGCAGGCGCTCTAACCAACTGAGCTATCCATCCAATGGAGGGTTGGGTATAGGGAAGTCCCCGGCCTTTTGTCCACAATGAAAACCGCCCCTCGGGCTTGCCCCGCCTGCATTACTTCTGCAATCTACAGCCTAATGGACCCAGCCCGCATCCAGCGTATCATTACGGCCCTTGAGGGGTTAACCCGCCCCGGCCTGCCTAAAGAGGGTGTTTTGGACTGTATCCGCGTGCTGGACGGCGAGGTGGCAGCGGTAAATTCAGGCCTTCCAGGCGACTTGGATCACTATTTACGCCGTCGGTCTTACGAAAAAGCCTTGGTTTATCTGCAGGGTGGCAAGCCAGGCGAAGGGACCTGTGGTCGCGGCGCATGAGCGGTAACCCTTTCGATAAGCTCGATGGAGCCGACCTACCTCCTGGTCCGCCGATTAAGCCGGTTGTTCCTATAGCCAAGGTCAAACCTAAGCTGGGTAAAATTATTCTGCAGTACGAACGTGCCGGGCGGGGTGGCAAAGAGGTCACGATTTTTAAGGGGCTCTGGTTGGAGTCGCAAGACATGCGCATGCGCGAAGCGCTCCTCAAACAATTGAAAAAAGCCATGGGTACGGGTGGCACTTTGGAAAATCGCGAAATCGTCCTGCAAGGGGATCGACGCGAGACGGCCAAGGCTTGGCTGCTAAAAGAAGGTTACACGACCAACCTTTAGGCCTTCGTCAAAACCCTCTCGCCAGCCCCCGCGAGTTGGGCTATCGCTGAACCGTGCCGCTGTTGATGCCTAATCTGATTCCGTTGGTAGGTGATTTAGCGCCTGTCCGGAGGGTCGTGGAATTGCTTTTGGCCGCCGGGGGTAAGCCGTACATGGTCGGTGGCTGCGTGCGTGATGCGCTTTTGCGGGCGCCCGTGGTTGATATCGATATCGAAGTATACGGTCTGGGCTCACGTCAGATCGAAGCGGCCCTCCGTAAGGAATTTGGAATTATTACCGTAGGTGCGGCTTTCGGAGTGACTAAGCTCAAGGACTTCCCGGTCGATGTCTCGGTGCCTCGCCGCGAGAATCGTACGGGCGTAAAACATGCGGATTTCGATGTCCAGGCCGACCCGACGATGACGCCGAAAGACGCCGCCGAACGCCGCGACTTCACGCTGAATGCGATCTTGTGGGATCCGATTTCGGGTGAGATCGTCGACCCTTGGCAGGGACAGAAGGATCTGGACGATCGGGTGCTTCGGCATGTCTCACCCAAGTTTTCCGAAGATCCCTTGCGCGTTCTTCGTGCGATGCAGTTCGCCGCGCGCTTCGAATTCACAGTCGCTCCGGAGACCGTCGCACTCTGCGCTTCGCTTTCTCAGGCCGACCTCCCTCCGGAACGCCTGATGGAAGAGTGGACGAAGCTTATCTTGCGTGGCGTGAAGCCGTCGGTCGGTTTAAATTTCCTCCGAGATTGCGGCTGGTCGAAATTCTATCCGGAACTATACGCCATGATTGGTGTGCCGCAGGATCCAGAATGGCATCCCGAAGGCTGTGTGTGGACGCACACGGCTCTCTGTCTTGATGCTTTCGCCAAAGAGCGTAAAGGCGACCGGGACGAAGATCTGATCGTCGGGCTCGCCTTACTCCTGCATGATATCGGTAAAGCCACGACCACGAAGAAAGAGCCTCATGACAATCGCTGGCATGCTTACGGTCATGAAGAAGAGAGTTTTAATCTCGCCCCGAAATTCCTCGGTCAGATCACCCGTGAAGTGAAACTGATCGAATCGATTCTGCCGCTGGTTCGCTGGCATGCCCAGCCTTGGGAGTTGTTCCGGGCGAAGGCGGGCGATGCTGCGGTTCGCCGATTGGCTAATAAGGTCGTGCGCATCGATCGATTGGTGCGCGTCGATGAGGCCGACCGAAAGGGAAGGGGCTCGAAATCTACTGCCGAGCCTTCACCACAGGGAATTTGGCTTACCGAACGTGCGGCGGCCCTTCATCTCGAGGATTCAGCCCCCAAGCGTATCGTCTTGGGTCGTCACCTTATTGCTTTGGGCCATAAGCCGGCGGGTTGGTTCTCCGAAGTTCTTGAAGAGGCTTTTGAGGCCCAACTGGATGGCGCTTTTGCCGATGAGGCCGCCGGGGTCACTTGGCTCAAGGAACGCATGGATCGCCGGGCTGTCTAATTATTATGTCAAATCGTACTGCCGGCTTAGCCGCTCATCTCGTCGGTTCAATTGAATGGCATGCGGCCCTTGCGCATATCTTGAAATCGTTCGACTGCGTAACGGGTACGCTGCATCGGACGGATCCGTCCACGGGTTTGCTCATGCTCATCGCGCACCAGGGTATTCCACCTCAGGTCCAAGCGATGCTTTTGCCTAAAATTGATAATATCCCCTTCGGCAAGGGTATCGCCGGTTGCGCCGCCTCTCGTAAGGAAGCCGTTCAGCTCTGCAATTTGCAGGAAGATCTCGGCGGTGTCGCCAAGCCCGACGCGCGCAAGACGAATGTCCAAGGCGCTCTGGCGGTTCCGGTCTTAGGAGCCGATGGCAAGGTCATCGGTGTACTCGGTATCGGTAAGATGCAGCCTTATGATTTTTTGGCCGAAGAAATTTCGGATCTAGATTACTGCGCAGCGCTCATCGCTCCGCATCTCTGAAGCCATTTACGCGTGCCTTAGCGCACGTCCGGTAGGCGATTCCTTTTGCCGTAAGAGATCTTCGGGAGCTCCTTCAAAGGTAAGACTCCCGCCTTTTTCGCCGCCGACTGGGCCTAGTTCCATCACCCAGTCTGCCGCCAAAATGACGTCCGCATGATGTTCGATGACGATAAGGGTCGCCCCGGCGTCTCGGAGGCGACCGAGTAACGCCAATAATTTGGCAATGTCATCCCAAGCCAATCCGGTGGTGGGTTCGTCAAGGACGTAGAGCCTGCCTGCATGATCGCGCCGCGATAATTCCGAGGCGAGTTTCAGTCTTTGGGCCTCACCTCCCGAGAGCGTATTAGCTGCCTGGCCGAGTTTGATATATCCCAGGCCGACCTCTTCCAAGGTGCGCAGTTTTTCTGCGAGCCTAGGTTGGGCGCGGAATATTTCCCCGGCTTCCTTGACGGTGAGTTGTAACGCATCCGAGATGCTTAATCCTTTGAAGCGAACTTCGAGCGTCTCGCGCTTGAAGCGCCGGCCGGCGCAGCTGGGGCAGTCCACGAAAGTTTCACCGAGAAATTGCATGTCCAGCGCGACGGAGCCTTCGCCGGCGCAGGTTTCGCATCGGCCGCCGCGGACATTGAAGCTGAATCGTCCCGGTCCGTAACCTCGGACCTTAGCCAAGGGCAGGGTGGACCAAAGCTCGCGCATCAAGTCCATGATTCCCGTGAACGTGGCGGGGTTCGAGCGTGGTGTCCGGCCGATGGGTTCTTGGTCGACCGACGTAAATGCGACCATTTTTTCGAGTCCCTCGATGCCGGCGTTCTTACCAGGGACAATCTTGGCGCCGTTGATCTTGCGCGCAGCAGTAGCCGAGAGGATATCGATGGCGAGCGTGCTTTTGCCTGAGCCCGAAACGCCGCAGACGACGGTAAGATTGCCGACAGGAAACCGGGCGGTGATGTTCTTTAGATTATTTTCCGTCGCGCCTTTGATCGTGATATGCTCCCGGCCGACGGATTTGCGTTTGATAATTTGGCGTAAGTCGGCCCGTCCGGAAAGATAAGAACCCGTGCGGGAGGTCGTATGGCTGAGGCATTCTTTCGGCGTGCCTTCGAAGATGATTTTTCCGCCATCAGCCCCGGCCCCTGGTCCCATCTCCACAAGATGGTCCGCCGCCATGATCATGTCGCGGTCATGTTCGACCACGACGATGGTATTGCCGAGGTCGCGTAGGTCGTGGATTGATTTAATCAGACGTTGATGGTCGCTAGGGTGAAGGCCGATGCTCGGTTCATCGAGCACATAGGTGACGCCAACCAGTCCGAGTCCAAGTTGCGTGGCCAGGCGGACGCGTTGCGCTTCGCCGCCGGACAAGGAGCTACATTCGCGATCAAGGGTGAGATAATTTAAGCCGGCATCATTCAAAAAAGTCAGGCGTTGCTCGAGGCCCCGTCTCGCCTCTTCGGCTGGCATCACGCGTGGATGTGTCGTAAGTTCGCGCGTGAAGGCGAGGGCTTCGGGAATCGTTAAGGCCAGGAATTCGGCCATATTTTTTCCGGCCAGACGGAGGGAGAGAGCCGAAGGAGACAGGCGTTGGCCGTGGCAACCCGCACAGGTCGAGCCGGACTGGAACTGGAGCAGGCGTTGGCGGAGCGATTCACCGGTCGTCGTCCGGTAAGCATGTTCAAGCTCTGCGAACATCCCCGCCCAGACGGTCTCGACTAATTTACGCCCTTTGGCTGGCGGCAGTTGGAAGATTCTTTTCGGATCGCCGTGCAGGATAAGTTGGCGAATGCCCGGAGCTAAATCTCGCCAAGGAGTCTTCAGATCGAAGGGCGTCTGTTCGGCCAAGGCGCGTAAGGTCGCATTACGTCGGATAAGGGTTTTACGGGTCGCACATTTCCAGGGTTTTACCGCGCCATCATTGAGCGAAAGGCTTTCGTCGCGAATGGAGAGGCT
This sequence comes from Verrucomicrobiota bacterium, assembly GCA_026397965.1. Taxonomy (GTDB): domain Bacteria; phylum Verrucomicrobiota; class Verrucomicrobiia; order Opitutales; family UBA953; genus UBA953. The sequence continues at coordinate 816 of JAPLTU010000072.1, read as the reverse complement.
TTCTTGAAAGCGTAATTGCCGGCCTAATCCACCGCAGTCTGGGCAGGCGCCGCTCGGGTGATTGTGCGACAAGGCACGCGGGCTGATGTCTTCGTAAGTCTCACCGCAGTGTTCGCAGGCAAGGTTAAGGGAAAGGACGTGTTCGATCCAGGCGCCGCCGCTTTCGGCGAGCACGAGGGCGCGGTTTCGTCCTTCGCGAAAAGCTAGCTCGAGGGAGTCGGCGAGGCGGCTGCGTTGATCGTTCGCCATCACGATGCGATCCACGACCACGTCGAGTTGCTGCGCGTCGCGTCCGACGAGCAAGCCTTCCGCTTCTTCGAGCGTGACGACTTTATCGTTAAGGCGTAGCCGCGTGAAGCCTCGCCGGCTGAGGTCGGCGGTCGTTTCCAGCAAGACCGAAGGACGGTCTTTCGTGATGGGTGCGATGATCATCAATCGCGTGCCGTTGGGAATGACTTCTAGCGCCTGAAGATTATCATCTAATGAGCGCCGGCGAACGGGGTGGCCATCCTTGAGGCACTTGCGATCGCCCGCTAAGATCCAAAGCGGACGGGCATGGTCGGCGATTTCGGTGAGCGTCGCCACCGTCGAGCGCGGATTGGTGTTCCCGCCCGTGCGTTGCGCGATTGCGATGACGGGTGAGAGTCCGCGGATAAAATCGACATCGGGACGAGCTACGGACTCAAGCATCCCCCGGGCCTTGGCGGAAAGGGATTCGAGGTATTGGCGGCAACCCTCCGCATGAAGGGTATCGAAGGCCAGGGACGACTTTCCCGAGCCGCTCACGCCGGTGATGACCGTGAGGCGGTTGCGCGG
>JAPLTU010000080.1 GCA_026397965.1 Verrucomicrobiota bacterium | reverse complement strand
TCACCCGCCAAGTGGCGCTTGAAATCGCCGCGACGCTCAAAATCCCGGTAGTTGAAACGAATGTAACGCGCTACGACGTCTGGAATGCGGATGAAGTATTCCTTACCGGCACCGCGGCCGAAGTGATTCCGGTCGTGGAAGTCGACGCCCGCGTAATCGGTCCGGGCAAACCCGGCCCGCTCACCGCTGCTCTCCGCGCCGAGTTCCGCAAGAAGTCGTCCCACGAAGGCACGATGATACGCTGACGAGCCGTTCGCCATCGCCCCAAGGCGAGGCGAATGTCGACGCATGTCCGCCCACGCCGATCATCCCCCAGCTGAAGGTCGCGATCAAACTCTGCGACGGCTCTTAGGCATCGCCTGGTCTTACCGTGCCGATTGCCTGCAGCTACTGAGCCTGCAGCTCCTCTTGGTCTTCCTTACCGTGGGGGTGTTCGCCTTGACAGGTATCGCCATCGATTACTTGCGCCATTGCGCCGACCCAGCCGTCGCCGCACCCCAGCTACCTTTCTTTATTCCGCAAGACACCGCCGAAACTTCGGTCGTCTGGTGGTTGGCCGGCGGTATTCTTGTCTCCGCCCTGCTCCGTGCCACCCTGGCTTTTATTTTTGGGCTCATCTCGGTACGCTTCTTGCACGGTCGCATCGTCTTCAATCTCCGAGCCCAAGTCTTCGCCAAGCTGCAGCAACTTAGTTTCCGGTTCTTTGATTCCAACGCCAGCGGTTCAATCATCAACCGAGTCACCTCCGATGCGCATGCGGTGCGGATTTTCATCGAAGGCGTCTTACTTCAACTGGCCATCATCGTGGTCACGCTCATCGCCTGCTCGATTTACATGTTCCGAACGGATTGGCGCCTGACCCTAGCCTGCCTCACGGTCCTGCCCTTCCAAGCTTGGTTTGCGATCAGGTTTTCTAACAAGGTCCGGCCAGCTTATGAAGAAAATCGTGACCTGATGGACCGGATGGTCTTGGGTTTTTCTGAAAACGTCCAAGGCATCCAAGTCGTCAAAGGCTTCTCCTTGGAGCCACGCATCATGGAACGCTTCAAGGGTTGGACCCAAGCCATCCGATCCCAAAAGAGGAAAGTATTCGGCGAGGTCGCCCTCTTTTGGCCCACCATCGATGGCCTCAATCGCCTCTCGATGGCCATTCTCATCGGCTATGGCGGATGGATGGTCTCCCGGGGTGAGATTTCCCTAGGAACCGGCCTGGTGGCGTTCGCCGGCCTCCTCCAGTTATTTTCCGCACAAGTCACGACGTTGGCAGCGGTGGTCGATAACGCCCAAGTTTCATTGGCCGGCGCCAAACGGATTTTTGAAATCCTCGATACCGACCCGGGCGTCGCCTCTCCCCCGGGAGCTCGTTCCCCGGGTCGTTTTCTCGGCAAGATTTGCTTTGAAAACGTGACTTTTGAATTCAAGGACAATAACACGGTCCTGCGGGATATTAGTTTCGTCGCCCGGCCCGGACAACGGATTGCCATCGCGGGCGCCACGGGAGCTGGAAAATCGGCGCTGCTTTCACTGATTCCTCGTTTCTATGATCCACGCACGGGCTCCGTGACTTTGGACGGGCATGATGTCCGCACGCTACCCCTCACCGAATTACGCCGCCAAGTAGGCATGGTTTTTCAGGAAAACTTTCTTTTCTCGAATACCATCGCCGCCAATATCGCCTTCGGACACCCCGACGCCAGTCAGGGACGAATCGAACGCGCAGCACGTATCGCGGGCGCGCATGCCTTCATCATCGCCCTACCGGAGGGTTATGAAACGCACCTGGGCGAAGGCGGAGTCAATCTCTCGGGCGGCCAACGTCAACGGCTCGCGATCGCCCGTGCCTTACTGCTCGAGCCCACGGTCCTCCTCTTGGATGATCCGACCTCGGCCATCGATCCCGAAACCGAAAAGGAAATCATGGAGGCCATGGAGTCCGCCATGGAAGGCCGTACCACCTTCATCGTCGCCCATCGTCTGAGCACGCTTCGACGGGCTGATCTCATCCTTGTCCTCGACCATGGCCGCCTTATCCAGACAGGCACCCACGCCGAGCTCATGGGACAAGACGGGCACTATCGGCGGGCGATATTGATTCAGTCGGAGGGCGAAGCCGCATGAGTAAAGATCGCTTGGAAATCGCGGTCAAACGCACCCGCGCCGACGAGGAAGAACCTGACCGGCTGCCCTTGCGCTGGTCGACCATCGGTCGCCTCCTGTCGTTTACCGCCCCCCACCGTCGTCAGCGTAATGCGTTGCTTTGGCTCTGCGCATTCCGTGCCATCGCCCTGCCAACGTTCGCCTGGATTGTCGCCCATATCATCAAAGGTCCGGTAACGGCGGGCGATACCGCTGAAACTTTCCGCTGGTTGATTATCTTCGCAGCCGCAGTGCTCTTAGGCGAAGTCGCCCTGTATTGGCGTATCCGTCTCGCGCACCAGATTGGCGAAGCCGTCCTCCGCGACCTCCGCGATAAACTGATGCAGCAATTGCTGACCCAACCGCTCGCCTTTTTCCACGCACGCCGTCATGGCAGCCTAATCAGCCGGATGATTTCTGACATCGAAGCGATGCGAAACGGGATTCAAAACAACTTCTTCATTACCGTCGTCTCTCTGGGCCAAATGACGTGCGCCGCCGGCCTGATGCTCTGGGTGAACCCCCAGCTTTTCCTGGTACTCCTCGCGCTCGTACCGTGCCTCTTACTCGTTCATGGCTTTTTTCGAGGCAAGATTCTGCACGCCTCGCGAGTGCAACAAGAGAGCTTTTCCCGGGTCACTTCCGCCTTGGCCGAAACCGTCCAAGGCATTCGCGTCACGCAAGGCTTTGCCCGCGAAGACACCAATGCCGGCATCTTCACCCGCTTGGTGCAAACCCTTGCCGGGCATGTGGTCAAGACCGCCAGCCTCAGCGCGCTTTACCTGCCATTATTGGAACTAAACGCCCAAGCCTTCCTCGCGGCCCTCGTGGGGGTGGGTGGCTGGGCGGCACTTTCAGGGTCGGGCACCGGCGTCGGCGATCTGGTGACATTCTTCTTCCTTGCCGAACTTTTCTTCGCCCCGATTACCATCATCGGAACTCAGTTATCTGAAGCCACCTTGGCCATGGCCGGGGCCGAACGTTACTTCCGCCTCCTCGACACTGCACCGTCTTGGACGGATAAAGCGGACGCCGCCGAATGCCCCCCGCTCAATGGACACGTTGAATTCCGAGAGGTTACTTTCGCTTACGAACGTGATCGACCCGTCCTTCATGGTATCTCTTTCATCAGCCAACCCGGCCAGGTCATCGCACTGGTCGGACACACCGGCTCCGGTAAATCTACCATCGTCGGTTTGCTTGCGAAATTCCAGCTGCCCTTGAGCGGTCAAGTGCTCGTCGACGGCCTCGATCTCGCGGATATCCGCCAAGCGTCTTTACGGCGGCAAACCGGTTTTGTCTTCCAGCAAAACTTCCTTTTTGCGGGCACCATCGCCGACAACGTCAAGTCCGCCCGACCCGATGCCAGCGACGAAGAAATACGCCAAACCTTCCGCGATCTTGCCTGTCTCGATCTCATTGAAGACCTGCCCAAGGGCATCCATACCGAGGTTTCTGAAAAAGGCCGGGGTCTCTCGCTGGGCCAACAACAACTCGTCGCCTTTGCCCGCGCGCTCCTGGCCAACCCCCGCATCCTCGTGCTCGACGAAGCGACCAGCGCCGTGGATACGCTGACGGAATCGCGCCTACAACTCGCCCTCGCCCGCCTGATGCAAGGTCGCACCAGCTTCGTCGTCGCCCATCGCTTGAGCACCATCCGTAAGGCCGATCAAGTGCTCGTCCTCGACCACGGTAAAATTGTCGAACGCGGCACGCATGACTCTCTGCTCGCCAGCAACGGAGTTTACGCTGGACTCCATCGCGACTTCCTCAGCTCGACTACTTAACCGCTTCAGTTGGGGTATCGAAGCTCGGATGACGTATCAGGTCTTTCTTGATCACGGGCGACACTATCACCGGCGCCCGCGCAAAGGCGGCGGGAAAACTTCGAGCCGCAACGGGGCTGTAAAAACTCCCGACCGGAGAAGAGCGGGAAACTTCGAGACTGATTACATTTACGGTGACGGTCGACGCCTCGCTCTTTGTTTCCGAGGCGACTTTGAGTATCACCGCTTGGCTCACCGCTTTATTCATCGCGGTCACCTTTTGGCCTAAACTTAAATAAGCCACCTGCACCCCCGACGGAGATAGGCTTAACGGAAAGCTCCAAGCCTCACGACTAATCACATCCGGAGGTAAAATAACGATTGCAGTGCGGACCGGACCTCCCGGGTTACCTGGGTAAATCAAGCGACGACGCCATAAGGGCCAATAACGGCGGCCTTGTTCATCGATGACCTCATCTCCACTCGGCCCCGACACCACTAAGAGGTTCTGCTTCAGTTCTTTGATTTCTTCGGAGCTTAATTGGGCCAACACGGCACCCGGCGCGCGATAGGGACCTCGATCGGAGCCCACTTCCGTCGAGACCAATAAGACAACCTCCACGGGGCCCGCGACTCGATGATCCACCCAGGCAATGAACCCGTAAGGAATCGCCGTCATGGCGGCCGCGAGCGCAAAGCCGGCCAACGCCGCCCGACCTAATGATAACCTCGAAAGTAAGGCGGTCATCAGTCCTGCCCCCGCGAAACCGGCGGCGTGGACTGAAATATCTACGCCCAGCGTCCACGAGGCTTGTTCGTAATCCTCGGCATACCCCCACCACTTGCTCTTCAGCAACATCAGCAAAACCCAGATGGCACCGGCAGCCGCGCCGATCAGCGGCGCAAAACTCAAGCCCGAGCGGGCGTAAACTCGCGTCAAAGCCGTCGAGAACATCGCCGCCACAAGCCCGCCGAAAAAGGCGTCCTTCAAGGAGGCCACGCCTGTCAGCGCCGCCGCTAAGACCAAGAAGGCCCAAGTAAACCAGTAGGTACGCCCAAAAGTCTTCATTCGCCGACGATCGTGCCGGGAGGCACTACGGCCTCCTTCTTCACGACGATCACGCCGTCGCGCACGAAGAGCGCATCGGTCTCCCACTTCTCAGGCAAACCCGTAGGCGCCAAGCGACAACCATCACCAATCCGCGCATTCTTATCAATAATCGCATTACGAATGAGACAATTTTTACCCACGCCGACATCCGGACGCCCGAGCCCGTGATTCTTTACTAAGTCGTTGGGACGCTCAAAAAAGTCGGCCCCCATCATAACCACATTCTCAAGGCGGGAACCGGCACGAACGACAGAACGGATGCCGATCACGCAACGATCGAGTTCAGAGTCGTCGACGATGGAACCGTCAGCCATCAAGACTCGATGGGCCCGGGCACCGTTCAACTTCGCCGGCGGCAAGTAGCGGGCATGGGTATAGACCGGATTCTGTCCGTCAAAGAAATCGAACGGGGGCACCGGATCGGTCAGCGTCAGATTACATTCCCAGAAAGAACCTACGGTACCGATGTCTTCCCAGTAACCGTCAAAAACATAGGCCATCATGCGCTTCGACGCTAGCAGGGCCGGGATTACTTCCTTGCCGAAATCAGTCTGGGAATGGTCAGCCAGGGCCTCGCGCATCACCTTGCCCGAGAACATATAAATGCCCATGGAGGCCAGGCAGTAGTCACGATTCGACTTATCCGAAAGACGGGCGCGCGGAGCGCCACCCAACACCAACGAAGAAATGACGGCTGGATCGTTCGGCTTTTCGACGAACTCGACGATGCGCAGATCAGGATTCACGCGCATGACACCCAGCGCCGAGACTTGATCTGAAGGCATGGCCTTGGCCGCGATGGTGATATCGGCAGCGTTCTCCATGTGCTGACGGGCCAGTTCATCGAAATCGAGGCGGTACAATTGATCGCCCGAAAGGATCAGCACCAGATCCTCGTCCTTCAAATTATAGTGGTGGAGATTCTGACGCACCGCGTCCGCCGTGCCTTGATACCACGTTTCTTTATCACCCGTCTGCTCGGCGGCCAAGATATCGACGAAGCCGCGGCCGAAACCATCGAACTTATAAGTTTGCTGGATATGCTTATGCAGCGAAGCGGTGTTGAACTGCGTGAGGACGAAAATCTGGTTGAAGCCGGAATTCAGACAATTGCTGATCGGGATATCGACCAAGCGGTAGTTGCTCGCCAGCGGCACAGCCGGCTTACAACGGTCCTTCGTCAGGGGATAAAGGCGCGAGCCTCGACCACCACCCATAATAATACTGATAACGCGAGGAAGGGACGGCATGGTGGGAGGGGCGCCTACTTTCCCTCCTACCCCGACCTGCCTCAAGCGGAAAAGGGCGAATGGTGGCTTGAAGGGCGGACCAAGGGCGGGTTGCATCGGCCTCTGTCGCATGTCTTTCGCCTTTCACATCCTTGGAACAAGCAGCTCGGGCAACTGTTCGGTTATCGAAACCAATGGCGTGCGTCTGATGCTGGATGCGGGCTTCCAAGGCCCTCGGCTCGAGGCCGCTTTGGCTAAACTAAGCCTCGATGCGCGCTCCATCGATGCGGTCTTCATCACCCACGAGCATTCCGACCACTGCATCGGCCTCGCCGCCCTGATTCGACAGAACCCGGCGTTAAAAGTCTTCGCCAACCGCGAGACGGCTCGCCGCCTCCAAGGTGCGCTTAAAGTTCGCCCCGATTGGCAAATCTTCGAAACGGGCACGACGTTCGAATTCCGCGGCCATCAGATCACTTCCATTCCCATCCCCCACGATGCCGCTGATCCCGTAGGCTTCGCCGTCGATTGCCCCGCCGCCGATGCCTGCCCTGCCCGTCGGGTGACCTGGCTCACCGATCTGGGCCATGCCACCGAGGTCATCCGCCATCATGTCGCCCTCGCTGACATCTTGGTACTGGAAGCCAACTATGACGACGAGATGCTTGACGCCTCCGGCCGCCCTCAACACCTCAAACAACGTATCCGCGGAAACTTCGGACACCTTTCGAATATTGCGGCCCGCGATCTGCTCTTAGGGCTGCGCGAATGGCAAGCGACCGAGCTCTACCTCGGCCACCTGAGCAAGGAATGCAACCGCCCGACGATCGTCGAAGCGCTCATGAACGAAGTCCGTGCGCACAAGACTGACTTGCGCGTCACGGTCATCGATCCGCTCGAAGACAACCCCGTCAGCCTCCGCTAAGCCTTAGCGGCGTGGCGGCACCGGAACCTCATCCGCGGCGGGCGCAGACGGTGGCGCGGGCGTGGTGGCCACGACCTTAGCCGGGGCATTCTGCGCCACCAGGACGGCCAGGCGCTTAACGGCGGTACCGCAAGCGGGTGAGGCCGGATTCAGATCCTGAGCGGAAAGCCATGCGGTCAAAGCCGCGGCCTCACTCCCCTCTTTTTCTAATTTCTCGGCCTGAGCGATCAGCTTGGCATAGTCGGCGACGAGCGGAGCGATATCCGAACGCGTCTTCGCCAAGACCAGGTCATCGCTCTCAGTCCGGTTGGCTTCGACGATCACATCCCAAGCCAAGTAAGGGTTATTCTGCGAAGCCAAGACCGAGGCTTTTTGGATATTGGCATCTAATTCACCGACCCGGTTGATAATCTGTCGAAGTTTTTCAGAGCGCTCTTTGTCTTGGGCGAGCGCCAAGGCGAATTCCAGTTTCTTGTTAAAGATTTCGCGCCACTTGCTCTCGGAAACGATGCGATCGAATTCCGGCACCATTTGGGAAAGCTTGTCTTGGCGGCTCACGACCTGATTGGCGAATTCCTTCACGGCCGGGTTTTGCGGCCAGATTTTGGTCGCGCGTTCGAGGGCGAATTCCGCCTTAGCCGTATCGCCGGTGAGGGCCGCCTGCTTCGCGGAGAGTAACGACATATTGGCCGCGTTGATCGCGTTATTCACCTTGGAAAGAATCGAAGCGCCGGGGAAGTCGCGTGCGCGACCCCGTACCTTGTTAACATACCCTTCAACATTACCGAGATCATGCTCGTCGCCCAAGCGCTGCAGCTCGCGCAAGTCCCGCCAAAGCTCGAGCATCTCGCGCTTTTTGCTTTGCTCGTAAGCCATAACGATAGGCTCAAATTCACCTAAGAAATAAGTTTCCTGCAGACGCTCAAATGCTCCGTACATTTCACCCTGCTTGACCATATCATCCACCGTGCGCATGCCAGTAGTGACGTCATTCATCGCCTCACGAGCCAAAGTATCGATGGACTCCAAGGTCGGGACGAAGTCGGAAACGGGGAAGAATTCCTTCACCTCCTTGGCACCAACCTTGATGCTCTGATTCGAGCCCTTGAATAATACGCGGTAAAAAGCCGTGGCGACGGTGCAGTGACGATAACGGCGGGCTAACAAGAAACCGACCATCTGTGATTGGAATTCGATTTGCGCCTTCAAGCCCAGCGCCATCATTTCGGCGTTCTTGGCGATGATCTCGGCCTGCGTCCGTGCTTCATCCTTTACCTTGTAGCCTAATTCAGTGGTCCCGGAAGCACTCTTGGCGAGCGGGTTCTTACCCTTACCGGTCGGAGCCTGCGAACGTTCATCATTCGCTTCTTCGATGCGATCCGCCCGATTGATGATTAACCCTTCTTGAGATTTGCGAAGGGTTTCCAGTTGATTTTTTGTGATTTCGATTTGACGCAGCTCGGAACGCATCGTCCAGATTTTCTTAACTTGAGAAGCGATGGTGAGGCTGTTATTGCCGTCGATTTCATATTCAGCTGCTTGGAACAGAAGGTTAAAGGCCTGCTGCTGGTTGGCGTAATAATTGGCCTCGCTGATGGCATTCGGCGCCAGAAGCTTCTCGATCTGAGTCATGATTTCGGTGTACTTTTTCACGTCGCCCGAGGAAGTCGGTGAAGCTAAGTAGCGTTCAAAACGGGCCCGCATCGCCCGCGAGCTGCCGAGATTAAAAGTCTTCCCCTTCCATTGCATGGTACCGTTGTCCATATCCATGGAATCGCTGTTCACGTTGAAGACCCGATCTGCCCCACCTTCGGCAGTGGAGCTCTTATGGTCGACCGAGGTGGAAGAATCCGGAGGGGGAGCTTGGGCGAAACCCAGAGCGGCCATCGCCGACCAACCCAAGAGGCTTAAGAGAGTATGACGCATGGTAAGATGATTAGAAGCGCTCGAGGCCCTCCACGACGAGCAGGTCGCGACTCACGCGCACCTTGCATTTGTAGCGTTGGCCGACTTCAAAAGATTCATTGGAACCCGCCGGGATAAAAACCGGGATCCGGCCCGCGCCCATCTTGGTATCCGTCGGCTTCACGGCGAGCACCCGGCCCTTGCCTTCGATGAAGGCGAGCTGGGCTTCGATCTGACAATCCAAGCGGTAAGTGTTACCCTGAAGCGTGGCCCAATCCTTGCGGTACGCGTCGACGGAGAATGGCGATAAGCTCGCGAACTTCCCGCCCCCCGCCATCCGCGGCAGCACGATCGCCATCAAAATAAAAATCACGACCACGGGGATACCGAGGGCGAAGAAGAGGGGGTTGATCTTGGACATGAAAAGTGGACTTGGGAGTTATCTTATTGTAAGTCTGGGATTAGTTCCAGCGATTTTGCTTATAAGTAAAGTTGAAAGAACCGTAGGGTCATTCACCTACCCTTAAGGTTGAGAGGTTTCCAATCCTTTAATTCCAGCGCTTCTGCTGACAGCCGAAGACGATCAGGCAAATGCCTATCAGGCCTTGGACCAGCAGGACGAGCAGGGAAAGAGCATTGTCGGCCACATATGCCGTCTGATTCGGCATGCTTGCCGTGTAAGCATCATAAAGCGGCTGCCCCATCATCGACTTCATATAACCCGACCAGCCCCAATAGGAATTGATGAAGGGACGGCAGACCCAAGTCAGGGCCGCCGGCAAGGCCAGGACTACCCCTGAAAGCGGGAGCTGGAAGCCGACCAGGTAAATCGAGAGCAAGGACGACTTTTCCGGCGAGGTCATCATGGCCGAAAAGCCCAGGCAGATGATCGACATCGAAACGCAACTGGCGGCCAAGATCGCCGACTGCTCCAGCCAAGGCCCCGGGAAGCGGCAAACCATCTTCACGAATACGCACATCCAGACGCCTTGGAAGATCGCCACCATGGAAACAAAGGTGATCTTGGAAAAAGCATAAGCCCAGGGGCGAAGACCTGTCATGCGCTCCTTCTCGTAAAGTACGCGCTCGGCTGAGATTTCGCGTCCGCCGTTATTCGCTCCCATGAGCGTTAGCAAAATCACCTGAAACATCACCAAGCCAGCGGCGAGACCCGCCACCTGCGCGTTGGAGATCTGCACATTCACGGCCTGCTGGACGGCTTCAAAGGAAGCCATGTTTCGATCCATCGGCACTTTTAAGACCTCCCACTTCCCTTCCAGATTGAAAATGATGACCAAGAGCGGAAAGCCGAACGTGATGGCCAGCGTCAGGCCCAAGTAACCAGTGTCGCGGAAGAAAAGCGTCAGGCGACGCGCGAGCAGCGTAAAGAACTGCGAGACACCATCGGGAACCTGTGGCTCAGCCAAAGGGGCCATTTCCAAGGGTGCGCCGGTCTTTACCAACGCCGTGTGATAGCTGTCGGGATGCTCCGCTTGGTGGATTTCCCAGCGTCCGCGCCAGGTCGCCAAATCTTGGGCGTTGAGCACATCATAAAGACGCAACCCGTCCGGAATCCCGAAATAAGTCAGCAAGTCAGCGGGGGCGCCCTGATAGACGACATCGCCTTGATAGACGACCGTCACCCAATCGAAGAGGTTTAATTTTCCGAGATTATGAATAATGCAGACGAAACTTTTTTCGTGTTTTTCCGAAAGCTCGCGCAGCAAGGCCAGAATTTGGTCTTCCGACTGCGGATCCAAGCCCGAGGTGACTTCATCGCAAACCATGCAGGGAGGATCGAGGGTCAACTCGAGCCCCAATGACAGACGCCGCAGCTGCCCGCCCGAAAGCGAAGACACGCGCTTATCCCGGTGCGGAGCCATCCCCGTCACTTTTAAAACGAACTCCAAACGCCGGGTGCGTTCCGCCTCGCTGGGTACGGCCAAGCGAAGCGCGTAATCCAAAGATTCGGCAACCGAAAGCTGAGGCTGTGCCGCCGTGAACTGAGGGGCGAATCCGACCTTCCCCACCAAGTCTTCGGAGCAGGTGATCGGCTGGCCCACCAAATAGGCTTCACCGGTCGTCGGCAAGATACCGAGGATAGCCTTCATTAAGGTGGTCTTGCCGCAACCCGAAGGCCCGATGACGGCATTAAGGCCGCGGGGTAAAAATCGAGCGGTCGCGCGGTCCAGAATCATCGGACCATCGGGGCCCGCCTGAACAGAGAGGTTTTGGCAGCTCAGCATTCGTTGTAATCTTGCTTCGGCACCCCCTTGCGTAAAGGATTAATCCCATGAGCTCAAAAGCCCTCGCCTTCGTTGCCCTCACGATTGCGGCATTCACCTCCGATGCCTACGCCTTCAAGGTCACCAAAAACACCACGACCATCAACAATCCCCGGATCTTCGGCATCGAAGTCAGCGGGACCGACCTATCCTTCTACGGTAACTCGGACAAAGTGGAGTCCATCTCCTTTCAGGATTACGTCATTTACAGCAAAGAATACCCCAGCGGCTCGATCATGGTCAGCGAAGTCGTCATCGATATGGAGGGCTCAAGCCAACAGCTCCGCATCTATTCAGCGCGCCCTCCCGGTTCAGCTGACGTCGCCGACCGCGGCAATCGTGCCTTGGCCGCCAACTCTCAAAACAAGGGCCTCGACCCCTCCAGCGCCAGCAAACTGCCCATCCCCAGCCAATTGACCGCCGTCGAATCGAAGCTGACCAACATGCACAACAGCTCCACCGCTGGCCTGGTGACCAAGACCTACCCGAACACGACTCACTCCAAAACGGTGGAAATGGTCGTAAGTTCGAAGGAAGAATTGATGAGCTTTTACGTTACTATCAAAAAACTGCTCTGTTCGCTACCCGCCACCGTCACCGATGGTTCGGCACCCGCCGGCACGACGACCACCGCTGGGACTTCAACGACCGTGACGATCGGTAAAATCGGCGGCTGTCTCTTCACCCTCGAATGAGACCACGGTCGGGAATCGTCCTGACCTAATAAAATCGGGCTAAATCAGCCCTTAGCGCCCTTTGGGGCAAGTCCGGCTTGACCGTCCCTGCGCGGACGGCTTGTCTTCGCCTTTACTCCCATGGCAACCATAGCCGTCAATCGCATCAAGAAGAAGAACATCATGAGTTACAATGGTGAGCTCTGCATCGTTCTCGAGTGTCTCGTGCGCACCCCCCCGAACAACGCCTCTTACGTCCAGATGGAACTCCGCTCCATCAAAACCGGCGCGAAGATCCCGGTCCGATGCGGCATCGGAGTCAGCTTTGAAGTCTTCGACAACAGCATCAAATCCCTCGAGCTCTCCTACGAAGCCGACGGCAGCTACGTCTTCGTCGACGTGAACACCAATGATGAATTTTACATCTCCGCGTCCTCCCTCGAAGACTCCAAGGAATTCCTTATCCCCGGCACCTCTTACATGGTTCTCTTCGTCGAAGATAAACCCGTCACCGTCGACCTTCCCCCTTCGGTCATCGTCGAAGTCCTCGAAGCCCCGCCCGCCGTCAAAGGCGACACGGCTGGCAACGTCCAGAAGTCCGTAACCTGCGAAAACGGCCTCACGGTCAACGTCCCGCTTTTCATCAAGCAGGGCGAGAAGATCAAGGTCAGCACCGAGAATAAGGAATACCTCGGTCGCGCTTAAGCCCACTTCAGCCCACCCCTCCTGAACCCCGGCCCTCCGGGGTTCTTTTTGCCCCCATAAGCCAAGGAGCGATTTCGTGAAAAGGTACGTAGTCCGACCAGGATTTGAACCTGGACAAGGAGAACCAAAAACTCCTGTGCTACCATTACACCATCGGACTGCGTAATAGGACTGAAGAGCGGTTTATACCAAGGAGTCAAGCGAGACCAAGGCGGGGTTGACGCTGGGGGCGGAGTCGCTCATTTCCCCTGTATGCCCGCCACCACCTCAAAAAAGCCGAAGTACCGTCGTATCGTACTAAAAATCAGTGGTGAGGCCTTACGTAACGATAAAACGGGCGAGGCCATCGACAGCGCCGTCCTCGACCGCCTCGCCGAAGAACTCCGTTCGATCCAAAAGATCGGTACTCAAGTCGCCGTGGTCGTTGGTGGTGGAAATATTTTCCGTGGCTTGGCTGGCGCCCGCTCCAACGGCACCGACCGCACGACCGGTGACAACATGGGCATGCTCGCGACGGTGATCAACGGGCTGGCCTTGATGGATCGTCTGGAAAAAGCCGGCCTCGAAGTCCGGGTGATGACCGCCATCCCGATGGACCGGATTGCCGAACCTTTCATCCAACGCCGCGCCACCCGCCACCTCGAACGCGGACGCATCGTGATTTTCGTCGCTGGCACGGGCAACCCTTACTGCACCACCGACTACGCTTCCGCTTTACGCGCCAACGAAATCGGGGCCGACGCGATCCTAAAAGCCACCAAGGTCGATGGCGTCTATGATAAGGATCCGATGAAATTCAAAGACGCTAAGCGTTACGAAAAAATCTCCCACGCCGAAGCCTTGACCAAGCGCCTAGGCGTGATGGATGCCGAAGCGTTCTCGCTCTGCGAAGCCAATAAGCTGCCGATCATCGTTTTTTCGATGTCTGATGCCGGCGCCGTCAAAAAAGCCGTCATGGGCCAACGTATCGGTACCATCGTCGGTTAAATTTTTACCAAAAAAACATACCACCATGGATATCAAAAAAACCATCGCCGACGGGGGCAATAATATGAAAAAGGCCTTCGAATGGACCTTGAATGAATTCGGTACCCTGCACACCGGAAAAGCCAACCCGGGCATGGTCGAAAACATCCAAGTGCACATCGAAGCCTACGGCATGACCCAGCGTTTGAAGGACATGGCCGCAATCACCACGCCCGACGCTCAATCTATCGTCGTCCAACCTTTCGACAAAGGCGCCATGGAAGATATCCGCAAAGCCATCCAGTCCGCTAACATCGGCATCAATCCCGTCCCCCAAGGTAACTTCCTCCGCTGCCCCGTACCTTCGCTCTCCGGCGAACGTCGCCTGGAGCTCGCCAAGCGTGCCACCCAGATGGCCGAAGAAGGTAAAGTCCGCGTCCGTAACGCGCGTCGCGATTGTCTCGAATCTTTAAAGAAGGCGAACAAGGACAAGCTCGTCACCGACGACGAGATGAAGCGCTCGGATAAGGAAATCCAGACGCACACCGACAAGTATACGGCCGATATCGAAAAGTCCCTCAAGGCGAAGGAAGCCGAACTCAAGGGTTAACCAAGACCCTGCTCTTACGCCACGGTCGTAGCCCAAGGGCGCGACCGACCCTACCCCCTTCCCCTTCCCACCTCTCCATGAATATTCACGAATACCAAGCCAAGACGCTGTTCGAAAAGTTCGGCGTGGCCGTCCCCAAAGGGGCCGCCGTGCAGACGGCCAAAGAATTCGAGGGCGCCCTCGCGCAACTCGACGGCACCCACGGCTACATGGTTAAATCCCAAATCCATGCCGGCGGTCGCGGTAAAGGTACTTTCACCAATGGCTTCAAGGGTGGCGTCAAATTCTCCGCCACCAAAGAAAAGGCCCTCGAGAATGCCCAGGCGATGCTCGGCAACACGCTCGTGACCGCGCAGACCGGCGAAGCTGGTCGTAAGGTCCAGACAATTTACTTCACCGAAGCCGCCAACCTCGGCAAACGCGCCGACGGTCGCGACGACGAATACTACCTCGCCATCCTCCTCGACCGTGCGACCTCCTGCCCTGTCATCGTGGCCTCAACCGAAGGCGGCATGGAAATCGAACACGTCGCACACCACACCCCGGAAAAGATCTTCAAGGTGCAGGTTGACCCGGCCGTGGGTCTCCAAGCTTTCCAAGCCCGTCAGATCGCCTTCTCCCTCGGCTTCACCGGCGAGATCTTCAAACAGTGCGTGACGCTCGTCACTAAGCTCTACCAATTCTATTGGGACAAGGATTGCGCGATGGTCGAAGTGAATCCGCTCCTCGTGACCCAAGAAGGCAAACTCCTCGCGCTCGACGCCAAGGTGTCCTTCGACGACAACGCCCTCTTCCGCCACCCCGACGTCGTCGCCCTCCGCGATTTGAACGAAGAGGATGCCAAGGAAATCGAGGCTTCTAAATTCGGCCTCTCCTACATCGCCCTCGACGGTAATATCGCCTGTCTCGTCAATGGCGCGGGCTTAGCGATGTCCACGATGGATATCATCCAACATTTCGGCGGTAGCCCGGCCAACTTCCTCGATGTCGGCGGCGGCGCCACGAAGGACCAAGTCACCGCGGCTTTTAAGATCATCCTCGGGGACGCGAACGTGAAAGGCATCATGGTCAATATCTTCGGCGGCATCATGGATTGTAACGTGATCGCCCTCGGCATCGTCGAAGCCGTCAAGGAAACCGGCCTAAAGCTGCCCCTCGTGGTCCGCCTCGAAGGCAATAACGTCGAAGCTGGTAAGGCGACCCTGGCCGCCAGCGGTCTGACCATCGTCTCCGGCGACTCCATGGCCGATGCCGCCCAGAAAATCGTGAAACTGGTCAACAACAATTAATCCGAACTACCCCTACTTCCATGTCTATTCTCGTTCACGAAAAGACCCGTCTGATGGTGCAAGGCATCACGGGTGACTTCGGCGCGCGCCACGCCCGCCTCTCCCTCGACTACGGTACGCAACTCGTCGCCGGCGTCACGCCTGGCAAGGGTGGCCAGGTCTTCGAGCACAATGGTTTTAAGGTGCCGATTTTCAATACCGTCGCCGAAGCCGCCAAACAAACCGGTGCGACGGTTTCCGCGATCTTCGTCCCCCCGCCCTTCGCGGCCGACGCCATCCTGGAATGCTTCGACGCTGACCTCGACCTCGCCGTGGCCATCACCGAAGGCATCCCGGTCCGTGACATGGTCCGCGCCAAGCGCGCCATGGCCGGCCGTCGCACGCGCCTCATCGGTCCGAACTGCCCTGGTCTCGTGACCCCTGGTCGCGGCGACAAGTCCTCTGGCGGCTGCCGCATCGGCATCGCCCCGGGCTACATCCACAAGCGCGGCAACGTCGGCGTGGTCTCCCGCTCCGGCACCCTCACCTATGAAGCTGTCTGGCAGCTTACCTGCCGAGGCAAGGGCCAGTCGACCTGCGTCGGCATCGGCGGCGACCCCGTCAACGGCACCTCGCACCTCGACGTCATCAAGCTCTTCAACGACGACCCGGAAACCGATGCCATCATCATGATCGGCGAAATCGGCGGTAATGCCGAAGTCGAAGCCGCCCGCTGGATCAAGGAGCACTGCAAGAAGCCCGTCGCGGGCTTCATCGCTGGCGCCACCGCTCCGGCTGGACGTCGCATGGGCCACGCGGGTGCCGTCATCGGCGGAGCCGAAGATACCGCCGCCGCGAAGATCAAGATCTTCGAAGAGTGCGGCATCTCAGTCGCGGCCACGCCCTCCGACATGGCCGACGCCCTCCTCCGCATCTGGAAGGGCTGAGCTCCTGACCCTAAATTAAAACAAAAAAAGCCCGAAGACGGGCTTCTTTTGTTTTACAATGAAATGCCCCCTGCTAACAGTCTTTGCATGTGGTACTACGAACAAAATGGTAATCGTATCGGACCGGTCGACGAAGCCACGATGCGAAGCCTCATCGCCGACCGGACTATCTCCATCGATACGTTGGTCTGGGCCAACGGTATGGCTAACTGGACCCCACTCCAACAGACTCAACTAGCCGCCGGCCTCCCGGTACCCCCTCCTTCGCTCCACTCATCCGCGTCGGCAAATAACATAAACGCCAAGGAACGCGTCGCTTATGTGCTGCTTGCCGTCTTCCTCGGCAACCTGGGAATCCATAATTTCTATGCCGGCTACACCTCGCGCGCCGTGACCCAGTTACTCATCTGCCTGCTTACTTGCGGCATCGGCGGCATCGCCACCTGGATTTGGGCTATCATCGAAGCGGTCACAGTGGAGCAGGACGCTAAAGGCGTCCGCTTCAAGTAAGTCGCGACTTACCACCCAAAGCAAAAGGCCGCCTCATGGGCGGCCTTTTTTATTAACTAAATCAACGAATTACTTACCGGCGACGTAAGCAAGTCCGCCGGCAGTCTTAGCGGCCGAGTCAGCGCCTTCGAGCAGATCGGCGATCGGGTCCCACTTGCCCTTGGTCAATCCATCCCGAGCTGATGCCGCCATGTCGGCCTTCCAGGTCTTAGCCCCCGCAGAGACGGTGAGATGGGCGACGTCGACGGTGACTTCGACCTCCGGATTAGCGCGCACAAAAGCGTCGCACTCGGCGAGATCATCCTTGGAAAGGGTCACGCAAGGGACGCCCAAGGTGGTGGAATTACCGAAGAAGATTTCGGCGAAGCTACCGCCCACGAAGGCCGTGAAGCCGAAGCGCCAGAGAGATTGTGGTGCGTGCTCCCGCGAGCTGCCACAACCGAAGTTGAAGCCGACCACCATGATACCCTTTTGGGCGGCGGCGATTTTGCCGGCCTGCGCCGAGTTCATCGGGTGCGGGCGCTCCTTGCCGTCGGGACCCGTGCGTTCATCGCGAAAAGCGTGCTCGCCGAGGTCATCAAAAGTCACGCAACGCAGGAAGCGCGCGGGGATGATACGGTCCGTATCGATATCGTCGCCCGGGACGGCGAGTGCGAGGGCTTTGACTTGGGTGATTTGAGCGAGGGACATGACGTTAAGAAAGATTAGGCAGCAGGCGCCGAGGCATGACGAATGATGCAGACCGGCATCGCTAAGGCCGCTGCCATCGCGACGAGACGGTCTTCGGCGATGGCAGCGGCGACGCTCTCATCGGCGAACAAGAGGGCATGCCCGTTGATGACCCAGGGCAGCGTCACCGTGCAGACGGGCTTACCGTCGTAATGGGCATCAACTATAACGTCTGACTGGACGCGTACGCCTTCCGCGGCACAGGCGACCGGCACGGACTCTCCGGAGGCGATTCGCTCAAGCACGCGGGCGACTGGAGCGGAGACGGACATCAGACCTTAAAGACTTCGCGGGCATCCGTGATCTGGCCGGTGATCGCCGCGGCGGCGACCATCAAGGGGCTCATCAGGATCGTACGTCCGGTCTGCGAGCCTTGGCGGCCTTTGAAGTTACGGTTCGAAGAGCTGGCGCAAAGCTGGTCACCCACGAGCTTGTCGGGGTTCATCGCGAGACACATCGAGCAACCCGCGCCACGCCATTCGAAACCGGCTTCGATATAAATCTTATCGAGACCTTCATGGACGGCCTGGATGGCCGTGAGCTGGGAACCTGGCACAACGATGGCCTTGACCGAAGCACTGACCTTGCGGCCCTTAAGATATTTAGCGACCTCGCGGAGGTCAGAGATGCGACCGTTGGTGCATGAACCTAGGAAACAGACGTCGACCTTGGTGCCCTTGATCGGGGTGTTCGGAGCCAACTTCATATGCTTGTAAGCATCCTCGGCGGTCTGGCGGTCGGCCGCGTTCAAGGTTTCCTAAGCGGGCATCTTTTCATCGATGAAGATGGCCTGTCCCGGGGTGATACCCCAGGTGACGGTCGGACGAATATCCTCAGCCTTGAAGACCCTGATGTCGTCATACTGGCAACCGGCGTCGGAAGCGAAAGACTGCCAGCGGGCGACCGCCGCATCCCAATCGGCGGCCTTCGGCGCGAACGGCTTGCCCTTGATGTAGTCGAAAGTCTTCTGGTCCGGATTGACGTACCCGCAACGGGCGCCGCCTTCGATCGACATGTTACAAACCGTCATACGCTCCTCGAGCGAGAAGGCGTCAAAGGTCGAACCGGCGTATTCATAGGCGTAACCGATGCCGCCATTGACGCCGAGCTTACGGATGATGTGAAGAATCACGTCCTTGGCGTAGACGCCAGGGGCGAGCTTGCCGTTGACCTCGATACGGCGGACTTTGAGGGGGCTCAGCGCCAACGTCTGGGTGGCAAGCACATCGCGGACCTGCGTGGTGCCGATACCGAAGGCAATGGCACCGAAGGCACCGTGGGTGGCCGTATGCGAGTCGCCGCAGGCGATCGTGGTGCCCGGCTGGGTGATACCCTGCTCCGGACCCACCATGTGGACGATACCTTGCGTGCCCGTATGGGTGTCGAAGAAACGGATGCCGTAGTCTTTGGTATTCTTGCGAAGCGCCTCAATCATCTCTTGGGCGATCGGATCGGAATAGGGCTCCTTAAGCTCATTCGTCGGGACAATGTGGTCGACGGTGGCGAAGGTCCGCTGAGGGAACTTCACCTTGAGACCGAGGTCGCGCAACATGCCGAAGGCCTGCGGGCTCGTCACCTCATGGATGAGGTGGGTGCCGATAAATAGCTGGGTCTGCCCATTAGGCAACTTGCGCACCGCGTGCGCTTCCCAGACTTTTTGGAACAATGTTTTGGCCATCTTCGGAAAAGGTAAGGGGTCAATTTAGGATGAGAGTGGGGCTGGTCAATCCCACAGGAATGCCACCTCCGGATGATTTGAGGCTTAAAAAGTGCCGAAAATGAGCAAGCGGAGCCTCGAGCGTGAGGCTGCGACTTGACCCACTCGCCTCCACCCTTCCATCCTGCCCTATGGACCGCACCCTCACCCTCAGTTTTTCCTGCCCCGATACCAGCGGTATCGTCGCCGAGGTATCTTCCTTTATCGCCCAACACCAAGGCTGGATCACCGAAGCCAGCCAACATTCCGAAACCGAGCTATCCCGCTTCTTCATGCGCGTCGAAATGCGGGCCAGCTCCTTTACTTTTCCCGCCGAAGAATTCGGTACACGATTCACGCCCATCGCCCAAAAATATAAGATGGATTGGTTGCTCTCCGATTCGCAAAAGCCGCGTCGCGTCATTCTCCTTTGCTCGAAGCAAGAACACTGCCTCTACGACCTGCTCGCCCGTCACGTCGCCCAAGACTTCGCCTTCATCGTCCCCTGCGTCATTTCCAACCACGAAGACCATCGCAAGATTGTCGAAGCCCACGGCATTCCTTTTCATTACATCCCCGTCACGCCAGAAAACAAAGATGCGGCTTATCGGCAGATGGAGACAATTTTCCGCCAGGAAAAAGCCGACCTCATCGTGCTCGCTCGCTACATGCAGGTGCTCGACGCGCAGCTCTGCCGCAACTTCGCCGGTAAGATCATCAACATCCATCACTCTTTCCTGCCTTCATTCGCCGGCGCCAAGCCTTACCACCAAGCGCATCGTCGTGGCGTCAAGTTGATCGGTGCCACTTGCCACTTCGTGACGCCAGACCTCGATGAGGGGCCGATCGTCGAGCAAGACGTGATTCGCGTCGACCATTCCGATTCTCCCGAAGACATGGTCGAACTTGGCAAAGATATCGAAAAGGTCGTCCTCGCCCGCGGCCTGCGCGCGGTCGTCGAGGATCGCGTGCTGCTGGCTGGTCATAAAACCGTCGTCTTCCGCTGATAATGCTCGGAAACCTTCGATAAAACGAAGGTTTAGAGATTGGATTTAGGGAGATTAAGTTAAGGCTACCTTGAACCCCGTCACCCCGTGCGCTCCCTTCTCGTATTAGTCTTATCATTTGTCTTAGTCGGTGCCGCGACGAATCCAGAAACGATCAACCCCGGAGCCAAGACGCCGTTCGTCCAACCCGCCGAGGCCGAGCGATCCGCGCTGCACGAAGCCATCAAGTCCTATATGGCGCAAGAGCCGGGGACATTTTCCGCCCACCCTTCGACCAAAGATTTCCCCGGAGAGGTCACGGTGAAGGAAAGAGTCAACCGGACGGTAAGCTACGATGCCAATCTGCTCACCCGTTGGGACACCGCTGCAGGTAATGCCCCCAACCTCGCCACGGGTCCGGAGGTCTGGCAGGAAACCGGCCTCTATGCCGCCCCGGGCGAAGTCATCGTCGTCAACGCCGCCAGCCTTCCCTCCAACCGCATCGTAAAAATCGTGGTCGGCGGCCACCGCGACAGTCTTTTCAAACTCGATAAGTGGAACCGTTTCCCGCTGATCAGCCGCTCCTTCGAATTAAAAATCGGCGCGAATAAGATCGGTAACGGATTCGGCGGCCAGCTCTTCATTCACGTCCAAAACAAAGGGGCGAAAGCACCCGAAAAGGCTGTGCCAGGCTCGCCTCTGCAATTTACGAACGCGGTGGCCGCACCGACTTATATCCTGGGCAAAGATACTCCCGAAACCTGGAGCAAAGCCAAACACGAGCCCGCCCCTTGGGCCACCCTCGTCGGCAAACAGGTCATCCTCCATATTCGTACTTCGGAATTAAAGAAACTCACCGACCCCAAGCCGCTCTTGGAATGGTGGGACAAAGCGATGGCATTGGAAGATGACCTCATCGCGCTTAAACGCTTAGCGCCCGAGCGCGTCATGCCCGATCGACAGATTTCCGCTGGCTTCATGCACTCCGGCTACCCTTTTATGTGCTGGATCAATCCCTCCGAAGCGGATGCAATCAATCTCCCGAAATTAATCAAAGAAGGCAACTGGGGCTTCTTTCATGAGCTCGGCCATAACCATCAACGCAAGTCTTGGACTTTCGAAGGCCAGACCGAAGTCACCTGCAATCTGTTTTCTCTCTACGTGATGGAAAAACTCGTGGGTAAGCCGCCCGGCCAAGGCCACCCCGCGATGGTCAAACTAGACGAACCTTTGAGCAAACGCCTCGCGACCCCGCCCAACCTCGGCCCCTTCGAACAACTTTCCACCTTTGTCGTCCTCATTCGTGCCCACGGCTGGGGACCCCTTCGCGAGGCGCTACGCTCTTACGCCACGACGCCCGAGAAAGCTAATACGGCGATCCCGGAGCTTAAAAACTCTTTTGTCTTACGCTACGGCCACGCCGCCAAAGCCAATGTGGCTGATTATTTCACGCGGATAGGCTACCCGGTGACCGACGCCAGTCGCACCGCTCTTAAAGGGTACCCAGCTTTCAACCCTACCCTGCCTACGCCCGCCAAGTGATTGGCTGACAAGGAGTCGGATGGCAGACGCCTTCCGTCTCGCCCTTTTATCAGTCTTACGCCTAAGGTAGTCGTATGCGGCGTCCCATGGGCGCCCCCATTATCCAATGTCCCTTATTTCACGCCTTTCCGCCCGACTGCAGAATCATCCTAAGCGCATCGTCTTCCCCGAAGGTGCCGACCCGCGCGTCATCCAGGCGGCCCGTCAATTCGCCACCAAGAAGCTGGGCGTTCCGATTCTGATCGGCGATCGGCAGCGCATCAAAGTCAACGCGGCCCGGCTTAATATCCGACTCGATGATATTCGCATCATCGAACCCGAGCGCAGTGATGAGCTCAAGGGTTACATCGAAAAACTCGAGTCCATCCAGCGCTACGGCAACACCAACCTCCAAGGTGACCCGCGCGAATTAGTCCTCAATCCTAACTACTTCGCGTGCCTGATGGTCGCGACCTCCGCGGCCGATGCGCTCATCTCCGGCGCCACCACGCATGCCGCTTCCGGCCTGCGCACCATCCTGCAAACTTTGCCGCGGCAACCGGGAGTCGAGACCGTCTCTTCGATGCAGATCCTGGAATCGGAAGAAGCGAAATTCGGTTGCGACGGTGTCTTGTTCCTCGCCGATTGCGGCGTCATCCCCGATCCCACCGCCGAACAGCTCGCCGATATTGCGATTACCACTGCCGGTCTCGCTGGGCATCTTACCAATACCATCCCGAAGGTGGCGATGCTCGCCTACTCCACTCATTCCGCGAACCCGCGTCAGGCTTCGGTGAAGAAAGTCCAATCCGCCACCGAACTGGCCCGCCGTAAGGCCCGCGAATTAGGCATCCCGTGCGACATCGACGGTGAAATGCAAGCCGACGCCGCCCTCAACCCTTTCGCCGCCGAATCCAAAGAGGTCTCAGGCACGGTCGCCGGCAAAGCCTGCGTGCTGATTTTCCCCGACCTCAACTCGGGCAACATCGCCTCCAAAATGGCCCAACACATCGCGGACATCCCTGCTTACGGCCAAATCCTGACCGGCCTCGAACGCCCCGCCGCTGAAATCTCTCGCGGCGCCAGTGCGCATGATATCTTCGGAACGGCCGTGATCGTGGCCGCCCAAGCGGTCGATAAGTCCTACCTCTACCCCACACGCAAAGACAGCCCTGACGCCTGATTATGGCCCCCAAGAAGCGTTTTGCAGATAACGTACCGGGTCTGCTGGCCCGGCCGATGAACAAGGACACCCGCCGGGTCTTTGTCGCCGCCACGCGGATGAACGACGGCAAGACGACGACCTGCCTCGGCTTGACCGCCGCCCTTCAGACCATGGGCCTTCACGTGGGTTACATCAAACCGATCGCGCAACGCGTCGTGCAATCGGGCGAGGATCAAGTCGATGAAGATACTTTGTTAATCGATGGTTTATTCAATTTAGATATCCCGATTTCGGCGATGTCGCCCGTGGCCATCGGGCCCGACTTCACCAAACAGTTCCTGGAAAACCCCGGAGAAATCGGCCCGCAACTTCAAGACCGCATCTGCCGGGCCTTCGACCGGGCCGCTTACGGTAAAGATATCGTGGTGGTCGAGGGCTCCGGTCACGCCGGCGTCGGCTCAGTCTTTGGTGCCTCCAATGCCGACAACGCCAAAGTCCTGAACGCTAAGGCGATCATCGTGGCCGCCGGCGGCATCGGGAAACCCATCGATGAGATCGCCCTTAACATGGCGCTTTTCGATAAGGCAGGAGTCGAGGTCGTGGGCGTCATTTTAAACAAAGTCATGCCCGATAAGCTGGAGTTCATCCGAGACTTCGCCGGACGGGGTCTTAAGCGCCTCGGGGTGCCTCTCCTGGGCGTCATCCCCCTCCAAGAGACCCTCGCCTACCCTAACCTCGACCAAGTCGCCCAGGAGACCCGTGCCCGTTGGATTCACCAGCCGGCCGGCCTGCGCCGCGTCCGCCGCGTTTTCATCGGCGCAATGTCGGCCCGTCGGGCCGCCGAATACCTTAAGCTACCTGGAACCCTGGTCATCGTCCCGGGCGACCGTGAAGACCTGCTCGACGCCTTCATCAACGGAGGGGGTGCCAAGACACTGGCGGGCGTACTGCTTTCCAATGGCCTGCTCCCCAACGACGAGATGATCCGCCGCCTCACTGAGGCCGGTATCCCGCTCGCCGCCGTGGAAGCCGAATCTTTCACGGTCACCGCTCGTATTAATAATATGACCGTCAAGACCATGCGCGAAGACGCCGACAAGATCCCAATCATCGAAAAGATGATTTCCGAATCGGTCGACATCGCCGCACTCTTGAAGGCGATCTGACGCCTAAACGGGCCGCAAGATTTCGCCGAGGTGCGTGAAGTGGCCTTCGTCGAAACCCATTGCCCGCTTCAGGAAAGCGTCGCGCTCAATGAGATTCGGGATCTTGCCGGCCTCGCGACTTTGCGCCGAAGTAATCAGGCTGCGCAAGCGCACCCAACGGGCGCTGACGGGCACGGGGTAATCGCTGCCGTGTAAAAAACGCCCCAGCCGCCCCGACGCGATGATCTGCTTAAACACGCCGCTGCGAATCGGGCTATTGAGGGCGCTGGTATCCGCATACATCTTCGGAAATTCATCCATCAGTTTAATTAGTTCGCCGAAATAATTCGGGTCAAAAAAGTGGCTGTTGCCCGAGGAGTGCGCGGCGATGACTTTGACGCCTAACTCCAGCGGGCGCCGCAGGATGCGCGGATCCTGATAAGAGCGATTCATCACCGGCACGGTCATTTCGCCACCGGTGTGGCAAAGGAACGGCAGACCAGCGGCGGCCATGCGTCGCCAAAATTCATCATACTGCGGCAACGAGCAATTCACGTTCTGGCAGTTCGGCAGTAGCTTGAGCGCACGGGCACCGGACGCCAAACAGCGCTCCAACTCCTCCATGGCGTCCTTGCGCCCGGGATGAATCGATACCGCCGGGACAAATTCCGGATTCTCAGCGCAGACCTTGAACAGATAATCGTTCGGCACATGGAACGATCCAAAGTCGATCTTCTTGCCCTCTTCATCGAAGACTTCGTCTTGAGCCAGCAACAGGGCCTGGTCCACGTAGGAGCCACGGACGAGGTCGCGCAGGGACTCGACGTATTTCACGTCAAAATCCTTGTGCGTCAGCGGTAGCGGCATCCCCACCGCCCGCCGCATGACTTCGCTCAGCGCCTTCAGCCAGAGGCCTTCAATGCGCAGCCAGCAACCGCTCCCGTCCTGGCCGTTGCCGACGAGGTGGACGTGACAATCGTAGCGCGGTGCGGCCAGAGGCATGAGATCAGGCGCTGGGTTCCTGCTTTTCCGCATTCATGCGACCATATAGCCAGGCGACGCCCAGGAAGGCCACGGCGATGATGCCGACGGCGATGACCCGGGAAGTCGTCCCGGTGATATCGACTTTGAACATGCGGAAGGTCGTGCAAGCCAGGCCAGCCAGCCCGAGCATACGGAAGGACTTGGAATAATTAAAGTGTCCCATCACGAAGAACAGGATCGAAGACACGACCCAGAAGACCGAAGGGAGCACAGCGAATTCACCTTTCATGGCCAGACACACCCAGAAAGTGTGGGCGAGTAGCAACGACCCGATGACCGGTCGCTGCATGGATTCGCCCTCTGCGTCCGCATATTGCAGGGTGTACCTGGCGAGTGCACGGAGGAGCAGGCCGAGCCCGAGAATCCAAAACAGACCTTCCACGAGATCCTTAGGCCCGTCGAATCCTGCAATACTTCCCCAGTAGCTCAGATTGATAATGACGTAAGCAACCAAGAACCCTGGAAGAGCCAAGACCATCTTCTTGAACTGAGATTCCGCCAGAGCCAGCCAAGCCGCCACGGCCGAGATCAGCAAGGCGCCCCCGAACCAGGCGAAAACCTGCGAGGACCAACCGTTGACGTGACACCAGACGCCGCACAAGAAAGCTGACCAGGTTAACAGGAAGGCCATCGTGAACGTAAACGCATGCTGCAAAGCGAGGATCCACTCTTCTTTTCGCTCGGCCGTCTTCCAGATGATGCCGGCCTGGGTCAGGCCGATAATGAGCAGCCAGAAGGCATGCCATCCAACCGTCGTAGGACTGGTCGTAATCGTTGACATCCACTTGAGGGCAAGCATGCAGCTCACCAAGTAAGCAGGAACGGCAGCCCAAATCAGGCCCTTGCGGTAACGCAGGAACGCGATGACCCCGATGACTAACCACGGCCAACCGGCCATCTCCGGAGTGGAACGAGGATGCTGCACGCCGACCGACGCGACTCCGAGGACGACAAGTCCGCAGATCCGGAGAAGATGCTGCCATTCGTCGGTATGCTCCCAATCCTCCCTGAACGACACCAGCAACGCCATGCCGGCGATAGCGACCAAGGATGCCCAAGGGTACCCGTGAGAAGCTGATGTTGGTTGAAAAATCAGGTAGAACGCGGCCAGAGCGCTCAGCGCTTCCGTCGCCGTGCGGCCCAGACTGGATTTCGTGCGGGAGGCCAGAAGCTGCGCCAAGGCGGCGGCAAGCAACCAGGCGATCCAGCGATTGTCAGTGTAAATCGTCGTGATTCCGGCCGCCGTGAAGACCAGCGACGAGATGAGCATCACCTGTGAGATATTCGCGGAGCGAGCACGCTCCAACCAACCGAGTACCAGCGCGATAGCCGCCAACTCAAAGCCGAGAGTCGAACGACCATAATCGGCCGGATTGCAGGCGACAAAGGCGATTAGCGCTGGGACGAAGAATGCAGCCAGCTGGAAGGTTTCGTGCGACCGAGTTCCACCCAGAATCTTGGAATCCGTCAAAAGTCTTCCCCCGACCCAGAGGATAAGGAAGCAAAACATAGCCGTCGTTTGAATCGAAATAGAGTAATGACCGGTGCCTTGGTGGTATTGCCAAAAGCCCAGGCAAAGCTGCGAAACGAACAAGCCGAGCCAGCCGGCCGAACCCCACGAACCACGCAACATGAGCACCACGCCGATGAGGGCGACCATGGCTACGCCCAAGATGTTGACGTAATCATCGATCTTAACAACATCGGGATTCTGAATGGCGAAGAAGACGGCCAGACCAGCGAAGATTACCGCCAACTGGGCGAACAACTTGTCCTGACGCCATAGGGCGATCACGACCACGCCAATCGCGGCCACGAACTGCAGGACGGAGGAACCGAGTACAGAAGGAAAGAGCTTGAATTTCTCCAGCCCATAGGTCGACCAGGCGGCAAACTGCAGGACACCTAAGCCAGCGGCGCCGATGACACGCCCCAGGTCCTGATTCCGAAGCGAGAGCCGCAGGCTGAACCAGAAGATCGCGATGCCGATTGCAGCGATCTCCCCGACCATGAACCATTCCGAGAAATTCTGGGTAACATTAAGCCAGACACCATAGAAGATCACCGCGGCGAGGGCCAGCACGCCACCGATTCGTCCCGTCCACCAAGCCCCGAGCGCGTACTCACCCTTGAGATTCGAGGGGGGCAGCATGCCGAGTAACCGCAGCTTGGCAGCCAGCGGACTCGGACCCTCCGCTCGCGACGGGCCAGAAGAGGTAGGCAATGGAGGCGGGGCGTTGTTGGGCATAAGGTTTATTATACCGCAGCAAGCTCTGCTGCGGTCATTGAAAATCTTGATTGGGCGCATCGGCTAAAACAATGCCGCCACCGACTTTTGACCAGAATCGCCGAATCTCCCCCAAAAACGCCACTTCTCAAGGACTGCGGGGTATCCATTTCCCAGACAATGCCGCGGCAGCAGGATAAGCCAATGGTTAATTTATAGCATAAATTTATTAAATGTAGCCATCGATGATCCCGCCACCGATCAAGCAATAACCTATAAATCAGCGCACCGATTCTCCGCGCAACCAGACGTCGGCTACTTCCGGCCGAGCCGAGGAACCATCCCAGTCAAAGGCAACTAAATCCGCTGGCTGGCCAACCGCCAATACTCCCCTACCCCCGACGAAGCGGCCAGGCGCGGAAGTCATCAGCGCAACGGCCTCACCCAAACTCAATCCGACTTGGTTTACCAACACGGGAATCGCCGCGGTCAGCGGCAAAGCCGCGCCAGCAAGGTAATTGCCGGTACCATCATCGAGTGCGAGAAAACCATCACCGCGCAGCTCGACCTTACCGCCGATGGGGGTCTGATACTTGCCGGACGGTAGGCCGCCTAAGGTAACCGTATCCGAGACGACCAACGAACGCGCCAGTCCCTTGGCCCGCAGCATCACTTTTAATTGCGCAGGAGTTAGGTGATGCCCATCCGCGATGAACATCGCCGTCAGCCAATCATCCGCCAATTGCGGCCAGAGATGATTATGCCGACGATTCATCATCGCATGTGAGCCATTGCCCAAGTGAGTCGAAAGGGTCGCGCCCGCGTCGACCGCGGCGGCAATCTGGGCGGCATCCGCCGAGGTATGCCCAAGCGAGACGAACACACCGGCCTTCACCAGATGACGGACGTAGGCGGGGGTCTCGGGCCAATGCGGTGAGAGCGTGACAATCTTCACCAGCCCGCCAGCGGCCAACTGCCAGCGGTCAAACTCGGCGACCGAAGGCGCCCTCACGTCCGCGGCCGAGTGTGCCCCACGTGACCCATCTTCAGAGGCTATATGCGGCCCTTCGACATGAATGCCCGCGACCATCGCGGCGACGTCAGGATGCTGCGCACAAGCCTCATGAATCGTCTGCAAGGCGGCGATAAGGCGGGCTTCCGGCGCAGTGATGATTGTGGGCAGGAAAGTCGTGACGCCCACCTTGAGCATCGCCTGGCAAAGGGCCCGTACGGTCGCGATGTCGAGCGTGAGTCCGTTGAGGTCATGCCCAGCATAACCGTTGACCTGCAGATCGACGAAGCCCGCACTAAGCCACCGCTTCTCGCCGTGCTCCTGGAATTCGATGGCCTTAATCAGCTCGCCTTCGGTGGTGACCGCGATGCCCCTGCCCGTCGAAGGATCGCGGCCGAGGAGGCGTTGCGACGAAACGGGCGACATAGCCTAGCGGGCGAGCTCCGAAGCGGCGGCCTCGTCGATATAAAGCGTACAGTCAGCATGCTGCTGGACAATCGAAGCGGGACAAGCTGGTGTCACGGGACCTTCGACCGTCGCCTTGACCGCGGCGGCCTTACGCTTGTCCGGCACGGAAAGGATGATGACTTGGCTGCGCATGATCTCACGGATCGACATGGAGATCGCTTGTTTAGGCACATCAGACATGGCCGGGAACCAGCCTTCGCCGAATTGTTGGGCCCGGCAGGCGACATCCAGATCGACCACAATATACGGGTCGCGCACTTCGAAATCAGCCGGCGGATCATTGAAAGCCAGGTGGGAATTCTCTCCAATGCCAGCGAAACAAAGATCAATCTGTCGCCCTGAAATCAAAACACTTAGCCGAGCTAATTCCGCCTTTAGGTCGACGGCATCGCCGTTGACCGGAATAAATTCCGGGGCGACCGGCAAATGGGCGATGAAACGTTCCCGTAAATACTTCCGGAAACTCGCCCCATGCGTCGCGGCCAAGCCAACATACTCATCCAAATGGAAAACCGTCACGCGGGCCCAATCGATACCCGGCTCAAGAATCAGCCCTTTCAACGTTTCAAACTGACTGGCCCCCGTGGCCACGATGATATTGGCCCGAGCTTTTTGACTGAGAACCTTACGCAATACTTCAGCGCCGTGATGTGAAGCTGACTTACCCATGGCGACGGAGTCTTTAAAATGAAGGATTTTCATGGGGTATGAACGACCTCCACCCTGTCAAAAGGGCTACTTCAAGCAAGCGCCGAACTGTATCCTTTGGGAGAGTTATTGCGCATTTAAACTGCGTTCGAAATTTCGCTCCGAACAACGCAACGTGGGTCCAGAGCTTAACCGACGAGATTCAAGCCCCGCATCGTCCCGGTCGACGAGGCGAACTTATCGGCGTCGATGCCCATCCGCTGGAGCATCGAGACGAAGAGGTTCGGTAGGGGATAATTCCGCTCCGTGTCAAAGGCGAGATTCTGGCCGTGTTTAAAGCCCCCGCCCATCAGGAGGGTCGGCAGATTAGTCGTCACGTGCGTACTGGCGTTACCCAGATTGCTGCCGTAAAGAACCATGGTGCGATCCAGTAAAGGGGCACCGTCTTCTTTCGCGACCTTGAGGTCGGCCATGAGTTTGGCGAGAAGCTGCATGTGCATGCTGTCGATCTGCTTGAGCTGGCTCAGTTTCTTGTCGGATTTTCCGTGGTGCGAAAGGCTATGATACCCGTCGGTGGTGGTGTGGACGTGGTCAAGATCGAGGGCCGGCGTATTGACGCTATCGAGCATCAAAGTCACCGCGCGCGATGAATCCGTCTCGAAGCAGATGCGTGCCATGTCATACATCACCCGGACTTTGTCCATGTATTCCTTGGGGCTGCTCGGATCGAGCGGCGAGGAGGATGTGGCAATCGGCCGCGGTTTCTTTTCCCATTCCTTAGACATCTGCATCCGTTGTTCGAGCTCACGCACGCTGGTGAAATATTGATCAAGGCGGTCGCGATCCTGGGTGCCCATTGTGCGGCGCAGTTCACCCGCCTGGCCCCCGACGGCATCCAAGATGCTCTGCCCGAGCACGAGTCGGCGCTCTTGCGCCGCGATTTCCTGCGCCGAACCACCCATGAACATCTTGCGGAAAACTTCCGAGGCTTTTTCTTCGGTCGGAATCATCACGCCGCCCGCCGTCCAGGAAAGGCTCCGCGAACCGCGCGAACAGTTCACACCCAAGGTCATGGAAGGATAACGCGTGAGGTGACCGATCCGTTCAGCCATGAATTGATCGAGCGAAATCGTGTTGCGGAAGCCCCCGCTACTGGGGTGCGGCGCCGCGGTCAGGAAACAATTATCCGCGGGGTGGCCGCCATCGACGTCGGGGTGCGAAACGCCGGAAAATACCGTGAAGTCCTTACGGTGCTGTTTCAGCAGTTCGAGGTACGGGGAAGCTTTGTAATCCGCCCCCTTCCCTTGCGGGAAAAAGAACTCCGGAACCAAGCCGAGATTATTACAAATGCCGAGCATGCGCCGAGGCTTGACTGCCGCCGGAGCAGCAGCCGCAAAGGCGGGGGTCATCGACTCCAAGAGCGGCAGCGCCAGTAAGACGCCGGTGCCGGCCAGAAAACGACGCCGGGAGACGGCACGCTTAAAGGCCACAAAGGGCGCTTGAGTAGGATTAAAGGACGACGGGGTGGTCATGAAGGTAGAGTTATTTGTTAAGAAAAAGATCGCTGGTCACAAGCCCGCGCACCAACGAACGGACGCCAAAGTGCGTCGAGGCGGCGGCATCAAGTAGGGCTTCGACCTTGGCTCGGTCGCCAAAAGAAACGGCGGCACCGGTCGCATAGACCGTGAATTGACCGATCATATTTCGGGCCAGCTGACGGTCGTCCTTCGCGACGAGTTTCTTGAAATCACGGATGTCCGTGAATTTCTTCCCATCAAGCTGACCGTATGACTCAACCGCCAAGGCATTATGAAAGGCGAATTTTTGGCCGTTTTTACCGATTCCGACTTCTGGCGTCTTTCCATCCAACGCCCGATAGGTGGTCCGGAAGCCGCCCATCACGTCAAAATTTTCCAAGGCGAAACCCGGCGGATCAATCTGGGTATGGCAGGCAGAACAAGACTCGAGCGTTCGGTGCTTATCAAGCTGCTGGCGGATGGTGACAGCTCCGCGCGTATCAGGCTCGACCGCCGGGACGCTCGCGGGCGGAGGTGCCGGCTTACGGCCGAGGATGCGCTCCATGATCCAAGCTCCGCGAATGACCGGCGAAGTCGTGGTACCATTAGCGGTGACCTTAAGGACGGCCGCCTGCGTCATGAAACCACCGCGCACGCTATCCTTGGGTAACGCAACCTTACGCAACTTGGCCCCCATCACGGGCGGCAGTTGATAAAGTTTAGCCAAGCGTTCGTTAACGAAGACGAAATTGGCATCGACGACGTTGCGGATGGGCAGATTGCCGCGCAGGAGTTCCGCGAAGGTTTCGTGGCTTTCATCCCGGGCCGATTCCAAGAGATGGTCGTCTAAATAATAATCAGGATAAAGATTAGAATCAGGATCATTGGACCCCGCTTTACGCAGATCCAACCAGTAATCCGTAAACGTATCGACGAAACGACGACTACGCTCATCCGCCAAAAGTCGGTCGGCTTGGGCCAGCAAAATCTCCGGTTGATGCAGTTGCTTGGCCGCGGCCAGCTTGCGCAGTTCTTCGTCGGGCGGAGAGTTCCAAAGGAAAAAGGCGAGCCGCGAAGCCAAGGCGAAATCATCCAGCCGGCCCGGTTTCTCTTCGAGATAAAGGAAAGTGGGAGAGCAAAGGACGGCGGTGTAACCTGCGAACATCGCTTCCGTAAAACTACTGCCGGTCTTCATCGCCTCCAAGATGACGGGAAGGAAGCGCACTTCTTCATCCGAACTTAGCGGACGGCGACAAGCCTGCTGCACGAAACGGCGGAGCAGACGTTCGGCATCCTTCGGAGCGTCGTTTGTCTTGACGTCAAAAGTCAGCGAGGTCCCTGGCAAGCGCACGACAGGGAGATGATCAAAGAGGGCGACGTAAGGAGCGGACGGCCAAGCGGGCGTCAGCGGCCCTTCGACTTCGATCCAGCGCATGACCATCCCGGGCTGCCCCTCCGGCGTTGCCAAAGGATTTTGGGCCCGACTCGCACCCGGACGGGAGCGGAAAAAACGGTTGGTGTCGATCTGGATACTTTCGCCAGCTTTAAGCGCGACGTCCAATTCGTTGACGGTTGGATCGGGATTGAAATCCACATTACCGATTCGTCTAAGGATACGCGGGGAAGTCAGAGCGTAGACTGTGACGGGTTCCGGACGATGCCCTTTGGAAATATTGTCGAGATCAGGCACCCACCAGCGAACCGTCCCCTTGGCCGAAGGCAGGCTGGGGCCGACCCAGACGGTTTGTCCGCAAAGTTTGACCCGATAGCGGCCGGACACCGGCGCCCGGAAGGAACTGAAGTTCGGCTCCACGGGTTCGTAGGCACCATGCACGACCCCCACGCCTTCTTCATCCCGTACTTTTTTATTAGACTTACTGGCGGTCAACGGTGCGTCGCCCCGTCGGACCTCCGGTTGTCCGGCGAAACCGAGCGTCGGAAACGTTGCTCGCTCGGGTGACTGATTGAATTCCGAAAATTTCATCTTGCCGGTATAGCTACCCTGCTGCCGGGCATAATAACGGTGCGGCGAAACGTCCGGCATCTCGACGGAAGAAATGAAAGCCGATTTAAGGGCTTCTTCCGCGGCAGTCATATAACGGGCAAGTTGCACGTGCGAAACATCCAGCGCCTGGCCGGATTTATTGAAACGATAAGCTTCCGAGTCTTCGGGCAGAATCTCTTTCACGTCGAGCCACGGCGCCTGCAACAGATCGCGCAGGGCATTCTCATATTCGAACCGGTTCATGCGCCGCTCCACCGAACGGCCTTGGGCCGCTACTCGGGCGATTTCAAATTCGCTCAACGTACGGGAAAGCGTCCCGAGATACCCGACGAGCTGACCGGCATCGGGACGGGCCTTCTTCTTAGGCGGCATCTCACCGTTAGCCGTGCGATCGTAAATCTTCACCCAAGCGTCGAAAGTTTTGGGTTGAGTAAGGTCGGCGCCCAGCGTGGTCAGATCGAGTCCGCCCTTCTTGGCCTCGCCATCATGGCACTCCACGCAGTTCTTCTCCAGAAACGGGGCCACCCCCGCCCACGGGTAAAGCGGCAGAAGCATCAGGAGATAAGTGACTTTCCGAAGATTCATATCGTACAAATAAGACAGCGAGGTTTGCCCATGGTTGCGAACGATAACCAAAGAAATTAGGCGGTTTTCCTAAGGATTAGTCATCAAGTTAAAGTTATTGAGATACGCCTTGGGCCACCCTGCCTCATGGGCATGCTTTCCATCATCCGCTCTGCCGCCCTGCTGGGGGTAGAAGCCGTCCCCGTCGAGGTCGAGGTCAACACCGGTGAGCTCGGCGAATACGGTCTCTGGCTAGTTGGGCTACCGGATGCCGCCGTTAAAGAGTCCGAGGAACGCGTGATGTCCGCCATGCAGAACTGTGGCCTCCGGATTCCGGAGACCCGGACGACGGTCAACCTGGCTCCGGGAGATTTGCGCAAAGAAGGTGCGATGTATGACCTTCCCATCGCGTTGGGTATCGTCGCCTCGACCGGTCAGCTGGAAAAAACCCGACTGCTGCGCTACCTGATTGCCGGCGAACTCGGCCTCAGCGGCCGCACCCGCACGGTGCGCGGCGGCGTGGCCATCGCCGTGCTCGCCAAGAAATTAGGCCTACAGGGTGTGCTATTGCCGCGCGAGTCAGCCGAAGAAGCGGCGCTCGTGAGCGGGATCGAAGCCGTGGCGATCGATTCGCTGGACGGAGCGGTTCGTTTCCTCAGCGGCGACCCTAAGTTCGGCCCGCTACCCGCCGGCACTAATCCCTTTCGCCGGCCACCCACCGCCGGCCAACCAGATTTCACCGAAGTGAAAGGCCAAGCTGGCGTGCGACGCGCGGTCGAGGTGGCGGCGGCCGGCGGACATAATATACTTATCATCGGACCGCCTGGCTCCGGTAAATCGCTCATCGCGAAACGGATTCCCTCCATCCTGCCCGAACCTGATCCGGAAGAGTTCCTGGAGATCCTCAGCGTCCATTCGGCCGCTGGTGCTTCGCTTTCTGACCCGACCCGCCATTGGCAAAGGCCCTTTCGCGCCCCACATCATACAATCAGCGATATCGGCCTGATTGGTGGCGGTAGCATTCCTGGACCCGGCGAGGTCTCACTGGCCCATCACGGCGTCCTCTTCCTCGAC
>JAPLTU010000050.1 GCA_026397965.1 Verrucomicrobiota bacterium | reverse complement strand
GGTGGCCGTAACAGCCAAGGTCGCCGTAGCCTAGGTCATCCGCTAGGATAATGACGACATTCGGGGGTTGAGCCGCGTAGGCGAGGGTATGGAAGGCGGCGAACAGGACTAAAAGCAGGAGGGGCATGGGTTCAGAAAGACCTATCGGCAGATTCTGGCAAAGCCCATTTTTTACCCGAAGATAAATCTACTTGAATGAGGTGAACTTTAACCGAGATTAAAGGTCATACCCCCATGCGATTCGCTGTCTTCTTGTCTGCGCTCACCTTCGTGGCTGCCTATGCCGCCGAGGATAAAGTCTATGAGCCCGACTTTACTCCCCAACCACCGGTCAAGATTCTTTCACCCGAAGAGGAGTTAAAGACCATCGATCTCCCGGAAGGCTATCGCCTCGAGCTCGTGCTCAGCGAGCGTGATGGCATCAAGGAGCCGGCTAATCTCACCTTTGATGGTAACGGCCGGATGTATATCGCCGAGTTGCGAACCTACATGCAGGACATCGACGGTAGTAATGAACACGACCCCATCGGCGTCGTTTCGCGTCACGAGAGTACCAAGCGCGATGGCAACTTTGACAAACATACTCTCTATCGCGACAAGATGTTACTCCCGCGCATGGTTTTGCCGCTGGACGACCGGGTCTTGATTAACGAGACCGACACTCTGGATATTTTTGTCTACCGTGATACCAACGGCGACGGTATCGCTGACACCAAGGAGCCTTGGTTCGTGGGCGGCCCGAAGAACGGCAACCTTGAGCACCAACAGAGCGGCTTGATCTGGACGATGGATAATTGGATCTACCAAACCTATAACGCTTATCGCTTACGCTGGAATGGCACCAAAGAGCCCTTAAAGGAAAGCATCCCAAACGGAGGAGGCCAATGGGGACTCGCCCAGGATGACCAAGGAAAGATTTGGTGGTCGAATGCTGGTGGCGAAAAAGGTCTTTGGCACTTCCAAACCCCGATCCTTTACGGTGCTTTTGATGTCAAAGGACAGTTCGCCGAAGACTTCGTGCAGGTCTGGCCAAAGCTCGGCCTCGCCGACCACCAAGGCGGTGCTGGCCGCACGCGCTTGGATAAAACCCTTAATCACTTCACCGCTTCGTGCGGACAAGAAGTCGTCCGCGGCGATCGCCTGCCTGCCGACCTCCGTGGCGACGTTCTCATCTCCGAACCGGTGGGTCGCCTGATCCGCCGAGCCAAGGTGACCGTCGAGGATGGCATCACCCATATCGCCAATCCTTATGCTCAGTCGGAATTCATCCGTTCGAGCGATCCAAATTTCCGCATCGTCAACATGGTCAACGGACCAGATGGCTGCCTTTACCTCGTCGATATGTATCGCGGAATCATCCAGGAAGGCAATTGGGTGAAGGACGGAAGCTACCTGCGTAAAGTCGTCCAACAGTATGGCCTCGATAAAGTTTACGGTCATGGACGCGTTTGGCGCCTCGTACACAAGGATTTCAAACCTGGCCCTCAACCGCATATGCTGGATGAGACCCCAGCCCAGTGGGTCGCCTATCTTTCGCACCCCAACGGCTGGTGGCGCGATACGGCGCAGAAACTCCTCGTGCTCAAGGGCGACAAGTCTGTCGTGCCGGCGCTCAATGAGCTCGCCTTGCATGGTACGGATGCCCTGGGGCGGACGCACGCGCTCTGGACGCTCGAAGGCCTCGGTGCGCTCGATGCCAAGACCGTGAAGGCCTTCCTAACCGACGCCTCTCCGCAGCTCCGCCAACAAGGCCTTCGTGCCGGTGAGTCGCTCGCCCGGGCGGGTGATAAATCTTTGATCGACGATTTCGCGAAACTCGGCGCCGACAAGGATGCGTCGGTGGTCCTGCAATCCATCCTGACCGCCAAACTGCTTGGCTCGAATGATATCAAGGCATGGGCGAACAGTTCAAATTTCATCCAAAAGACTTTGCTTACCGCAACCTCCAAGGGCGTGAAAGAACTCGGCGCCACTATCCTGACTGGCAACGAGCAGACGGGTGGCAAAGAATACACCGGCGAAGAGAACAAACTGCTCGTCAAGGGACAGGCCATCTTCCGGGAGCTTTGTTTCGCTTGCCACGGTTATGATGGCAAAGGCATGGCCATCGACGGCCCTAAGCCTGGCATGACCATCGCACCGCCTCTGAGTAATTCCAAAACGGTCCGCGGCCACCGCGATGGTATCGTCCGTGCTTTGCTCAACGGCATGTCGGGCCCCATCGGCGGCAAGACCTATGACGCCCAAATGGTGCCCATGGCCATGAACGACGACGAGTGGATCGCCGCCGTGGCTTCTTATGTGCGTAACTCTTTTGGCAACAAGGGAGCGGTCATCTTTGCCAAGGATGTCGCCCGCATCCGCGAAGAAGTGAAGGGCGTCACGACTCCCTGGACGAATGATAGCCTGCAGGCGGCCTTACCCAAGATGTTGCTCGGCGATAAGGCATGGAAAGTTTCCGCCAGCGATGCAGCGGATGCTGCAGCTAAGGGCTGTGATGCTGATGCTAAATCGCGCTGGGAAACGATTGCTGACCAGAAAAAAGGTATGTGGTACCAAGTCGAACTGCCTTCAGCGCAGACTGTTTCCGGAGTACGCCTGGACGCTTCCGGTCGCCCCAGTGCTTTCCCCAAGAACTTCAAAGTCGAAGGGTCTTTAGACGGTAAGAAATGGTTCACGCTCGGTACGAGTCACGGTTTGTACTCGCTCTCCGAAGCCTATTTCGGCGCCAAACCCACTAAGTTCGTAAAAGTTACCGTCACCGATACGACCAAGAAGCAGCCTTGGGCGATTCAGGAAGTTCAATTGATCACTCAATAAGGTTAACCGCTGAGAATTATGTGACTAGGCCGCCAGCATGGGCGGCCTAGTTTATTTGCCAATATTGGGAGGTGATGGTTGGCGGAAACCTTGGGCTGGGCGGTGCTTCATGGCCAAGTGGCGTTCTTTCATATCTTTGCAGGATGGCTGTTTTGGTGGGGAGTGAAGGTAGCCAAGGATACCTTTAGGTCGAAAATTTCATTACACGGTAGGATAGGGGTGTTTTTGGGTTGGAACCCATTGGCTTTTAAGGACTCTCATTCCTATATCCTTATCCCCATGAAGCGACTCCTGTCCCTCCTGCTGGCTCTTGCCAGCTTTGCCACCCTCCAAGCCGCCGGCGATGCTCCTGGTCTCGTCAACGGTAACCCCCCTGATATCAAGACGCTCAAGACCGGTGACAAGGCGCCTGATTTCGAGCTCCTCGGCACCGACGGTAAGATGCATAAGCTCGCTGAATACACCGGTGGCGAAGCGCTCGTCGTGCTCTTCACCTCCAATCACTGCCCGACCTCGCACAGTATCGAGCGCCGCCTCCAGAAGTTCTACGAAGAATATAAGGGCAAGGGCGTGAAGCTCCTTGCGATTAACCCCAACCACCCGGATGGCCTCAGCAAAGATGAGCTCGGTTACGGTGAGTTCGGCGACTCTTACGCCGAGATGAAGCCTTACTCCGAAAAGAACCATTGGACGTTCGATTACCTTTACGACGGCGACACCCAGAAGATCGCCCGCGAATACGGCTGCCTCGCCACGCCTCACGTCTTCGTCTTCGATAAGAACCTGAAGCTTTGCTACAAGGGCCGCTTCGACGACTCCCGTTACTACGATGACGCCACGGTCAAATCGAAAGATTGTCAAAACGCCGTGGACGAAATCCTTGCCGGTAAGACGGTCACCTTGGCTGAAACCAAACCCATGGGCTGCTCCACCAAGTGGCGCGAAAAGAAGTTCCTGCATGACGCTAAGCACTATGCTTGGGCCAAGACCCCGGTTACCGTCGAACCGATTGACAAGGCCGGTATCGCCAACCTGCGGGCCAACTCTTCCAACAAATACCGTATCATCAACGTCTGGGCTACCTGGTGCTCGCCTTGCGTGCAGGAGTTTCCTGACCTCGTCGAGATCTCGCGTAAATTCGACATGCGCGACTTCGAGCTCGTGACCATCAGCATGGATAAGCCTGAAGATAAGGCCAAAGCCGAAGCCTTCCTCTTTAAGCAAGCCGCCGGGATGAGCAAGAAAGTGGAAACCTCCCTTAAGAAAGAAGGGCGGACGACTAATAGCTACCTCTTCGCTGGTAGCGCCGATGACCTCGCCGCCGCGCTCGACAAGGACATGCCTGGCCCGATTCCTCACACCATCGTCGTCGCTCCCGGTGGCGAGATTGTTTATCGGCACAACGGTATCATCAATCGTGACGATACGGCCAACGCCATCCTCGATAAGATGAATCGCTTCTACTCCCCGGGCGTGCCGAAGAAATAAGTCGTACCTGTCAACTGAAAGCCCCGGACGCAGCAATGCGGACCGGGGTTTTTTATGGGCCAAGGGCGAAGACTACACCGCGAGCGCAAACGTCTGATCGAGCGGGTTGAGCCAGACCTTCACGCGCGGCATCCAAGATGGGCCGATGATCGCATCGATGTCGAGCGCACGGAGAAACGGACCCATCGGCACCGGTGAGATGCCGCCGCCGAGCGCGTTCGGGGCTTCGCCAAAGTGTTCCAGAAGGTCATGACCAGCGAGCGTGAAGGGGAGCGTATACGACTGCGGAATATCCAGGTCGCCGAACATCGGACTGAAATCCTTGAAGCCGGTTTGGGCCTTGATACCGGCCACGAACTTCTGGTCGGTCACATAGCCATACTGCGCTCCCGTATCCCAGAGCACGCGCGCCGGCTGGCCATTGATCGTCACGGGGAAGAGCGGGATGTCGGACATCGCTACGTGCTCGTAAGACTGAGCTTTGAAGCCAGCGGGCATCTCATCGCCCGAGATGAGCGTGCGATGGGCGACGTCGAAGAGCAGGGTGGTCTGGGCGAGGTGATCCATGCCAATCAGCGCGTCGACCTGGGCACCGATCTCAGCGGATAATTTACCGAAGTTGAAACCCATATAGCCTCCCTTGTTCACGCCGTGGTTTTGATTCTGCCAAGTCATTCGGCCGGTGATTGAGGAGCTGAAGGGGGCGCCGGTATCAATGAGGGCGCGACCTTCCGGGAGGTCGATGAACAGATGGCGATTGAGGAGATACAGACGGTAGGTGCAGACCATAGAGGAAATTTGCGTTACGGGGTAGAGGAGGTATTACTGACAGTTGTAGATGGTAACAGTTAGATGTCAAGCGGCAGAACGCCTGAAAAGGGAGACCGGAAACCGGATGATTGGCGTGGGATCAATGACCCAAGCATCCATTCCGGTTTCCGGTCTCCCTTTGAGCCCTTGTATCTGTCTGGGCATAAAGAAGCCCCGAAAGATCGGGGCTTCTGAATCAGCGCTGGAGGGCTTCTTAAGCCTTCTTCACCTTAACCCATTGCCTGGTCTTGGCGGACTCTAAAACAGCGTCACAGACGTACTGGGTGCCCAAGGCGTGGCGGAAGTCGGGATAGGCCTTGGGTGCTTTCGGATCGTCGAGGCTCTTAAGGAACTCAGCCAGGGCATGGGTGAACGAATGCTCGTAACCGAGGCATAGCCCCGGGACCCACCAGTTACCCGAGTAGGGGTGATCGCCGTCGGAGGTGTGGATGCTGGCCCAGCCGCGACGATCGCCAGGAACGGCGTGGTCGAAGTAGTTCAGGCGGTTGAGATCATGGAGATCCCATTGCAGGGACTTGTTCTCGCCGTTGATCTCGAACGTGTAGAGCGCCTTGTGACCACGGGCGTAGCGAGTCGACTCGAACTGAGCGAGCGAACCGTTTTCGAAGCGGCAAAGAAAGATACAAGCATCATCGATGGTGACCGGGTGGACCTTGCCGGTAGCCGTGTGGACGCGCTCTTTGATGAACGTCTCGGTCATCGCGGAAACTTCGGTGATCTCGCCATTGATCCAGCGGGCTGTATCAATGCAGTGAGCGAGCAAGTCGCCCGTTACACCCGAGCCAGCGGCAGCGGCATCCAGACGCCAGAGACCCGCGCCGCCCTGCGGCAGCTCGGTCGAGATCGTCCAATCCTGCAGGAAGTTCGCCCGGTAGTGGAAAATCCGGCCAAGTTCACCGGCCGCTACGATATTCTTCGCAAGCGTTACGGCGGGGAGGAAGCGGTAGTTATACCAGACGAGATTCGGGAGGCCGGACTTCTCGACCGCGGCGACCATCTGCTCGCCCTGGGTTCCATTGAGGGCGAGGGGCTTTTCGCACAGGATCATCTTGCCGTTCTTGATACACTCGAGGGCAATTTCGGCGTGCGAGTCATTCGGGGTGCAGATGTCGATGGCGTCGATGTCGGAGCGCGTGACCATCTTGCGCCAGTCGGTTTCGTACGAGGCGTAACCCCACTTTTCAGCGAAATCCTTGACCTTGGCCTCATCGCGGCCGCAGACAGCCTGACGAACGACGTGATGGCCGGCGGTGAGCTTGTCCTTCGGGAAGAAGTGACCGACCTGCGAGTAGGCGTTGGAGTGGGTACGGCCCATGAAACCGTAACCGATGAGACCGATGCGAATGGCTTTAGACATGATGCGAGGAGGGGAGTAAGAGTTACTGGGGAGCGAAGACTCAGAGAGCCTGCTTCACCTTAACCATCGCGGCGAGAATCGTGTTCCAGGTCTTGGGGTTTTCGAGCGTGGCATTCGGGAACATGCAGCCATCCCAACAGATGTGCTTCATGCCACGATCGGCGGCGCCTTGGAGCCAGATCTTAGAAGTGGCCGTAATGTCGAGCTTGCCCTTAGGGTCGTCGGCCTGGCAATGGCGGCCGGTCTTGTCGTGCGAACCCGTGCCGTGGACGGTGCCGTCGTTCTGGGCCACGTGGAAATCGATGGTCCAAGGACGGAGCGCATCCGTCAGTTTAGCGTAGGCCTTATCGAACTGTGCTTGGGTGTACTTGCCCTTAAGCAAGGCGGTCTTGGGTGAGTTGACGCCGAGCAGGTACAAGAAGGTATGCGCGAGGTCGGCCTGGAAGCCGACGGTGCCCGGGAGGTCGACCGTCTCGAGGAGGTTCACCATGGATTTCCAGGAGTGCATACCAGCCCAGCAGACTTCGCCCTCGGCGGCCAGACGCTCGCCATGACCGGCGGCGACGATACCCGCTTCGCGGAAGGTCGCGGCAATCTGCTTGATGGCCGCCGCCTCATTCTTCACCGCGGCCTTGGTGCCGGTGGCGCTGTCGATGCGGATCACGCCATACTGGCGGACGCCGTGCTCGTTCAGTAACTTGGCGATGCGGCAGGCCTTGCGGACGGCATCGATAAACTTACGGCGCTGCTCGACGGTACCCATGGCGCTGTCGCCGACCGTACCCGGCCAGACGGGGGCGACCAAGGAGCCGACGTTCAGACCGCGCTTGGCGATCTTGTCCGCCATCTTCTTGAGGTTATCCTCGGAGATATCGGGGTCGGTGTGCGGGTGGAACAGAAACAGGTCGACGCCGTCAAACTTGTGACCGTCCACCTTGGCGGCGGCGGTCAGGTCGAGCATGCGTTCGAGGGAGATCGGTGGGTGATCGGTGTTGGGCTCCTTGCCGACGAGGCCGGGCCACATGGCGTTGTGCAGTTTCATGACTTGGGGTATGGGGGGTTAAGGGGAGGTTTTATTTCTTCTTATTTTTCTTATGAGCACCCATCGCCGGGGCGTGGGGGTTCACTTCTGGTCCGAAGTAACGAAGACAAACCAGCGGCTCGGTGGTCGAGGTATTCTGGAACGTGATGCCGGCTTTGGCGCCCTCCGCCGTACAGAAGAATTCGTCTTCCGTGAGTTCGTTGAAGCGGATGAGCTTCGGGCTGTTAAGAGGCTCGTCGTTGATAAAGCCCGTGCCCTGGACGCAGATGAGTCCATAAGCACCGTTGTCCTTGATCGTGCATTCAGCACCGGGAGCCACGGTGAGTTCCTTGGCCGTGAAGTATTGGAATTTGTCGACCTTACCGTAGACGATCCACTTGTCTTCGTAGTCGTCGCCTTTCTCGGCGGTGACAGGTTCGAGGTAGTGGTTGTCATTAAAGTTAGGATCCACGTTCTTGTCCCAGTCAAGTTGATCGACGATGAAGTCAACGTCTTGGTGCTTGGACTTGGGCATATCCTTGACGAGCAAGGCCCAGGGTACTTCACGTCCTTCGACGAGGTTCTGATACATACCAAAGACGTCCGAGCCCCATTGAGGCTCATAGGTGCAGAGCGAACCGGGGGCATGCAGGATGCATGGGTCGATCAACCAACCAGTACCAGGCTGGAGCTTATAGGCCTTAGAGAGCTCGAGAATCTTGTTGTCGCCCTTATTCCAGTTGGCGATGCACTCACGGACCTGTGCCTTGGTCGTACCGGGCTCGAAGCCCATGAACGTATAGGGGAAATTATTGCCGACGTTGTTGTGCTGCGGTGGGAAGTAATAAGATTCGGGTTTACCTTCGAGCCCGAGTAACTTCGCTTGTTTGGCGTTCTGGTGCATGTGGTGCGGGATCGGACCCATGTTGTCGAAGAACTTGGAGTAGACGGGCCACTTCTTATATTTTTTCCAGATGGGGGAACCGATAAGTTCGGCGCCCAATTCGGCGACGGCTTGTTTCAAGGTAAAGCGGACATTGTCGATGATGACGTAAGAGAGACCCTCGTCGGCCGTCCGGTTATCGTTCGCCGCTTCGGTGGTGGAAGCGAACCAGCGCTCGTCGATGCCGCCGCGGTGGAGACCGAAAGCATAGAGATCATCCGGGTGAAGCTTGAGGCGTTTGCCAGGCTGCAGGAAGGAGCGTGGCACCCAGCAAGGGGCGAGGCGCAGGAGGCCGCCCGTGTGGGCCAGCTCTTTGCGCACCATGGCGGCAACGCCCGTTTTCTTGGTGGTTAAATCTTGGGTAATCTTAGGTGCAGGAATCATGGTGTGATATGAAGTAGAGAAGAGTGGGTGAGGGTGAAAAGAGTTGGCAGGGAAAGTTCGATTTAGGGCAGTCCGTGGGCGGGGGACAAGAATTGAGTGCCAAAGCCTTAGGACTTCAAAAACTGCCAATTAATCGGGACGGTTACCGAGACACCGTTTTCGCCCACAATCTTAACGAAATCGCTCGCGACTGGGGTAATGGCTTGGACCTGCCCAAAACCCGGCGGGACGACCGTGGCGGCTTGGATGATGGGAAGCCTGACTTTTTCACCCGCAGAGAAAAGACGCGTGGTGGGAATGCCGAGGGCTTGCAGGCGATCTTCGCGACAGACATCGACACTGTCCGAGAAGTGGGAGCAAACTTCCTCCAGACCCAGACGGCCAAGATGTCGGCTTTCCCAGGGGTGACCCGAACGCCCCCCGTTCGAAATCCAAAAAAGCGTCGCCGGGAAATCAGCGACGTTCTTAAGCGAGAACC
This sequence comes from Verrucomicrobiota bacterium, assembly GCA_026397965.1. Taxonomy (GTDB): domain Bacteria; phylum Verrucomicrobiota; class Verrucomicrobiia; order Opitutales; family UBA953; genus UBA953. Next base: position 28,304 of record JAPLTU010000050.1, on the reverse strand, counting down.
AGACGTAACCGGGGAAAGTCACGGCAGTCCAAGCGAAAGGTTGAGCCACAGTGGCGGGCTCGTTCACGAGCATGATTAGGTCATCGAAACCTTTACGAGCGGGATAGCGTGTGAGATCGGCGTTGGTGCCGTCTTTGCGGGTAACATTAGCGAGATTTTTGATCTCTGCTTTGGGCAAGAGCGCACCCGCTTCGCCGTTCGCTGCGTTGGAGAATTCTCCCGGGTAGACCGAACCCCATTTAAACGCACTCGTGGCGATGCGAGCCTCGCCCTCAGGTACGGAGGAAAAATCAAGCACAGGGTGATTACCGTAATTCCATCTTCCGGTCAGGTGCTCGATGAGATGTTCGGAATAAATGGCGTGATGTCCGTCGACGAGAGAAAGTGTCTTGGTCACGAGGGCACCGGTGTCGCTGGCCTTTTGCGTCAAACTTAGCTGGCGGTCGGACTGGGTCTTTAATTCCCAAGGGGCGTTGGCCGGATCGCCGTGGGGAGGGCCGCTCGGTTGTCCGCCGAAAGGCAGGCAGAGGAAGTCGCCCCGTAAGTAACGTAGAAGATTAGGTAAACCCGCATCGGCCTGCATCGGCAGCCAAGGTGAAAGGGAGTAAGGGCGGGCCTCGATGGCACCGAGGTGGAAGGTGACCGGAGCCATGTGGCCGGCGGTCTGAGTCACCGCACAGGTGATCTCGTTCGACTTCAAAACATAACTGGGCGCACCGTGGATGGTTTCCATGAAAGGAGGGTAGGTTTTTACTGGCGGTGGAGTTTCGGCCTGTCAACGCCTCGGGTAGCCTCTGAGGTGGGTGTTGTCCTCTTGCCTTCACGGGTGCCGGGTGTTGTTATCTTTCTTATGCCGCAACCGTTGCCGATTTTATACATTAAACCAGAATGCCCCTGGTGCGTCAAAGCCTTGGCTTATTTTGCGGAGCAAGGCATCGCGCTCGATGTCCGGGACGTGATTAAGAGTATGCACGACATGCGCCAAATGGTAGCCTTGACCGGCCAAGCCAAATGCCCGTCGTTCCGTTACGGAGATTTCATCGTCGCCGATTTTGCCGTCGAAGAATTCATCGCTAAGGCGACTAAGTTTCCGTCGGTGTGTAAGGATTTAGGTCTCAAGCTCTGAAAGCTCTTCCGAGGAAATCCTCGGCTCACCCAAACCCGTAAAACTTACCCTTGTAAGGGTAGGGTCTTTACCCTATGCCTTTATTCATGAGGTTAACCCCAACCTTGCTTGTACTGGCGTATTCATGGACGTTCGGTGCCCAACCTAATGTCGTTTTGATCATGTCGGATGATATGGGATGGGCGGACCCTGGTTGCTACGGATCCAAACAGAACGCCACGCCTAACATCGATCAGTTAGCCCGCGAGGGACTGAGGTTCACGAGTTTTTATGCGACCCAGGCCGTCTGCACCTCTTCGCGTTGCGCCTTGATGACGGGGTGTTACCCGAACCGGCTGGGCTTGGGTGGTACGGCCTTGGGGCCTAGTTCGAAAACAGGGCTAAACCCGAATGAACAAACCTTAGGTACGCTTCTGAGACAGGGCGGCTATCACACCGGCGTCGTGGGCAAGTGGCATTTAGGTGACCAAAAAATCTTCCTCCCTCCGGTCCATGGGTTCGACGAGTCACTCATTATTCCTTATTCGAACGACATGTGGCCGCAGGGATATTTCCCCGGTGACACAAGTCGCCAACAAAAATACCCCGAGCTCTACTGGTTCGTGGACGGGCATCGCTTCCACGCCGTCAATACCTTCGACGACATGGATACCCTCACGACGATGCAGGGCTTCCGGGCGACGAAGTTCATCCAAGATAACGCCGGGCGGGACAAACCCTTCTTCCTTTATCTGGCGACCTCGATGCCGCACACCCCTTTGGGGGCTTCCAAGGAATTCAAAGGCAAGGGCCCAACGCCTTACGCCGATACCATGGCCGATATCGACCATACCATCGGGGCGGTGATGCGCGTCCTGAAAGAGAAAAAGATTGAAGGTAACACTATATTAATCTTCACCAGTGACAATGGACCTTGGCTCAATTTCGGCCGGCACGCCGGTTCGGCCGGTCATTTCCGCGAAGGGAAAGGTACGACTTTCGAAGGCGGCGTGAGAGTCCCTTGTATCGTACGTTGGCCAGGCGTCATCAAGCCGGGCACCACCACCGACGCCTTAGCAGGCAATCTCGATTTCGTGCCCACCCTTGTGGAGGCCTGTGCCGTTGCGAAACCCAAGCTGGCCATTGATGGACAATCGTTCTTGGCCGTGCTTAAAGGTGAAGCCAAAGGGGTGCGCGAGGTCTTCGCCTATTTTTACGGCGATAAGCTGGAAGCCGTTCGTAAAGGTAAATGGAAGCTCCACCTTCCGCATACCTACCGCAGTTATGAGAATATGATTCCGGCCGAGCACGACGGCAGCCCCGCCCAGACCCATCAGAGTAAGATTGATTTCGCTCTTTATAATCTGGAAACGGACGCCTCGGAAAAGATTAACCTCCTCGAAAGCTATCCTGATATCGTCAAGGAGCTGAAAGAGTTGGCCGACTCCGAACGCCGGAAGCTCGATGCGGGTAAGCGGCCCGTCGGTAAGATTTAAAAATCTCAGACGACTCCGGCGAGATCGAGGATGCGGTAGGCCATAATACCGAAGCCTGCGATGGCTACACTTAGGCAGAGCGCTCGACGTAGCGGCAACTGCGGGATGCGCGTGCGGGCAATTAAGGTCAGAACAAGCGCGACGGCCAGGATGACGGCGACCTGCGCCAGTTCGACCCCGAGATTGAACCCGACGAGAATTTTAACGATGCTCGCCCGATCCCAATCCTTTAATCGATCAGAAACCGCCGCCGCAAAACCTAAGCCGTGCACCAGCCCGAAGGTGGCAGGAATTAGTAACATCTGTCGATGGGAGGCCTTGCCGAGATAGGCCATCAAGCCGCCTAAACCTATGGTCAGGGCGATGACGGGTTCAATCCACAGGCCGACCTGACCGAGATAGCCTAAGGCCACAGCCGTCAAGGTGATGCTATGTCCCACCGTGAAAATGAGGGATCGACTCAGCGCCTGACGGAGCGAGGCCGCGCCGAGAAACATCGCCATCATGAACAAGCAGTGATCCCAGCCGCTCGGAATCACATGGGCGAAGCCGTCGCCAAGCAATCCGACCAAGAAGGCTTTCACGTGAGCATACCAAGGCAGTTCATCGACCTGACCGCTCTTTTCATCACCGATGACGAAGTCGCCAGGCTCATGAGGAATCACTGCCATGACGACCTGGTATTCCATGCCACGTCGAAGATTGGTAAAGACCGTGCCCAGTTCCGCCGGGAATAAGACCTCGACCTTAGTAGTGTCGGCGGGGATTTGTACTTCCGCCTTAACGTTCATCAACACCGGGTAGCGATCGGCTTCGCCTTGACGGGCGGATTGGGCTTTGATTTCAGCGGCCGTCGGAAAATTCAAAATCCTGACTGATAAAACTTTTCCATCCGCCTTGATAACGAAACGTTCCTTGAACTTATCGGGGCGAAGAGCGTAGGCGGCGGGCAGCCGACCTTCGTCAAACATGAGGTCATCTAATTCCTGGACGGTCGCCTCTTTCGGCAGCTTGCCGACAAGGAAGGAAGGGATATCAAACTTGATGGTGAAACTAAACTTATTCTGTTCATCAAGCACGCCGATGCAGGAAGCTTCTTTCCATTCCGGGTGACCGAAACAGGCTGGAGCTACAAGTAGCCCAAAAGACAGGATGAGGAGGCGAAAAAGCACGAACCAGATGGGTTATCTATCTGGACGCCTAAATCCAACCCAAACTAGCCTTACTTGGCCGGGCGAGCCGGCGGGGTTTCGGCGGCCTCATTCGGGCGGTCGCTTTTACGGGCCGGCCGCTTTTCTTCTTCATCAGAGGCTCCGGCGGTCCTCGTGTAAATGACGCTCAGATCTGCCGTACCTAAGATTTTACCCTTGATGGCGGCCAAAAGCACTTCCGCCGTGATGGGCTGGATGGCGTTCTTCAAGTCTGGCTTCGCGGATAAGGCGAAGAGCGTGAGGATGTATTTTTTTGCACCAGGTCCCTTGGAGTGGGGTGGGGCGTATTCGAGGCGATTGTGGACGGTGCTTTTGCCCATGGTGCCGAAATCTTGCACGTTCTTGGCTACGGAACTAACCGTCGGTGCGATATCGTACATGATCCAATATATCTTGGTCTTATTTTCGGGATCAAGGTGATGCATGATGAGCGCATAACTCTGGGTGCCTTGCGGCGCGTTGGTCCAAGCGAGGGGAGGGCTGGCGCTTTCTCCGTCGCCCGTGAACTCTTTCGGTAAATCGCCCCCGTCTTTGACGGCGGGACTGGTAAGAGTAAAGTTCCCGGCCGGCTTGCCGGTGGGCTTAGCCGCGGTCACGAAATCAGTCCCAGCAGGAGACTCCAATTTCTTGCCCTGACCTTTACCCTTTTCGGTCGGCCCCGCGGCTGAGAGAGGATTCAAGAGACAAAAGATGCCAACGAGCAGGACGAGGTTACGGAGTGATGGTCGCATTTGATGAGGGGTAATGATTATAACAAAAAACAGGTTAAGATGAAATTAAGGGAAAGGGATTTACTTGGTGGCACCCTTACCGCCCGCACCTTTGCCGCCGCCTTTTTTACCACCACCGGGTCCGTCCATTTGACGGTTAGGTGCGGCCGGCAGGCCTTTTTTAAGTTCATCTAATTTAGCGCCAAGTTTGGCGGCGAGCTCGGGTTGCTTCGCCCATTCGTCCTTGGTTTCAGAGATATCGGTGGAAAGATTGAAGAGGGAACGCTTGCCGTCACCAAACTCGATGAGCTTCCAATCGCCGTCAAAAAGGGCGATATCATGTGAAGCGATTAAAAAAGGCGTCCGCTCGATGGCCTTACCTGAACTAATCGCCTGCCACTGGCTGACGCCGTCTAATTTCGCATCGGGGCCAAGCGGTAAGCCGATGGCATGCAGTAAAGTAGGGTAGAGGTCATTCATGGCTACGGCATACTGGGTCGCCACCCCTACGGGGGTATGGCCTGGCCAACGGACGATCGCTGGGGTGCGGATACCACCTTCGTAGATCGTCGCTTTGAAATTATTAAGCGGTAAATTGGAACCGGTCCGCTGAGGTGCGCCGTTATCTGAGCAAAAGATGACTAGGGTATTATTCCGGATGCCCTGTTCGTCCAAGGCCGCCAAGACCCGACCGATACCGATATCCAGCCCCTCGACCACGGCTCCGTAGAGCCCGTCTGACTTATGTTTTTCAATCAGTTCGGGCGGAGCGGCCAGATCGATGTGCGGAGCGTTAAAAGCAACTTGGAGGAAAAATGGGCGAGATTTATCACGCGCCTTTATCTGCTTAACCGCATCATCGGCAAAAAGGTAAGTGGTATAGCCGACCTCCTCAATCTGCTTACCGTCACGCTGCCAGTCCGGCTTGCCCCGTTTATCAGTGTGTTTAAAGTAATCTAATTCGGCGCTCAGGAAACCGTAAAAGTGATCGAAACCGTAGGTTGTCGGCCCGTTATTATTTCCCAAATGCCATTTTCCGATGAGCGAAGTTTGGTAGCCTAGGCTTTTTAATTTGGCTGGAAGCGTGACGACCGTCTTCGGCATACCCTGTTGGCCTGGCCCCATGACGTCGACGATGCCGAAACGTCGCGGCATAATGCCAGAAAGCAGGGCGGCGCGCGCCGGACTGCACACCGGATAGGTGTAGAAGCGCTGAAGATCGATACCTTCTTTAGCCAGTTTATTGATGACGGGCGTGACTCGCTTGGGGTTACGATAACCGACATCATTCCAGCCTAAATCATCCGCGAGCAAGATGAGGATGTTAGGTGCGTTGCGCTGAACCTGAGCCGGAGCGGCGACCAAGCCGACTAGGCTTAAAAACAGGAGGAGGTGGCGCATCGCAGATTATTTACCGCCAGGAGAACCGCCTCCTGAGGGTGGACCTTTCTTACCGTCGCCGCCTTTGCCGCCTTTGCCACCCTTGCCGCCGTCGCCGCCGGTCTTGGTAGCATCACAGACGTCGACGTCGCCAAGTGAAGCCGTGCCCAAAGGGCCTTTGAATCCGCCAAGGATGTAGGGCCAATCGTTGCTGACGTGATAATGGTAACCCAGACTGTCGTGCTCGTGGCCATGGATAGCGTCTAAGCCCTTAGGGGCGGAGCCATCGGGTTCGGTGGGCGCCCGAACTGGAAAACCGTCTAAAGCAAACCCGACGACCTTGCCGGATTTATCGTTATTCATGACGGAGGGAGCGCGGTGGTAATGGTATTCGTGTCCGAAGCCGGTGTGACCGCCTTGAGGGTCAAGGGGCGCGATATTTTGAAAGGCAGTGATGCGATCAACGGGCTCAGGCGGGAAGAAGCGCACGCCATTGACGCTGATGCCCAATCCAGAACGCGGGGAGAACTTAGCCTGTCGAAGCATGGTGACCTTGGCGGACGCCTTCGGATTCTTGGGTAAGAAAAGCGTGACGATTTGTTCGCTGGGTTGTAGGTCGATGACCGAGTTGATGACGCCATCAGCCTTGGCTTGTTCAAACGTCCAACCAGCGAGTTCCTGACGGGCGACCTTGTCGAACTCCGTCCGGTTTTTGGTCTTATGCACCGTGCCATCCGCTTCGAACATATTCCATCCGCGCGTATTCAAGAGCTTCAGGTAGGTCGCGTCGACGCGGTAGAGTTTCTTGTCGACCGTGTCTTCCCAAAAGCCGCCTTGGTCATTCAGGGTGTTGGGTGCCCAAGGGCCCATGGCGTGATCCCACGGAATTGAGCGCACCACGATTTTATAAACAGTCGCCTTAGAACCATCCGAGAGCGTACCTTCGATTTCGGTGATGGGCTTAACCAGCGAACGCTTATCAAATATCGAGACCAAGTTGACACCCGTTGCGCCTTCACACAGGGCACAGCAGGCTATCATTAAAAATACTGAGGGGGTAAGTAGTTTCATAGGAGCAGGGCGAGGTAAGGGTCACAAGTTTACCAGTTAGGAGATTAAGCCGGCATTAAGCGCCATTTAAAAGGTGAACTGCTTAAGGCGCCTTGCGTTTCGTCCGCCGAAGCGTCGCGGGGTCATAGGTGACCTTATCCATGAAAAGTCCACGGGCAGGGGCCGTGGGGACTTCCGCCGTAATAATATGTTCTTCGCGATAGGCGGCCAAGCGTTCGGGAGGCATCTTATGATCGCCGACGCGAAGCAGCCCACCGACGAGGCGTCGCACCATTTTATAAAGAAAGCCACTTCCTTCCGTGATGATGGTAATCCGGGGGCCTTTGATTCGGACATCGAGCCGACGTAGGTCTTTCACCGGATTCTCCTTCTCCATGCATTGGCCGTGATTGGCGCCAAAGGCGATGAAGTTATGTTTTCCGACCAGTAATTTAGCCGCCTTACGCATGGCGGCGATATCCATGATTTTCTTACCCGTACCGAGGCAATACCTTGCCTCCCAGGGTGGGGGATAGCCGTGGCAGACTTCGTAGCGATAGCGCTTTCCGATAGCGGAATAACGGGCGTGAAAAGCAGAAGGGACGCGCCGGAGCTGCGTGACCAAAAGGCCCTTTTGGTCGCAGGAATTAATGGCGTGAACCAAGAGCTTAGGCGGGTGCGGCCAAAAAGCGTCGAAGTGAAAAGTCTGGCCGACGCTATGCACGCCTGAATCCGTCCGACCACTGCCATGGATCGTGATCGGTTTCTTCAAGATGCGCGAAAGCCGACCCTCGAGTTCGCTTTGGATTGACCCATGGCTGGTCTGGATTTGCCAGCCGATATAATCCGTTCCGTCGTAAGCCACGGTGGCCAAAAAACGTTCATCTTTTACGACCGTCGGTTTTTTCTTAGCCATCGGATCAGGCGAGGTTTGTTCCGATACCCCGACTATTCAGGTAATCTTGCAACAGGACGGCGGCAGCCCGGGAATCGCGCTCGCCGGAGCGGGCTTGGTCTTGCCGTTCCTTACTGGAGCGTGGCTTACGGCCGCCCATTTCATCAGCAGCGAGGCTGGTCAAGGCCTCGTCGATTTTTTCGATAGGAAGTTGAAAACGCCGGGCAAGCTCAAGGGCGAAGGCATCAACTTCATCGCAACGCTTGGTCCGTTCGCCTTCCACGGACAGGGGGTAGCCGAGGACGATCTGGGTTACGTGAAGTCGGGAAATTTCGTGGGCGATTTGGTTGAACCTCTCAGCGAGTTCGGGAGCGGTCGCCGCCGGAAGGGCAAAGGCGAAGCCCAGTTCATCGGCATGGCTGAGCCCAATTCGCTTTGAACCATAATCAATGCCGAGGAAGACTTTTGCCACGACCCCACCGTGGAGAGGTTTAAAAATATTTCAATCCGACACCTTCGTTGCCTTGGGAGGAGTTTGACACCCTTGGCCAGGTGTCTTCCACTGAGACGATGGCAGCGAATGCACCTTTGAACGGCCACGAACGTGCCTTGTATGCCCGTCAGATAAGGCTGCCGGAAGTCGGGGAGGGTGGCCAAGTCAAAATCAGGGACGCGAAGGTTTTAATCTTAGGCGCTGGCGGCCTGGGCTCGCCCGTCGCCCTCTATCTCGCCTCTGCCGGTGTGAGTACCCTCGGCATCGCCGATCCGGACAAAGTCGAGCTTTCTAATCTTCACCGCCAAATCATTCACGGCTTCGACACCTTAGGGCTACCCAAGACGATTTCAGCCGCCGAGGCCCTGTTGGAAATAAATCCAGGTCTACAAGTCGCACTGCATCCCGAAGGCCTGACGCTCGAAAATGCCGAGAGTCTGATCGGTCGCTATGACCTCGTGGTCGACGGGACGGATAATTTCGCGACCCGTTTTTTAGCCGCTGACATCTGTACATTAGCCCAGAAACCTTTAGTACATGGTAGCGTTCTGCGCTCGGAGGGCCAAGTCGGCGTCTTCCTTCCTCGGGTCGGGTGTTATCGTTGCGTCTATCCCGTCATGCCGGATGCATCAACCGTCCCGACTTGTGCCGATGCCGGAGTCTTCGGAGCTACTTGCGGGGTCATCGGCTCATGGATGGCCGCCGAAGTCTTCGCAATCATCCTCGGCCGCCGCGTGGCTTCCCGGCTGATGGTCGTGGATATCTCCGCCGGTACCTCTAAGGTTTTAAACCTGGCCCGCGATGCGTCCTGTCCCACTTGCGGCGATCAGCCTTCTATCCTTGGCATCGAAGCGTCGCGCTATGCGGCCACGGTTTGTCCGCCACCTCCTTCCATGTCCGCCACTCCCTTAGAGGTCAGCATCGAACAATCTGCCCAACTTTTAGCCAGCGCCACGCCGCCACTCCTGATCGACGTCCGTGAACCGGACGAAGCTCGTATTTGTAATATTGCGGGAGCACGACTCATTCCGATGGGGATGATCCCGGAGCGTTTAGCCGAAATCCCCCAAGACCGTCTCGTTTTGATTCACTGCCATCATGGCGGCCGGAGCTTGCGCGTTACCCAGTTTTTAAGAGCCAAAGGCTACGCCCAAGTCTCCAATGTACAGGGGGGAATCAACGCTTGGTCCCTGAAAATCGATACCACGGTGGCCCGTTACTAGGCCAGTCAAGGCTTGCCGACCACGCACCGCCCTTCTTTATTCCTGCTTAACCATGAAGCGCCTCTCTCTTCTCCTTGCTGCCTCCGCCCTCCTTGTGGGTTGCGGTCCCTCTCGCTTACCTTCCGATTTCAACCAAAACGGAGCAAGTAATGGTGCCGACAGTTTGGACCATCGTCCAGCTGGCTTTGATCGGATGGCCGATGCCATCCGCTCGGGTAACATTCCTCCCGAAGCCATTTTGGCGACCGTCTACTTTGATTTCGATAAATACACCGTCGAAGCCAAGGAACGTTCTAAGCTTGATGGCATCGCGGCCAAAGCCAAAGGAACCAAATTGATTATCGCTGGTTACACGGACCAATTCGGTACGGAAGAATATAACCTAGGCCTTTCGGACCGTCGCGCCCAATCCGCTCGCGATTACCTGACAAAGCTCGGTTCTAACCAAGCGAACATCGAAGTCATGGCCTTGGGAGAACAGCAAGCCGACAAGAGCGCCGCCGGACGTCAATCGGGATCCAAGGATCGCAAGGCCGTCATCGTCGATGTTAACTATTCTGGCGTCATCACCTCCGGCGCAGGAAAAGTCGCCCCGAGCACAACCACGGCGCCGAAAGCACCTACCCCAGCAGGCGGCCCGACTCCCGCACCGGTCTCTGCCCTCTGAGAAAAGCAGCTAAGGTTGATATGAAAAGGCCCGCTCAACGCGGGCCTTTTTGTTTCCATAGATTAAAGGCTTAGGGAAGAGAGCCGAATAAATATGCCAGGGTCCCGACAAACATCAGGCCTGCCGTAATGCGGCCGTATCGTCGTTCCCCATCGGTGCGATGTGGAGCCGCCCAGCGACCCAAGACCCAGCAAGAGGCGGCAATCAAAGCAAGACCGATAGAGGCATCGCGCACCCAGCCAGCATCATCGACGAGGGCGTTAAGCACCCAGAGAAGGTACAGCGCATAGGCGAAAAGAGGGAAGGCCATCGCTTGCTTTAAAGTTTCCATCCATTCCCCGGGACGAGGAAGTAAGGCGGCCAAACGTGGAAAAATCGAGAGTAAGAGATAGGGCAGAGCCATACCCAAGCCGATTATCGTGAAGAAAAGAAGGGTCTCGGAAGTTGAGCGGTCTTTATCCATGGCAAAGCCGAGGGCGGCACCCAAGCCAGGTGCCGTGCAAGGCGTGGCGACAGCCGTAGCCAAAATCCCAGAAAAGAAGGATCCAACGCCCGCATCACCAGCGCCGGCGGCCATCCCGGCGAAACTCGAACCAATTTCAAAGGTGCCGGCGAGACTGAGGCCGAGGACGACCATCAACACGCAGGTGCCCAAAACGAAGCCCGGAGATTGCATCTGAAAGCCCCAACCAACCGAGCTACCGCTGGCCTTAAGCGCAATGATCAGACCGGCTAGGGTAATGAAACTCACAATCACGCCGGCCGAATAGAGCAGGCCGTTTTTGATGACAGTATGACGCGAGGCGCCGGCTTCACGGGCAAAGGCGAGGACCTTAAGTCCAATCATGGGAAAGACACAGGGCATTAGATTGAGCAAGATTCCGCCCCCGAAAGCCAGCAGAAGCCAGATGACGAACGGATGGGTAACCGAAGAAGCCAGATAGGGCTTCCCAGCCGCGACGGCTTCGAGCGCTGTAATGATTTCGCCGCCCGTGAGCGCCTCCGAGAGGATAGCCGTCGGTTGTCCTTGTTTGAGAATGATGTTTAACGGAATCCCCGTGCGGCCGTATTTGTTTAACTCGGCGGCGATAACGGTGTCCTTCTTGGTCCAGTCAGCCTTGAGCATCACCACGCGTTGATCGGCAAAGGCTTTGAGCACGGCGTCTTGGGTGTAAACGCGCTTATTAACCTGACAAGTGGCACACCACCGAGCCGTAAAATCCACATAGACGATCTTCCCTTCGGCAAGAGCTTTGGCCTGAGCTTCCGGGCTCCACGGAGTCCATTCGCCATGGCTTGAAGTTGCCGGGACGCTCAATTGCTGAGTGGGTGCGGCGATTTTGACCGCAATGTTCACGAAGTCGCCCGCCGGTGTCTTTGTCACAAAGTTGATGGGTCCAGAATTGAGCGTTTCAGTCGCATCCCCTAGCGAAAAACTTACCTTATCACCAACGTGTTGCTGCTTAAAGGTGGCATTGGGGGTTACAAAGTTCCGTTCCGGAAACCAGGTACCGTTTAATTTCTGTCCAGCCGGAACGGTGACATGTAAAGTTTGTCCGTTGATTTCTCCGATGGTCGTGAGCGAAGGATTTAATTCAGCGTAAAGCAGAGGGTCATATTTATACGCTTCATTGCGGCCGTCGATTTTCAGGGCAAGGGTGACCTCTTTATCGTGCGGATAACAGCCGGCGTCGTCGCATTCCAGCCATTCGATTTTGCCTTTGAGTAAAAGTTCGCCGCGAGCGGTGTCCGGAATCGTCACCTTCATGAGCAGTAAAGTTTCGGCTTCATAGACGAAATTCATGACGCCGGCCTGATCAAGCAGAGCGGGACCGGGCCAGATAAAATCGCCGGGCGACGTCCCAGCCTTATCGGACCACGTAATCGAGGGGGCTTGCCCGGCATCCCCTGGATTTTTCCAGTAAATATGAAAATGCGGGTCGCAGCGGAAACGAGCCGCAATCAAAACTGTCTGGCCCGGCTTGATCTCGGAAGTGAGATTGACCAAGTCGACCTTGGTTCTGACGGCCCCCAAAAGATGAGACCATAAACCCGTGAAAACTAGGAGACTTAAGGCAAAGCAACGCATGGCACCAAATTGGGCTAAAATCGGCCAGACGCAAGACGTGCGGTGTCCCGCCTGTACCCGTCCGCTTAGGCCGTAAGATAGCAGGGCAGCAAGGCGGCGTCCGTCATCCCGTGGATAATCTTCTTATCCGCTGGACAGAAGGTCGAAAGGATCCCGGAAAGTTCGACCGTGTCTCCGTCGACAAAGAAATAGGGGCAGAGCCTGACGCGACCGTCTGCCGGGACGATTGCGCCATCATCGGCATATACGGGGTGGGTCAGGCGCGAAGGCTTGTGATATTCTTGCATGACGTGGAACGTTTCGTTCTCGGGGTTGAGGGCGTCCTCGATCGCTTCGAGCCATTCTTCCCGGGAAACATCGCTGCCAAGGGTGACGCTACGGGCACCCCAAGCGGTCTCATGGAAGCCACTCGCTTTGATGATCAGGTTACGTTCACGTTGGGAGGCCTCGGCGAGTTCCGTCCATTCCCGGATAGGTCGTCCGTTGACGTTCGGCGCATGCAGGACGGCCGTCGGCGGTAATTCGGTCTTCTCCATGATCCAAGTCTGGGGAACGATCCGAAAAAGGGCGGCGAGGTGATCTTCGGGTAGATTTTCTTTCCAAAATTCCACCAGTTGCGGATGATGTAACAGCGCCAGTCCCAGTTTTTCTTCCTGAAATGCTTTCATGGGCGGCGTCAAGGCGAGCGTCCCGGCTTCGACTGCATTAAAAATCCCGTCCGCTCCTTTGACGTTCGCGAGGTCGAAGAGCTCAAAGAAACGATAAAGCGTATCGATTTTGCGGGGTACGCCATCGACCGGGATGAAAGAACCTTCGCCCATTTGCATAACCTGGGAAGGATTCACCACCTGCACGTCGTGGCCCAGCGTCCGCAACTTTTCGGCCAACCAGTCGAATTCCGGACGATAGGTGGCAGATTCGTCGCTCACCACGATGGCGACCAAAGGGTATTTTTGCTGCGGCGTCAGCTTACTCAGCGAATGCATGAAGCGATTCGGCATGGAAGTTCCGCCGATGACCGAAGGGAAATCTTCGGCGTAAACTTCATTCAGGTATGCGGTTAGACCGACGCCTCCAGGTACGCTGTCCAGCTCGGTCATCGTGAAACCTTGTTCGGTAATAAGAAGATCTGGACGGAGGACAAGCGGCGCCTGGCCTTTGACGGCACGGTGGCGACCGTGTCCGACCAATCCCGCCGGCTTGTAGCGGTCAAGGTAAGCAGAAACCCAGGGTGCATACACATCGCGGTTCCGCAGGATTTTCTTATCCGTGAAGGAACGAACGTAGAGGCGCTCCAGAGCGCGTTGATAACTCAGGCACGCCGCCCCGATGATTTTGAGGTCCTTAAGTTGCGCCGGCGAAATCGGCCAAGGTTCCGGCGAAAGTTTCCAGATTTTTTCCGCGAACAGGGGCGGCTCAAGTAACTTGTGACGAAGAACTTCCCGGGTAGGCATGACGAGCGTGAGGTTAGTCCTCGATTTTAATATCTTTATTACGTGAACGCGGGCCGCCGGCGCGCAACCAGCCGTTAATGAATGAATCGATATCTCCATCCATCACGGCCTGGATATTGCCGGTTTCGACGCCAGTCCGGAGGTCTTTGACCATCTGGTAGGGCTGGAAGACGTAGGACCGGATTTGGTTCCCCCAGCCGATGTCGCCCTTTTCACCATAGTAGCGTTCCATTTCCGCCCGCTTATCGTCCTGCAGTTTTTCGTAAATGCGGGCCCGGAGAATCTTCATCGCCAAGGCGCGGTTTTTGACCTGCGAACGTTCGCGCTGGCAGGCCACGACTAGACCGGTCGGAATGTGCGTCAATCGCACGGCAGATTCGGTCTTATTGACGTGCTGGCCGCCCTTGCCGCTGGAACGATAGACATCGACCCGGAGGTCAGCTTCGTCGATTTCAACTTCAATGTCATCGTCGATTTCCGCGACGACGTCGACCGAGGCGAAGGACGTGTGGCGACGAGCATTCGCATCGAAGGGGGAGATCCGCACCAAGCGGTGCACGCCACGTTCGGCCTTGGCGTAGCCATAGGCATTCGGACCTTCGATGCGGAAAGTCGCCTGGCTGATGCCAGCGCCTTCGCCTTCGGCGACGTCTTCGATTTCGATCTTAAAGCCCCGACGTTCCGCCCAACGGGTATACATTCGGAAGAGCAGGTCAGCCCAATCATTAGACTCAGTGCCACCGGCGCCGGCCTTAACGGTCATGATGGCATTGGATTTGTCGTGCAGGCCCGATAGGAAGGAAGCAATCTCCAGCTCGGCGACGGCCGCAATCAAATCGGCCCCCAAGGTACGAAGTTCTTCAACTTCAGCATCCGCCGTGCCATCGGGCGATTCGGTGATGAGTTCCGCCAAAGTCTTGGCGTCTTCGATCTGACGACGAAAAGCGACCTGGGGGGCGACGATAATCTTATAGCCGTTACATTCCGTGATGACCTTCTGGGCGCTTTTTTGACTATCCCAAAAGGTCGAGGCACCCATTTGTTCTTCCAGCTTAGCGATAAGGACTTGGCGCCCTGGGACATCGAGGAATTTCCAGAGATAACCGGCACGTCGTTCGACTTCTTCGAGGTTGGCACGAATTTCGGGCGGAATATACATTTTAAAAATGAGAGGGTAAAGGTGTAGAATCGTCCCTAAGGTCGAAGTTTCAAAAATAGGGGATACAGGGGGTAAAGGTATATTTCAACCGCAGAGTGGGGTCCCTTCGCGTGCACACATTGATGTTGAACGATGCATGGTCGCACTTGCACCCGCATGGTAGGCTGGCATAGATGCATCCATGTCCTACCTCGAAGGCTTAAGTTTTGGGCAAATCGCTGGTCCGTTGCCAGAGCGCAGGGTCTTGGCCAACGGGTTGGAGGTCGTCTTCGTTCACCGACCAGGCATCGGCTTATGCACCGTCCAAGCGTGGGTGCGGACGGGCAGCGTGCATGAAGGTCGTTGGGATGGTTCGGGTATCTCGCATTATCTGGAACACATGGTCTTTAAGGGGACGGCACGCTTTTCCAATCGCGAGCTCACGGAGGCCGTCCATCGGTGCGGCGGATCGTCCAACGCCTATACGACCTTCGATCGTACCGTCTATTATATCGATGCCCCTCAAGAAGGTTTTGAAACCGCGATGGAATCCGTGGCGGATATGGTCTTTGATCCGCTCATCACGGACGCGGATGCCAAGATGGAACGCGAAGTTATTTTACGAGAAATCGCCATGCGGGATGACGAACATGATTCCGTGTTGGCCGAATCGATTTTGCACGAAGCCGTTCGTTCACATTCGTTACGGCACCCCGTGATTGGTCACCGCGAGCTTTTCGTCCGCATCACGCCGGACGACCTAAGAGCTTACCATGCCGGGCGCTACGTCCCTTCGAATGTCGTGCTGGCCATCGGCGGCTCGATGGAGGTCGAGGAGGCTTTTGCCGCGGCGGAAAAATGGTTCGGCTGTTTCGTCCGACGTCCGGTCCTGGAGACCACGACGACCTTCGAACCGCCTCAGGGCGGCATTCGTCGCACCGACTTAGTCCGGGATGTCAACACGAGCAAAGGCGTGCTGTGTTGGCGTGCACCGGGTCTTTTTGATGAAGGCCGGGCGGCCCTTGATTTATTTTTAGGTGTGCTGGGCGCGGGGAATAGTTCGGTGCTTTGGAACGAGATGCGCGAAAAACGCAAACTCGTGCACAGTATCGATGCCTCCGCTTTTGGGATTCGCGAATTAGGCTTAGCTTGGCTGGGTTGGTCAGGTGAGGCGGGGGCGGATATTCCGGCCATCGAAAAGGGAACACTCGAATTGGTGGATGGCTTGCTTCAACGCGGCATCCATCAAGCGGAGTTCGAAAAAGTACGCCGTCAGGCCGTTGTTTCGATGGTGAATGGGATGAAGAGTATCCATGGCTTTACCTCCCGGAGCGCTTATGCCGCCGCCATCGGCTACGATGTCAATTGGCCGCAACGTGGGGTCGAACACCTCGCCAAACTTTCGCCCGACGACCTCACCAAAGAAGCGCGCCGCTGGCTGAAACCCGACTTGGTCACCTTCGGTACTTTAAAGGGCGGTAAGGTCTCGGTGCCGGCCACGATTAAGCCGATCATCCATCCTCCCGACAAATTCGAGACGATGACCTTGCCCAATGGGGTACGCGTAGTGCTTCAGCATGATAGTACGATGCCCAAGGCAGGCGTCGGCGTATTCTTATCCGCCGGGGCGGCCTATGAAAATGCGGAACAGCGCGGCATAACCGGATTATTATCCACGCTCTTTGCCCGCGATACGGTCAAGCGCTCCAAGGAAGAAGTCGCTTCCACCGTGGACGGGTTGGGCATGACCTTCAGTGACCACGCATCCCAGATATCCCTCGGACTATGGGGCGAAGGCTTAAGTTCGGATTTTGCAGCCGTGTCGGCCTTGGTTGCGGATGGCATCCTTTGCCCGACCTTGCTACCCGACACCATCGCCATCGAACAAGCGGCCATGATCTCAGCCTGCCGCGAAGCGGAAGATGATATGGTCGAGAAAGCACGGTTACGCCTCTTGAAACAATATTTCGGAGCGCACCCCTTGGGCGTTGATTCTAATGGCACGCCAGAGACCTTGGCAAAGATTCAGTCGGCCAACCTCAGCGCCTTGCATCAGTCCCTAGTCGTAGCTGAAAATATCGTCGTGGGTATCAGCGGAGATTTTAATCGCAAGGAGGCCCTTGCTTTTGTGCAGGCCCGGTTTGGGGTTTTACCCAAGGTCGCCTTTACTTCCCGCAAACTCGCTTTACACCAACCGCTCAAGGCCGCGCAAGCACTCGAACGCGCCCAAGGCGAGCAGGCGGTGGTTGCTATCGCTTTCCCGCATTGCGGCTTTGGGCCCGACGAAGTGGTGGCAGCCAATGTCACCGAAGAACTTTTAAGTGGTATGGCCAGCGGACTCTTCCGGCGGATTCGCGAAGAAAAAGGGCTGGCCTACTTCGTGGGTGCATCGCGCATTGAAGTCGTCGATCAGGGCATGTTCTATCTTTATGCCGGCACTTCCCCCGAGAGTGCGCAAGAGGTCGTCAAGGAGATGCGCTTGGAACTAGATCGATTACGTGCCGGAAAATTCAGACCCGATGAGATTGAAGATGCGAAAAGACGTCTACGGGTTTCGCGCCGCCAAAGCCGCCAATCCGTCGGGGCCCGCCTACAAGGTGCCCTCATCCGCGAAGTCGCCGGTCTCGGCGCAAATTTCGATACCGAATGGGAGCGCCGAATGGGCTTAACTAACGGCGCTGCCGTCCAAAAGTTTGCGCAGCAGTACTTGGCGATAAAGTTCGAACAAGAACTCATCGTCTTGCCGAAAGCCTAAGCCGCTTCGAAGTGTCGGCGGGCCCGAACGGACACCCAAATGCCGGGGATGCTTAAGAGCAGGGCACCGATAAAATAATGGGCATAACCAAATTGCGTGGCGAGCGTACCGGCCCAAAGCCCGGGCAGATAGTTAGCCAAGAGGGCACAGGTTGAGAGAGCGGCATAACGAACCGCGGCACTGGGACCGGCCGCTAATTTCATCATGGATAATAAAAGCGCGCAGAGGCCGGTACCATAGGCCAGGTATTCCAGAAAAAAGACTACGCCGATAATCAGAGGGGGCTGCCCGGGGTGATAAGCGAGCCAGGCGATCAGTGCTAAGGGCAAGTGCATCACGATGCCTAAAGGCACCAGGGAGGACCGTAGGCCATATAGACCGACGACTAAGGAGCCAATAAGCCCCCCTAAAGCCAAGCCGCCAACGGCCGTCCAGAGCCTCAGGATGGCGTAGCTTTCATTGCTCAGGGCCAGACCGCCCGCCGCCGTCGGGGCCATGGAAAAAAGGGGGAGGATTCGCGCCATGTGAATTTCACTCGCGCGATAAAAAAAGATCAACCCCAACACGGCACCGAGTCGCGGGTCACGGAGCAGGTCAGTCAATCCTTCGCGCATCTGCTTGGATCGTTGGGCAAGGGTGAGGTGATCAGTCGGAGTGGATGGCTCCCGGCGGAAGCTGAGAAAGTTTAGGGTTACAGCCAAAAGGGCGATTGCGGCGGCGAAGTAAACCGCATCGGACCAGGCTTGATGGGGGGGAGCGCCGTGGGACATCAAGGTGCCGGCTAACCAAATCAGGGCCGGGCCACAGAGTACGCCGCCAAACTTTGAAGCAAAATTAACCAGACCAGAATAATTAGCTCGAGCTTGATCATTCAAGGAGCCGACGAAGTAACCATCGAGGGCGTAGTCATGACTTGCGGCAAGAAACGACACCAGTATCAAGCCTCCGAGGATCAATCCCAAAGAGGGCAGCGTGCCGCCGATAGTCCATCCTAAGAAAGCCAGTATGGCCGTGATCAAGAACTGCGTCCACAGGATGAAACTCTTGGGCGCAAAGAGGGATATCAGTGGAGCGAGTAAGATTTTGACTCCCAGAATCAATCCCAAGCTCGCGACCACCTTGGTAATGACGGCATCGGCCGAGCCCGTATTCTTAAGGGCAACCGGTAGGGCTTCATCGCGGATCGCCGCAGGTATCGCCTGAAATACATAACCGCCGGTCACCCATAACCAGACGTAGCGAGGACGGGGCAAGGCGACGGCGGCTGGCATGAGACTTATTTACCTTGTTCGCCTAATTGATTTCGTCCGTAAAAATCTACTGATCGCAGCAAACCATCGATGAATTTAGCCGAAGTGACGTTAAGACCCATCAATTCTGCATCCGTCAAATCTAGCATTTCGCCAGGCCGGAAAGTCCTTTGGGTGTCCGTCAGCTTAGAGACCATCTTAGGCTTGTCGCTGGGTACTATCTCCTGGGCAGAGAAAGGGTGGGCAGACACCCCTTCGGGGAGATCAAGCGGCGGCGCCGAATCGATAGAGGCGGGGGTGTCGGTGTCGGCCGGAAAGTCTTTCATGGCCTTAAACTCGAGCGTTAACGAACCGTCAGGCGCGATGTCATCATTGGTCACCAATCCGCCCCGAGCCAAAACGCGCAGGGCGGCGGCCAAACTGAAAACGCCATCTTCAAGTTCGCAGACGATACCGAAGGCTTCTTCCAATTCCTGGAATTTATCCTGCAGATTCATCTGGGCGAACGCCTGTTGTTTCTCGCCGATTAACTGGTCGATTTCCGGACTGCCGTTCTGATTCTTACCCCGCTCGCGAATGAAGAGACAAAGCAAGTGGCATTGCGTCATGCATTCAGCCGCCAAGACCAAAAGATCATTGACGGTAGTACGGAGCATGAGGCCACGGGCATAGGCCCGCATCTGCGCAGGTGGCAAATGGGCTTGGGGAACCGGCATCACCCGCGAAAGGGACGAGAAATGTTCGTAGGCCTTCGGGTCAGCGGTGTGCATCCCCGCGATGCTGAAAGCCAGCATGTCATGCTGACGTTGAAGAGCCGTAAAAAAGTTACGGCTGATATTTTGCAACGAGATGACGCTCTCGCCGGGACCAGGTTGTGGTTGAGACATGGGAACGGTTATTCGGTCGGAGGATTAGATTCTTTGCCCTTGGCATGGCGGGCGCGTTTACGAGCCATGAAGCCGTCGGCGCGGGGCTTGGGGGTCGCGGCGAACCAGGCCATCACCAAAGGGGTGACTTCGGATAAATGAAGCGGAGGCTGGCCTAAGATGCCTGGAAAACGGAAGCAATGTTCGACCCGGGGCTGGAGGTCGGGGTCAAGACGTTCGCCAGAAATCAGAAGCGCCAAGTGGCGAGCAGGAACTCGAACGGGAATCCCTAGGTCGATCTTTCGACCCATGTCAGGGGAGAGTGCGACGACGCAGCAACGGTCTTCCACCAGTTTGAGTAAGCCACCCAAAGCCGCGGCACGCATCAAGCGCAGGTTTTCCATCGAACCACGGGATAAATTCCAAGCTGCGGGATGAAAGGCGATTTTTTCAGTGCCGGAAGAGAGCAGGAGACGCTTGAGTCCGAAAGCCGCCATCGAACGGGCGATGGCCGCCAAGTCTTCGGGATTCGTGATGCCATCTGCGATAACGATGCTTTCGTGCGTTTCGCGCCATTCGGTGAAATCCGAAACCCGAGCTAGACCGAGATCGGGACGCATAGTCAACGCGCAGACATCGTCGCAAGGACCTTCGGCGGTCTCAGCCAATTCGATGGGGCCGACGATGCGGGTCTTCACCCCGAGTTCGGTGAATACTTTATTGTGCTCGGCTAAAGAGGGTGCAAAGGCGGCGGTGGCGACGATTTCCCGGAGGGCCTTGGGATGATGTTCCAGGCAGGCTAAAAGTGATTTAATCCCTCGAATGATGAGGCGATTAGGATGAGGGTCAGGAGGGGTCATTTTATGCGGCCTTCATCGAAATCAATCATGTCGGCAAAAGAGATAATATCGGTGCGCTGCTCGGCACCCATCTTGCGTTTGGCTTCAGCGAGGGCCTCGCGACCCATTTCGCTCATCCCTTTTTGGACGAGCTCGCGATTCCAAATAGCCACGCGCAGGTCGGTAGGAAAGACCGTCAGGAGTCTGGCGTCAAGGTCCTGAAGGCTAACGGACTCACGGACACATTGCACGACGATATCAGGTTCGACCCCGAGGTGCAGGCAAAGAAAACGATCGAAGCCCTTACAGAAGTTCCGCTGGTAGGATTTGGGAAGTTCGCCGGTGAGATGTTTGCGGGCTTTAGCGAGAAAGCGTGGCAAGTGAAGCAGGCCGGTAGCAGGATGCGGAACGTAAGAAGAAGGCAGGTCGTAGCAGATCTCGCCCGTGGCCTCGGAGTAGCCCAACTTGGGGTTTGGCACTGAATCGGTCATGGCTGCTTGGGCGGAGTAGGGGTGACGCTAGGGCGTATCCATGTGCTGATGTCGTGTGCGGCATTAGCGAGATTTTTTGATTGAGCTCGGACGAACTCAGCCGAATTTGGCGAATCCATCACAGTCGACCAAGCGCTGGTTTTCTCACGGATGACTTCACCGGCTGAATTTTCTAACCGGAAATGGATGCGGAGGGTGGCGTCTTTCGGTGCCTGAACGGCCATCCGCTCGACGGTGACCAGAAGGACAAGGTGGTCAGCGGGGGGAGCAAGCAAGGTCGTCGAAATCCCGTTAATCGACGCTAAGTGATTCGCAATGGCTTCGGAAATAAGACGGTCAAGGGGAGCGACCCAACGATGCGAGTCTTCGATCCGCACCCAGCCAGCATCATCCAGCATGACCAGATTGGGGCGGCGGAGAGCGGGGGGAATCGAGGCACGAGTGACGAAGACGACCGGATCCGACTTTGCGGCGGCCGCCTGAGGTGAACTAAATTGGTAAAAAGCGACCGCTTCGCTTTTTTTATCAAAGACGATACATCCCGGCAAGGTGAGTAGCGCGGTTAAGAGTATGCAGAGTCGGGTCATTTCGCTTCAGGTTTTTCGATAGCCTTAATAACGGTCGGGACGATGGCCTTACTTCTACCCTGAATGATAGTTTCAGGATTACGTTCGATGAAATCAGCCAGCGATCTGATCGCCTGGGCGGCATCGGAAACGTCGGCCAAGGCCTGATCAAGATCCCGGCGCGCCGGCGAGCCTGGCTTCGTTAGGGTCCGGAGGTTTTCGGAAGTTTCGTTCAAGCGATCGAGCGCCTTGCGGCCGGCGGTGGCCATACCCTTGATGTCATCGGCTACGGGATCGACCTTGGTGGTCAGCCGCTTGACCAGGCCATCGATCCCGCGCATAGCCGTCGAGAAATCCGCGATGGCCTTAGTGACAGCTGGATCACCGGTCACCTGGGCGATGTTAGAAGATGCCAGGACGAGATTAGTATTAATTTTTTCGAATTCGATCTGCGACGCCCCCTTGTCGAGCCGACCTAAGATCGAGTCCACTTTCTTGGTGATGGAAACAAAGTCGACCCGGCTTAGTTGGTCGAGTGTCTGAGAGACGGCTCGGGTAAGGGCCCCGAGGTTGGACGGCTGGGTGGGGATTTCGGCAGATTCCCCTTTCAAATCGTGGAGCTTATAAGCGGTGTCCGGGAAGTAATCCAGTTCGACGTAAAGGACGCCGGTGATGACGGATTGCTGTTGGAGTTTGGCGCGCAGGCCTTTCTCGATGGATAGGCGCAAACCATTTTTCTCCAAAAGAGCTTGATCGAGGCCGCGACGCGTCAAGAGGTCGGCGGCGAACTCCATCACCACGGGCACCGAGTAATCCGCTGCACCTTGGGCGGTAGTACGGAGCAGCACCTGCGAAACCTTGCCGATGGTGACGCCCCTGAACTTAACTGGCGCACCGATATCGAGTCCGCTTACGGAGTCATCGAAATAGGAAATTGCAGTCGGCTTAACTCCCGAAAATGAGCCCGCGCCCAAAAGCACAAAAGCGACGGTAAAGAGAACAATCCCCCCTACGACAAAGGCACCAATTAAGGTTTTGTTGGCTGATCGTCGCATGGTCAGGTTAGACAGGCTTGGGTAAAGAAAGCGTGGGCTTTGGGTGTGAAATCAGGTCGCAGGAAATCGCGCGGCGGAGCGTAGGCACTCATCGTGCCTGTGTCAGGGTCAAGGTAAACGCAGAAGTCAGCCGTGCGTAAGATGCTGGGCACCTCGTGACTTACGAGTACAATGGTGGTACCGAACGATTCGCGGAGTTTGAGGATTAATTCATCAATACGGCCAGAAGTGACCGGATCTAAGCCAGCGCTGGGTTCGTCGAGGAAAATGATTTCAGGATCAAGGGCCATGGCGCGGGCGATTCCCGCTCGCTTCATCATCCCGCCGCTGATCTCGGAGGGAAGTTTTTCCATGGCATCAGCCAGACCGACGAGGGCTAGCTTATATTCGGCCAGCTGCCGAATCTCCCGCTTAGGTGCCCGGAGAAATTCCCGCATCGGCATTTCGACGTTTTCGCGTAAAGTGAGAGAGGAGAAAAGGGCAGCGCCTTGGAAAAGAAACCCAAGTCGACGCAGGGTCGCTTCCCGCAAGGCTTGATCAGCGCGGGATAAATCGACCCCCATGAGCATGGATTTGCCGGCCAGAGGTTCGTCAAGTCCGCTCAGGGCACGCATGAGGGTACTCTTGCCGCAACCGCTCGGGCCGACAACCGCGAGGATTTTTCCGGCCGTAAGACGGAAATTGATTCGATCCATAATCGCCTTACTCCCGTGGCCGATTGAAAGGTTTTCGCTGACCAAGATATCTTCCTTGGTACTCATCAGAACTTGAAGAGATTGAAGAGCACTGCGAAAATGGCGTCCGCGATGACGATGAGCGTGATGCCCAGCACGGCCGCCGAGGTAGCCGCTTCTCCGACGCCGAGGGCGGAACGATGCGCGACGGAACCGCGATAACATCCGGCCCAAGCCGCGATGAAACCAAAGGCGATGGATTTAATGAAGCCCACAAGGAAGCTCTTGAAGGTGATGGCGAGGATGACTTGGGTAAGGTATTGTTCGACGCTGAGATCGCCCGCACAAGCCACCACCATACCTCCGAGTACCCCAATGAAAGTCGCGAATAATGATAACAGTGGAATCATCAGTGTCACGGCGACGATACGAGGAATGGCCAGGTATTCGATCGGGTTAAGGCCGAGGGCGCGCAAGGCGTCGGTTTCCTGACTGACATTCATGCTCCCTAGTTGAGACGCAAAAGAAGTGGAAGTTCGACCACATGCAATAATGCCCGTCATTAAGGCGCCCATCTCCCGAGTCATCGCCAGAGACACCAGGTTAGCGACATACACCGTTGCGCCCAACTGCCGTAACTGAATCAAGCCAACATAGGCCATGATTAGCCCGGTGAGAAAGCCGAGGAGCGCCACAATCGGAAGCGCATCGACCCCGGCGGTCTGCAGCTGCAGAGGTAAGTCCGACCAATTTACTTTGGCTCGACCGAAGACAGATCGGATAAATCCTAAAGCGGTATTACCAATATGATCGAAGGCGCGCGACCAGGAGGACGAACTGTCGACCCCCCAATTGCCGAAACGTTCGAGGACATTGCTTTCAGTCGAAGGGCTTTCGTTAACGGAAGCCTTTTCAGCTAATTGAACTAACGCCTGAAGGCGCTGCGGAAGGGCGACTAGATCAATGTGTCGAATGTTCTTAAAGTTGCCGTAAAGCCAAGAGGGTAGGGAGGAGTCGAAATCTCCCAAGTCTTCCGCCCTAACCTGGACCTTATCGCCCTTGATGATGATATCGGGAAGTTCTTCATGCAGAGACCAGACTCCGCCCAAGGTGACCAAAGCAGTTCCGTCCGCGAGGACTTCCGTCCTAGCCCATGAAGTGCTTTTGGAAGTTTGCGACATCCTGACTGTCAAATACTTCGGCAGAACATTATTCACAAGTAGAAAGGCGTTGTCCCCCCAGCCTTCCGAGCCTTTGCTTACCCTCCTCGATGCGGTCTCTTGCACTCTTCACCTACCTGTTTTTGGCCGCGGCGGCACAGGCGATTGATTTCGATTCACCTTTACCGACGGCCGGCGTGAAAGCCCGGGTATCCTTGACCGAAGAAAATGATAAGTTCAGTGCGCGAAACCTGGACCGTTATTATACCCAAGGGATTAAGCTGACCCTGGCATCAGGCGAGCATGCCTACGCGTCTTTGACCCAAGAGATTAACACTCCGGCTGATACCCTTGCATCGAATCCCAGTTTAGACGATCTACCCTACTCTGGGGCGGCTTATTTCAGTTACGGATATGGCACCGTCTTAGACCGTGGCGGACGTCGCGACTGCCTAGTCTCTGTTGAATTACAATTCGGGATGATTGGTCAGGCTGCCGGCGGAACGGGAACCCAGAATAACTTTCACCACTTGGTCGGACTAAAACCGGCCGCCGGCTGGCGAACGCAAATGCCCAATGAGCCCGTCGTGAATTTAAACGGCGAGTTTCGCCGGCGTTTAAATTTAGACACGATCGACCGGGGGTATCGCGATCTGATCGTGCGCGCGTTGCTCGATCTTGGGACAATTCGCACCGAATTTATTATTGGCATGCAACTGCGCTTAGGCCTGAACCTGGACCGGTCCTGGGGACATTCGTATATTCGGCATTCCAACGGCTATGATCCTATCTTTGTCCCCGATGCCATCGACCTGTCGCCCGATTTTTCCGTATGGGGCTTCGCAGATACGCAACTCGAAGTCGTCGTCCATAATTACTCCATCGATGGCACGAGTCTCAACGCATCCCGCGGCGTGACCCGTCGACCCGTCGTCTTACAATTCGCCCTCGGGGCTACCTTCCAACTAAAAGCCGTTTCCGCCAGTTTCTTCACCGCCGTCCGATCGGCCGAATTCGATACTCAGGACGGGGTGCATTTCTACGGCGGCTTCAAAGGAGATTTACGCTACTAATTATGACTAAGATTGCAGTTATTGATGTGGGTTCTAATTCGATCAAGGTAGCCGTCGCTGATGGCCAAACCCAACAGGAGATCGGACGCAGTTCGGAATCAATCCGGCTATTCCAACCCGGAGACGAAGCCGCACTTCTCCCTTCAGATATCATGGATGAAGCCGTTGAAGGCATCAACCGGCTGATAGCCGTCGCCAAGGGGCATGGGGCCGCCCGTATCGTCATCTTGGGGACGAGCGCCGTTCGCGACTGTAAGAACCGGGACATATTCTCTTATCGGATCAAGGCCAAGACCGGCTTGGGTTTGACTATCATTTCGGGTGAGGTCGAGGCCAGGCTGACCGCGGCGGGTATTCGGTCTGACGTCCTTTATTCCGATTATAAAAACATCTTAGCATTCGACCTTGGCGGCGGCAGTCTGGAGGTGATGGCGCTAAGAGGGAAGCAGTGTACCTTAGCGCGCAGTTTTGCCCTTGGTTCGGTTCGACTAACCCATGGTTATCTCCGCGGGGGCTTAGGCGCAGTGGATGATCATGACCAATCTTCGATTCGTTCGCACCTACTTAACACCTTAAGTACGATCATCCCCAGCAAGGCGGCGGAAAACTTCTTGATCATCGGAGCCGGCGGAGCTTTCGCCAGCATCGCTCTTTATTTAAGCGCGATCGGAGAAGCACCCATCGGAGGGCGATTGCCTCTCTTAAGAATTCGGGAATTAAAAGACAAATTATGCGCGATGAATATCCAAGAACGTCAAAGCGTTCCCGGCCTACCTAAGGACCGCCTTGATATCATGCCAGCAGCCTTAGTCACCTTATGCACCTTAGCTGACCTAACGGGAGCCGAGGCCTTTCATCTGACGCACCGCGGCGTTCGTCATGGAATGATGGAATTGATGCTTGGCCCATCGGGCGACCAGTTATGAAATCACTCCCTCTCATTTTAGGACTCTTACTCGGCTGCCAAGCCTTGCTTGCCGCCGATTCTACGCAGGTATCAACCGCATTGATTGTTAAGCAAGACCAGAAAGGAAGCACAGCGGAAATCCAACTCCTCGGCCCCTCGGGAGAACCGATCAAGTTAGCGACGCGTAAAATCAAGCTTTCCAGCGGGGATAATAATATCGCCTGGGAGGGTCGCCGTGTCCGCTTTGAAATCAGCACCGCCACTGATCCTGAATTCGCATTAAGGGTCTTTCCCGTTGAGCCTGAATCCTTGCGCCAAATCGCCGAAATTACCGATGCCTTACATCTCGAAACCCTGGATAAGGGTCGGTTGGTGACGCGAATACCGTCCGAACTTGTGCCCAACATGGCCCTGTGGGATCAGACCGCCAAACTAGTGACCAAGAAAGACATTCTGGGAGCGCCCCTGGCGATAAACTTTATTTTCACAAGCTGCCGCAATGCACGCATGTGTCCAGCTTCGACCCAAGCGATGAAGAACCTGGCAGACGAGTTGGATAAAGATGCCAGCCTAGCAGCGGTTCGCTTGCTTAGCATCACCTTCGACCCGGAGAACGATTCCCCGGGGGTCTTGAAGGCCTATGCGGACGGTTATCAGATCAACCCGCTACGACATCGTTTCCTGACAGGTGACTCCGCGCAAATCAAAGACCTGATGAAACATTATGGTATCTTAACAGTGCGCGACGATGGTACGATTGTTCACAACGCCGCCTTGATCATCGTCAGCGCCGAAGGCCGGATTGTGAGACGCAAGGAAGGGGCGGTATTTGATCCCGTCGAAGTCGCGCAAACCTTTGCCCAACTCCAAGCACCCGCCCATAAATGAGTAAATCACGACAAGTCGGACTTATTTCCCTCTTGGCCCTCCTGGGTTATCTGGCCCTAAGTTTCCTGCCCGATACTCATTGTGCCCTCCTGCATGGGGCGCATGAACCTCTCCTCGTACGCGGGGTCGAGTTTTGCGGAATCAACGAAGAGGCAAATTATTACTCTCCAAAAAAAATGCGGTTCCCCGTAAAAATGGAACTCACCCTAAATGCGGATGGACCAAGCTTCCTTTGGTTAAAAGGCGAAGACGATCGGCCGATGCTTGATTACGAAATATCGCTTTCACACACCCAAAAAATTCACCTGCATTTACGACAGGTTAAAGGAGCGCGGGCCTACGTGCACCTTCACCCGACTCCCACCGAGGATGGGCGATGGAGTTTTGAGCTGCCGACGGAATTTTCAACAGACAAAGCCGGCGAGATGCTCCAAGCTTTTGCAGACTTTATCCCGCGCCGCAGCGAAAGAGTGATGTTGGCGGAATGCACCGCCCTATTACCGCTAAAGGTACGCGCGAGCGTCCCAGTGGCCCCCAATCTCAGCCTGGTTAGCCACACGTCCAACACCGACCGAACCGGCGAAACGGCTCTAATTAGGGTTAAATTAGCGGCTAAAGACCATCAGGCCGTGAAGCTATTGCCTTTGATGGGTTCTTTAGGCCATGCGGTCTTATTCGGCGATCCGGGGAGCAACTCTGGTTATGCGCATATGCATCCTTCGCTTGAAGGGGGTGAATACGACGAGCAACCCTCGCTTTCATTCCGATTAAAGCTGCCCGCTCCCGGCGATTACGATTTTTGGTTAAATGTCAATGACGGCACGAATCAGTATCTCCGCTTTACGTTGACGGTTACGAAGTAACGCCGT